>NZ_LQXQ01000018.1 GCF_003268395.1 Acinetobacter sp. CFCC 10889 | reverse complement strand
TCATTTATGCTGTGAAATGAACTAAAGGTGATTCATTTAAGCTGTTAACCATATAAGCTTTACATGGAGAATTTGCTAAAACATCATCAATATTCATATTCTCAGTTATTTCAACAAAAACACAAGCACCTGTACCTGTGAGTTTTGCTTTACCGAACTGATCTAAGTAACGCATTGCTTCATCGACTTCAGGGTACAACTTTCGAGCGAGTGGCTCAAAGTTATTTCCAAAAACAGATGAGTTCTGTTGATAGGCGCAAAATTTAGTAGGCTTCGTATCTCTTGTCAATGTTTTTTGTGAAAAAAGCAGTTGAGTGCTGATAAAACAATCAGGTTTTAACACAATGTATCGTTTTTGATCTAAGTCTATGAATGTTAAGTGTTCGCCAATGCCTTCTGCCCATGCATTTTTACCATGTACAAAGATTGGCACATCTGCGCCTAATTTTACCCCAAGTTCTGCAAGTTCAGCGATATTTAGACCACATTGCCAAAGTTGGTTGACTACGATGAGTGTGGTTGCAGCATTGGAAGACCCGCCACCTAAACCCGCACCCATTGGAATATTTTTTTCAATTTTAATGCTTAAACCTGTCGCTGTTTGGGCAAAAGGTTTTAAAATTTGTGTGGCTTTATAGATTAGATTTTGTTCTAGATCAACATCGTTAAAACCCGCAATCGAAATTTGTTCATCATTGGTTGGAAGAAATTCCATCCAATCATATAAGTCGATCAGTTGGAAAATACTTTGTAATTCATGATAGCCATTGTCACGGCGACCTGTGATGTGTAAAAACAAATTTAATTTGGCTGGGGACGGCACACGAATCATAAGGTTCTAAGCTTTTTTCAGATTAACGATTTTGAATGATCATTGTAATACGATTTTCCTGTCCTGCTTCTAAAGCTTGTTTTAAAATGAGCTTATTCGGTAATGCAGCGGCATCGTTATAACTTAAGTCAACAGTCCAACCATCTTCTGCGATGTGGGTTGGTCGTTGTTGCTCATCTTTGTCAACTTTGGCTGTTGTCGTTGCTGGTTTGGCTTGTACCCAATCGACAATATGAGTGATCGGTGCGACCCAACCCGTTGCACGCTCAAGCAGTTCTTCTGGTGTTTCAGCCGTGATTTCACCTGTTTTAGCGCTATTGAGAGTGACTTGACCAGACTTTCCTTCAATAACAGTTTTACCAATGCCTAAAATACCAGTGAGCTGGATGTCAAAGTTTTCATTATTTTGTTGCCATGTATAAAATGCACTGCCTGACTGTTTTGGCGTTTTGATACCAATTTTTCCTTCAAGGCTAAAATTTTGTGCATCTTGTACTTGCGATGTTGTGGGCTGTGGTGCTTTGGCGTATTGTTGACAACCTGTTAGGGCAAAGCTTGCCGTTGCAATTGCGGCAAAAAATACTTGAGCAATGAAACGCATAAAAAATTAACTCTTGTTTAAGTGTTGTGGTAACAATAATGAATCAAGTTGCTGCAATTCAGCATCATTTGGATGATTTTGTTTGAGTTGTTGTAACACTTGATTAAATTGTTCGAGTGCCCCTTGCATATAAAGAGATTTTGCATAACGCACACCGATATTGATGCTGCCACTCATGTTATAGGCTTTGCCAAGAACTTTCGACGCTGTACTAAAGTCATTCTGTAAGAAAGTGATATAACCTAATGTATCTAAAATAGAGGCTTGTTCAGGGGCAAAATCCAACGCTTTTTCAGCATAACTACGAGCTTCTTGCAAACGACGGTTTTGTAAAGCCAATGTATAAGCATAGGCATTTAAATAGGTTGGGCTATTAGGTTCTAAGACCAGTAATTGTTTCAGTGCTTTATCTAATTGCTCTTTATTTTGATAAGGATCTAGCAATAAAACTTCTGAATATAACAGTTCAGGATCATCAGGTAAGTTCTGTACGGCTTCACTCAATAAGCGCAAAGCAGCTTTTTTATTGTCCATTTTCTTTAAAATTTCAGCTTGGGCTTGGTACAAAAAGCTCGCATGCTGTGGATAATTGACCCGTTCTTGAGTTAAAAAACGCAGAACGTCATTCAGTTTTCCTTGATGATCATAAATTGAAATCAGGTTACGGCGAGAAACTGTGTAGAGATTACCATCGACCAACCGATAATATGCTTTGGCAGTCTCAAGTTGTTGTTTGCGTTCAGCATTTACCGCTAAATAAAAATAAGCATCGTTTTGATATTTACTCGAATAGCGTAGTTCAACCAAATATTGTTCAGCCAAATCATATTTTTTCAGGTCAATTGCAGTTAAGCCTGCAATAAACAATGCTTCCTCTGCATCTGGCCACGCTTTGATGATTTTTTCTAGTTTGTCTAAAGCCAATTCAGGTTGGTTGATTTTGGTTAAATAACGTACTTCTGCAAGGCGGACTTCAAGGTTGTATTTGTGTTTACGACTACTACGTTCATACCAATCCAAAGTCTGCTGCTCATCACCTAAAGCCATGAGTAGATTGGCTTTCATGAGAATAAAACCTGTGACTTTAGGGCGTTTTTTGAGTGCCTTATTCACCGTTTCTAAAGCTATTTCAATATTATTGTTTTGTGCTTCTAAACCTGCAATAAGAATCAAAACGGATGGATTATTTTTTTCTTTACTGGCGTGTAAAGTTTGGAGGAGGTTTAAACGGTCTTCCTCTGATTCAGGTGTGATGCCTGCTAAAATCTGTTCTAGATCAGCATTGGCATCGATATTTAAAATACTGTCTAAGGTTTCCGCAGCGAGTTGGTATTCATGGGCTTTTAGGGCGATATGCGCCAAATAGAACTTTGCAGGTACATCCTCAGGTTCTTGTACGACCCAATGCGTTGCAATATCTAAAGCCGCTTGTAGGTCATTATGTTCAATCGCAATATCAAGTGCACGTTGTTTGATAGAGGTAGAGTTATTACGGATTGCAAGCACAGTATAGTTGTGCAAAGCTGTAGGTGTGTCATGATATGCCAAGGCAAATTCAGCAATCATGCTTTGTTTTAATGCTTCTGTATTATAATTTGCATGATACAATTCGCTAGCGGCTCGAATATGAGCGCTAGAAGCCATGCTACCGACAAGTAAGAATGTGGTAGAATATTGCTTAATTGTCGTGCCGTTAATGCGGCTGCTTATTTGACGCAATTTTTCTTTATCCAAGTATGCTTTTTATGACACCGTTATTGCACAATAGCATAAATTTAGCGAAATGATGATCTGATATGTCTTTCTTTGCATTGGGTGTCAACCATCAAACTGCTTCTGTAGAGCTTCGTGAAAAAGTCGCTTTCAATCCTGAACGCTTAAGCACTTTGCTGGCAGAACAGTGCCAACACCATGAAATGAATGATATGGTGGTGGTTTCGACCTGTAATCGTACCGAAGTTTATGCCATGGCGGAAAATGCCGATATGGTATTAGATTGGCTCGCCCAAACAAATGGTATTGATGTAAAACAATTGTCAAATCATGTATATCGTTATGAAAATAGCGATGCGGTTTCGCATTTAATGCGAGTCGCAAGTGGTTTAGATTCGCTCATGCTTGGTGAACCACAGATTTTAGGTCAAGTCAAAACAGCTTTAGCTTTGGCAAAAGATGCACATATTGTTTCGCAAAATCTCAATCAAATTTTTGAATATGCCTTTTACGCTGCCAAGCGTGTGCGTTCTGAAACAGCCGTAGGCAGCCATGCTGTTTCAATGGGCTATGCAGTTGCACAGTTGGCGCTACAAGTCTTTAGCCGCCCCGAAAAATTGACTGTTATGGTTGTTGCAGCAGGTGAAATGAACAGCCTTGTAGCAAAACATTTAGCAGAAATGGGGGTAGCTAAAATCCTCATTTGTAATCGTGGGCGTGAGCGTGCTGAAAAGTTGGCACAGGAAATCGCACATCGTGTGGATGTGGAAATTATTCCATTTACCGAACTTGCAGAAAATTTATATCGTGCAGATGTGATTTCAAGCTGTACAGGCAGTTTGTATCAGGTGATTTCATTTGCAGATGTGAAAGCAGCTTTGAAAAAGCGCCGTTATCAGCAAATGTTGATGGTTGATTTGGCTGTACCTCGTGATATTGATTCAAAAGTAGAAAGTTTGGATGGTGTGTATTTATACGGGGTGGATGATCTACAATCGGTGATTGATGAAAATCTTGCACATCGTCGTCAGGCTGCGGTTGAGGCTGAGGTAATGGTAAATCAATTGGTCACACAATTGGTTACTCAGCAAAAAATTAACAATGCAGGTGAAACCATTCATCAATATCGTCAGCAAGGCGAGCAATTGAGCCAGCTTGAATTAGCCTATGCTTTACAACGCATTCAGTCAGGTGAAAATGCAGAGCAGGTTTTAAAAGATTTTAATCATCGTTTAACGCAGAAGCTTTTGCATCCAACCTCGATTTTGCTGCGTAATGCTGCAAAAGATGAAGATCCTTCGCATTTTGAATGGTTAAAAGAAAATATTCAGGATATTTTTGCAAGTGGTCGCAAAGTGAAATTCTGATGTACAAAGTCATAAGCTGAAGTGATTATTGATCTTTTAATCAGTTGGTGTTTTTTAGCTTAACTATGCACCAATTTTAAACTAATTTTCTTGGTTAATTCATTCAATTGTTGGCGTAAATTACGAGATTCACTGAGCGAGGTTGGTGCTTTCATTTTCTGACGTAAATATTTTTCTTGTAAAGATAACGAATATTCTGCGGCAACTTTGTCAGCAAGTTCAGGGGCTTCGATCAAATTTTGAATATTCGTCCGCTGCATGATCTCAGACAATTCTAAATGATAGCGACTACAAGCCCCTAAAATATAATAAGTTGCCAGTTCTTGATCATCAGGCAAATCATCAAAAATAATGTCGAAAATAGCAAGCACTTTGGCAAGTAATTCATCTGACTGAATAAATGCACGTAACACTTCAAAATGAATATATAAAAATGGGTGTTGCATCAAAATTGCCACTGCAAAATCTTCATCTTTGGTACGAATATTAAAAGACAAAGATGCATCTAAACTTACTTGTGGTTGCCATTTTTTATTAAAGCCTAATTTTTCACGGAAAAATTGACGTAATAAATAACGATACGAACCTTGTTTAGGAAGTAATTCAACCAGTTGATTCAGTTCAGCCATGACCTGACTTTTGCCTTCAGGTGTGGTGATGGCATAATTTTGACTAAGCAAAGCAAACAAAAAATCAGACAGAAGCGGTGCGCTTTGCCATAAACGGCGAAAGGTTTCCATGCCTTCTTTACGGATCAATGAATCAGGATCATGCTCTTTGGGTAACACAAAAAATTTGAGTTCTCGTCCATCATTCAGCAGAGGTAAAGCAATTTCTAGCGTTCGACGAGCAGCTTTTTGTCCTGCGGCATCACCATCAAAAGCGATGGTAATCTGGTTGTTTTGTTTAAATAAAATTCCCAAATGGTCTGCATTACTTGCAGTTCCAAGCGTGGCAACTGCCCCTGAGATGCCGTACTGCTGTAAGGCAATGACATCCATATAGCCTTCAACCATGAGCCAGTCTTGCGCACGTTCTTTACGACCTTCATACAAACCATAGAGTAATTGATTTTTATGAAAAACTTCGGAATCAGGTGAGTTGATGTATTTCGGTTTAATCTCATCATTGAGCGCACGACCACCAAAACCAACGACACGACCTTTGCTATCTCGTATTGGGAAAATGACTCGATCACGTAACAGATCAAAATCACGCCCACTGTCACTGGTCCGGATCAGACCAAGCAGTTTTAAGCCTTCAATATCTTGTGGAAAGGCTTTTTCTAAATGTTGCCAATCTTCGGGTGCATAACCCAAACGCCAGTATTGAATGGTACTTTTACTTAAACCACGATGTTTAAAATAATGTTGTGCGCTTTTGCTATGTGGTAGTTGTTTTTCATAAAACTGGGCAATATTTTCTAAAAGATCGTATAAATTACCATCTTGTGGAATTTGCTCATAATTTGACGTATCGAACTGTGTTGGATCAAAATTTTCAAAGTCAGGATATTGGTTAAATGCCTCAAATGGATCAATCTCCATTGGCATTGTACTATCGGTTGTTGGTGCAATATTGGGTTGATCTACGACTTTATTTTCAATAATAGGTTGTGCTTTTATTGCTTCACGTTTGTACGATAGTTTTTTATTATCTTGGTTATCTTTAGGTAGTTCGATACCCGTTTGACTTGCAAGGTCTTTCATTACATCGACAAAATTGCGATGGTCAATGTCCATTAAAAAACGGATAGCATTACCATTGGCTTGGCAACCGAAGCAATGAAAATATTGTTTGTCACGATAAACGTGGAAAGAGGGCGATTTTTCCTGATGAAAAGGGCAACAACCTGAATAGGTGCGACCTGTCTTTTTCAATTTCACACGCTGACCAATCAAATCGACAATGTCGGTTCGATCTAAAATTTGGTCAATCGTATGCTGAGGAATCGCCATAAATAAAAGCCAAGTGGGCAACAAAAAATAAGTGGGTCGACAAGTTTAGCTTAGATTAGGCAAGGCGTATATGTGTATTGAATTTGCTTACACATAAAAAAGGCAGAATCAAAATTCTGCCTTTATCATCGCAACACATCCGCTAGCTTATTGCTCAGTTTGCTCAGTTTGCTCAGTTTGCTCAGTTTGCTCAGTTTTGGTCGGTTGTGTACGTTGACCATCATATAAACTTTCATCTGCACGTGCAGGCTCAGAAGATACCGCACGATCTGGGCGACCCAACAAACCAAAAGTCGCACGATTTAACAAACTTGGTTTATCTTCAGCAGAAGCATTGGTTTGTGTAGAAGTTTTTGCTTCTTCAACTGTGCCGCGAGTTTTTTCACTACGACCAAAAATACCCAAAGTCGCACGGTTGAGTAAGCTACCATCTTTACGTGCAGCACGTAAATTGACTTCGCCATTCGATTTAACGAGATGTGGGTAGTTGAGTTTTAAAATATCAACATATTGTTTAGATGTTGCTTTGTCGCCAAGCTTGTCATAACCATATGCCATAGTTGCTAAAGCTTCAGGAATTTGTGGGGTTTGTGGATAATGTTCAATCACCCATTGTGAGCGTTCAACAGCAGCGAGATAGGCTTTACGTTTGAGATTAAAACGCGCAGCATTCATTTCACTTTCAGCCAACTCTTGCCCAATAAATGTCATACGTTGTGCAGCATCTACCGCATATTGGCTACTTGGATAACGACGAATAAAGTCTACAAAATTTTGATAGGCAATTTTTAAATAACTAATGTCACGATGCGCTTGTTTCAGTGAGGTATAGCGCATGATGCCGTCATAGTTCATTTCCATATTTGCTACACCACGCACGTAGTAAGCATAATCCACGTTTGGATGCTGTGGATTTAAACGAATAAAGCGTTCAGCATGCGCAATGGTTGCTTCATAATCTTTCTGTTTAAACTTGGTATAAATCAATTCTAATTGCGATTGCTGCGCATATTGACCTGTTGGGTAATAGGTATCAAGCGCTTGTAATGATTTTTCAGCATCGCCATATTGACCTTTTTCTAAGGCTTTCATTGCTTTGTTGTAATAGCTTTGCTCACTTGACTGAGGACCAGTATCAACCACTTCTTTTTTACTTGGATTGCTGCTACAGCCTACAAATGCCGTTGCGATGCTCAAAGATAAAGCAAGCATTGTAACTTTATAACGTGGTAGCGACATAAAAATTCCTCTGTTTATACGGGCAATAGGCTACAATTGCGCTATTAAACCACTTTTGTCCGAATGAGCAAATGACTTCAGCACAATCTTCTAATTCTAATTTCTCAGAAAATGATTTCAATTTACTTGAAGATTCTGAGGATGCAGATAATCATACTTCAGCCTTAACTGCAACACGTTTATCGTTGCAATTTCAATTGGATGAAAGTTATTTAGGTCAACGCATCGACCAAGTTGCAGCCGCCGTTTGGAGTGATTTTTCACGCGAAAAACTCAAGCAGTGGTTGAAGGATGGTTATTTGTTGGTAAATGGTAACATTGTTAAGCCAAAGTACAAATGCGAAGGCAATGAATTACTTACGCTAGAGGTTGAGTTAGAGGCACAGACTTCAGCACAACCTGAAAATATTCCTCTAAATATTGTCTTTGAGGATGATGATATTATTGTGATTAATAAGCCAGTGGGCATGATTGTTCACCCCGGTGCAGGTAATCCAAATGGTACTTTGTCAATGCACTACTTTACCATTATCCAAAATCTGCCGAACTCACTCGTGCAGGCTTGGTACATCGGATCGACAAAGACACCAGTGGCTTATTGGTAGTTGCGAAAAATTTAGAAGCACAATTTTCACTGAGTAAACAACTGGCGAAAAAATCGGTTTACCGTATTTATGACTTGATTTGCTATGGCAATATCATTGCAGGCGGTACGATTGATGAACCAATTAAACGCCATCCTGTTGATCGTGTGAAAATGGCGATTCTTCCGGGTGGGCGTGATGCGGTGACACATTATAATGTCAAAGAACGTTTCCAACATTTCACCCGTGTACAAGCACAGCTTGAAACTGGGCGTACGCATCAGATTCGTGTACATTTCACATATATTGGTTTCCCTTTGGTAGGTGATCCTGTGTATATGAGCCGTGTTAAAGTGCCTGCAGGTGCATCAGAACTGTTAACTGATACTTTACGAGGTTTTAAACGCCAAGCCTTACATGCTGCAAAATTAGGTTTAATTCATCCTCGTACTCAAGAAGAAATGTTGTTTGAAGCACCTTGGGCGGATGACTTTAAGACATTGGTAGATGTACTTCGTACTGAAAATAAAGCCTATTGATAAAATAAAAAAACTGCTCAATTTGAGCAGTTTTATTTTAAAGCTATTTAGTTTTCACAAATATCTTTTGTTCCTGTTGGGAAAGTATTTGTGAATTTTGATTTATCTGTAATGATTTCTTGAATATAGTCTTTGTTTATGTAAGGTGAATTACTTGAAAAGCCTTGAAATTGTACTACTGGTGAATAAGTAAGGGATTTTAGTTTAGAGGAAAATGAGCCGACATATCCCAAATTTTGTTTATTAATTATAATTCCTAACTGATTTGTATTCTGATTTATGTATATTCCTAAATTTTGAATAGATGAGCTGCTTATAGGTTGAGCATGACCATATATTGCATCTGCTTCTGTAGATGTTGCTCCTGCTTTGGGAGAAGTAGCTAAAATAAATACTACATTTTTATTGTTATTTTGATCTGATAATGCACCATTATTTACATAAGTAATTATTAGACTGTGCATCTTATTATTACTATCCATCATCATAAGTTGATAGCCTTGTAATATTTTTGATGCTGTTAGTGTTGTTGGGATGGTTGTTGTATTGAATTCTAGACCAAAAACTCCTGTATTTGGAAGGGGGAATAACCCAGTGAGTTGGTTTGTGCTGTTTATGCCGAATGCACTTGGAATCGCAGCATATTTTATTTCGGTATTTGAATTTAAAATTTTATATGAAACTTTTTGATTATTTATTAAAGGGTATTTTTGGAATGTTGAATCATTAGGAACAACTCCATTTAAATCATAGGAACAAGCTGCGTATGCAGAACCTATATTCAAAAGTAAGACGCTTAAAAACAATGATATTTTTTTCATATTTAACTCTTTTTATTGTGTAGTATTTTTAAATAATACACGTGTTTAAAAACATTGCAACTTTTAAGATATGTAATGTATAAGGTTAATAAGATGCTTATTTAGTAGAGAAAAGTTAAAATATAATAAAATTTTTCGATGGAATTAATATGCAATTTGTTCAAGGATTACCACAAGGCGTATTTGTCGGACAAACTCAAATCCAACATCCGCAAGCGTTGCCACCTATACAACCTGAACTTGCGGGATTTAACTTGGCATTGCATGTGAATGATGATCCTGTGCGTGTACAAAAACATCGCATGATTTTATTGGATGAATTTTCCCAATTTGGTGTCAATAAAATCACGTGGATGACCCAAACGCATAGCACCATTTGCCATACCATCAATGCGCAAATGCCTTTTGAAGCATTAATCGGTGATGGTTTGGTGACACAGCAAAAAGCTCATGCTTTGATGATGATGACAGCAGATTGTTTACCAGTGGTGTTGGGAAATGCTGAAGGTACAGAAGTTGCTAACCTACACGCGGGTTGGCGTGGGCTTGCAGGTGGGATGATTGAAAATACTATTACCGAGATGCAAACTCAGCCAACCTGGGCATGGTTGGGTGCTGCGATTAGCCAACCTTGTTTTGAAATTGGTGCAGAAGTCAAAGCAGCTTTTTGCGATAAATATCCTGAACTTGCAGATGCATTTAAAGCAGGTGAGCAAGATGGAAAATATTATGCAGACCTGTATGCCATTGCCCGATATATTTTGAAATTACATGGCGTGACTTTGGTGTTGGGCGGTGAACAATGCTCTTATTTACAAAACCAAGAATTTTATTCTTATCGCCGAAATGCCAAAACAGGGCGCATGGCGACATTCGTCTTTATACAGTAATTCATGTAAACTTGAGTAAATCTGTTTGTTTTTATTGATATGTCACTGATCGCTAAAACCCTTGCTATTGTTTATCACAGTCCCTACGGACACACTGCAAAAGTTGCGCAGCATATTGCACAAGGTGCAAGCAAAGTTGGTGTGACTGTGCATTTGATGAATATTGAAAATATTGACTGGGACATACTTGACCAAGCAGATGGCATTATTTTTGGTTGTCCAACTTATATGGGGAATCTCACTTCAGGTTTAAAATTGTTCATGGAACAATCCTCTAAACGTTGGTTGGCACGTGCGTGGCAAGGCAAACTTGCAGCAGGTTTTACCAATGGAGGAGGACTCAGTGGCGACAAACTCGCAGTCCTTCAACAGATCAATCTTTTTGCCATGCAACATGGTATGTTGTGGACAGGTTTACCCATGATGCCCACAGGACGAGGTACAAATGATCTTAACCGAATGTCGAGTTTTTTAGGATTAATGACTCAATCAGACAATGCACCTGTGGATATCACACCTCCAAAAGGTGATCTGGAAACCGCAATTTGGTTTGGTGAATATGTTGCGTTATTGTTAATGAGAATAATTAAATAATTATTATTTAAACAAGTGGTTAAAAAATAACAATTGCAAAATACATCACGAAATTTTTCTATTGTGTAATTTTTGTTAAGTTGTTCGCTTTCATAAGTTTAGTTTTAATGAATAATACTCCAACGTGTTGATGGAATCGACACGGAATAAATAAAATAAAAACTTGGAGTAGATGTAATGACAACTACGAGATTGGTCATCTCTGGTGCTTTGCTGTCGTTGTTTATTGGTTCAACACACGCAGATGACACAACTTTAAAATCCCTTTCAGATTCAGAGCTTTCAGAAGTGCAAGGTCAAGCACTGATGAATCTTACTTATACTGATCCTTCCAAAGCCAATGCTTCTATGGCATCACAAAATATCGGGTTTTATAAACTCGGGATGGAAGCTGAACTTGAGCTAAATGCCAATATTAAAAAATTACAACTCGGTTGTGGTGGGATCAATGGTGCAAATGGGTGTGATATTGATATTGATAATTTAAGTCTGTCTGGTGTCGCAGAAACACGTGAAGGGCGTGTTGGTTCGTCTGCAAAAATGACCAATCCATTTATTGAATTTGCCATTAAAAA
This sequence comes from Acinetobacter sp. CFCC 10889, assembly GCF_003268395.1. Classification (GTDB taxonomy): domain Bacteria; phylum Pseudomonadota; class Gammaproteobacteria; order Pseudomonadales; family Moraxellaceae; genus Acinetobacter. The sequence continues at coordinate 67,556 of NZ_LQXQ01000018.1, read as the reverse complement.
TCCAAACTCAGCTTCTACCCGTGAAATGATGGGTTTTCGTCTCAGTGCTGAGAAAGTTTTGGGGATGTTAACACTTGGTGAGGAAAATACAGGAACACCCAATGGTATCAATAGCCTTAGTGGTTATATGAAAATTAAAGAAACCAAAGGGACTGCATTTACTGGCGCAAGAACTCTTAAATCATCAGATGTGGGTGGACAGCAGATCAGTGGTAAAATTAGAGGGATAGGAACTTATGGTTTTAATACAACTGATTATAATTTAAATCTGCAATCAACACAGGCGGATATCCTAGTAGGAGAAACGGCAATTACAGGTCGTCGTATTAATACTGCTCAATTAAAAGGAAAAGCGGATATTAACGAGTTGTTTTTTAATGGCGGCATTAGTGCGAGAATTCAAATACCAATTATCAATTTAGTATCTATTCCTATTAATGCAAAAGGTAGTATTACTGGATTAAAAGCGGATTTAGATATTTCTGAAAACCTTGGGTTTATCCATAAAATCAATCTGAATAATCCATTTTCATTGTCACTACAAAAACAAGATATTAATTGGAGTGGTTCTACAGTTGCAGCCCGAAGAGGATGGTGGTTAGCAATTGAAGATCCTATTGATATTGGTCATCTTAATCCTACTGATCAAGTTCAAATTACCAATGATGTGTTATCTCAAGTGATACAGCCACTATCAACCTATTTAACTGATCATCCAACAGATTGTAGTGGTATTACAATTATTAGTTGTGTGGGAGGTGTAACCATCCCACCTGTAAATTTAGCAGGTCAAACAGTTAAATTTCCATTGAAGGATATTCAACTTGCCACACAAAACTTCGCCCCAAACTGTTATGGTAGTTTAAAGTTTTGCTAGTGCTGATATAAGAAAACCTCCGATTTGGAGGTTTTTTCTTGAAAATTACTTATGCATGATGCGTGCTTTGTCACGTTGCCAGTCACGGTCTTTTTCAGTTGCACGTTTGTCATGTAACTGCTTACCTTTTACCAAAGCAATCTCAAGTTTTGCTAAGTGACCTTTCCAATAACATGCCAACGGTACGCAGGTATAACCTTTCTGATTTACTGCTCCCATGAGTTTTTCAAGTTCACGACGTGACAACAATAACTTACGGGTACGGGTTGCTTCAGGAACAACATGTGTAGAAGCAGAAAGCAAGGGTTGAATTTGAGCACCGAAAAGGAAAGCTTCATTATTTTTAAAGGTAATATAGCTTTCAGTAATGGTCATACGTCCTGCACGTAATGATTTTACTTCCCAGCCTTGTAAGGAAAGTCCAGCTTCAAACTTTTCTTCAATAAAATAATCATGACGTGCACGTTTATTCTGTGCAATGGTGCCACCATTATTTTTTTTAACGACAATATTTTTAGACATAATTCAAAAATTCCAAGATTAATCTTATTTTGCCTCAAACTTGGCTGTAGGTGAAGTGCTTTCATTTGCAATGAGGTGGTTCGCTTAAAAATAAGTTTTTGTTAAACTATAGACCTACATAAACAACTAGAGTAAAAATGGATGTCTAAAACTCGTGTCATCTATCCTGGAACATTTGATCCTATTACAAATGGACATGTCGATTTAGTTGCTCGTGCTTCAAAAATGTTTGATGAAGTGGTCGTGGCAATTGCAATTGGACATCATAAGAACCCTGTCTTTACTCTAGATGAGCGTGTGGCACTGGCAAAAGAGTCATTGAGCCATTTACCCAATGTTGAGTTTGTTGGCTTTGATGGACTTTTGGTTAATTTCTTTAATGAGCAAAAAGCAACCGCCGTTCTGCGTGGATTAAGAGCTGTTTCAGATTTTGAATATGAATTTCAGTTGGCAAATATGAACCGTCAGCTTGATCATCACTTTGAAACAGTATTTTTAACACCATCAGAACAATTTTCATTTATTTCATCGACAATGGTGAGAGAAATCGCACGTTTAAAAGGTGATGTACACAAGTTCGTACCACAATGTGTCGTCAATGCTTTTGAACAAAAAATTCAACAAGGTTGGTAGCGTGTCATTAATTATTACTGATGAATGCATCAACTGTGATGTGTGTGAGCCTGTTTGTCCTAATGAGGCGATTTTTATGGGTGAAGTCATCTATGAAATTCATCCTGATTTGTGTACCGAATGTGTTGGGCATCATGATCAGCCACAGTGTGCATTATTTTGTCCAGTCGATTGTATTCCAAACGATCCTGATCATGTGGAGAGCCAAGAGCAACTGATGGACAAGTATAAAAAACTGATTGCTCAAAAAAGTTCGAGCAATTAGCATAAAAATTTGCTAACATGCGGCCCTTGAAGTGAGCCAGACGATCGCTGCTGTGGAGATCTCCGTGATTGAAGCAGGGGAGGAAAGTCCGGGCTTCATAGGGCAGGGTGCCAGGTAACGCCTGGGCGGCGAAAGCCGACGGCAAGTGCAGCAGAGAGTAGACCGCCATCTTTGCAATTTCCTTTCGAGGAAACCAAGAGAGATGGTAAGGGTGAAAGGGTGCGGTAAGAGCGCACCGCGTGTCTGGTAACAGTTCACGGCAAGGTAAACCCCACCAGAAGCAAGACCAAATAGGAATCCTGAGGCACGGCCCGTGCTGGATTCGGGTAGGTCGCTGGAGCGTATGAGTGATTGTACGCCTAGAGGAATGATCGTTCACGACAGAACCCGGCTTATCGGCTCACTTCAAACAAATTTTTAAAATTAGTGCTTGACGTATTTATCAGAACAACAGATAATGCGCCCACAGTTTTAGGCTATGTAGCTCAGTTGGTTAGAGCACCGCACTCATAATGCGGGGGTCACAGGTTCAAGTCCCGTCATAGCCACCATTTTTATAGACCATGTTTCCAAAAACATGGTCTTTTTTTATCTGGTGTTTTTGATCAGACGATTTAACAATAATTTTTTGTCAAATTGCTATTCAATTTATTTTATTCACATTGAATCTTTTGCGCATCCAATTTAATTTTTGGAAATTGTTGATCATATACGTTTAAAATACGCATTTGATCATCTTTGCCAAAAATCTGTTGCTGTAGTTGCTGAATTTTGTCTAGGCTCACATGCTGTTGTGCGCAATGTAACGCAATACTATTTTCTTTTGCGATTTCAAATTTTTGCTCGTCCTGAATTTTCTCTATATTAACCAATTTTTGCTGTGCTTTACTGAATTGAGCTAAGCTACGTTTCTGTTGCATCGTGAGTAAGCTTTGTTGATTGATCCATTGAGCAATATCCATTCGCACACCATTGTAGTCTACAAAAATAGGGCTAATAAGCTGACAGGCAGACAAAATCGGAATCAAGGCGCTGAGTGCTAAAATTTTAATATTCATCGTATTTAACCAAAAGGAAGCTCTTTATTTTGTCTGATAATTACAATAAAAATGTATTAATTTTAAACATTTGTTTTTTAGTTGTTTAAAGTATGAGCGTTAGTGCAATGGAGAGCTTGACGATACATTAAAAAATTTACATAATGCGCACACAGTTTAAGGCTATGTAGCTCAGTTGGTTAGAGCACCGCACTCATAATGCGGGGGTCACAGGTTCAAGTCCCGTCATAGCCACCATTTTTATAGACCATGCTCACCGCATGGTCTCTTTTTTTGTGTGGAAGAAAAATTAAAAAAATAATGTATATTATCAAATGGAATTACGTTTGATTAAGATGTTGGTTAATATAATTTTCAATAAATTTTTGGGTGTTTTCATCTAGATAAAACGGTGCAATCAATGCACCGATGATGTCATCTAGGATTTCATTTTCATCTAAGGCAGCAAGGCAAAAGGGTGCAAAACGTTGTGCTTCATTAAACAAATCTGCTTGATTTAAGCTTACGGCATGTAACAGCTCTTGTAATGAATATTCACTAAAATATTCATAAAAAGCATCCACGATATTGAGAATAATTTTTTGCATATTGGGTGTTTGACGTAAATGTTTCCATGTTTCATACGCCAAAATAAAAAACTCTTCAAAGTCGATAGATTCAAACTGTGAAAATGTTTCTTGCAAGGTTTTAGTTTTTATTTCAGACCACAGCTGTAACGCTATTTCTGCCAACTCTTCATTGGGTAATAAAATAATATTGCCGATTTGATAACGGATCGCCGTAGCAAGCTGTTGTTCTAATTTAAGCTCAATCAAGTGCTGTTGGTCTTGTAAATAATTTAATACTTTGCCACGAATGCTTTGATTGCGAACATTAAGTTTACGGAAATAATCTAACCAAGGGGTGTTATTTTCCAAAATTTGATTGGCAAGTTGTAAACTCACCTGTTTAATCTGTGAGTTTTCTTGCAAATTTTCTTGTAAATATTGGCGTAACTGTTGTAATTCTAAAAATTTATATAGCCATAATTCAAACTGTTCATCTGTTAAAAAATTATCAAATTGAGCTGCACTTGTGGTTGCAGTTTGGTGAATTTTTTGTGCGCTAAAACCAATGAATTCTAAGATATCTGCGCCAAGATTGAGTTCAAAAGCGTATTTTTGTACAACTTCATGTAGTGACTGACGTTGAATCACATCTTTTAAAGTGATCTGTTCAGCATGATGATAAACTTTTTGAATAAAATCTTGTAAATACTTTTGGTCTGTAGGGTCTTGTAGTTTTTGTTTAATAAAACGGACTTGCTCAAGCAAAAGTGCTTGAGCAAAATCTTGGCTAAAACTTGCTGAAAGCTTTAACACAGGCATGAGATCAGTTACCTGCTTTCCAGCCATTTACGATTGGATAGCGACGTCACGGCTAAAAGCACGTGAAGTAATGCGTGGTCCAATTGCACCTTGGCGGCGTTTATATTCATTACGATCAACGAGTTTAATGACTTTTTCGACAACTTCTTTGTCAAAACCTTTGGCAATGATGTCATCTTGGCTTTGATCTTCTTCGATATAAGCATACAAGATTGCATCTAATACATCGTATGCAGGTAAAGAGTCTTGGTCTTTTTGATCTGGACGAAGTTCTGCTGAAGGTGGGCGTGTGATGACTCGTTCAGGAATGACTGCAGTTTCACTTAGACTATTGCGATATTTTGCAAGTTCAAACACGATGGTTTTATATACATCTTTTAGAACAGCAAAACCACCGACCATGTCACCATAAAGGGTACAATAACCAACAGCTAATTCAGATTTATTTCCTGTAGAAAGCACTAAGTTACCAAACTTATTCGACAAGCCCATAAGTAATGTGCCACGTGCACGTGCTTGAAGATTTTCTTCAGTTGCATCGGCAGGTGAGTTGCCAAAAAATGGGTAAAGCGTTTGCATAAAGCTATTTACAATCGGGTGAATTTCTGCAATGCCGAAAGTCACGCCCATACGTTTTGCTTGTTCTGCAGCATCTTCTACACTGATTTGTGACGTATAGGTATAAGGCATCATTACTGCTTGCACTTTGTCAGCACCAATCGCATCAACTGCAATGGCTAAAGTTAATGCAGAGTCGATTCCGCCGGAAAGACCTAAAATCACGCCAGGAAAGCCTGAACGTTCAACATAATCACGTGTAGACATCACTAAGGCTTGATAGATTTCAGCCATTGTGTCTAAAGCAGGTGCTGTTTCTACTGCTTTATAGGCTTTATTTTCGACTTCATAATCAACAACATAAAGTTGTTCTTTATAGCTTTCAGCACGTAGAGCAACAACACCTGTATTGTTAATCACAAAACTTGAACCATCAAAAATCAAATCATCTTGACCACCGACTTGATTGGCATAGATTAGATGAATATTGATTTGTTTTGCTAGTTCTTGCAAAGTTGCAATACGGTGTTGTGGTTTACCAACTTCATATGGTGAAGCATTTAAAACTAAAACACTTTCTACATTCAGTTGTGCAAGTTGTTGTACGGTATTCAGCGACCAAACATCTTCACAGATCAATACGCCAAATTTATGACCTAAGTATTCAAAAACAAGGTGTTGATGCCCTTCGTTGAAATAACGTTTTTCATCAAAAACGCTATAATTTGGCAGATTTTGTTTGTTGTAAATCCCCAGAATTTGTCCATCTTTCATTACAGCAGCAGAGTTGTAACGTTGACCATCTTCGGTTGCATTGACAAAACCAAAGACCATTACAATATCTTTAACTGCTTGTAATTGCTCAAAAGCTTGAGCAGTACGTTTATTCACGCTTGGGCGAAGCAATAAATCTTCAGCAGGGTAGCCAATGGTTGCAAGTTCTGGGAAAACGATAATATTGGCATTTTGTTTTTTTGCTTGATTGGCTTGTTCAATCATCTTTTGAACATTTGCTTCGATATTACCGATATGTGGAGAGAATTGTGCGAGAGCAACTTTAAAACTTTTCATTTAAACCTTGTCCTATTCCTATAGGGTAGTAAGCACACAACGAGTTGATTTATATCTATATAGTTATTCAACTGTGTGTAATTTAACATTTAAAAACACTGCCAAAAGGCACAAAATAAAAAATCATTTTCATGATAAAAAATCTTTATTTCTTGCATGGCAAAAACTACAGACTGTCGCTATTTTAACTAAAATAAAGCCAGATGCTAGAGATTTAAAAAGATTGTCAAAAACTTATCTATCATCTTGTTAAATTTAACAGGATTTTCAACAGAAAATGAAGAATTTTGATGATTTATTTTTGTGTGATTCATGTATGAAATAGGAGAAAGATATAATTTATAAATCAATCATCTATTACTTTTGCGACAGCTGTGCTGAATCTAAAATAATATTATGTATTTTTTTTAAGAAAATATCTTTGGCAATATCACCTTGCTGTTCAATATTGTAGTCATGATAGTCTTTATTGGGCACTAATGTGTAGTGATAAGGATTATATTTACCATAACTTGCATACAATGCGATTTGCAAAATAGCGCCTTTGAGCAACACATTGACGCTGTGCTGATATTGATAAATATGTGACATCTCACTTACAAGTTGAAAAAAATGGACATTGAGATATCAATACTTTATGGGTTTAAATTTTTTTTGAATAGTCCATTATTCTTTTGGAAAAATGGACATTAAATTTTCATCTTTGTTATATTTAGTTACAAATTGGTAGTTTGATATGAATATGCTCCGCTAAATAAATGCCACTCTAACTTTAATGGTGGTATTTAGCATAAGATCTAGGTTGTAATATTATTTCACAATAAGAGCTATCTTACCTACATGTTCTCCCTTTGAAAGCAATTCATGTGCAGATCGTGCATCCTCAAAGGCAAATGTTTTATACAAGAGTGGTTTGATTTTCCCTTGTGCAATTAACGGCCACACTTGTTCTTGTAATGCTTTCATAACTTCGGCCTTCTCAGCATGAGATTGCGAACGCAGAGTCGCTCCAGTATGCGTCAAACGTTTTGCTAACATTGGAAAGATATTCACATTTTGAGCTAGACCTTTCATAACACCAATTTGTAAAATTGTTCCATTCATGGCTGCAACATCATAATTGCGTTGGATATAATCTCCCGCAATAATATCTAAAACAAAATCGACACCTTGACCATCTGTATGTTGTTTGACAACCTCTACAAAATCATCAGTCTTATAATTGATGGCAACATCCGCACCCAATTGCAAACTTGCTTGTTGATGCTCAGGACTAGACACCGTAGTAAAGATTTTGGCCGCACCAAATGCATGTGTCAGCATAGTTGCAGTTGTGCCGATTCCTGAAGTTCCACCGTGGATTAGAATTGAACTATTGGGACGGAATTTTGCATGCTGAAATAGGTGTGACCAAACTGTCATGAATGTTTCTAGCAGAACACCAGCTTCAGTCAAACTTAATCCCTTAGGAACAAAAAGTACATTATCTTGATGGGCAACGACATATTCTGCATAGCCTCCGCCTTGTACCAATGCGCAAACTTGGTCACCCACTTTAAATTTAGTAACAGCTTGACCGACTTGTTTTACGAATCCAGAAACTTCTAAACCTGGTATATCAGTGACACCTTGAGGTGGAGCATATAGTCCTTGTCGTTGCATGACATCTGGACCATTAATTCCTGCTGCAACAACTTCTATTAAGACATCATCTTTGGTGATTTCAGGCACTGGTCTGTCTACAACCTCAATAACTTCAGGACCACCAGCACCATTAAAAACGATACTTTTCATTATTAATCTCTCTATATAATTATTAAATTTACGATTATGGTTTTGGACCTAGCGTAAAACGGAGTGCTAGAACCATGAATTTTCCAAATGGTGCATGAAGTAAGCTTGGGAAGTTGAAGCGACCTTGATCATAAACACCTTTGGCATGGCTCATTGAGCGAAAACCTTCGATACCATGATATGCACCCATCCCGCTTGCACCAACGCCGCCAAAAGGAAGGTCATCTTGTGCCACATGAATGATGGTATTGTTAATACCGACATTGCCTGATGTGGTGCGTTTTAAGACTTTTTCACAGTCTGCATCTTTTTCACCAAAGTAATACAGCGCAAGTGGGCGTGGTCGAGCGTTGATATATTCAATGGTTTCATCCAAATTCCGATAGGTTCGAATTGGTAAAATTGGACCGAAAATTTCTTCATGCATAATGGCATCATCATCTTTAGATCCAATCACTAAGGTTGGAGCAATAGTTCGATCACGATTTTGAGCAGATTCTGGATGGATACCTACAGCTAAGACTTGAGCATTATTATTTTTTGCATCTTCTAACAAATGGTTTAGGCGTTGAAAATGGCGTTCATTCACAATTGAGGTATAGTCTTTACTGGTTGGCCCTTCTGGATAAAATCCTTTCACCATCTGATCATATTGTTCAATAAATTGTTCTAAATCATTTTCATGAATCAATGCATAATCTGGTGCAACACAAGTTTGCCCCCCATTGGAAAGTTTTCCATACGCAATGCTTTGTACAGTTCTTGCATTCACATGACCACGAGCAACGATGACAGGACTTTTTCCACCTAGTTCTAAAGTAATAGGGACAAGGTTTTTACTTGCAGCTTCCATGACTTTATGACCAACAGGTGTACTCCCAGTAAAAAACAAATGATCAAAAGCAAGTTGGCTAAACTCAGCACCAACTTCAGGGCCACCAAGAATTACTGTAACTTCATCTGGGTTAAATATCTCATGGAGCATTTTTTGTAAAACATCACTGGTACGTGGTGTTAGTTCAGAAGGCTTAAGCATTGCTCTATTACCCGCAGCAAGGGCGGTTGCAAGTGGAATGAGGGTTAATGACACTGGATAATTCCATGGTGCCATGATGCCAATAATCCCCTTAGGCTGATACTCAACATGTGCCTTCGCAGAACGATAAAATAAACTGACATGGCGACGCTCAGGCTTCATAAAGCGTTTTAAATTTCGAGATAAATAATCGATGGACTGTATGACACCCACCAACTCCATGACATCGGTTTCTTGGAATGCTCGATTACCAAAATCATGATGAATTGCTTGTTGCAGTTGACCACGATATTTCAATACCGCCGTTTTTAATTGAGCAAGCTTGGCTTTTCTTTCCCTTAAAGTTGGAAAGTCTTGATTGAGAAAAGCTTGGCGTTGAACATTCAGGATATTAGATAGATTTTGCCTATCATTTTCAATTTCTATATTTTGAACAGTATTCATAGCACACCTCAAAATTCATTTATATTCAAGACTTAAAGAACTTCAAAACCAATGCCCGCATGCTTTTGCAGACGTTGAATAAAACGCTCATCAAACATACTTGCTGGTGTCCAAAAACCGCCTTGCCGTCCTGTTTTTTCGCCCTGGTTTTGATGATCTAGCACTAAACTCAACGCTGCCTGACCGAGCATTTTTCCCGTAGAGCCATAACCAGGATCTCGATCACCTGTGACTTTGACTTGTATTGTTTGCCCATTTTCTGTTTTGCCTAAGAAGCGTATGTCAAAACGTCCATTTCTTTGCTGTTCTGGCGTAGGACCTTCACCTGATTTTGGAAGAATGTATTGCTCCATGACTTTGCTTATTGGCTTACTGACTGCACTAAGCATGAATGCACCAAGTCCTGCAACCAATCCATACGCTTTCATGCGACCTTGTAAACCTTGTCCCATCAACGTGGCCTCGTTATAGCTAAATTGATCACCATAGAGATAATGATTCAGTGCATTTGAACGGTGTACGACACGTTCATTGATTGCCGACATCACAAAGGGAGCAATCCAAGCATTAAAATCTTGATCAAATTCTGCTGATTTTACGTAATGTTGACGCACCTGAGCATTATTGTTTTGAGGTACTAATAAATATGGATTGATCAACGCTTTGCGTAGTGCCGGATCTGCCGCTGCTTCTTGAATCACATTGATTAAACTTGCAACTGTACCGCCAGATGCACCACCTTTTAGGGTTTTAACACGCATTTTGACTTGAGTCGCAGGTACGCCATGTTGTTTTAAAGCATGTTGTTGTAAAAATAAAACGCCCATATCTGATGGAACAGAATCAAAACCACAACAATGAACGATTCGTGCACCTGATAGTTCTGCTTGATCTTGATATCGATCAATCATTTTCTTGATCCATTGTGTTTCACCTGTTAGATCACAATAATCAGTACCTGTTTCTACACAAGCTTTGATCATTGGTTCACCATATAGCGCATAAGGGCCAACGGTTGAAACAACAACACGAGTTTGTTCACAGATTGCTTTGATTGCATTGCTATCATTTACATCAGCAATTAAGGTTGCAAGCCCTTGTGCATTTTCACCAAGTGAATTTTTTAGTTGGTCTAGTTTGCTTTGTGAGCGACCTGCAATCGCCCAACGTATTTTTTCATTTGAATCAGCAAAATATTTTGTTAAATAAGAGGTGAGGATTTGCCCAACAAAACTTGTTGCACCAAATACAACAAGGTCAAATTTTGTATCAGTCATTTTTTTCTCCAAAATAAATTTTGCTCAAAATTGATAGGGCGTATTGGATAAAATAACTATAAGTTTAAAGTTTACTTTAATGTCAAGTGATGTTTTTAGTTTAATTTATAGGTTTAATCTTAAATGGTTTATTTTATGTATCTGATTTACAAAATGAGATATTCAATAAACAAATCATCGCAAAGAATACTCTCCTTACAAATTTTAAAAATAATGTGATCAATTCGATTGACCTTAAAGTACACTTTAAGCTTAGGATGATGTCTGAACAGAATTAAAAGTTTGTTCAATTCATCTAAATGATTATGAAGGAGTCATCTCATGGGCTACGTTACGACAAATGATGGAGTTGAAATTTTCTATAAAGACTGGGGACCACGTGATGCGGAAGTATTATTCTTCCATCATGGTTGGCCACTCAGTTCAGATGATTGGGATGCACAATTATTATATTTTCTAGGCAAAGGATATCGTGTTGTTGCACATGATCGTCGTGGTCATGGTCGCTCAACTCAAGTGTGGGATGGGCACGATATGGATCATTATGCGGATGATGTCGCTGCTGTAGTGAAACATTTAGGCATTGATAAAGCGGTACATATTGGTCACTCAACTGGGGGTGGTGAAGTGGCGCATTATATTGCTAAACATGGTGAAGCCCATGTGTCAAAAGCTGTATTGGTAAGCTCTGTGCCACCTTTGATGGTTAAAACAGAAAAAAATCCAAATGGCTTACCGAAAGCAGTCTTTGATGATTTCCAAAATCAATTGTTTAACAACCGTGCTGAATTTTATCGTGCAGTGCCTGAAGGTCCTTTCTATGGATTTAACCGTCCAAATGCAAAACCATCAGAACCTGTCATTCAAAACTGGTGGCGTCAGGGCATGATGGGTGGCGCAAAAGCGCATTACGATGGGATTGTGGCATTTTCGCAAACTGACTTTACTGAAGATTTGAAAAAGATTTCAGTACCAGTATTGGTTATGCATGGTGATGATGACCAAGTTGTACCTTTTGAGATTTCAGGAAAGTTATCTGCTGAATTGGTTCAAAATGGGACTTTAAAAGTATATTCAGGCTACTCACATGGCATGTTAACTGTCAATGCAGATGTCATTAATCCTGATTTGTTGGCATTTATTCAAAGTTAATGCGTGAATATTTCAATGAAAAGAGCAACTCAATGAGTTGCTCTTTTTTTTATTTAAAAATATTTTTGATGATGTATTGACCTTAAAGTTTACTTTAAGGATATCGTATGTTCATAAACCATGAGGTCTATCTTATGAACATCTTCGAAACATTGGCTCTACCAAACGGCATCAGTATTCCAAATCGCCTTGCGAAAGCAGCGATGGAAGAAAATATGGCAGATCAACATTATGCACCATCATCCGCATTATTTAAGCTTTATCAGTCATGGGCGGACGGTGGTGTCGGTCTAATCATTACAGGAAATGTCATGGTGGATTATCGTGCGATGACAGGACCGGGCGGCGTTGTTTTAGAAAATGATTCACATTTAGAAGCATTTAAAAAATGGGCGGAAATCGGACGTTCAAAAGGCGCACAATTTTGGATGCAGATAAATCACCCTGGTCGCCAAATGCAATCAAATTTGGGGCAAGCAACATGGGCTCCATCAGCTATTCCGTTAGATTTGGGTAAAATGTCAGATAAGTTTGATACACCAATCGAAATGACACAAGCGATGATTGAAGAAGTTATTTATCGATTTGCACATACTGCTGAACTTGCAGAACAAGCGGGATTTACAGGGGTGGAAATCCATGCTGCACATGGTTATTTATTGAGTCAATTTTTATCACCATTGAGTAATCAACGTAAAGACCAATGGGGCGGTTCTTTGGAAAATCGAGCACGTCTTTTGATTGAAATCGTGAAAGCTGTACGTTTAGTTGTATCTAAACAATTTGCGGTTGCAGTCAAATTAAACTCAGCGGATTTTCAACGAGGCGGTTTTAGTGCAGACGATGCGAAACAAGTCGTTCAGATGCTCAATGAACTACCTGTAGATTTGGTTGAATTATCTGGTGGGAGCTATGAAGCGCCTGCAATGCAAGGTCAAGCACGTGATGGAAGAACATTAGCACGTGAAGCATATTTCCTAGAATTTGCCACTGAAATCCGCAAAATTGCCAAAATGCCGATCATGGTTACTGGAGGCATTCGACGTAAAGAAGTGGCTGAAAATGTAGTTGCAAGCGGTGTGGAAATGGTCGGAATTGGTACAGCTCTCGCACTCGAACCAGATTTACCGAATGCTTGGAAATCGGGTAAAAACGATGCGCCAGAGTTGAAGCCAATTCAATGGAAAAACAAAGCACTTGCATCAGTTGCCAATATGTCTACAGTAAAATATCAATTGAAAAAATTGAGTCAAGGCAAAGCAACAAATGCACGAATTTCCCCACTGTGGGCTTTGATTTTACAGCAATGTGCAATGATGAAACGAACCAAGCAGTATCGTAAGGCTATGCAAAGTAGTACTTAAATGATATTTAAAAAATCAAAGAGTGTTTAATGGCACTCTTTGATTTTATACGAATATATTTTATTTTGAGTTAATAAATTGACTTATACAGAGAATAATAATATTTTAATTAGGCATCAATACTATGCTAGTCAGTCCACCACTCAATTTAAACTTAGTTGAGTTGGCAAATATCCCCCTGTGATAATGTATCTTTCTATAAAATGATTCGAATATCCTTATTGTACGCCATTAAGGGTGATGTGGGCTGCACACTAAAAATGGCAAACTATAAGGCATACGATATGCAAAATTTAGTTTTTCCATCTTGATTATCTGTTCAACGTGCAAAAAAAACGTGCGAAAGAACTAGTTAAAACCAAACAAGCTTGTAATCAAATAGATGCTCTTGATTCGATTTCTTTAAAGGAAATTAATAAGCCATGGGCATTAGCAATACCGTACCTTCAACAAAATATAGATTACTTAATAACCTTAGAAGATATTGAAAGAGTAATGTTACAAGAACCTCTTTTAAATTATAATGGTTTTGGTCATTTGGATTCATATTCTGAATATTTTTATAAAAAATTTACTTTTAAAAACACGAAAGATGAATATATCCAAAGCTTTATTAAGGATAGAGAATCATTAAAAAATGCTCTTGATGAATGTCAAAGATGTTGTTTGTATTTACAGCATCTCAAGAAAATTAATGTTAATCGTTACAGAATTGGCAGTTATGGAACAAAGCATAGTGTTGAAAAATACCAACGTGCTTTAAATAGATTTGATGATACATATGTATCAAATGGCGCATTTATTTGTGCAGCCATCCATATGGGATTTAAAGTAATTAGGAAAACAGATCATAGCCCAAACGCATGGATATTAGCGAGTGTACAATCGGATATCGTCATATGGGAGAGATTAACTGAAAAAGGTAATTGGATGACTTCTTTAGAATTAAAAAAACTACAGAGGGTCACTAGGGCAATTGGGTTATCTTAATCAAAACTGTTCACTAAACACTTTTTTGATTTTTACATGAAAATTAAAAGCGTGACTAGATATATCACGCTTTTAAAGCCGAAATTATTTATTCCATTCATCAATCGGCGTTGGCATATGTAAAGCCAATTGGGCGTCTTTAATTACATCCATCCGCAAGATTTTCTTTGCACCCAATTGATCTAATAATTGGCTCACTGGACCACCATTGCGTTTTAACTCCACATGTTTAGGGAAAAATTTTGCGCAAAAGTTTGATTGTTTGCTTGAACGTAAGAGCTATACCAAGTCCCATCTACTTGATTAAGCATGGTTTTCTTTTCTTGGCGAGATTCATTTTTTACAGTTTTTAGTTTTGGTGTTGGCGCAGTTAAACTGATATCAATATTGCCGTTGGTATCATAGAGATGGGCTTGAATTTGATCATCTATTTTGAGATTAATCGCAGTTAACCATTTAGGTAAACTATAACCATAAACGCCACGCACACGTGCAATTTCAGTATCTACAGGTAGGGCAAGCACATAACCATAATAGTCACGATTACGAATAGAACTCATCAACTCAGATATATTTGATCCTTTTGCATTTGGACGACGCACTACGACAGCAACGGATACTTCATCATAGGGATCATTATCACAAATATCATATGCAAAAAAGGTTAATGAAACCAAACCATAGCCATGAATTGGGCTAAGTGGTTCAATTTGAGCAGGCAATTTGGCTTTTAATTTGTCCAAAGGTGCAAGCATCAATAATTGAACATTACTGGTTTTATAATAGTAGTTGGGTGACCACACTTTCCCTGCACGTGTTTCCACTAATTGTTTCGGTATTTTTCTAAAGAAGTCTACATTTCCCACCAAAGGATCTTTAGCCACTTCATCTAAATTGGGTTGCATATGAAAGCGGTCATAAAAACCTTCTTTAGGCACCAGTGCTGTATGGGGCCCAAATTCAACTTCCACAAATTCTTTGGCATTCGGATATTGTGTCTTTGGTTCATCCGCAATGACTATATTTGTACTTGTTGTATTGGTTTTATTTTGCATAACCGTACCCTTTGGAGAATGTGAATTGCTTGCAAACTGAAATGTTGGTACTAAATCCGTTGCAAAAGCTGAATTTGATAAAGCTAAGCTCATGACGAGGATTTGAGAAGATTGTTTTATGTTGAATAAAGAGGACATCATTTTGTGCTCAGATTAAACGTTGAGCTTATGCTATGTTTAAAGTTAACTTTAAGGTCAATAGGGTGTTTTGAATTTATTTTATACATTTGAATAAAGTCGTATGCCAGATCGAGTTCTATGGATTTTGATTGAAATGTATTCAGAATAAGATTAAAGTAAACTTTAAAGTAGTGAGGTACGTTATATGAATATCAGTGAACTTTCAAAATTAAGTGGTCTAAATTCACCAACAATTCGTTATTATGAACAAATCAAGTTGTTGCCTAAACCATTGCGTCTAGCAAATGGCTATCGGAAATACAGCAAAAATGATTTACAGCAGTTACTTTTGATCAAACAAGCTCAACAGGTGGGTTTTACCTTAGAAGAAATCAAATTGATGATGCCTTCCAGCGTAGATCGTTGGGATCATGACAAATTGATCAACACCTTAAATGAAAAAGTTAAAGACATTATTCAGATGCAAAAGTTGCTTGCGACAAATAAGAAAAATTTATTAACCCTGATCGATTCGATTCAAAATAAACCAAATGATATGACGTGTACTGAAAATGCGCAGCGTTTAATGAATATTTATTTGATTGAACCTGAAAAAGATAATATCGATGGACAAGCATAGCAATTGTCAGGATAGAAATTTTTTATATGTAAAACAAGGATGTTTGAAATTAATTAAAAAGAATAAAAAATACACTTGACCTTGAACCTAACTTTAAGCTTATTCTTATAATGAAATCATTAACAGAGCAGTGTTATGTCAAAGGTATGGTTTATTCAACAGCGTTTTATTCAACAAATCTTGGTTATATTCGCAGTAATATTAACCATGCAATTGGCTTTTGCAGACAATAATGTGAGTACAGTTATGTCAAATATATCAGCTCAAAATAAAGGTAAGATTTTGGTGGTGATGACCAATCATTCCAAATATCCAACACGCAAAGATACAACTGGTTTATGGGTAACAGAACTCACACATTTTTATGACGTAGCACGTAAAGCGGGTTATGACATGGATTTTGTCAGTCCAAATGGCGGTGCTGTACCTTTAGATGAGCGTAGCCAAAAATGGATTTATATGGATAAAGAAGCTCGTGCGCATTTGGCTGATCCTGCTTTTATGAGCCGTTTAAATAGCACATTGAAGCCAACAGATGTAAAAGCTTCTAATTATAAAGCGATTTATTTTACAGGTGGTCATGGTGTAATGTGGGATTTTCCAAATAATCCTGAATTGACTGGGCTTGCTGAGCAAATTTATCGTCAAGGTGGCGTAGTGTCTGCGGTATGTCATGGTGTAGCGGGGGTACTTGCATTGAAAGATGAGCAAGGACAGCCTTTGATTGGAAATCGTAAAGTGACAGGTTTTTCAAATCGTGAAGAAGTGCTCTCTGGTATGAAAAAACAAGTTCCGTTTTCACTTGAAGATCAGTTGAAGTCTAAAGGGGCTAAATATTCTGAAGGATTCTTACCATTTACATCATTTGTGGTAGTTGATGATCGTATTATTACAGGACAAAATCCGCAGTCTCCACGTGAAGTTGGTGAGGAAGTCGTGAAGAAATTATCGACTATGAAATGATTTGTATCAGTTCAAATAAGATCTGACAGTTACTCATATTTTAAGTAACTGTCCATTTAAATTTTTAGATAAATATATTTTTACCATCACTCTTAAATTATATTAAAACGTATCATGAGATTTTTTATAACATTTTGCTGTGTTGTTAAATCATATAAGCCATCCTTATGCTCTTGCTCAACAGCTATGAGCTGACTAGCAATATCTGGATATTCATCCTTTAAGCCATTGATAAAGTCTACCTCAATATTTTTCTTCAATATATGCTCTTGAACTATATTCATTTTTTCATTTAATGCCTTTGCTATATTTTCTTGACTCTTTGAACTTCTATAATTAAGAATTTCTTCTGTTTCAGTGTAAAGAAATGTATTTTTTTTTCGTGGATTTACAGTTCTTTTTAGATAACCACATTGGATTAATACATTGATACCTTGATATACCTTTTGTTTATTTCGTGAAGTATGCGGATGCCTTTCTAAGATGTTAGTGATGAAATCTTTTGCTTCCCATTTATCAATAACATGCTTTTCAAAGGTATTAAAAAAGCTGGAATAAAAAGGTAGTGTACGATTTGACATAAGGAAATCCTAAATCCGCATAGTGAGGATTATAAGCCGTGGATTTATAAACATCAAAATCTGATAGTTCTACTTTTTGAGCTATTGATTATTTATGAGTGAATTAGCAGTATCAATTGGTCAATTAATACGCTCAGATCGCGAGTCAAAAAAAATAAGTCAAGAAAGTTTGGCTTTACAGTGCGGTATTGATCGGAGTTATTTAGGCCGAATTGAGAGAGGAGAAGTGAATATCACAATAAAAAAGCTTTATGAAATTGCTAAGGTACTCAACACTGATCCTAAAATTTTTTTACCTTGATATATTCTTAAGTGAATCTATTTCCACATTTTTTCTAGTCACTTAAAATTTGCAAAAAAGTTTCTATAATATAAAATTAAAAAAAGCTAAATTTTAACTTAATGTTATGAATAATTTTTTTAAAGAAAATATTTATAGAGTGTGGTTTTTTTTATATAGAATTTTGAAAATAAAAGAGTTTAAATATAGAGGACTAACAAAAGGTGAAGTCAATATTGCGAAAAGAGTTTTCCGTGATCTTATTGATTATGATGAAGTAAAAATTTTTAATGTTCCTTATTTGCCTTGGCAACCTAAAGACATATTAATGGCCCCAAATGGCAGTTTATTTGTGAGTAAAGATATTTTTGTTGAAGACTATTCTCTATGTTCAATTGCTATGCAAGGCGTATTTATTCATGAGCTTACCCATGTACTTCAATATCAAAAGCATACGAATGTAGTATTGAAAGGCTTTGTTTTACAGAGTGCTTATTATCTTAGTTTTAAGATGTATGATCCATATAAATACAAATTGATAGAAGGTAAACTTTTTGAGCAATATAATATTGAGCAACAAGGTGATATTGCCCGCGACATTTTTTTTGAAAAAATTCCTAATATTATTATTCGAAGCTAATTAATCATGATCGGATTGGCGGATTGGTATGATGTTGGCTCCATTTAAAGCGTGGAGTTGTTTTTTAAGTTGATAATTTTCATAAAGTAACGAGATTTCTCTTCCTAATGCTTTTTCTAAGTCTTCACGGACAATTTTTAATTCCTCTTGTATTTTTAAAAGCTTACGTTGATCAAGAGGCGTTAAATTTTGTTCTTTTGCCGCACTGGCAATGGCTATAATTAAATCTGCAAAAATTAGTCTAGATTTTTTGATAGCTCCTTTACTACGACCAGCTTCTAAAGCTACAGAATCATTAGAAATTTTAGTTCCAATCTCTATACGAATAGGCTTATTTACTTTCAATCTTTCAAGTGCTTCAAAATATTCAATAAGAGCTTCTGACATTCTATTCTGCACCCTTAAGTTCAATAATTTTATACTTTGTTTCTTTAAGTATTTGTAAATGTGATACTTCAGTTCGATATTCTAGCGAGGTTATATCTAAAAAGTTAATCATTTTTTCTTGTGCTGTAATGACTTTTTCTAGCTTAGGTAAGCTGACAATTAAGTGTCTACAATTATCTTTTAAGCAATTAATTTGAAGCCAATTAGTAGCTGTAAAATTACAAGCTCCAACTTTGGTACAGCCGCCCATGATTGTTTCTTTATAGGAAATGTCGCCTTTTTTGAAACGTTGTAATGTTTGCTTGCGGTCAAATATTATCATTCCTTCTTCATTTTTAAGCGTATTTTCCATCCAATGTATATGACCACCATATAAAGGGGTATTAGACATTAAAACGTTAAAAATATACCCCAATGAGTTAGATTCTACTTGGGTTTGTTGCCATTCATTTGCAAAATGGCTTTTATCGTCATTTATTAGATTTTTTGCAAATGTAGAACCTTTAGCATAATAACTGGTCATTTCATTGGTGATATGTTGTAACTGCCTTCGTAGAGAGGGTAAAGATACAAGACCTGATCTTTGAGCATAAAGTGCTAATGAACGACGTAATTGATGAGTTGTAAAATACCAATTTTGTCCAATTTGAAAGTTCGATTCTGATCGCCATGCCCTGTGAGGGTCAATTTGTTCAAGTTCTTCAACATCAGCCAGTTCAATTTTGGGTATCAGTTTATCAACTACTTGCTTACTGTATAGAGTCCCAATGCGATATTGCTTAATTGTTGACTCAATAGGTTTACTTGAAAATCCAAAGTAACTCGCTGAGATAAACAGGGGATACTGAAAAATATCTGAGCTTTTTTGAATTCTTTGTTCATCAAGAATTTGGTAAACATGATCAGCAATTTTTTGAGCAATTCTGACGGCTTTTAATCCTTCAATACTTGTTATCCATTGGGTGGTTTTTGCATTTCCCTGGTTTAACTTAGTTGTTCTACCAATTATCAAATAATGTTTTTGTGAGTTCGAGATCACCTCTTTAACACATTGATAAGGGATAGTTTGTGCCTCTTCGTCTCGCATACCAGAAAAGGCTTGAATTACAAGTTTACAAATACACTGTGTTGCTGTAACTAAGCTAGATATTTGCTTTATTGTGAATTGTTCAGTATGTTCATTAACGAATTTTTTTAATGGCTCAGATACATTATCTAAACTTGAGTGAAAATAAGCTCTTTTACCTGAACAACTTAGCTTATGTTCATAACATTTCAAAATTAATTGCATTAATTCATTTGATACTTTTTCCCAATTTTCTAAATAACACAACCAATTTTTTAAAATTTCAGAATAGATTCTAGTAGGGATAGGGGCATGCTGATTTAAAGATGCTCTGTACTGTTTGTTCTGCTTTTGCAGTTGTCTTATTACTTCAGGTTCAATTATTTTAATTGCAAGATTTTGATAACTACTAGCAATTAATAATAATAAAAGCGATGAAAGTGTTTCTATAAACCATCCTGAGTTCTGAGATCGAACGAATTCTAAAAACAATTTCTTATTGCCGATAACTTCTTTTAACGCGGTGTGTTTACGTTCTGCAAATTTTGCAACATCACGAGTAATAGTTAGATAATTTCTTAATGTCCCCAAACTTAACGGGCTTTTATCTCTTAACCAAATTAATATAAAGAAAATATGTTTAATTTCTTTAATTAATTCCTGTCTCTTAGGGGTTAACTCACCTTGATCCCAATAGGTGAATAATAAAGGACTTGGCTTACCATCGGGGTGGTAAATGGTGAAGTCCCAAACAATGTCTCCAAATAATGAAATTATAGCTCCTGTGGGTGATCTACTTACAACAAAATCATCGGATGGTAAACTATCATTCAATATATTGAATGAATCAGGTGGTGTATGATGTGGAGGAAATGTTAATTTTGCATCTAGATTTAAAATAGTCATATTATCCAATCTAACTCCATAAACATTTCAAGTTTTCTTGCCCAATAAATGTCAAGTTCCCCTTCTTCAATTTCAGACATAATTTTGTTTACAAGGGGTTCATCGTTCTTTTTAACATGGGCTATAACTAAATTAATTCTTTCAAAAATTGGTTTTGTTATTAAATCTTGTTCTTCCAAGCTTCCTATTAAATGAGCTGTTTTTTCAATACAATACCTACAACTTAATAATTTTCGAATATCAGTTTCATCTACGTGTATTCTATAATTCTCACAAAATAAGCAACCTTCGGGATTAACGCAGTTAGGTGTATTTATTGAATCATTTTTCTGCGGAATAACAGGGTTTCCAAATGAGGTGCACTTACCAATTGCACTTTGTAATAATTGCTTTTGATCGTGATGAGGAGAAAGAATAACTTTAGATATGTTATGCAGAAAGTCTGACATTTCTTCCCAATGTGCACTTTCAGAACCTGCAATATAAGAAGATAAAACTGTTTTTTCTGTATTTTGTAAAATTAGTGCTGTTGTTGAAATGTCAGTATTTCGCACAAGCCAATCACTTTTTGCTGCACGCCATTCTCTTGATTGAACTGTGGGTAATAGTGGATCAATTCGCTTAATTGCTGAATAAATACCATGCAAAGTAAATGATTTAACCTGTTTCGGGGTGCCTAAACCTCGTTCACCAGCAGTAAAAAACAAATATTCAAACTTTTGATTATTTAAAAGATAATTCCTTAATCTAATGAAATTTTTGAATCTAGGCATAAATCCTACAGGTATTTCAAAACTGCACTCTTTACCTGCAGCTCTCCATTTTATTGTTCTGAATAATTGATGAGTGCTAGATATATGAAATTCATTATCCCATTGCAAATTGAGTATTTGTGACCAATTCATTCCTGTTTGTGCAGTAAATAAGATAATAAAAGCATTCAGCGCAATAGTTCCAATGTGTATTCTTTGGCTATGCCTAAAATTTTGATTAGCCGCAATTAAATTATTTTCTGCATTTTTTAAAAGATGGTAAGTGTTTCTTTGATTTATAATGGGTTTTAGTCTTAATTTATCAATTTGTTCAATTGTGTTTAATATTCCTAATTGGTAGTTATAACCTAAACAAGTATTACGTTTGTCTAATGATTTAAGAGGATGAATAAACCATGATTCTGCAGGGAAAATCCAAAGCTTATTGTTTGGGAAATTTAAATATGTAGGCATGTTGAGTTCATGTGGATATTGTTTATGCTCAAGGATAAAAGAGACTATTCCATCAAAAATATTTTCACACAATGATAAGACTTTTGCTTGTGAATCTTCACTTGGAGGTTGTGTGCTTTTCTTGAGTTTTTGGTTTATTCGAATTATGTTCACGCCAATGGCAAATTCATCATCTTCAAAAAAATCACATAAGAATGTAATAACTGAACTTTGTTGTCTTGAAGCACTATTTATTGTGATCTCGCTTCTTGAGACTTTTTCTTTTAAATATTGGGTGTACTGAATTAATGCTAGTTTAGCTATTTCTTTTTTATTTAATAGATCATAAAATTTATTCTGATCAGCCCAAAATATAAAGGCTACTGAACGTGAGATCATATCTCTAATAGTTTCAATACGTTTTCCGCTATGGATAATATGTTCTGAAATAAAAGTTATAAGCCGGCGTACATCATCCTTGCGAGGTTCATACACAGAATCTATCTGTACAAGTCTTCCTTCATTTGAAATTCTTTTAACACCTAAGTGTGATTTGGCTGTAGGTTGTCGAATTAAATAGCACAATGCACCTATATCAATGGTCTTACCCTGAGGAAATTTCACCACCACTTGTTCAGGGCGAAGAATTGTAATATTAGAATGAATTGGTAAATCATAGACTTGTATAATTCTTCGCTCTAAATTCATAATTTTTGATCCAAGTCAAGTGAGGTAACAATCTTAAATAGGTGATCATTATATGAGTCTGACACTTGTCTAATATGTTTTAAATTTTGTCGGTATTGTAGATATAAGTCTGTCGTTGCTGAGGATTCATGGCACATTCTAACTCTGACAAATTCACGAGCTTGGTGAAGACTTATTTGTCCTCTAGCAACATATTCTAGCTGTTCATCTGTTAGATTCATGCCAAAAGTAGCTCTTAAATCATGAAAGCGATATTTAAATTTTGGATTGTTCAATTGATTCTGAATATATGGAATTACTTTATCATTTATAAATTGCCTCACAGTTTGTCCATTCTTAGCATGATGAAGTGCAAAATTTTCATGAAAGTGTTTAATCTCAGCTTTAGACTGATAATAGGGTGTACCGCGATTACTTAAAAATAAATATTGATCATCTGAATCACCCAACAGTGATTTTTTTCTTCGTACCTGAGCATTTTCACTTTGTGAATAGATATATAGTTTTTGGTAGAGCCAAAGAGGAATATGCAAAACTATTTTCTTATCATTTTTTGTATCAATGCCTGTGCTAGGTCCTGCTGGAATTCTGATTTCCTTTAATTCTGAACCCTCCATATTTGTAAATACATGATGCAATCTCATAGTGAGAATAGTCTGAATTCGTGCACCACTTGCCAACCCTAAGAGATGGATTAAAAGCATTTCAGTGTTCTTTAATGCAGATAGGGCTTCTAGTAAGTGAATTTGCTCATCTTTGGACAATGGTCGAAGTAGTCCACCATCATTAATGGTTTCAGCATATGGATTATTTGATTTAGTGACTTTGATAGAGACATCTGTTGACTTGATTTTTTTTGTAAAAGTTGAACCAAAATCATTTTTTAAATCTATAAAACGATCTGATTCTTTCCACATAGGAAATTCAGGCTTCAGTAAGCCTTCGTTTTTTAACCAACGATAAAATGCGATTACAGTACTCATTCTTCTACGGGCAGTGGAAAAGCTGATTTTTTCAGCTTCAATCATTGTTCGTAGATATGCTCTATAGCGATATGTAGGTCTATATAATTTGTTTTTATCGAAAGTAACCCAATTCACATTTGTATCATCTAAAAATTGCCTAAATGCGACTAAATCACTAGCTATATTTGAATAGGTTGCCATAACTACATTAAGACTATTTTTTATTCTATCTAAGATGTAAATATTAGCTTCAGCCCAAGGTACTCCATAACTATCAACAACTAGAGGATATAAATTAAATTGAACAGGTGACTTAGTTTCTCGTGTTCCATAAATTGGATCATATTCAAAAGAGTTTTGTGTTATATGCGCAATGTGGTATTTGGTTTGTGTTCGTAGGGTTATTTCTGTTGCTTCAAAATGTGAAGGTTGAACAACTTTTGTCTGAGCAAATTTAGATAAGGTTATTTTTCTAGCCTTGTTTGTCATATTGAAGCCAAAGTCTTTTTATAGAAGTTGCCTTAAACCTTACAAAAAAATCTTAGTTAAATAAATATCTTAAATTGAAACAGGGTTTGTCCATTTTTATTAAACTTATATTTGTTGTCTTTTTATTTAAAACTTATAGATACCATTTCATGAATAAAAATGGCTTGATTAAATAAACTTTCTTGTGAAAAATCATGACAAAAGTCAGCATCTTTCATATGAATACAGCCATTTGGTGCCATCAAAATTCCGACAGGTTGCCAAGGTAAATAGGGTTGATTCATAATTAAAACTTTTGAATAATCAATAAGATCACCAAATACGGTTCGACTCATACGAATTTCACCTTCTGTGAGATGACGATATTTAAACAATTCAATTTTTAACAGTCTAAATAGCCAACCATTGAGATCAAACACGATTGTAAACCTTGTGATTTAAAGTGTTTAAAATTATAGCGAGAGTTGATTTGAAACTCGATATTTTTATAAGAGTGTCATATTTACAACTTATGATAAGATGCTAAAAACCAAGCAAATTACTTGGTATTTTGAGTTTTAAATATTGAAATAAAAATAAAAAAAGAAATTTTATTTTTTAACAGAAAATATCCTAAAAGGACAAAATTTGTTAATAGGTGTTATTCAAAAAATAATTGTCCGACAAAATTGAATAAAGTCACAAAATGCAAATTGAATGACCTGAAATGCTAATAGTCTTTGACAAAGCTTAGCGTAATTTTTACCAATGAAAGAGTTTTTACTCAAAACATGAGCAGTAGATCACAGGATTGAATTGCTGTTTATACATTAATCAAATAAAGAGTATGTAGCCATGTTGTTAGCAAAGCCAGTTAAATCAATGTTGTCTAAAGTGTTAGCGGGTTCTCCTTTTAGTTTGGAAAAGCAAACACCAATTATTCCTATTCGTCACATGAAATTTGATTTTGAGCCTGAAAAGCTAGATCACAGATTTTATATGGATGCTGAATTGGCAAGTGCATATTTGCATCATTATCAATCTTTCTAACATTAGGGGAAGATTTGGTGATTGATACAGCACGTTATCATCGTGATTTTATTAAAGATCCCTTATTAAAACAGCGTGTAACTTCATTAATTGGTCAGGAAGCGATTCATTCTAAAATGCATGAAGAATTGAATGATGCTTATATGGAGCGAGATTTACCTGTAAAGTTATTCCGCTTTTTGGCAGGGTATGTATTTGATTATGGTTTTAATCGTTTACCGCAGCCAATGAAATTATCATTAATGGCAGGTATTGAGCATTTTACTGCGGTACTTGCGGAATATATGATGAATCATGAAGAGGTTTTCTTTAGATCAACAGATGAAAAACAACGTGCAATTTGGATGTGGCATATGTTGGAAGAGTCTGAGCATAAAGATATTGCTTTTGATGTGTTTCAAACGCTATCAAATAATTATGCTTTGCGTATTGCTGGTTTTTTCCCTGCTTTGATTACGATTTTGGTTTTGATTTCGGCAGCATCACTTTTAGTACCATTTTATCGCAAGCCAAGTAATTTGATCAGCTTACGTTACTGGAAAGATATTCCACACAGTTTTAAACTTATTTTTGGTTTGAAAGATGGTGTTTATGGAAGTTCATTAGGGCATATTTTTGACTATTTACGTCCAGATTTTCATCCAAATGATCACGATACAACAGATTTCTTGGAATATTACAAAGACACCTTGCTTAACCCTGAAACAGGCGTATTAACGCCATACTTAGTGAAAGAGTTTATTCCTGCATTGCGTGTTTAAAGCTAAATAAATAAAGAATAAATGGATGAATTAAATGGGAATTTTTTCAAAGAAGAAAAAACCAACGCATCATGCATATGCTGTGGTAACAGGTGCAGGAAGTGGGATCGGGCGTAGCTTTGCATTGGAACTTGCAAAGCGTGGTGGCACTATTGTATGTGCAGATATTAACTTAGCTGCAGCAGAGGAAACGGTCAGTTTGATTACATCTCAAACTTCTGGGAAAGCCTTTGCTGTGCAATGTGATGTGACCGATAAAGAGCAAGTTAAAAAGCTATCTGAGCAAGCTGAAAAGTTAATGAACCATTCTGTAACTTTGGTGATTAATAATGCAGGCGTAGGTTTGGGTGGTAAGTTTGATGAAGTCTCTCTCGAAGATTGGCAATGGTGTGTCAATATCAATCTTTGGGGTGTGATTTATGGTTGTCATTATTTTGTACCGAAGTTTAAGCAACAAGGTTATGGTGCGATTATCAATGTGGCATCGGCAGCGGGTTATACCGCAGCACCTGAAATGACTGCATATAATGTGACTAAGTCAAGTGTTTTAGCATTGTCTGAAACACTTTCAGCAGAGCTTCGTAAAGATAAAATTAGCGTGAATGTATTGTGTCCAACACTCGTGCCAACCAATATCATGAAAAATGGGCGCTTACCAAAACAGTATGCTGGTGTGGCAGATGATTTATTGATGAATCATGCATTTACCACCAGTGAAAAAGTTGCTCAAAAAACATTGGATAATCTTGATGCAGGTAAGCTTTATACCATTCCACAACCAGATGCAAAATTATTCTGGTTGATGAAGCGTGCATCACCAAGCCTATATACCAAAATGCTTGGCATTGGATATCCTGTTTTTAATCGATATTTTAAGTAATTTAAGTCATCAAGAGTTTGAGTAAAGAAAAATGACAACAGAAACATCAATAGATACTTTGCCTGAAGAAAACACCTCAGAGAAAAAGCCAAAACAGACCACAGTTGAAGATGTAAAGCAAGTTACACAGCCTGATGTGACAAAAGTTGAAAAAACCATTGCAAAAGAAACTGCTCAACCTGAAGTGAAGGAAGCAGCACAAGTAGATGAAAAAATTGAAGTAAAGGAAAAAGTAAAAGCTGAGGTTAAAGTAGCGCCAAAAGTTGAACCTAAAGCTGAAACGAAAGCAGTGGTGAAAGAACAAAGTGTTGAAAAGCAAACTGCAAAAACAGTAGAGCAAAAAGCTCCTGTTCAGAAGAAAGAAGAACCTGTACGTGTGTTTGATACGATTGTTGTCGGTGCAGGGATTTCAGGCATTGCAGCAGCATATAAAATGAATCAAGCAGGTTATCACGATTATATTGTGCTTGAGAAAGCGGCACGAGTGGGTGGTACATGGCGTGACAATAATTATCCGGGTTGTGGCTGTGATGTACCGTCAGCATTGTATTCATTCTCTTTTTCACCAAGTCACAAGTGGAGCCATCTATTTGCTAAACAACCTGAGATTTTAAGTTATTTAGAAGAAGTGGTGGAAAAGCATGATTTGGGTGGAAAAATTGAGTTTGGTAATGAGTTACTCAGTGCTAAATGGGATGAAGCGAATCATGTTTGGAACTTGGAAACTTCTAAAGGTAAATTCCAGTCTAAAACAGTAATTTTCACGACTGGTCCTATTACTGAACCATCAATGCCAAAAGTAAAAGGTATTGAAACATTTAAAGGTAAGATGTTCCATTCAGCACGTTGGGATCATGACTATGATCTTAAAGGTAAACGTATTGCTGTGATTGGTACAGGTGCATCAGCAATTCAGTTTATTCCACAAGTACAGCCTTTGGCGAAAGAGTTATTTGTATTTCAGCGTACAGCACCTTGGGTTTTGCCAAAAGCAGATCGTGAACTAGGGGATACGGCAAAAGGTCTAGTACAACGATTCCCTGTGATTCAGCAAACATGGCGTAACAGTATTGCACAGATTTTAAATGGTATTAATTTTGGTTTACGTCATCCAAAAATTTTGAAACCAGTAAATTTCTTAAGTAAACAATTGCTTAAATTGCAAATCCAAGATGAACAATTGCGTAAAGATGTGACCCCAAATTTTGATATTGGTTGTAAGCGTTTATTGTTTGCAAACAATTATTATCCTGCATTACAGCAAGACAATGTGAGTCTGATTCCACATGGTTTGGTTGAAATAGATGGCAATGCCGTGGTTGCTGCAAATGGCGAACGCCATGAAGTTGATGTGATTATTTGGGGGACAGGTTTTGAGGTTTCTCATCCGCCAATCGGTCAACGTGTTGCCAATTCTGAAGGCGTACTGCTGTCTGATTTATGGAAAGATAGTTCACCAGAGGCATATTTAGGGGCAAGTATTGAAAAAGTGCCAAATGCGTTCTTGGTATTAGGACCAAATATTTTGGTATATGATTCATTTATTGGGATTGCAGAAGCACAGATTGATTATATCGTTAGTGGCTTATTGAAAATGCGTGACCAAAAAATTAAGCGTATTGAGATTAAGCGCAATGTTGTACGTTATCACAATATTAAAGTGCAGCGTAACCTCAAAACGACAGTATTTAATGCAGGTGGTTGTAAGTCTTATTATTTAGATCAGAATGGTCGTAACTTTGCTGCTTGGCCATGGTCATTACAAGAGCTAAAAGATCAATTAAAAGATTTAGATTTGAAGCATTACGATACAGCATCATAAGTATATTTTATGCATTTAAGCCCTAACTCAGTTTAGGGCTTTTTATTTTTTGATGAAGTTTGAAAATAATGATTTCTGCGATGATCAGATTGATTGTCCAGCCAAGCCATGCTTCAAGTTGATAAATATGTAATGGTGTGAGCCACTCAAAATAAGGCTGTAACTGATATAAAACCATTTTCCATGTTCTTAAACTTAAGGCTGATAGTGCAAGTGCAAAACTACGGATCATCCAGTCTCGGTGTGCGAACCACTGTTTTTTGATGATTTGCAGAGGGCAATACCAGTCGTTATTGCCCAAAGTAGACTTAAAATAAGAAAACATAATTTGGTTTGCCAACCACCTGCGGCTGAAAAAGCCATAATAAAACCACTTGGTAAAGCAAAAATGAGAACACTACAAATATAAAGCCAACCGCTATAACGGTGAATTTTTGGAAATTTTTGTCTAATTTGACTTGAAAATTGGGTGAAAGCTGCGATTAAAACCAGTGAGCTGACGATGACATGAATTTGAAATGCGAAGCGCCAAGGTTGTGTAAAAACTACATCTTGTTTGAGTGCTAAAAAATTGTGGTCATCTTGCCATGGGAAATACTGTAGGCAAATTTTAACCATGAGAATGCATAGGTAAAGATAAAAAATGAATAGGATGCTGAGTAATATTTGATTATAGGAGAATTTTTTTATTTTATGCATGATAATAAATTCTTGATGATAGGGAAGATTAGGTACATTTAAATTGATCTTCGCTTGATTAGGATCAATCAAATGTGTTGATAAATCTTTACGTTTTATTCAAATTAAAAAATTAGATTTGTATTAAACTGATTAATAGATTGAGCCTTATAAATCTTAGGAATAACAATGAAAAAATCATTACTTGCTATTTTAGGTGTAAATGTACTACTGATTCAGTCCAGTTTTGCTTTAGATCTTCAACAACTCAAAACATCATGGTCTGGTGCTTATGATGGGCAAAAAATAGGCGTATTTATCAAATCCATTGATGCAAACCAAGTTAAAGGCTACAGCATTTTAGGGAAAAACAAACAAGAATTTTCAGGAAAAGTACAAACAACATCCACTGGTTATAAAATCACAGCTGTTGAAAGTGGTGCAAAGGCAAGCAGTGGTACATTTATTTTTCAAGTCAGTCATAACCAACCTAAAACATTACAATCGAGTTGGGAGTCTGCAACAGGTAAGGTTAAACCTAAATATTTTGATCTCAAACCTCAACAATGCCGTTATGCAAAAAATGAAGGCTCATTTCCTGAGGCATCAAATCGTTTGTTAAAAGATGATGATTTGCAATTGCCACCTGAAGAGCTTGATTATATGCGTAATAGTATTTATGCACGGCATGGTTATTCATTTGCCAATAAAGAAATTGCCAATGCTTTTGTAGAGGCGGATTGGTATATGCCATGTAGTACTAATGTTGAAAATCAACTGACGCAAATTGAAAAAACCAATATTCAACGCATTCAAAAAGTGCGCCCTTATATGGCACAAATGGAATGGGGACGCTAAGCCATTTTCCAAAGTAAATCTGTATAAAAGGATAATAGTCATGTTAAAACAATCTCTATCTGTATGTGCAGGACTGTTGATGTTCTCTTCAAGTTTTGCAGCCGTGCCTACAGCAAAAGAAATTATTAGTACGATTACCAATTTAGAAGATTCTAATGCAAACCCACCAAAAGCAATTTCTATTGAGCATACCAAAGCGATAAAACTAAAATCTGGTGAAGTGGCATATTTATCAGGTGTAAGCTATGAAAATGCAGGGCGAAATTTTTGGAGTGGTTATATTTTAACGCGTCCAAAGTTGAAACAATCACAAATATTAGAATACGGTGGGCAAAGCAATGAGTTTAAAATTTATAATGTTCAGCCTAAAACCAAGCCCATTCAACTGATTGAGTTAAGTTTGGCAAGTTCAGGGCAGGGTGCAACATCACGCCGTGATGAATTGGTTTATTTTGATGGTTGGGAAGCTTATGTGGTTGCTACGGCTGAATCTTCAAGTGATCTAGGGCGTTATAGTGAAGCCTTGGGTGAGGAAGATTGTAAAACAGGACATGAAATTGCAAGCACAATGAAAGTTGTGCCTCAAGAAAATTATATTTTAATCACAACTAAAACTGCCAATGCGTGTAATGGTGCAAAAGTAACGGTAAAGGAAGCTAAAGTTCCTTTTAATATTCGCTAAGTCAATCTCACGAAATCTCATCCACCTAACATGATGAATAAAAAACCACCCAAAAGGGTGGTTTCTTTGATCTGAACGTGTAACGAATTAACGTTTAATGTCACGTTGAGTTTCGCCAGTGTAAAGCTGACGAGGACGACCAATTTTGTAAGCTGTGCTGTGCATTTCTAACCAGTGGCTGATCCAACCAACAGTACGTGCAAGTGCAAAGATTACAGTAAACATTTCTGTTGGAATACCAATCGCTTTAAGAATGATACCTGAATAGAAGTCTACGTTAGGGTATAAGTTACGTTTGATAAAGTATTCGTCAGAAAGAGCGATACGTTCAAGTTCCATAGCAAGTGCTAATTGTGGATCGTTGATACCTAATGCACTAAGAACTTCGTCACAAGTTTCTTTCATTACTTTCGCACGTGGATCGAAGTTTTTATAAACTCGGTGACCGAAGCCCATAAGTTTAACTTCTTTAGTTTTTACTTTTTCCATGAAGTCAGCAACGTTTTCTACAGTGCCGATTTCATCAAGCATCTTAAGAACAGCTTCGTTCGCACCACCGTGAGCAGGGCCCCAAAGTGCAGAGATACCCGCAGCGATACATGCATAAGGATTAGCGCCAGTAGAACCCGCTAAACGTACTGTAGACGTAGATGCATTTTGCTCATGGTCAGCATGAAGCGTAAAGATACGATCCATTGCTTTTGCAAGAATAGGGTTAACTTTATAATCTTTGTCAGCAGGTGTAGCAAACATCATGTACAAGAAGTTTTCAGCGTAACTTAAATCGTTACGTGGATACATGAATGGTTGACCTACTGTATATTTGTAGCTCCAAGCAGCAAGTGTAGGAACTTTTGCAATTAAACGAATTGCAGTAATTTCACGGTGGTTTACATCTTCAACGTCAAAGCCGTTGTGATAGAACGCAGATAATGCACCAACAACACCAACCATTATAGCCATTGGATGTGCATCACGGCGGAAACCATTATAGAAACGGCTTACTTGGTCATGAACCATAGTATGGTTGCGAACTTTTGCTTCAAATTCAGCTTTTTGTTCAGCATTTGGCAGTTCACCACTTAATAATAAGTAGCAAGTTTCTAAATAAGAAGCTTGAGTTGCAAGTTGGTCAATCGGGTAACCACGGTGTAAAAGAACACCTTTACCACCATCGATGAATGTGATTTTTGATTCACATGCAGCAGTTGCCATAAAACCAGGATCAAAAGTAAAGTGACCTGCGGCCAATACATCTTTAACGTCGATTACATCTGGGCCCAATGTACCACTGTAAATTGGTAATTCAATTTCTTTGCCATCAAGTTGTAAAACGGCTTTCTTGCCAGTTGCTGCAGACATTCAATTGATCTCCTGTCCTGGTGAATGTTTTTTTCTAACTTGTTAATCTTTATCTATTACTCAACAAGTTAGACCGATCAAAAATTGCTATTAGCTTAGTGAGTACTGAAATTTTGTCAATTATACTTATGGATAAAAAGTGACATCAGCACAGTAGCTTAGTCATACAATCTCATTCAAAGATTTTCAAATAAACTTACAGTATCGGCTCAGTATAATAAGACAAATTCTCGATTTGGTGCATAAAAATAATTATTATTGCTCGACAAAAATGGCTTTTTATCGGTAAATTTGTTGAAATTTTAAATATTATGATAAAAGGCGGAAAAATTTAAAACCATCTAATAATCACAACTTACAAATAATAAAAAATGCAGATGAGTGAAAAATAAACGCAAAAACAACTGAAATATTTATTTTCATTTTAGATATTGATTGCCTAAAAAATAGTTAAAAAAAACTTTTAAGTGGTTAAAAAATAATCTTTAGCTTAAATAATGTGCTAAATATTGCTGTTAAAATAAGCAAATATATTCTATTGCATCTTTTTTCATAATTTATTCACAAACTAAGTGCTTATTTCTACTCATAAACTATGAAGTCAAATTACTTAATGATTATGAGTGGTATTTATTAAAAAAATAATCATCAAAGCTTTATATAATCATGTCATGATCTACTTTAAAATAGAGAGAGGAGATTAAGTTATGATTTTTCAATCAAAAAATAGTAAGTGCAATGTGTTGTGCTTTAGTCTTAATTTTTAAAAAGTTAAAAATAATAAAAAGTGTGAACTGTGAATTTAATTAATATTTTAAAAAATAATAACATAGCCTAAAAACTTTGATTTTCATCTGCTAAATAAGATGTAATTTTTTTGTAAATGATTCTTATTTAGAGGTATTTTTATAAAAAAGCTAAATGGCATCGTTTGTATTTTGACAGTGCACGATTTATAATTCAGTGTCGTTTAAAAAAATTAGGCAATTCGCTTGCCTAATAATGCCAGCTTTCCTTCGAATTAATTCCAACAAACTCCGGATGGAGTTTTTACTTACAGGATGCCCGCTGTGAAAAGCAACAGACCTGTCAATTTGTCCATGGGTCAAGTTTTAGATGTAAACTTAAAATCCCCTGTGGCTATTGCATCAATCTTACACCGTCTTTCAGGTGTCATCGTATTTTTACTCGTACCGGTACTTTTGTGGCTTTTAGACAAATCGTTGTCTACGCCTGAAGGCTTTGCGCAAGTGCAAGCTATCTTTGGCGGCTTTATTGTACGTTTTGTTGTATGGGTGTTTGTAGCAGGTTTATTATTCCATTTGATTATGGGTATTAAGCACTTACTTGCTGACCTCGGTTTTGCTGAAGAACTGCAAAGTGGTCGTGTTGCAGCTACAATTGCATTAATTTTGGCTGCGATTTCTGTTATCGCATCATTTGTATGGATTGTTCTCTAATGAAAAGTGCTACAGGTTTAACGGGTTCAGGTTCTCGTGATTGGTATATCCAACGTGTGAGTGCTGTTGTTCTAGCTGTTTATACTGTTGTTGTGCTTGGTTGGATTCTTTGCAATGGCGGATTTGACTATGAACAATGGAAAGGCTTCATGATGACACTTCCAATGAAGATTTTATCTTTATTGGCTGTTTTCTCTCTAGTTGTACACGCTTGGATTGGCATGTGGCAAGTATTCACTGACTATGTGACTACCCGTCAAATGGGTCCTTCAGCTTCAGGTTTACGCATCGTGTTAACGTCAGCAGTAATTATTGCTGTAATTGCATATGCAATCTGGGCAATCCAGATTTTTGGGCGAATTGATAGGAAGATGTCATGGGCGCTATAACCCCTAAAGAAGATTACACAAATATTCCACATCAAACATTCGATGCAGTGATTGTTGGTGGTGGTGGTTCAGGTATGCGTGCATCTTACCAACTTGCTCAAGCTGGTTTGAATGTGGCTGTACTGACTAAAGTATTCCCAACACGTTCTCATACTGTTGCGGCACAAGGTGGTATCGGTGCATCTCTTGGTAATATGCAAGAAGATAATTGGCACTATCACTTTTATGATACGGTTAAAGGTTCAGACTGGTTAGGTGACCAAGACGCAATCGAGTTTATGACGCGTGAAGCACCGCAAGTTGTTTATGAACTTGAACACCTTGGTATGCCATTTGACCGTAACGCTGACGGTACAATTTACCAACGTCCTTTCGGTGGTCATGCTGCGAACTATGGTGAAAAACCAGTTCCACGTGCTTGTGCTGCTGCTGACCGTACAGGTCACGCACTTCTTCACACGCTTTATCAAAGCAACGTGAAAATGGGTACTCAATTCTTTGTTGAATGGATTGCATTAGACTTAATCCGTAACGAAGCAGGTGATGTGCTTGGTGTAACTGCGATTGACCAAGAAACGGGCAAAATTGCAGTATTCCAAGGTAAGGCAACATTGTTTGCTACTGGTGGTGCGGGTCGTGTTTACCGTGCATCTACGAATGCATATATCAACACTGGTGACGGTCTTGGTATGGCGGCTCGTGCAGGTATTCCATTACAAGATATGGAATTCTGGCAGTTCCACCCTACAGGTGTAGCGGGCGCAGGCGTATTGTTGACTGAAGGTTGTCGTGGTGAAGGTGCAATCCTTCGTAATAAAGACGGCGAACCGTTCATGGAACGTTATGCACCAACTTTGAAAGATTTGGCTCCACGTGACTTCGTATCACGCTCTATGGACCAAGAGATCAAAGAAGGTCGTGGTTGTGGTCCTAAAGGTGATTATATCCTTCTTGATATGACTCACTTAGGTGCGGACACGATCATGAAGCGTTTACCATCTGTATTTGAGATCGGTAAAAAATTCGCGAACGTTGACATCACGAAAGAAGCGATTCCTGTAGTACCAACAATCCATTATCAAATGGGTGGTATTCCAACGAATATTCATGGTCAAGTTGTTCTTCCTGAAAGTGCTGAAACTCAAGAACTTGTTGCGAACTACAACAAAGAAACTGGTGTGTATTCACACAATGGTGGTGAACGTAACTTCACTAAACCTGTAAAAGGTTTCTATGCAATTGGTGAATGTTCTTGCGTATCTGTACATGGTGCAAACCGTTTAGGTACCAACTCACTTCTTGACTTGGTTGTATTTGGTAAAGCTGCAGGTGAACACATCATTGATTACGTGACTAAACATCACGGTGATGAGTACACACCATTACCTACAACTGTGCTTGCGAATACAGTAAATCGTATTAAACACCTTGATGATTCAACTTCAGGTGAAAATGCACAAGAAGTTGCTGATGCAATCCGTGACATCGTTCAAGATCACGCGGGTGTATTCCGTACTCAAGCATTACTTGACGAAGGTGTTAAACAGATTCTTGCAATCGAACCTCGTGTACGTAACATTCACTTGAAAGACAAATCTAAAGTATTCAACACAGCACGTATTGAAGCTTTGGAAGTTGAAAACTTATATGAAGTGGCGAAAGCAACCTTGATTTCTGCTGCTGCACGTAAAGAATGTCGTGGTGCGCATACAGTTGTAGATTACGAGTTACCACCTGATCATGCAGATTACCCATATGGTCGTCGTGATGATGAGTGGATGAAACACACATTGTGGTTCTCTACAGACAATCACTTGGAATATAAGCCAGTACGCTATAATCCATTGAAAGTTGATCCAATTCCACCTAAACCACGTACATTCTAATTGGGAGAAATAAGATGAGTAGAGGTACCCGTACATTCGAAATCTACCGCTATGATCCTGATAAGGATAAAGCACCGTACATGCAAACTTTTAAACTTGAATTGACTGATAAGCACCGTATGTTGCTTGATGCTCTTCTTGCGTTGAAAGTGGAAGATGAGTCATTAACATTCCGTCGCTCTTGCCGTGAAGGTATTTGTGGTTCGGATGGTGTGAATATCAACGGTAAAAATGGTTTGGCTTGTCTTTGGAACTTGAACGATTTACCAGAAAAAATCGTGATTCGTCCATTGCCGGGTTTGCCAGTGGTTAAAGATTTAGTTGTGGATATGAATCAGTTCTACGATCAGTATGACAAAATTCAACCATTCCTAATCAATAATCAACCTGCGCCACCGAAAGAGCGTTTACAGTCTCCTGAAGATCGTGAACATCTCGATGGTTTATATGAATGTATTCTTTGTGCATGTTGTTCAACTTCATGCCCATCATTCTGGTGGAACCCTGATAAATTCTTAGGTCCATCTGCATTGTTGAATGCATATCGTTTTATCATCGATTCTCGTGATACAGCGACTCAAGATCGTTTAAGTCGTCTTGATGACCCATTCTCATTGTTCCGTTGTAAAGGGATTATGAACTGTGTGTCTGTATGTCCTAAAGGTTTGAACCCAACAAAAGCGATCGGTCATATCCGTAGCATGTTGCTCGACCAAGCAGGCTAATACCCTAAAAATAAAAGAGCGCACCTTGATTTGAGGTGCGCTCTTTTTTTTATTTAAGATAAAATAGTATTTTTCTATAAATGGGTTGAATTTTTGTATAAGCAACTCCATATAATAATAGATTATACTTGTTATGTATTTCGCTATTTTATGAGTGGTATGTGTCAAAAAAATCAATTGAAGCTTAAGTTCATGTTAGGATTTAACAAGTCCTTGTAAGTGGAAAAAATAGAGCAATATCGTACATTTTTTAACATAAGTGACATGCTGTTGAGTTTATAAAGTAGAAATAGCTTATGAAATAAACCGCTTTAGAAAAAGTAAATCATCGCTTTATTTTTTCTAAGTCGATTTGCAAAAAATTGCTCAGCTGCGGTTGAGTATAGGTGAGTGGTGATGCCATTGAGGGCGTTATGATTCATTGTCTGCATTAGTAAAATTCTAATGCCGTATAACGCCCTTTGGTTTTTGAATAACCAAGGGGTGAGTGCCAATTTACCAGTTTGGCATGATCAATCTTGGGTATGCTTAAAAAGCATCCTCTAATGTTTTTGCAATAGGAAATGGGTCCACAAATGCAAGAAGTTGCTGACGCACTGCGTCTTGACACTGAACTTTCCGCTGATAGTGCAGCGTATATTGAAGAGCTTTACGAGCAGTACCTGTCTTCTCCAACCTCAGTCGGTGAGGATTGGCAACAATATTTCGATAAATTCCCGAAAGGCGATCAGCCCCACGGTAACATTCGTGAGCAATTCTTATTATTAGGTCGCAACTCTAATCGTGTTCAACCTGTTGTACAAAGTGAAGTCAGCACTGAACACGAGCGTCGCCAAATTGGTGTGTTGCAACTGATTGCTGCGTATCGTAACCGTGGACATCAAAAAGCAAAACTTGATCCACTAGGTTTGGCAAAACGTGAAGACGTGCCAGATTTGGAGCTTGCTGCGCATGGTTTAACCAAGTCGGATTTAGATACTGTATTTAATGCAGGTAATCTTGCGATTGGTAAAACTGAAGCAACTTTAGGTGAAATGGTTGAAGCAATGGAAGCAACATATTGTGCTTCTATTGGTGTTGAATACATGCACATTGTTGATACCAAAGAAAAACGTTGGATTCAACAACGCTTAGAAAATACTAAGGGTCAATTCAACTTTTCTGCAGAGCAAAAGAAACACGTTTTAGAGCGTTTAACTGCGGCAGAAGGTCTTGAAAAATTCCTTGGTAATAAATATGTAGGCGCAAAACGTTTTGGTGTGGAAGGTGGTGAATCTTTCATTCCAATGGTTAATGAGCTAATTCAACGTGCAGGTTCTGTAGGTTGTAAAGAAGTTGTCATCGGTATGCCACACCGTGGTCGTTTGAACTTGCTTGTGAACATTATGGGTAAAAACCCTGCTGATTTGTTCGGTGAGTTTGAAGGTAAGGCATTGAATAAGAAAGGTTCTGGTGATGTTAAATATCACCAAGGTTTTTCTTCAAACGTGATGACACCAGGTGGCGAAGTTCACTTGGCATTGGCATTTAACCCATCACACTTAGAAATCGTTGGACCTGTAGTTGAAGGTTCTGTACGTGCACGTCAAGTACGTCGTAAAGACATTGGTGGTGATGATGTATTGCCAGTCATTGTACATGGTGATGCAGCATTTGCAGGTCAAGGTGTTAACCAAGAAACTTTCCAAATGTCACAAACTCGTGGCTATACCGTAGGTGGTACAGTACACATTGTTGTGAATAACCAAGTAGGCTTCACAACTTCTGATCCACGTGATGCACGTTCTACAGAATACTGTACTGACATTGCAAAAATGATCCAAGCACCGATCTTCCATGTCAATGGTGATGATCCTGAGTCTGTATTATTTGTTGCACAGTTGGCACATGATTTCCGTCATACATTCCGTAAAGATGTTGTGATTGATATGTTCTGTTACCGTCGTCGTGGTCATAACGAAGCGGATGAACCTGCTGCAACCCAACCAATGATGTATCAAGTGATCAATAAAAAAGCGACAACTCGTACGCTTTATGCAGATCAGTTGGTGCAAGAGAAAGTATTGGATCGTGCTGCGGCAGATGCTTTGGTTGAAAAGTATCGTGAAGATCTTGAAGCAGGTCGTCA
This sequence comes from Acinetobacter sp. CFCC 10889, assembly GCF_003268395.1. Lineage (GTDB taxonomy): Bacteria > Pseudomonadota > Gammaproteobacteria > Pseudomonadales > Moraxellaceae > Acinetobacter. Next base: position 28,483 of record NZ_LQXQ01000018.1, on the reverse strand, counting down.
TGTTGCAAATGCACTTGTACTTGAACCAAACAAAAAAATGTTTGTGGATTGGACACCATATTTGGGTCATGACTACACAGATGTTTGGGATACAACATTCCCAATCGAACGCTTAAAAGAACTTGGTACAAAAATGCGTGAGTTGCCTGAAGGCTTCGTAATGCAACGCCAAGTATCGAAAGTGATCGATGATCGTTTGAAAATGCAAACAGGTGAAATGCCATTAAACTGGGGTGCTGCTGAAACTCTAGCGTATGCATCTATTCTTGATGATGGTTATTTGGTGCGCTTGACTGGTGAAGACGTTGGTCGTGGTACATTCTCACACCGTCATGCAAAACTACATAACCAAGTTGATGGTTCTGTTTATATTCCACTTTGTCACATCAAAGAAAATCAACCTCGTACAGCGATTTATGACTCTTTATTGTCAGAAATGGCGGTACTTGCATTTGAATATGGTTATGCAACAACATTGCCACACAGTTTAATTATTTGGGAAGCACAATTTGGTGACTTCGCGAACTGTGCGCAAGTTGTGATTGACCAGTTTATTTCTTCTGGTGAAACTAAATGGGAACGTGTGTGTGGTTTAACATTACTTCTTCCACACGGTTTTGAAGGTCAAGGTCCTGAGCACTCATCTGCACGTTTAGAGCGTTTCTTACAGCTTTGTGCGGAAGACAATATGCAAGTGATCACACCAACAACACCTGCTCAAATCTTCCATGCGATGCGTCGTCAAGCAATTCGTCCTATTCGTAAACCAATGATCGTAACTTCACCGAAGTCATTGCTTCGTCACAAACTTGCAACATCTACTTTGGAAGAGCTTGCAACAGGTTCATTCCAAACTGTGATTGATGAAGTAGATCAAATCAACAAAGCAGACGTTACTCGTCTAGTGTTGTGTGGTGGTAAGGTTTACTACGATTTACTTGAAAAACGTCGTGAGCAAAACTTAAATATCGCAATTGTACGTGTTGAACAATTGTATCCATTCCCAGAACAACGCATTGCTGAAGTTCTTGCGACTTATCCAAACATTCAAGAACTTGTTTGGTGTCAAGAAGAACCGAAGAACCAAGGCGCATGGTTATTCATCGCACCTCGTTTATATGAAGGTGTAATGAACTCTGGTAAACAAATTCGCATTAGCTACGCAGGTCGTGATGCTTCAGCTGCACCTGCATGTGGCTCACCATACTTGCACGCAAAACAACAAGCTCAGCTCGTCAATGATGCACTTGCAATCGTAGCTGATCAATCAGGAGAATCTAAATAATGGCAACCGAAATTAAAGCACCGGTGTTCCCAGAATCAGTTGCTGATGGAACAATTGCAACTTGGCATAAACAACCAGGTGAAGCAGTATCACGTGATGAAGTTATTTGTGATATCGAAACGGATAAAGTTGTTTTAGAAGTTGTTGCTCCTGCCGATGGTACTATTGCGACTATCGTTAAAAATGAAGGCGATACGGTTCTTTCAGCAGAAGTGATTGCCACTTTTGAAGAAGGTGCTGTTTCTGGTGCTGCGCAAACTCAAGCTGTTCAATCAGAAGAGAAAGTAGAACAGGCTGCTGCACAAACTCAAGCAGGTAATGCACCTGTGGTTGAACGTGCACAAGTTGCTGATCAAGCACCAGCAGTTCGTAAAGCATTAACTGAAACGGGTATTTCTGCATCTGATGTAGATGGTACTGGTCGTGGTGGTCGTATCACTAAAGAAGATGTTGCGAATCATCAAGCTAAACCTGCTGCTTCTGTAACACCTTTAAGTGTTGCTGTAGGTGAACGTATCGAAAAACGTGTTCCTATGACACGTCTTCGTAAGCGTGTTGCTGAGCGTCTTCTTGCAGCGACTCAACAAACTGCAATGTTGACAACGTTCAACGAAGTGAACATGAAACCAATCATGGAAATGCGTGCACAATATAAAGATGCGTTCGAAAAACGTCATGGTGCTCGTTTAGGCTTTATGTCTTTCTTCGTTAAAGCGGCTACTGAAGCGCTTAAACGCTACCCAGCTGTAAACGCGTCAATTGACGGTGATGATATTGTTTATCACGGTTTCTATGATATCGGTGTTGCAGTATCGAGTGATCGTGGTCTAGTTGTACCTGTGCTTCGTGATACAGATCGTATGAACTATGCTGAAGTTGAAAATGGTATCCGTGGATTTGCTGGTAAAGCACGTGACGGTAAACTTTCAATTGAAGATATGACTGGTGGTACATTCACGATTACTAATGGTGGTACTTTCGGTTCATTGCTTTCAACTCCGATTTTAAACCAACCACAAACGGCTATTTTGGGTATGCATAAAATCCAAGATCGTCCAATGGCGGTAAATGGTCAAGTAGAAATTCTACCAATGATGTATTTGGCACTTTCTTATGACCACCGTTTAATTGATGGTAAAGAAGCTGTAGGTTTCCTTGTAGCAATTAAAGAATTGCTTGAAGAACCAGCACGTTTAATCCTTGATCTTTAATTCTTAGTTCATTATAAATCTTCCCTAACCCCTCTTTAAGAAAGAGGGGAAGTCTCCCTGAGTAAAAGGGGGATTTAGGGGGATTGTTTGGAGATAACATGTCTCAGTTTGATTTAGTTGTAATCGGCGGTGGACCAGGTGGTTATGAAGCAGCGATTCGTGCTGCTCAACTTGGTTTCAAAGTTGCGTGTATCGAAAAACGTGTACACAAAGGTAAACCATCTTTGGGTGGTACTTGCTTAAACGTAGGTTGTATCCCTTCTAAAGCACTTTTAGATTCTTCACATCACTATGAAGATACGCTTCATGGCTTAGATGTACACGGAATCTCTGTTGAAAATGTTCAACTAGACCTTCAAAAACTTCTGGCACGTAAAGATAAAGTTGTTGATAACCTTACTGGTGGTGTTGCTCAATTATTAAAAGGCAATGGCATTGAATGGTTACAAGGTACTGGTAAATTACTTGCTGGTAAAAAAGTTGAATTCACACCGTTAGAAGGTGGTGAAGTTCAAGTTTTAGAACCTAAATTCGTCATCCTTGCGACAGGTTCTGTACCTGTAAACATTCCAGTTGCAAAAGTTGATGAAGACTTAATCGTTGATTCAACGGGTGCATTAGAATTCCAAGAAGTTCCTAAACGTCTTGGCGTAATCGGTGCAGGCGTTATTGGTCTTGAGCTTGGTTCAGTGTGGCGTCGTTTAGGTTCTGAAGTTGTTGTGTTTGAAGCATTAGATGCATTCTTACCAATGGCAGACAAAGCTTTGGCTAAAGACTACCAAAAACTTTTGACTAAACAAGGTTTAGACATTCGTGTAGGCGCTAAAGTTGCGGGTACTGAGATTAACGGTCGTGAAGTGACTGTTCAATATACTCAAGGCGGCGAAGACAAAACTCAAACTTTCGATAAATTGATCGTTTGTGTAGGTCGTAAAGCGTATGCAGAAGGTTTATTGGCTGAAGACTCAGGCATTAAACTCACTGAACGTGGTCTTGTTGAAGTCAACGATTGGTGTGCAACTTCTGTTGAAGGCGTATATGCAATTGGTGACTTGGTTCGTGGTCCAATGCTTGCACATAAAGCAATGGAAGAAGGCGTAATGGCTGTTGAACGTATGCATGGTCATGCGGCTCAAATCAATTACGACACGATCATCAGTGTAATTTACACACACCCAGAAGCGGCGTGGGTAGGTTTGACTGAAGAACAAGCTAAAGAAAAAGGTCATGAAGTTAAAACAGGTCAATTCCCATTTGCGGTCAATGGTCGTGCTTTAGCTGCTAATGAATCTGCTGGTTTCGTGAAGTTTGTTGCTGATGCGAAAACGGATCGTTTACTGGGTATGCATATCATTGGTCCTGGTGCTTCTGACATCGTTCACCAAGGTATGATTGCACTTGAGTTTGTATCTTCTGTTGAAGACTTACAGTTGATGACTTTTGGTCACCCAACCTATTCAGAAGTGGTTCATGAAGCTGCGCTTGCAGTGGATGGACGTGCGATTCACGCGATTCAGCGTAAACGTAAATAACACAAAAAAGAGCGGTTTCGACCGCTCTTTTTAAGTTTTGATGGTTGTTTTTAATTGAATAATCATCTAATAATAAAAGAACTAATTTTAATAAATGCCAATAGTTATTGCGATGGAAGTTTAACTATTAGTGTGTCATAACAATGTGAAAAGTAGTAAAAGGTAAAAAATGAATCTACATGAGTATCAATCGAAAACGCTGTTAAAAAAATATGGTATGCCAGTTCAAGAAGGCATTTTAATTACAACCCCTGAAGAAGCATCGAAAGCATTTGAGCAGATTGATGGTAAATTTGCTGTCATGAAAGCACAAGTACATGCGGGTGGTCGTGGTAAAGCAGGTGGTGTAAAAGTTGTAAAATCTGCTGAAGAAGCAGCAGAATATGCTAAAAGTTTACTTGGTACAAATTTGGTGACTTATCAAACAGATGCCAATGGTCAACCAGTAAATAGTATTTTAGTCTGTGAAGATGTATACCCTGTAGAACGTGAATTATATTTAGGCGCAGTGGTGGATCGTTCAAGCCGCCGTGTGACTTTCATGGCATCGACTGAAGGTGGTGTGGAAATTGAAAAAGTTGCCGAAGAAACTCCTGAGAAAATTTTTAAAATTGAAGTAGATCCACTCGTTGGTTTATTACCATTCCAAGCACGTGAAGTTGCTTTCAAATTGGGTTTAAAAGATAAACAAGTTAGCCAATTTGTCACAATTATGACAGGTGCTTATCAAGCATTTATTGATAATGACTTTGCATTATTTGAAATTAATCCACTTTCAGTTCGTGAAAATGGTGAAATTTTGTGTGTGGATGCAAAAATTGGTATTGACTCAAATGCATTATATCGTCTTCCTGAAATCGCAGCGATGCGTGATAAATCACAGGAAAATGAGCGTGAGCTGAAAGCTTCTGAATTTGACCTAAACTATGTTGCACTTGAAGGTAATATTGGTTGTATGGTCAATGGTGCTGGTCTTGCAATGGCAACGATGGACATCATTAAACTCTATGGTGGTCAGCCTGCAAACTTCCTTGATGTGGGTGGTGGTGCAACCAAAGACCGTGTGATTGAAGCATTTAAAATTATTTTGTCTGATACATCAGTACAGGCGGTATTAATCAATATCTTCGGTGGTATTGTACGTTGTGACATGATTGCTGAAGCAATTATTGCAGCAGTTCAAGAGGTAAATGTAACTGTGCCTGTGGTTGTTCGTTTAGAAGGGAACAATGCAGAGTTAGGTGCAAAATTACTCGATGAATCTGGTTTGAAATTAATTTCTGCGACTGGCTTAGCCGATGCTGCAGAAAAAGTTGTTGCTGCAGTAAAAGCGTAAGGAGTATCAATCATGAGCGTATTAGTAAATAAAGACACCAAAGTATTGGTACAAGGTTTTACCGGTAAAAACGGTACATTTCACTCTGAGCAATCACTTGCTTATGGCACAAAGTTGTTGGTGGTGTAACACCAGGTAAAGGTGGAACAACCCATTTAAATTTACCTGTTTTTAACACAATGAATGAAGCTGTAAAAGAAACAGGTGCAACAGCAACTTCGATTTATGTACCTGCGCCGTTTGTTTTGGATTCAATTATTGAATCGATTGATGCGGGTTTAGAGTTGATCGTCGTCATTACTGAAGGTGTACCTACTTTAGACATGTTAAAAGCAAAACGTTATCTAGAAACTTATGGTAATGGTGCACGTTTAATTGGTCCAAACTGTCCAGGTATTATTACACCAGGTGAATGTAAGATCGGGATCATGCCAGGTCATATTCACCAACCTGGTAAAATTGGGATTATCTCACGTTCAGGTACATTGACTTATGAAGCGGTTGCTCAAACCACTAAACTTGGTTTAGGACAGTCAACATGTATTGGGATTGGTGGTGACCCGATTCCAGGTATGAACCAAATTGATTGCTTGAAATTATTCCAAGAAGATCCACAAACTGAAGCGATCATTATGATCGGTGAAATTGGGGGAACTGCGGAAGAAGAAGCAGCTGAATATATTCAATCGAATGTAACGAAGCCTGTTGTAGGCTATATTGCAGGTGTGACTGCGCCAAAAGGTAAGCGTATGGGTCATGCAGGTGCAATTATTTCAGGTGGTAAAGGTACAGCAGAAGAAAAGTTTGTAGCTTTTGAAAAAGCGGGTATGGCGTATACTCGTAGTCCTGCGGAGTTAGGTTCAACAATGTTGCAATTATTAAAAGATAAAGGTTTAGCTTAATCTTTTATTGAATGGTATAAATTACACAAGAAAGAGGGAGCTTAATGCTTCCTTTTTTTATTTTGTAAATATTGAAAAAATACATTCTAATTTTAAAGAGTGTTATAGTTTAAAAATAAGAAAAATGTGTTTCATATGTCATGGATCAGTCATGTACCCTAAAATATACTTGAGTATTTTATTAATATTTATCGTAAATAGTACATTTGCTGATATTGTGATGAGCCCAAAAAATACATCAATAACAGCGCATCCCATAGAGAAAAATAAAACTTCGGGATTTAAATATGATTTTTTTAAACACTTGAAGCCCAAAAGAGATCAAATTACTGATTCAGAAATGGCAGTAGATATTGCCAATGCTGATTTAAATCAAGAACAAAAGAAATTAGCAGAAGAGCATGAGCAAGAACTGAAAAACTATTCTGTTTTAAGTAATCAGTTTTATGAAGATGAACGTTTCAAAGTGTTTAATTATACAGCATTCACCACAGATGATTTTAAAAATCGAGTCAGTGCAGGACAGTCAGTGCAACAAGAAGTACAAGGTTTAAATATTTCAGTGGGGTACGGGATGGAGTTTAAAATAAATAAAACCAATCGTTTAGGATATGAGTATTTATCAAGTTTTCCTTATGATCGAGGGCAGATGGTGCGTTTATATTGGGTGAAAACATTATAACCCCGTATTTCGACATCTAAAAATTGCGATTTAAATGAGCTCTATAAAAATATTCCCGCTCAAAAATATTTGTTAAAAATGTGAAATATGAATAAATAATGGGTGTAATTTATACAAGAGAAAACACGATATACAATGGCTCTACATGGCTTCTCGCTATTTTGTAGTAAGACAAAATTCAGAAGTGAGTAAAAGCGTATGATTAAGCAGTTGGCTGTTGTTGGATTACTTGGTGTGTCTTTAACAGGATGTATTGTTGCGCCATATGATGATGGAAGCCATCATCATTCAGGTTATGACAGAGATCGCCCACATTGGAATCATGATCGGGATCGTTCAAAATGGGACAAAGACCGTCCAAATCGACCACATGGAAATCATGATCGACGAGATGGACGTAATCATCATTAAGGGGTAAAAATTCAAAAGCCGAGTTTTGAATACTTGGCTTTTTATCTCTCATTTTTTTGAAATAAACCCGCTTGAACCACACCTGCTTTAGTTTGTTTCAGCAGTTGCCAATGTGTGGGTAGATTTAATGTATTTAAGGTACGGTCTGCCTCGACATAAATCATTGCTTTAGGTGCAAGTAAAATATCAACTTTTTCAGCAAGTTCTGCCCATAAATCCAGACTATAAGGTGGATCTAAAAATATTAAATCAAATTTTTCATCTAAACTCGCGATCGCTTGTTGAGCGGTCTGGGCTTTTATTTGGCAGTTTTCTGCTTTTAAAAGTTGAATATTTTCTTTTAAAAATTTCACTTGTTGTAAATTTGGTTCAACCATTACAACATGTTTCGCACCACGAGAAAGGGCTTCAAAACTTAATGCACCTGAACCTGCACAGAGATCAAGTACTTTTGCATTTTGAATATCCCACATTAGCCAGTTAAATAAAGTTTCACGCACACGATCAGGTGTAGGACGTAAACCATCAATTTCAGCAAAAGGCAAAACTCGGCGTTTCCATTCACCACCAATAATTCGAAGTTGATTTTTTACTTTATTCACTGAGTTCAGTTCCATGTTGAGCTGGTGCGGGACGTGTTGTTGGTGCTTGGTGGCTATTTGTTGTTGCAGTTTGTCCAGAGCTTGCATTTGGTTTTGGTTTAGGTAAGGCATTTGGATCTGCACCGAGTGCGATATCACCACTTGGTAATTCACCAGGTTTAATTCCTGCGGTCATTAAGCCACCACTAATTTGATGATTTAGTGGGACGATTGGTTTTTTATTGCGTGTGAGTAACCAGTAGTCAAATACAGGACGTGCAATTTGCGCTGCTGAACCACCATGACGACCATTTTCCCAAATCACAGCAATGGCAATTTCTGGATTTTCCGCAGGAGCAAAGCCAACAAATAAACCATGGTCAAGCTGTCGGTCAGTCAGTAAAGCTTCATTATAGCGTTTGCCTTGCGCAATACTTTTAACCTGTGCAGTTCCAGTTTTACCTGCAATTTGATACATGGATGTACGAATACCACGTCCTGTACCTGTTTGGATAACATCAACCATGGCATCACGCATTTTAACCCAATCTGCATCTGTCCCACTAAAATTGATTTTACCTGTAGGCGCATTGAGAACTTTATGTACTTTTGCACCTTTAGACTCTCGCAATACATGTGGGATAACATGTGCACCATGGTTAGCGGTAATTGCAGTTGCCATTGCCAGTTGTAGTGGTGTTGCAGTAAATGCGCCTTGACCGATACTTACGGAAATGGTTTCACCTTTAAGCCATTTGCTTTTACGGGTACGCATTTTCCATTCAGGGCTTGGGTATAAACCTGTACTTTCACTTGGTAAATCTACACCAGTTTTTTCACCAAAGCCAAACTGCCGCATCCATTCATTCATTTTTTCAATACCCATCTGGTGGGCAAGAATATAAAAATAAGTATCACAAGAAACCACGATGGACTTGTGCATATTGACACTGCCATGCCCCGTTTTTTTCCAGTCTCGGAATTTGTGTGAATCCCCTGGTAAATGGAAGTACCCTGGATCAGAAATAGCAGTAGACCAATCTACAGTTTTATAATGAATACCGCCCAATGCTTCCATTGGTTTAATGGTTGAACCCGGTGGATAACTGCCTTGTACAGCACGGTTATAAAGAGGTTGGTCTAAATTATCACGTAAAGCACTATAGTCTGCATGCCCAATGCCTGTAACAAATAGATTTGGATTAAAGCTTGGGCTAGAAACCAATGCTAAGATTTCACCTGTGCGAGGATCAATGGCGACAATTGCACCACGGCGACCTGCTAATTGTTCTGCCGCAACTGTTTGTAGTCCATAATCTAAAGATAAAAATAAATCGTTACCACGTGTTGACTCTTTACGACCTAAATGACGTAAAACATTACCATGCGCATCAGCTTCAATAGATTCATATCCAGGATTACCATGTAGTAAATCTTCATAAGATTTCTCAACACCAATTTTGCCGATTAAGTTCGTTCCAGCATAAGAATCTTTATTAATTTCTTTCAGTTCTTTGTCGTTGATGCGTCCCACATAACCAATCACATGCGCAAATAATTCACCATGTGGATAATAACGTGTCATTTGCGTTTCAATATCGACACCGGGAAACTGGAATTTTACTTCACTAAAACGAGCAATATCTGTTTCAGTCAAGTTCAACTTGAGTGTGACACGTTCTGTTTTTTTCGAGGTTTTAATCCGGCTAAAAAAGCGTTCAATATCTTCTTCGTTCAAATTTAGAATAGGCGTAAGACGTTTTACTGTGTCATCAATATCTGCGACATCGGCTTTACTGAGGGTTGCTGTAAAGACAGGGTAATTATCAGCAAGTAAAATACCATTTCGGTCATAAATGTAGCCGCGTGCAGGTGCAATAGGTTGTAGACGAATACGGTTTTTATCAGAAGCCTCACTAAATTCTTCATGATGAAAAATTTGTAAATAAGCATAACGTGCAACAAGCAGCAGTAAAAAAAACGAGACAATCCCAATAGAAAAGAAAATACGGCTTCGGAAGATGCGCTTTTCTTTCTGAACATTCTTTAACGGAAACTGCTGTTTCATATAGGCATCGACTTACTTGGCAAAATTAGGTGCAGAGTGCGGGCAGCCATTTTACCTTAGAATTAAGTGAAGGATGGTAATATTCGTTTTGAAACTACATAAAAATCTGTAAAAATGCATCATCGTTGTAAATTGAAGTTTGATTTTTTGTCTAACAACTCTTGACCTTAGCGACACTAAATTTCTAGTGTTTTGTATATGAGTTGTTAAATAATTCTGTTAAAGTCAGAAAAATATGGAAGATCGTGTTTGACCCAAAATTAGGGACAATGGAGAAAATAATGAAAAAAATCTTTCCCTTAATATTACTATTAGGATTAGGAAATGCAGCACATGCTGGATTGCAAGATTATTTACCAGAAGCAAAACTAAAAGAGACAGATGCTGCAACGTTTAATGTTGGCGCAGGTCTCACACAAAAAATTGCACATTTTAATGGTGAGTGGGTCAACCCATATGGAATTGCTTATGCCAAAGTTGGTGCTTTTGTGAGTGGTGATCATGAATTTGCTGGACAGGTTGGTTTTCGTTATCCAGCGTTTTTAAATGGGACTGACAAAAATGGCTTTTATGTTGGCGTTTATGGCGGTTCACTCAAAAGCAAAAAAGTTGATAATAAAGATGAGATCCAATATGGCGCAGGTGTAGACTTAGCCTATGTTTTATTGAATAAAGAACGCATTAGTACATTGAGTGTAGGTATTGGAGCAGGTAGTGAAATTCATGACAGTCGTGGCAATATGATTGAAGAAACCAAACCACAACTGCAATTTGCTTATACTTTGAGTTTTGGACTTTAAGTTTTATATGTAGCCTTTTTAGACCACGAATAGAAATAAATATGAGAGTCATGCATGTTGGAATACGTTAGTGAGTTGTGGCACGCCTTTTTTAGTCGACCTGATCATCTTGCAATATTAAGTATTGTGCCAGTAACAGCTTTTGTTACTTGGATCCATGTGTGGATGGCGCTAAAAATGGTGTTTTACCCAATCAAATTTTGGGGTTTCCATATTGGACCGCTACCAGTAGGTTGGCAGGGCATTGTGCCACGTAAAGCAGGGCGTATTTCAGGCATTATCACTGATAATACACTGTCCAAACTCGGCTCGCTCAATGAATTTTTAAATGCCATGGAACCAGAGGACATGGCACGTATCATTGGCGAACAAGTTGGTTTTGAACTTGAACATCTCATTGATGAAGTGATGATGGATCGTAATGCTGTGCTTTGGGAAAATTTACCTTATTCAATTAAACGCCGAATTTATGCGCAAGCACACCAACAAATGCCTGAAATTTTAAAAGGTTTGGTGACTGAGTTGACCATGAACGTAGAGTCATTGGTTGACATGAAAGAAATGGTGGTACGCCAAATGGAAGGCGATCGCCGTTTAATGGTACGCATGTTCTTAAAAGTTGGTCAAAAAGAGATTAACTTTATTTGGCATATCAGTGCGCTGATTGGAACGTTCTTTGGTATTTTCCAAATGGCAGTTTATATCTTGATTCCTGACCATCGTACTGTACCTGTATTTGCTGCGATTTGGGGATTTTTAACCAACTGGATTGCGATTTGGATGGTCTTTAATCCAGTGTATCCACACTATGTACGTTATCCGCAGTTTTTTGAGTTAACCAAAGACCGAAAATTCCCTTGGATTAAACCTGTGATTCCACGTATCGGTACATATAATGTACAGGGTGCATTCATGAAACGTCAGGATGAGGTTTCAGATGTATTCGCAAGTGTTGTGACTGAAGATTTGATTACGTTAAAATCTATCATGACAGAAATGATGTATGGACCAAAAAAAGAGAAAACACGCCGTATTATTAAGCGCCATGTGAATAGCATCATGGAAACGCCATTAATACGAACTGCATTACAGCTTTCTATTGGTCCTTCGGAATATGCTAAACTTAAAACAGACTTGATTGATCGTTCCATTGAAATTACGATGGTACCTGTAAGCGACCCAGCCTTTAATGCGAGCCGTGCACAGAAAATCTTTCAAATGTTTAGAGAGCGTATCCGTGAACTTACACCAACAGAGTTTCAAAATCTATTACGTCCTGCTTTTAGGGAAGACGAATGGCTTTTGATCGTACTGGGTGGTGTCACTGGATTTTTAGCAGGTCTAATCCATTTGTTTGTTGCTTTCTTATAAATAGATGCCAGTGTTCCTCGATAGATGAGGACACCGAGGTATCATACATATTGTTTTAAAAGAGGATGTTTTTTATGCGCATTATCCTACTCGGACCACCTGGAGCAGGCAAAGGTACTCAAGCTCAGTTGATCTGTAAGCGCTACAATATCCCACAAATTTCAACCGGTGATATGCTCCGTGCTGCAATTCGTGAAGGTACTGAATTAGGTCTTAAAGCTAAAAATGTGATGGAGTCTGGCGGTTTAGTCTCAGATGAACTGATCATTGGTTTAGTAAAAGAACGCATTGCACAACCTGATTGTGTCAATGGTTGTATCTTTGATGGTTTTCCACGCACGATTCCTCAAGCTGAAGCTTTGGAAAAAGAAGGTATTGCGATTGATCATGTGATCGAAATTGATGTACCTGATGAAGAAATCGTGAAACGTCTTTCAGGTCGCCGTCAGCATGCTGCATCTGGTCGTGTTTATCACACCATTTACAATCCACCAAAAGTGGAAGGTAAAGATGATGAAACAGGTGAAGATCTGATTCAACGTCCAGATGACCAAGAAGAAACGATTCGTAAGCGTTTAGGTTCATATCACACTGAAACTGAGCAATTGGTTGGTTTCTATCAAGGTCGTGCAAATTCTGGTGAAAATGCACCGACTTATGACAAATTAAATGGTCTTCGTCCGATCGAAGAAGTTCAAACTGATTTGTTTGCTATTCTTGGTTAAAATATTGAAGATAACTAAGATTGTGTAAGCGATTTTAGAAATCTTTGACAAAGAAAGAGTCCTCATTCATATTAGGGCTCTTTTTTATGGGTGATAGACAATGAAAATTGCACTTATTGGTTTGGTTATTTTAAGCGTAATCATTTTACTTGGTTTATTATTCATGAGTTTTAAATTATTGCGTAAAGCACAAAAAGAAGAATTACAAGAACGTAGAGAAATGCGTAAATCGGGCAATTATGAAATGCATCCTCAAGTCGCTGAAGAGTGGAAAAGGTTAGAACAAATGAAAAGAGATTTGGAAAATAAAAATAAATAGTACAGTTAAAATGTGATGAAAATAAAAATTTTATACTTGTTATTTAGTATGTTTGTCACTGCTTGTACGCAAGAGATTAAAATTACGCCAAAAGCTTTGCCTGATGCTGTGGTGGGGCAATATTACAATGCAAAAATTGAGATTGAAAAGGTTACATTGATTGATGGTTTATACTTTGATACCTCTATTTCTAAAAGTTCTGGATTAAGTGTTGATCCTAATGCAGGTGTGGTGCCTTATAGTGATCATATAATTGAAATAAAAGGAACACCGACTCGATCAGGCACGTACCGAATTATTCTAGAGGGTGCAACTCGCAATGCGCATGGTGGAAATATTCATTTTCGCAAAGAATATGATTTAGTGGTTGTGAAATAAATTTTCAATGAATACGTTTGATTTTTGACAAGGTTCTATTCTAAATTTTTCACTTTAATTTCTCTAACAGCACCAAACTCATATTTATCTGTCCAATTGCAGACATCAGACACGATGCACTCGCCACACTTGGGCTTACGTGCGATACAACAATAACGCCCATGTAAAATCAACCAATGATGTGAATCCAAAATAAATTCTTTAGGAATGACTTTAATTAAGCGTTGTTCTACTTCAAGCACATCTTTGCCAACAGCCAAACCTGTACGGTTCCCCAAGCGGAAAATATGCGTATCTACTGCCATTGTTGGCTGTCCAAAGGCGGTGTTCAGTACCACATTGGCTGTTTTACGCCCAACGCCTGGCAGGGCTTCCAAATCCTTACGATTGTCAGGAACTTGGCTGTTATGTAGTTCAATCAGCATTTTGCAAGCTTTAATCACGTTTTCCGCTTTGGAATTATATAAACCAATCGTTTTTATATATTCCTTGAGTCCATCCACACCCAAGGCATAGATTTTTTCAGGGGTATTTGCGACTGGAAAAAGCTTGTCGGTGGCTTTATTGACACTGACATCAGTCGCTTGCGCAGATAAAGTCACTGCAACCAAAAGTTCAAAAGGTGAGGAATAGTTCAGCTCAGTTTCAGGGTGAGGGCGCTGCTCACGTAAACGCTCAAAAAAAGTCTGAATCTGTTTTTTGGTCATGTTTTTTACAGCCATGATTATGCGCCTTGTAAGTCAGATAATTGCTGTAAAAGTCCATCTAATTGTAGTTGTTTCTTTTCATCAGGACGTACTGAAAGTTGTTTTTCCAATTTCTTGATTTGTGTACGGATTTTTGCCAATTCAATGGTGGTCTTGGCATCCATCACCATTTTAGTCTGTTCTGGTTTTTCAAGCACTTCAATGGCAGGGAGTTGTTGATTTTGTTCAGTATATTGGGCGAATAATTCGGTATCAATTTCTGCACGAACTACAGGGCCTTTACGGTGAATACGGCGATTTTCCTCACGTTGAATATGCGCATAATAACGTTGTCTGAGATCTTCTTGTTCAGCAATGCGCTGAGGCTCAGTGGGAATATTTTCCAGATCTTCAACCAAGTCAATGCAATCTACAGGGCAAGGTGGAATACACAGTTCACAACCAGTACACAAGTCGGTCAAAACAGTATGCATGAGTTTACCTGAGCCAATAATCGCATCGACAGGGCAAGCACTGATACATTTGGTACAACCAATACATTCATCTTCACGAATGATGGCTTTCATGCGTTGTGGACGGCCATCACTTTGAATGTCCCATACACTTGGTTCAGCAGTTAATTTTGGACGTGCCAATAACTCCGCTAAAGCATCTGCAACAGGTTGTCCACCTGGTACACATTTATTTGCATCTTCTCCCTCAGCAATTGATTTGGCATAAGGTAAACAACCATCTCGATGCCCACATAAACCACATTGGGTTTGAGGTAAAAGTGCATCAATTTGCTGAATGAGAGAAATAGAAAGAGTCATGTGCTTAAAGAAAATAACAAGATGCCAGTGAGGTCGCTGAATTTTAGCACATTCTGCACATTTTTGTATTTGATCCAAAATGGTACAAAATGGTACAAAATGTGCGCTGAATATGGGCAAAAATGCCTAAATAATTTATTAAAAATAAGACTGAATTGGCATAAAAAATGTTATTAATTAGAAAATATCACATTGAATTTAATAATTATTTAAAAAACATTGGAAAAAGTGTTGTAGATTGTTAACAAAAGAGATTAAATACTTTGCGCCAAAATATATCATTCTTTTGAAAAATTTGACCAATTTTGATTCACCCCTTTTGCTGAGGATTGAGCGTTGAAATATACTAGCCTGAATGACTTCTTAAATTACGTTAAAGCACGTGATCCAAATCAACCAGAATTTCTGCAAGCTGTAGAAGAAGTAATGACCAGCTTATGGCCATTTATTGAAAAAAATCCACAATATGCAGATTATGGTTTGCTTGAGCGTCTTGTAGAGCCTGAACGTGCTATTCAATTCCGCGTTTCTTGGTTAGATGACCAAGGTCAAACTCAAGTCAACCGTGCTTTCCGTGTCCAATACAACTCTGCAATTGGGCCATTCAAAGGCGGTATGCGTTTCCACCCATCTGTAAACCTTTCGATTTTAAAATTCTTAGGTTTCGAACAAACATTTAAAAATGCCTTAACAACACTTCCTATGGGTGGTGGTAAAGGTGGTTCTGACTTTAACCCGAAAGGTAAGTCAGAAGGCGAAATTATGCGTTTCTGTCAAGCGTTGATGGTTGAGTTATATCGTCACCTTGGTTCTAACACAGATATTCCTGCGGGTGATATCGGTGTAGGTGGGCGTGAAGTCGGCTACATGGCAGGTATGATGAAGAAGCTCAGTAATGACACTTCATGCGTATTCACAGGTAAAGGACTGTCTTTCGGTGGTTCTTTGGCTCGTCCTGAAGCGACTGGTTTCGGTACTGTATATTTTGCTGAAGAAATGCTGAAAACTCGTGGTGACAGCTTTAACGGTAAAACTGTAACGATTTCAGGTTCTGGTAACGTTGCACAATATGCTGCTGAAAAAGCAATGTATTTGGGTGCGAAAGTAGTTTCACTTTCTGACTCTAACGGTACTGTTTACGTGAAAGACGGTTTCACGACTGAACTTCTTTGTGAAGTGATGGAACTTAAAAACGTAAAACGTGGTCGTATCTCTGAGTTCGCGTCTAAACACGGTTTTGAATACCTTGAAGGCAAACGCCCTTGGAGTATCAAGTGTGACATCGCGCTTCCATGTGCAACTCAAAATGAGTTAACAGAAGAAGATGCAGTTGCATTACTTGCAAACGGTGTGATCTGTGTGGCTGAAGGTGCAAACATGCCTTCTACACTTGAAGCTGTTGAGAAATTCGTTGAAGCGAAAATCCTTTATGCACCAGGTAAGGCGTCAAATGCAGGTGGTGTTGCAACTTCAGGTCTTGAAATGTCACAAAACTCAATCCGTTTGGGCTGGACATTTGAAGAAGTGGATGAGCGTTTACATGCGATCATGAAAGAAATTCACCGTAACTGTGTGAAATACGGTACTGAAGAAGACGGTACTGTGAACTATGTAAATGGTGCAAATATTGCTGGCTTCGTAAAAGTGGCTGATGCAATGTTAGCGCAAGGTGTATTCTAAGGTTTAGACCTTGAATAAATCTAAAACCGATGCTTTTGCATCGGTTTTTTTATGCCGAAAATTTAGTTTTGTATATTTTGTTAGGTATTTACCCATTTCAATGATTTTAAAAAATATCAGCCAATTCGATTCATGCAGAATGTGATTAAGGTAGAGTGACAACAAAAAGGAAAAAATAAAGTGTCCAGCTATCAATCTCACATTGCGATGTTGCTATTTAAGCAACAAAAAAGAATGTTGCTTTTGCATAAAAATAATACTCAATTTTTACGTAGTTTTTTTGAGAAAGGTACACAGCTTGCGCCATTGCCGGCATTTTTTAAGGCTAAAAAAGTGCAGTTTGGCAATGTTCCTACCATGCAAATCGAAAACTTACGCCCCAATAAAAATCTAAAACGAATCTTGGTCTATATTCATGGTGGTGGTTTTGTCGTGGGTAGCCCTAAAAGCCATAAGGGTTATGTGGCAAGCCTATGTCAATTGGCACAAGCGAGTTTTGCTTATTTACCTGATTATCGGTTAGCACCTGAGGCACGATTTCCTGCTGCAATTGATGATGTATTTACAGCATGGCAAGGCATTATTGAAAAATATCAAGGTTATGAAATCGTCTTAGGTGGTGATTCTGCGGGTGGAAATTTAGCACTTGCTTTGTGTGTTCGTGCACGTGATGCAGGTGTTGCTTTGCCACAGCGTGTTTATCTATTGTCGCCGTGGTTGGATTTAACGCTGACCTTGCCAAGTCATAAGAAACAAGATCATCGTGATCCATTTTTAGGGACATATTTCTTGGAAAGAGATTTTGCACGACATTATGTACAGGAACAAGATCGTAAAAATCCTCAAATTTCGCCTTTATTTGCCGATTTTACAGGTTTGCCACCTTTTTATGTGCAAGTGGGTTCAAAGGAAGTTTTGTTGGATGACAGTCGTGAGTTTGCCCGTAAAGCCAAGTTACAAGGTGTTGATGTGCAACTCGATATTTGGACAGGCATGTGGCATGCATGGACAGTCGTGCCTTTTGTTCCTGAAAGTAAAACTGCTTTGAAAAAAGCAGGTTATTGGTTGGGGCAAAGAGGTTAATAAAATTTTAGGCGTTACAATTGTCTATTTGGATTGAAATTAGGTCTAAGCCTCAGATTTATGTTTCAGGATAATAGTCCTCTTGCGTAAGTCAAAAAATGTTCAAATTTTAGATTAAAAACATATCCAAAAGAATATTGGAAGTTCCTTCTCTTGCGCCATATATGGCTCAGGGAGAAGGCTAGGATGAGGGGGCTTTTAAATAGAAAACCTCTCCCTCTTGCGAAACGACGTTTCTCATCCTGAAAGGAGAGGGAACATTCAATATTGATTTAGATCTCGCCGAAAATAACTTTCGCAAGAGGTCTAATGTAATGCTTTTTTTCTTGGAATCGCTTGAAAGATCATATTGGGTTGATACTTGGATTCTAAAATTAACTTGGGAAAAGTGGTGGAATAATCCAACTTAAAATGAAAGGGTTTGGCACTTAACTTTTCAAATTGTTTTTCTTGCAGGTTAATGGGGCACATCATCACAGTACCTCCATAGTGTCCCAAGTGAGAAATAGTATTATTTTCAATGGAATATTTGTAATAATTACGGTTGCAACCACTATAATATCGAACACGATCAGGATCGAAGTTTAAGAGTAATGCCTGTTTTTGAACTTGGTTTTGATCGTCTGTAATGTGTTGCCATGTGAATTTTGTTAAAACCTCAAGATCAGATTGTTCTAAATCTTCTTTTTTAGGCTTGGCTTTGAATATATAGTGTTGATGATTGCTATGTTCTAATTTTAAAACCATTTCACCTATAGAGTTTTGTTCTAAAGTAAATGAATGCGGTTGCAGAAATAAGCCATAGGTCAAACTTTCTTGTTTTTCTAATTCTCCACAAGCTTTCGTTGAACTCAAAAGATAATCAAAAAGCATGATTTGATGGTCTTGAGTTTTATATTTCCGACTCATTAAATTACAGCCACTATAAATTGCAATACTCTCATTATTAAAATTAATTTGAATGGGTATTTCGCTATTCGGTGGGGTATATGTCCATGTATGTTGTTGTAATATTTCATTGAACTGCTGAGATGATAAGACAGTGGGCGTAATCGGTTTATTTACAACCGTTGTATTTTGGCAGGCTGAAATAGACAAAACTGCACAGGAAAATAATAAAAAAGTTGTGATTTTCATGATCTATTCTCCATGTGCATTTTGATTTTTATGTGAACGTTTTGTGCCGATAAAGATATATTCTTGCTGATCTTTTTGAAAAATAAGTTTGGGATTTTGACTTGAACGTGAGCTAATCTTAAAGGGAACGGGCTGTAAAAAAAACATTCTAATAAAATGCTCTTGTTGCATGATATGCGGTGCACACGCTTGTGCATCACCAAAAATGATAGGGGCTAGCATTTTTTGTTCAATAATTTTATAAGCTCCTCCCATGCTGTTACAGGAAGTATATGCACCAAGTTGATCATCTTTAAAAGTGAGTTCTATTGGAGTATCACTGTTGGGTGCTGTATATACCCATGTATATTGACTCAGTAGGTTTTGAGTTTCTTGGTTTGTTAGTGGTTTTTCAGCACATGCAGTACAGAGCAGTGCGAGCATGATTATTTTTATTCTCATAGCAAAAATTCACTGATTAAAATAATAGAAATTGAGAATAAAAACCGATGTCTAAACATCGGTTTTTAAAATATTTTTGATTATTTATTTTCAATCAATCAGAGATTAAAGTGAGCCTTTAATCGCTTCACGTTCAATGATCATATCTTGTACATAGGCATATTTAGATTGATCTGCCGCAGGATTTTTAATTTCGTAGCGTTTGATGCGAACCACTTGACGCTCATTTGCTGTGTGTTTAAAGCCATCAATATTGTCATAGAACAAAGTCCAATCTTTATCGACTTGGGTTTTCACACCATTTTCAGCATATTTAATCTCACGAACTTGCAAACAAGTTTGTGGTGCAACACCTGTACATTGTTTGGTTTCAGGGCTGATTTCCAAAAAGATGGTTTCGCCTTGAGTGTTATATTTAGTTTCAGGTGTCATTTTACCTGTAAATACAACTTTACCTGCTGTTGGGCTAACTAAAGTCAGTGTTGGTGCTTCAGTATTGGCAGTATCTAAAACAAATGCTGTTTTACCACCTTGGAACAATGAACCTGCAAAAGCTTCTTGCTTCATGAGTTCAGGCGTACACATCATATTGGTCGATGCTAAATTACCTGTAGTAATCGTACTGTTTGCAATTGTTGCAGCACCAAACATATTATTACAACCTGTTGTAATACTGAGTTTACCCTGCATAAATTGTAAAACAATCGGGCGGTCAGAGCCTGTTGGTTGATATGACCATGTATAGGCATTCAAAGTCTGTTCTGCATTACCTTGTTGTTGTAAAACTTTCACAGCAGTATCTCCAACTTTTTGAATATCACTTGATTGGCACGCAGCCAAGGTGAGAGGAAACAGGGCAAGTGCAAGATAACGTAATTTCATAATATGGTCTGCAAGTATTTGATTTAACTGATAGCGGGAAGCATAACTGATTTGAGTTGCAAAAGAATGGATACATTCGGGGATTTTAGGTTTCAAAATGTATCTATGAATTTCTATTTGTTAATTCATGAAAAAACTTTATGTATTTGTATTAAACATTAATCAAAACGATAAATATCCATACCTAATGAACCCATTGAGAAACTGCTGTGTACAACACTAAATCGTGTCCCTGTTCCCATGGCAAAAAACAAAGGGGCAAAATGTTCAATGGTAGGATGGTTGCGTTGTACAAACGGGATATTTGACCAATCCAATACAGCATCATAGTCACTGTGGGTCAGTTTATTTACGACATAATTACGAAATGTTGAAGCCCACTCAGGCACATTGTTATTGTCACCATTCCATGATAATTCACGTAAATTATGGGTAATACTGCCTGAACCAATCAGTAAAATTTGCTTCTCACGTAAAGGTGCTAAAGCCTGTCCAATCTTATAAATTTCATCTGCATGCATATTCATTGGCAGCGAGATTTCAACCACAGGAATATCCGCTTCAGGATACATATGCAATAAAGGCATCCATACGCCATGATCACGTGGACGTGTACTGTTGGCATGTGCAGTTAAATGTGCTTCTGCAAGTAAATGTAGAATTTCTTCGGCGAATTGTGGATCACCTGATGCAGGGTAGCGCATTTCATATAATTCAGGAGGAAAACCACGAAAATCATGCCAAGTTTCAGGACGTACAGCAGTACTGACTTCAAGCGCCTGACTTTCCCAATGTGCTGACATCACCACAATCGCCTGTGGTTTCGGTAAATTAAGACTTAAACGATTCAGCGCAGGACCGACCTGTTCAGGATTAAGTGCCAACATCGGTGAACCATGTGAAATAAATAAACCGGGAAGTGTTTGTAAATTCATTTGAAATTCACCTGAGTTGAATATAAATAAAAAGCATGCCAAAAAAATGTGGCAGTGGATAGACGAGTTATTTCAACATCCTGTTCTAAATTTAGAACGATTAAGTTGAGTTTATCGCTGCTTATGTTGTCTAACTTAGCCCGCACGATGATAAGGATGATTATGATTAATGCTCATTGCTCGATACAACTGTTCAATCAGCATCACACGCACCATTGGATGTGGCAGCGTAAGTTTGGATAATGACCAATGCCATGCCGCAGCTTTACGTACTGCCTCAGAATGTCCATCAGGTCCACCGATGGCAAGCGCAACATCATTGCCTTCCAACATCCAAGCTTTCATGGTTTCTGCGAGTTTTTCGGTGCTGAATTCACGCCCACCCACTTCCAAAGCGATCAGCACTTCATTTTGCTTGAGCTGTGCCAAAATGCTGTCACCTTCAATATTACGATATTTTAAAATATCCGCTTCAGAGTCATTTTTGCCACGTTTCGCCATGGGCAATTCAATAATTTGGGTTTGTACAAAAGGCTGAATACGTTTGAAATAATCTTCAAAGCCTGTCAGAACCCACGCAGGCATTTTTTGACCGATGGTCAAAATACGGATTTTCATATAAAACCAATAGTGTCATGTGCAGAACTATATTATAACCCTATATCACAAGGTTCTTCGGCTGAGTGTGATATTTCTCAGTGTTGAATCCTGACAAATCTAAGAAATTTAACAATAAATTGATGGAAATTTAAAAGCTTATGTTAATGCAACGATTTTATTCCATATTGATTTTGCTGTTTTTAATGAGCTGTCATTCAGCGATTTATGCCAAGAGTACATTGGAGCCGCAGGCAGATCCGAAAAATTTAAGCAATTATCTTGCACAGATTATTCATCCTACTGCCTTTAGAAATTATAAGAATGTCGCAGAATTAGATCGTGTTGCAGCCTATCTCAAACAGCAGGTTGAACAATTTGGTATACCTTGTGAATATCAAATCTATCAGGTGCAACAACAAAACTATCGTAATGTTATTTGTCGCTTAAATATGGGGCATGCCAAAAAGGTTATTGTTGGGGCACACTATGATGTTTATGGCGATTTTAAAGGTGCGGATGACAATGCTTCTGGTGTTGCGGGGTTGATGGAAACAGCGCGATTGCTGGCAGCTCATAAAAATCAGTTAAAACATAATGTGGAGTTGGTGTTTTATACTTTGGAAGAACCGCCGTATTTCCGTTCAGCATATATGGGCAGTGCTGTACATGCACAATCGATTCTGGCACAGAAAGCACAGATTGAAGCAGTGTATATTTTGGAAATGATTGGCTTTTTTAATGCCCAAGCTGTGCAAGATTATCCGACTGGATTGGGGTTATTCTATCCTGAACATGGTGATTATATTGCCGCAGTGAGTAATTTTAGCTCAAGGATATTTAGCGAAAAATATTGTAAAGCAATGAATAATATTAAAAAATTGGATTGTCAGCGTTTGATTGCACCATCCTTTATCCAAGGTGTAGATTTTTCAGATCATCTTAATTATTGGAATGCAGGAATTCCTGCGATTATGATTACAGATACTGCATTTTTTAGAAATAAACATTATCACACTGCACAAGATACGGTAGAAAAGCTGAATCTAGATAAAATGGCACAGGTGATCAATGGTTTGGCGATAATATTATTGGAAAATATAAATCGTGATCACAATAAAAAAGCGCAGTCCTAAAGCCGTTAGGACTGCGTTTAAACATCAATCGACCTGGAGATTCGACTGATGTTAGTGAAACGATCTAAGACCGTATCTGTACTTCTATTATGCGGGTAATTTTTATCATTTCAAGCAAATATAGTCGAAAAATTAAACTTAATTTAAATTTTTTTGAACCAATATTTAAGCTGGCATTGAATTAAAGAAATTTTTATTTTCAAACACTTTGAATCCATAAAAAAGAGCGCCGTAGCGCTCTTTTTTATCAAGAATAGTCCGATTAATGACGGGCAGCTTTGCCTTCATCGACAGGTTTTACAATCGGTGCTTTGACCAATGGTTTTGGCATTTCCACCAAAGCCAATGGTAAAATTTCATCAATCGATTTGACGGCTTTAATTTCCAAACCATCTTTGACGTTTTGTGGAATTTCACTCAAGTCACGCACATTTTCTTGTGGAATGAACACAAGTTTCACGCCACCACGATGGGCTGCCAAAAGTTTCTCTTTTAAGCCACCAATGCGCATTGCACGACCGCCAAGACTTGTTTCACCTGTCATCGCAATATCAGGGCGAATCGCAATGCCTGTGAAAGCAGAAACAAGGGCAGTGGTCAGTGCCAAACCTGCAGATGGACCATCTTTTGGAGTAGCACCTTCAGGTAAATGCACGTGTACATCAGTTTCTTCAAAACGTGATGCTTCGATCCCCAACTCATCTGCACGGGTACGAACCACGGTTAAAGCTGCAGTAATGGATTCTTTCATCACATCACCAAGTGAACCTGTGGTAATGAATTTACCTTTACCTTTCACCGCTGCAACTTCGATGGTCAGTAATTCACCACCCACTGAAGTCCATGCCAAGCCATTGACACGACCGACTTGTGCTTCTTCTTCAGCCATACCATAGTCAAACTTATGTGCACCTAAATAATCAGGTAAGTTTTCAGCAGTCACATCAATCTGTAAGTTTTTGGCTTTCTTACTGACCGACTCTTTCACCACTTTACGTGCAATTTTAGACACTTCACGCTCTAAACTACGCACACCTGCTTCACGGGTATAACGACGTACGATGTCACGAATTGCTTCTTCATGAACGGTCAACTCTTTAGCACGTAAGCCATTGTTCTTGATTGCTTTCGGAACAAGGTAACGGTCTGCGATATTGACTTTTTCTTCTTCGGTATAACCAGGTAGACGAATCACTTCCATACGGTCAAGTAAGGCTTCAGGAATGTTCATGCTGTTTGCGGTACAGATAAACATCACTTCAGACAAATCAAGATCAAGATCTAAATAATGATCATTGAACTTGTTGTTCTGTGATGGATCAAGTACTTCAAGCAACGCAGAAGCTGGATCGCCACGATAGTCCTGTGCCATTTTGTCAATTTCATCGAGCAAGAACAGTGGGTTCTTCACACCGACTTTTGTCAAAGACTGCACGATTTTACCTGGCATCGCACCGATATAGGTACGACGGTGACCACGAATTTCCGCTTCATCACGTACACCACCAAGTGCCATACGAACAAATTCACGACCTGTTGCTTTGGCAATGGATTCACCGAGTGAAGTTTTACCTACACCTGGAGGACCAACCAAGCACAGGATTGGACCACGAAGTTTTTTCACGCGTGATTGAACAGCCAAGTATTCAACAATACGTTCTTTGACTTCATCCAAACCATAATGGTCTGCGTCTAAAATTTCTTGTGCTTTTGCCAAATTAATGCTGACTTTGCTCGCTTTATTCCAAGGCGTATCTAAAATCGCCTCGATATAGTTACGAACTACAGCCGCCTCACTTGACGCAGGTTGCATTGCTTTGAGTTTGCGGAATTCATTTTCAGCTTTTTTACGCACATGCTCAGGTAAGTCGGCTTCTGCTAAACGCTTTTCGATTTCTGCAACATCATCTTCCGCACCGCCATTCATGTCGGAAAGTTCACGCTGAATCACCTTCATCTTTTCATTGAGGAAGTATTCACGTTGATTCTTTTCCATTTGACGTTTTACAGAATCATGCAAAGTTTGCTCAATCTGTTGTTCTTCAGATTGTTGCAGCAAATAAGTCATGAGTTCTTGTAAATGTTCTTCAAATTCATCGTGTTCGAGGAATTTTTGTTTTACATCTATATTTAAAGGTACACGGGTTGCAACAAAGAATAATAATTGCAATAAATCATCAATTTTATTGGCAGCAGCAATTAACTCACGAGCATTACGTAATTTTGCTTCTGCATATTGGGCAAATAAAGCACGTAATTCTTCAACACGAGTTTTTTGCGTATCTTCATCAACCGATACAGTCATCGGGCTTAAGCTATGCTCAGCCGATAAATACTCATCATTTTCAATGATCTGTACTAATTTAGAACGATGCAAACCTTCAATTAATACTTTTATACAGTTTTCATCATTTTCGTGATTCACAACTTGTACAATCTTAGCGACAGTACCATATTGATATAAATTGTCGTGATCAATTTCTTCTGTAAGCGAATCTTTTTGCGCAACTACAAATACTAAATTGTCACTGTTACGAGCCACATCAACTGCATTGATCGATTTTTCACGACCCACAAATAACGCAATTTGCATGTGTGGATAAACCACCACATCACGCAGCGCTAAAAGCGGTAATACACTTGGAACCTGTGGCTCTAAGTTTTCTTGATTCATAATAATCTCAGACATGGGCACTCCTAATGAGTGACAACGGTGTTGCCATGTTTTTTATAGTGATGGGTATTTCAAAAATTACAAGGGCTGTAATAAATAATTTGCATAAAAAATGTCAAGTATTTGATAATAAATAAATCATAATAAGTGCTATTGGCAGATTTGACATTGAAAGCGAATAGATCTTGTTGGGGTAATCAGTGCATGTAGTGGCTGATCCCAAGGATTTCGTCGTAACTTTTGCTGTAAAAACTGAAAATCGTGCGCAAGACCTAAACGGTAGGGTTTAAAGGGTGCAGATGCTAAAGTACGATCATAAAAGCCACCGCCCATGCCCATTCGAGTTCCAGTCACATCACATGCTAACAATGGCATAAGTAATATATCTAAATTCGATACATGTACACCACGTGTTGCCACAGGTTCTAACATACCAAGTCTATGCATAACAAAACGTTGATTATTAAATTGATGCTGAGAAATTTTCACCCAAACAAGAATATTATTCATGTTACAGATGGTTGGTAAGTACACCTCTTTACGCATCTTAAAACAATATTTGATCATTTTTTTAGTGGATAATTCACCAAAATTATCTAAATAAATACCAATTTTTTGAGCGATTTTAAATTTTGGATGTTGTATGAGTTGTTGTAAGGCGTGAATTTCGCTATGTCGTTGTTGTAAAGCGGAAAGTTTTCGCCGTTGTGTTCTTAAATCCTTACGAAGTGTCAGGGTTTGATTAGACATAATGTTTAAATAAATGTTAATTACATCACTAAATAATAGCAAATTAAAATGCATAAAATAAAGTCTATATACTGTAAATAAATATGCTTATTCTGTTATGTTTTATTTTAAAGTAATTGCTCTAATTATAATGTTAACTATTTAGAAAAATTAATTATACTAAAATAGTTGGTTTTAAATTAAACCCAATTTATCTTGAAACTGGGTTTAATTTTTAAAATTATGATTTTTTATTAATGATGAATGGGCGATCGTCATTATCTAATGATAATACAATGTTTACATTTTGAAACTGTTCATCAATAATAAGTTTTGTGTGATATGTTTTACATTCTTCTTTGCAATTTTTAACAGATAGTACATATTCATTAGGCTTTAAATAATAGGTTGTTGCATTATTGATATAGAAATCACCTGCTTTAAAATCATCAATATAGAACTTAATAGGGCAGTCTTTATTGTTGTCTTTTTCTTCATCACACAGCTTTTCATCACGTTGAACATTGATTGGTTTTGTATTTAACTCTTTATTTACAAACAATAAATTTTTTGGTTGGTTTTTCTCGTTTGCAGTTTGCAATTGAGTACAAGCAGACAGAGAAGCAATCACTGCAATGGAAATGAAGGCATTCTTTAGCATAATGGTGTCCTGTTAGAAAAAATTAAATATCGATGATTAATATTTTACCAAATAGCAAAGCAATAATCATATTGATATGTATTGCTGATTGTACAAAAAATATCGCTCTGATAATATACTTTACCAATTGTTACTATAAATTGGGCATTTAAAATGCAAAAAATCACGTTAATAGATAAATCCTCCCTTGAAAAAATTAATGTTGAGTCGAGCATAATAAAATTAGATAAAGCGACGATTATTCAGCCAAATGTAAAAAAAGAAGATATTTTGGAAATCATACAGGAAGGTGATCACCTCATAATAAAATTAAAAAATGGTGAAACCATCACAATTGAAAATTATTTTGTGAAAGCTGCGGATGGTAGTACTTCAGATTTAGTATTTGATGGTACAGTTTGTGCATTTGAGCAGTTAGTTTGGCAGGATGGCGTTGCTTCTTTTAAAGAGCTTACGGGTCTTGAAGAATTACTCCCAATCATTACTGGGACAAGTACAGGTGGTGTAGGTTCATTGCCATGGATTGTGGGTGGACTTGTAACAGGTGGCATCATTGCGGCAACTGATGATGACTCTAAGTCTGAAAATGAGCCTGCGGTCGTATTGGATGCACCTAAAGTTGAAATTTTAGATGATCAAAACGATGATGGTTTCTTATCTAGCAAAGAAATAGGTGATAAAACGCAAGTTGGTATTGTTGTTTCTATTCCAACAGGTGCAAAAGCTGGTGATACCATTACCGTAACAGATCAATCTGGTAAAAAATATACACATGTTTTAGTTGCTGATGATCTTAGTTCTGGCAAAGTGATTATCAATGTTGATCGCCCTACAGAAGGTACTGAACTCAAAGTTACTGCAACTATTAGCAATAAAGATGGTGAGTCAGAATCTTCTCCTGAAGACAGTGCGATTATTAAAAACTACGCCACCAACATTGACAATAGACGTTCCTGAAAATGGTCGTGATTCAACACCAACAATTACAGGTAAAACCGATGCGCCTGTTGGTAGTAAAATTGAAATTACAATTACTGATAAAAATGGTAATACGCAAACGATAACAACCGAAGTTAAAGAAGGTGGTACTTATACAGTAGACGTGCCAAATGCTTTACCTGAAGGTGAGTTCACTGTTATGGGTAAAGTAACAGACTCAGTAGGAAATAGTACGACAGCGACTGATAAAGGTACAATTGATACGATTGCTCCAGGTGTGAAAGTAGAAATCACTCCAGAAGGCGATATCAAAGTTACCTTTGATCCAGATGTAGACCCAAGCACCATCACGCCAGATGATATTAAAATCACAGACAAAGATGGCAATCCAGTTGAGATTACCTTAACTCCAAGTGAAGATGGTTTAACGTGGACAGGTAAAGTACCTGAAAATGTTGAAGGAAAAGTT
>NZ_LQXQ01000017.1 GCF_003268395.1 Acinetobacter sp. CFCC 10889 | reverse complement strand
AAAAGCTCCCTCCTTTGGAAAAGGAGGGTTGGGGAGGATTCAAAAAATCCTTAACTGATCAGCATTAGTCACAACGGACTGATTTTTTATTCATCTCAAAATTTTAAACATTTTCACAGACTTTAATCTCTGACATGGCACGTTCTGCTGCGATAAATTGCAGTAAACGATCCGCATTTTCAAAACTGCCATGTTTAAATAAAGCACGAATATGATTGTCACCTGTTTCAAAGATCAAACATTCAATAGCAAATTCGCCTTGTTCATCATTTAAAATCAGTGCCAAATCACGTGTATGTTGTGCTGCAAATTGTGCATCCTCTGTACTTAAAGTCATCGAAAGCCCAAAATAATTCACATCATTGACATGTACATTGATTTCACGTGCCAAATGACGATGACGCAACTGACGAGCAGGCTGTTGGATCTGAATACGGTCTTCACCACGGCGTTCCATATTCTGCATATCTTCACGGCTTAAATTAATAATGCCGTCCAAACCATGAATCGACTCACCTTTTAAATAAGTTGTAAACAAAGTCATGGTTTCTTTACGGCGTTGCAACTGTGGCACATGATCCGCATTGGCAATCATGGCAAATTGCATATCTGGGCATTGCAGAGCAAATGCTGCATTTTCATGGGGCAATGTAAAACTATCATATTGCCCACATGCCACTAAGGTATCACACTGTGGTACAGGTACATTATTCAGACGTAACAAGCGATTACAGTTAATTTCGTAACGTTCTTGTTCTGTTTCAGAAAACTGCGCCATCTGCTTAAAGAAAAGGCGTTTTGCTGTAGGTGACATCCGAGTTTTATCGAGCTTAGCATGATTGACCAAATACAAAATCACCGCCTGACCAAACTCATCCATACGTTGTTCTTTCATCAACATTAAGGATTCTTCGAGTAACATACGCCAACTCTGACGAGTTTTTTGCATAACACCCATCAAAATCATTTTCTCTACCAGTTCAGGACGCTGCTCCACAAAAAAAGAGGCGATGACTGAACCTAAAGAAATACCCACCACATCAACTTTTGGAATCCCGATAATGTCAAACCACTGACCTAACATTTGAGATAAATCGGGAAGTTCCAACGTGCCTGCGGACAAGCCTGTATCAACATTGGTAATCTGTTGATTTGCTCCCATCGATGGGAGGTCAATTAAAATTACAGGACCGCTTTCAAAAAACTGCTCAACACAATATTTATATGAGTTAAAGTTCTGAAAAGCACCACCAATAATTACAATAGGCGTGTTATGGATCGTCTCTGGATCAGCAATCGCCATATATTCAATTTTCCAACCATCAATCCACGTCGTCCGTGCTGGTTGTTTGAAGCTATTTTTATTGTAAATATCGAAAAAACCAAAATTTGTAAAATTTTGATTTGATTCTGAGTCCATCTGGATAATGGAATTCATATCCTTCCTCCATCCTTGCTTTATTCTTTTAGTCTGCAAGATTTTTATCGCTCGCGTTGTTTTATCAAATCGTGATACAGACTTACTTTTGTATCATTTCAATGTCCTTATGGTTTCATTCTATACAAATATGTGAATTCTGTGCAATTGCCGAAATGACCGCTTATCATATTTAAAGGGGAAAAGCATTGCAAAATATTTACAAACATCCGTTTTCATTTGCATTTTCTGTTTTATTTTCTAATCAGACTTCCTTGCTTTGACATTGACTGCTACTATCAAAGGGAAATTTTTAGGTGGTCAATTAAAACGCTATGCAAGATTCTATTGAACAGTATATGCAAACTGTAGGACAACAGGCACGTCAAGCATCACGCTTTTTGGCAGGTGCTTCTACACTGCAAAAAAATAATGCGCTATCTGCTATTTATACCGCTTTGGAAAATAGCCAACCGCAAATTTTAGCTGCAAATAAAATTGATATGGACAATGGTCGCTCAAAAAACTTAGATAGCGCCCTACTGGATCGCCTAGAACTCAACCCCAAACGCTTTCAAGCGATGCTTGATGGTTTAAAAGATGTCATTGCACTGATTGATCCAATCGGTGAAATCACGGATTTGGCTTATCGCCCAACAGGTATTCAGATTGGTAAAATGCGTGTGCCTTTAGGCGTTGTGGGTATGATTTATGAATCTCGTCCAAACGTGACACTTGAAGCGGCATCTCTTGCACTCAAATCAGGCAATGCGATTATTTTACGTGGTGGTTCGGAAGCACTCAATTCAAATCAAGCAATTGCAGCAGCGATTCAGCATGCTTTAAACACGGTTGGCTTACCTGAAACTTGCGTACAAGTCGTCAACACCACAGATCGTGCAGCAGTAGGTCAATTGATTACCTTGTCAGAATATGTCGATGTCATCGTTCCACGTGGTGGCAAGGGCTTGGTTGAACTGATTACCAATGAAGCCACCATTCCAGTGATCAAACATTTGGATGGAAATTGCCATGTTTTTGTTGAAGCACAAGCAGATTTGCACAAAGCACTTCCAATCGCTTTAAATGCAAAAACACATCGTTATGGTGTTTGTAATGCCATGGAAACTTTACTGGTTGATGAAAAAATTGCTGAAGAATTTTTACCACTCATTGCAGAACTTTATGCTGAAAAGCAAGTTGAGCTACGTGGTGATGCCGAAACTCGCCGCATTTTAGGTGCATCAGTAAAAACTGCAACTGAAGAAGATTGGTATGAAGAATATCTTGGTCCAGTTTTAGCTGTAAAAGTCGTTTCAGGTGTTGATGAAGCGATTGATCATATTAATAAATATGGTTCACATCATACTGATTCGATTATCACTGAAAACTTTAGTTTAGCACGTCAGTTCTTAACCCGTGTCGACTCAAGCTCGGTGATGGTTAATGCCTCTACTCGCTTTGCTGATGGTTTTGAATATGGCTTAGGTGCTGAAATTGGTATTTCTACGGATAAAATCCATGCACGTGGTCCAGTGGGTTTAGAAGGTTTAACTTCGCAAAAATGGATCGTATTGGGCGATGGTCAAATTCGTCAGTAATGATTCATGACTTTTGTTCTATAAAAACTGCATCGTTTAAAAAGCGATGCAGTTTTTTTATTGCTTTAAAATTTTCTATCGCAAAACTGTGCTAAAAATCTACAACAACCTCCACAATTCTATCGTTTAACTTTTCTACAATAAATCCTTTATGTCACGATAAGGAAATTTTATGTTTTATGCCTTAATCATCATTACATTTTTCTTGGCATTGCTGGTTTCGTTTATTGTCATGCGTATTTTTTCAAATTCGATTAATGCAATTCTGGCACGATCATCAATGATCCGATCCATACAGCTTGGGCAAAATACACCAAATTTGCAGGCATGGTGGTTGGTACTTCTTCAGGCATTCGTATTTATGATATGGAAAAATATATTAGCCCCATCACCTATACCAATGACAAAGCGCCAATCATTTTAAAATTAACCTCAGAGCGTTGGTTTTTAGAGATTTATCGAACGATAATTGAAACTTTACAAGGTTTAGCATGGATGATGTTGGTGTTTTTTATGGTTGCACTGATCGCTTATGTACTGGTGCGTTGGTCGGAAATTAAATATTCGAAATAATTTTTAAAACAATTCTTTTTCAGAAAACGTAAAAGCATCAAATTTTCTATACAACTCATGCTATGGTTTAAGTTTAAATCGTGAAGTAAAGCCGTAATATTTTATTTATAAATGAAATCTATCAACTGATAAATTTTAATTATAATTCTTAAAGTGGTCGATAGTGCTTAAGTCTAATCACCTAAAGTCTATCTAGGACAGAAAAACAACACATGGTACAACATCACTACTGATCTAAATTGCACCAACAAAAGCGTAATCAGATCAATCAGGACGAATATCAATTACAATTTCGGGTATTAAAACGTGTCTACATCAGTATTAGTTATTAACTGCGGATCTTCATCAATTAAATATGCTTTGGTTTCAGAGCACCGTAAAGATCGAATCTTTGGTTTGGCAGAAAACTTAGGTTCTGTTGATGCACGTATTAAAGGCATTACCACAGGTGGTGCTGAACTTGAATTATCTATTCCACATGCTGATCATGAAAAAGCATTGGAAACCATTCTTGAGCGTTTAGCTCACCACAATCCTCAAGCAATTGGTCACCGTGTAGTTCATGGTGGTACTTTAACCAAAGCTGAGTTATTGACCCCTGAAATTATTGAACGCATTCGTGAAGCAACACCTCTTGCGCCATTGCACAATCCTGCACATCTTGTAGGTATTGATGCAACCATGCGCCTGTTCCCACAGTTACCACAAGTTGCTGTGTTTGATACCGCATTCCATCAAACGATGCCTTCACATGCATATCGTTATGCATTACCAAAATTTTTATACACTGAGCACAATGTACGCCGTTATGGCTTCCACGGTACAAGCCATGCTTATGTATCTGAACGTGGTTCTGAGCTTGCAGGCAGCTATAAAAAAGGCGGTTGGCTCACAGCACATTTAGGCAATGGTAGCTCAACTTGTGCGATTTGGAATGGTCAATCTGTTGATACCTCTATGGGTTTAACACCACTTGAAGGCGTGGTTATGGGTACGCGTAGTGGTGATGTTGATCCAAGTATTCATAGCTTCCTTGCATCTAACTTAGGTTGGGACATTTACAAAATCGACAAAATGCTCAATAGCCAATCTGGTTTACTTGGCTTGTCTGACCTTTCAAATGATATGCGTACTTTGATTGAAGCATCTGAACAAGGCAATGAAGATGCAACTCTTGCTATTGAAGTATTCTGCTACCGTTTAGCAAAATCTTTAGCAGGTTTAAGCTGTGGTTTACCACGCATTGATGGCTTGTTCTTCACAGGTGGTATTGGTGAAAACTCTGCTTATATCCGTGAAAAAACCATTTCATATCTTCCTCACTTTGGCTTTAACCTCAGTAAAGAAAATAATGATGGTTTAAAACGTGGTACTGAAGGTCGTATTGATGCAGGTACTGGTCCTCAAATTTGGGTAGTGCCAACTGATGAAGAAGGTCGTATTGCCAAAGAAACTGAGCATGTTGCATTACAAGCAGGAAATGCTGCTGCAAAAAAGTCTGATGCTGAAATCGTGACAGCTTAAGCTGTCATCGGATTCTATTTTAAAATTTATTTTTGATTAATCTTGTTAAGAATAGTGTATGAAAACAATTTTATTGGTTCCTACGGGTGAAGGCGTTGGTCTTACCTCTGCATGTCTTGGTCTTATTTACGCTTTGGATTGTCAAGGAGTAAAAGCTGGATTTTTAAAACCTTTTTCACAAGATGAAAAAGCTGAATCTGACCGTACGACAGCACTGTATCGTCATGTGTCTAAAAATGAAACTGTAGAACCAATTGCATACACTCAACTCACCCATTTACTTAATGCGGGTGAAATGGACGAATTGCTTGAAGAAGCAGTTCGTTTACATCGTGAAGTTGCACGTACACATGACATTATCATTGTTGAAGGTATCGTACCGACTGCACGTGATTCTTTTGCGAGTGAACTCAATGCTGCACTTGCTCAAGCTTTAGATGCGAAAGTAATTTTTGTCAGCAATGCCAACATTGAAAAACCTGAACAAACCGCTGAAAAAGTAGAAGCACAACTGCGTAACTTCGGTGGTGCTGCATCTACTCGTAATGTTGGTGTCTTGTTCATGCGTACCCGTGGTTTGTCTGAAGAATCAGCACAGATTCCTGTGACTTATGCACCAGATTTACGTTTGGTTGAAGAAACTGAAAAATTCACTCAAGCAATTCAACGTACACATTCACACATTGGTACTGAACATTTACCGATTATTGGTTTAGTGCCATTTAGTGACACTTTGAGTGTGCCACGTGTTTCTGACTTAGCTGCACATATTCAAGCAAGTTGGATCAATGAAGGAAAATCAAACACACGCCGTGTTTTACACAGCAGCCTTGTTGCATCAAACATTGAACATGAATTACAAAAATTCACCGCAGGCGAATTAATTATTAGTGCAGCAGATCGGATTGATGTCTTACTTGCGGCAAGCTTAGCAACCAGTAATGGTATTCCATTAGCAGGTTTGGTTTTAGCTGAACAGCAAGAACCAAATCCAATTGCGTTAGCATTCTGTCAAACTGCCATTAAAAGCGGTTTACCAATTTTACATACACCACTCAGTACATTTGAAACCACGCAATTGCTTTCAAATCTGAGCAATGAAATTCCTATTGATGATACTGAACGTGCTGAACAAGTTACACGTTTTGTATCGAGTCATATCAATGGCGACTGGTTAGTTTTGTTATTAAATGGCGACTATCAACCACGTTTATCACCATCAGCTTTCCGTCATGAATTGGTACAAAAATCAATTGCAGCGAAAAAACGTATCGTACTGCCTGAGGGTGATGAGCCACGTACTATTCAAGCTGCAGCAATTTGTCAATCTCGTGGTATTGCACATTGTATTTTATTGGCAAAACCTGAAGCAGTCGTTGAAGTTGCTCGTGCACGTAATATCGAACTTCCAGATGACTTGGAAATCATTGATCCAGATTTGATCCGTGAACAATATGTCGAAAAAATGGTGGAATTGCGTAAAGGCAAACTGAATGATCTACAAGCACGTGATCAACTCCAAGACACGGTTGTACTTGGTACGATGATGCTTGCACTTGATCAAGTTGATGGTTTAGTCTCTGGCGCAGTACATACTACAGCGAATACTGTACGTCCTGCGTTCCAATTGATCAAAACAGCACCTGATTACTCATTGGTTTCTTCAGTATTCTTTATGCTGTTGCCTGATGAAGTTTATGTATATGGTGACTGTGCAATCAATCCTGATCCTGATGCGGAACAATTGGCTGAGATTGCGATTCAGTCTGCTGACTCTGCAAAAGCATTTGGTATCGACCCACGTATTGCGATGATTTCTTACTCTACAGGAACATCAGGTATGGGGGCAGATGTTGAAAAAGTTGCAAAAGCAACTGAGATTGCCAAACAACGCCGTCCTGACTTATTGATTGATGGTCCATTACAGTACGATGCTGCTTCTGTTGAAAGTGTTGGTAAATCAAAAGCACCTGATTCAAAAGTTGCAGGTCGTGCCAATGTGTTTATTTTCCCTGATTTAAATACAGGTAATACTACCTATAAAGCCGTACAACGCTCAGCAAATGTGGTCAGTGTAGGTCCAATGTTGCAAGGTTTGAATAAACCTGTAAATGACTTATCTCGTGGTGCATTGGTGGATGATATTGTATTTACCATTGCCTTAACTGCGATTCAGTCTGCGCAACAAGAAGCTTAGATTCTTTATTCCAATATCATTCAAAGTTTGATACTCAAACCACCCAATTTTCAGATTGGGTGGTCTTTTTTATCCGTTATGTTTGATCATATTTACATACTGCTGTCACACCATAAATAAACTTGCCCATTGGGTGCTTTTTGAATACTGCCTTGAAATTCCACATCTGGCTCTATCTTAAATTTGATTTTTTTCAATCGATTATAATTTTGCGGTGTCATCGGTTTAAATAAAATTATTTTACCTGACACCCCATTTTCACCATCGACATATTGAGCAAAACCATCAATTGGAAGCTGATAAAGCTGTGCATTTTTTAAGCCAACATAGATATGTGTATAATAATTCGGATAATCTTGACCTAAATTCATTTTTTTAATGCTTGCAGGTGTCATATCTCTGAGATAATTTTGCGGCACATTACGATATTTTCCCTGTTGGGCATTTTTACTGACGATTGGACGTGCTGAACCATCATTTTGTTGCTGCCATGTGATCAATTGCTCAGTAATACTCGATAAAACTGGGCTATCACCCACACACCCCTCTTCCAACGGTTTAAAAACAGGTGTCCAATCTGCTGCATGAACCATGGCACTACTCATCAACAAAGACAAGCATAAAAACTTTTTCATTTCATCACCCTACTTTTAATGCTTAAATTATTAACTTTTAAAGAATAAATACTTCTAATAGATTTTATATTGACTTAGATTTTGAAATAAATTGCAATACACCAATAGTCGATACAATAAAAATTTACCAATAAAAAGAAAGCTAAAGCACTACGATTTCATATATCCATCTCATAGATTTTTCTAAATAAGATTTATTAAACTTTAGCCCAAATCTTAGCCAAAGCTCCCACAAAACCAGCAATATCACGTATAATTTAGCCCGCTAGCTATCAGCCCGCTCAAGAGATTTTTGATATGACAACTATTATCAAGCAAGATGACTTGATCACATCGGTCAAGGATGCACTTCAGTTCATTTCTTACTATCACCCACAAGACTTCATCCAAGCGATGAGTCGTGCCTATGATCGTGAAGAGAACAAAGCTGCAAAAGACGCCATTGCACAAATTTTAATTAACTCTCGTATGTGTGCAGAAGGTCATCGTCCAATCTGTCAAGATACTGGTATTGTTAACGTATTTGTTGATGTGGGCTTAGATGTTAAATTTGATTTAACCATGAGCTTGGATGATGCAATCAATGAAGGTGTACGCCAAGGTTACTTGGAAAATTCTAACGTACTTCGTGCATCTGTCCTTGCAGATCCTGCTTTTGGTCGTAAAAATACCAAAGACAATACCCCTGCTGTGATTCACTACAAACTCGTTCCGGGCAATAAAGTCGACATCACTGTTGCTGCTAAGGGTGGCGGTTCAGAAAATAAATCTAAACTTGCTATGCTGAATCCATCTGATTCAATCGTGGATTGGGTACTGAAAACTGTTCCAACAATGGGTGCAGGTTGGTGTCCACCGGGCATGCTCGGGATCGGGATCGGCGGTACTGCTGAAAAAGCCATGATGCTTGCAAAAGAATCACTCATGGAAGAAATCAACATGGACGAGTTACTTCGTCGTGGACCTGAAAATAAAATCGAAGAACTTCGTATGGAAATCTTCGAAAAAGTAAATGCGCTCGGTATTGGTGCGCAAGGTCTTGGCGGTTTAACCACTGTGCTTGATATTAAAATCAAAGACTACCCTTGCCATGCTGCAGGCAAACCAGTTGGTATGATTCCAAACTGTGCTGCAACTCGTCATGCACATTTCCAATTAGACGGTTCAGGCGTTGCACATATTCAAGCACCTAAACTTTCTGATTATCCAGAAGTGACTTGGGATTCTTCAAAATCTAAACGTGTTGACCTAGACAACATCACACAAGAAGAAATGAATTCTTGGCAACCGGGTGACACATTATTGCTTAACGGTACGATCTATACAGGTCGTGACGCTGCACATAAACGCATGTGTGAAATGTTAGACAATGGTGAAGAACTTCCTGTAGACCTTAAAGGTAAATTTATTTACTACGTTGGTCCTGTTGATCCTGTTGGTGATGAAGTGGTTGGTCCAGCAGGTCCGACAACGGCTACACGTATGGACAAATTCACCCGTCAAGTGCTTGAAGCAACTGGTTTGTTCGGTATGATTGGTAAAGCGGATCGCGGTCCAACTGCAATCGAAGCAATCAAAGACAACAAAGCGACTTACCTGATGGCTGTCGGTGGTGCTGCTTACCTCGTGTCTAAAGCAGTTCGTCAAGCTGAAGTTGTGGCATTTGCTGACCTAGGTATGGAAGCAATCTACAAATTTGTCGTGGAAGATATGCCTGTATCCGTTGCAGTGGATGTCAATGGTA
The DNA here is from genome assembly GCF_003268395.1 of Acinetobacter sp. CFCC 10889. Taxonomy (GTDB): domain Bacteria; phylum Pseudomonadota; class Gammaproteobacteria; order Pseudomonadales; family Moraxellaceae; genus Acinetobacter. The sequence goes on along the minus strand of NZ_LQXQ01000017.1, from coordinate 73,036 downwards.
CATCAATCCATGCGACTGCGCCAAAAATCTGGCAAGCAAAAATCGGGAAAATTCCAGTGGTTGATGCTGCTGCGAACTAATCCAAGATTTAGAGAGATTCAACTTGAATCTTGATGAAAAAGCATCCTATGATTAGGGTGCTTTTTTATTTCTGAGAATAAGATGAAAATAAAACCTTATGTATTTTCAATATTTCTATTAAGTTTTGCTATTCAAACTTTTGCAGCACCTGCTACGCCACAACAAATTGAACAACTCATCAAAGTTGAACATTGGGATCAATTCAAACCCGCTTTACTCAAACAAAGCATGCCCAATATGAAAGCAGCAACCGAAGAATTAATGCTTGATCAAATGCAACAAGCCAGACATCAAATCAGTGCAGAACAACAAGCGTTAATTATTCAAGTTTCAGATATTATCATTAATGACATGATTGAAAATGTAGATGAAAAAACATTCCTCAACAATATTCGTGCAGCATATCAAAGCTTTAATAAAGACCAAGCAGATGCTTTACTCAAAGTATATCAAAAACCACATATGAAAGATGCAGGTAAAAATATTCCAGTGATGATCGCACACATGATTGATGTATCAACTAATGATTTTAACCAACTCATCAGCTCAGCAGAAATTCAAAACATCATTCAGGATGCTCAAAAATAATGAAAAAAATTGCATTACTATGGGTGCTTTGCACATCAAGCACATTGCTTTATGCAACACCCGCCAATCCCCAAATAACCGAAACGTTTTTCAATACCATTCAATTAGATCAATCTATTGAAAAACTGTCTGACCACACAACTTTTCAAGCATTGACTGAACAAATTATGCAATATCACAATATTCCTCAGACACCAGAAAACCAAACACGTGTCTACAATGTTGTGAAAAATTTTTATTCAAATGATCGCTATAAACAAAAAATGCAACAAAAGCTCACTCAAATTTATCAGCAAAATATGACTGAAGAAGAAATGCAAGAATGGATTTCTTTTTATCAAACCCCAATAGGCAAATCTATTTTAAATAACAACGATTTTAAAGATAAAATAATGAGTGCTGTTGAACAAATTTTCCCTGAAAATTCGGAACCATCACCGCAAGCACAACAAAAACTCAGTCAAACAATGGAAAAGTTTTTCCAAAGATAATCCAACATATAAATTACACATTTAGCAATAAGGACATCAATATGAATATGCTGAAAACTCTACTCTGTGCAGGACTCTGTAGCATTGCACCTTGGACTTTTGCAGCACAAGCGACAGATCAACAGATTCTAAAATTGATCGAAGTGATGAAAATCGATCAAATTTTACAACAAACCATACAACAAATTCGTCCGCAAATCGATCAACAAGCCTATGTTGCTGTACAAAATATCGTAAAACATGAAAAACTTAGCCCACAAGAACAAATCGTTGCCAATGAATTGGCTGATAAATTGTTTGAACAAAATAAGAAAAGTATTTCTTGGGATAAAATGCAGCCAATTTATCAAAAGATTTATAAAGATGTTTATAATGCCGAAGAAGTTCAGGCACAAATTGATTTTTATTCAAGTAAAGTTGGTCAATCCATTCTTGAGAAAAGCCCAATCGTGGCACAAGAATCAATGAAAATCGTCAATATACAGTTGATGTCAACCATGCAAGCGGCAGAAAAAGATTTTGCACAAGTGAATAAAAAATTAGAAGCATTAAAAAAAGCAGCTGAAGCTCAATAAATCATCTGCTCCAAAAACCAAAAAGAGGTATTCAAACCTCTTTTTAATCATACACATAAAAAATTCAAATCACCATGTGAGTGGATTCCAAATCTTAAATGGTGTATTTAAATGTACATCATCACTCGCTTGATAATCACCACTGTCAATTTTTTCTCTTGGTTTCACCAACTGACCATTGGCATTTAACTCACCGACAAAATTCAAACCTGGGGTCTTCAATTGCGTCATACCTATTTCTTTTAGACCCTGACGAGTTGGCATTGCATCAATGGACCAACTTTCAACAAGTCACCCCCACCATTTGGACCACCACGGAATTTTTCTTCCTCATATTTCACAAAATATTGCTGTCCAGCCTGCACATGGAAATATGCAACTTTGGGCTTTTGGAAATGCACCACAGCCAAAGGACGGCTCAAACTGAGTTTATAATCACCCTCTGCCAATTCAATCCAGTAATAATGATTACTGATCAAACTTGGGATTCTTTTGCCATTTAAATAAAAACTTTGTGCAATAATTTCTTGGCGATTCCACTTGCTATCAGGACGATAGAAATATACCACTGCTGCATTTGGATTTTGTGGTTTGACCAATTTGAAATATTGTCCTGGCTCTTGATTGACCCACGAACCCACAGAAAATTTACCCAATTTATATTGGTCTAGTTTTTCATAAACAAAAGAATTTTCTTTTTCAAAATCGACCGCTTTCAGTGTAGAAACAGCATTCTGACTTGTCTGTTGCTGTTCAACTGCTTTATGGCTCTGACAAGCTGTCAACGTACAACTCGCTAAAATCATTAGACCAACGTAACGCATGATTATCCCTCACCACGTATTTTTTATTTTCATTTTTTGAATGAAGATGATTTTCTCAAATTCAGCTTAACATTTCATTGACGATTTAAAAATAAAAAACGTGTAAAAAGTCCAGCTTCTTACACGTTTCGGATGAATTGCAGTAAATTTACAAAAGTACTTAAGCAGATTTGCTATCGATCACTTTTAAATCAACCTTTTCTTCAACCACTTGTTCTTGTTTCGGCTGACGTTCTGCCTGATACACAGGTTGGGCTTTATCATTAATCACATCAGCATTAATGAGTACGGTGCCCACATCTTCACGACTTGGTAAGTCATACATGGTTTCAAGTAAAACATTTTCCAAAATTGAACGCAGACCACGTGCACCTGTATTACGTTCAAGTGCTTTTTTCGCCACTGCACGCAATGCAGAATCTTCAAAAATCAGATCCACATTTTCCATTTCAAACAAATACTGATACTGACGTGTTAACGCATTTTTTGGCTCAGTCAAAATTGCATCAACGCTTCTTCATCAAGCTCTTCAAGTGTTGCTATCACAGGCAAACGACCAATAAACTCTGGAATTAAACCAAATTTCACCAAATCGGTTGCTTCAACTTGACGGAATAACTCAGATACTTTCTTAGTGTCATCTTTATTTTTCACATCTGCTGTGAAACCGATGCCACCTTTTTCTTGACGTTGTTGCACAACTTTTTCAAGACCTGAGAATGCACCTCCACAAATAAATAAAATATTTGCAGTGTCAATTTGAATAAACTCTTGTTGTGGATGCTTGCGTCCGCCTTGCGGTGGAATTGATGCAACTGTACCCTCAATCATTTTTAAGAGTGCTTGCTGTACACCTTCACCTGATACATCACGAGTAATCGATGGATTTTCAGATTTACGGGTAATCTTATCGATCTCATCAATGTAGATAATGCCTTTTTGCGCTTTTTCTACATCATAATCTGCTTTTTGTAACAGCTTCTGCACGATGTTTTCAACATCTTCACCCACATAACCAGCTTCGGTCAAAGTTGTCGCATCCGCCATTGCAAAAGGCACATCCAACAAACGAGCAAGTGTTTGTGCGAGTAAAGTTTTACCTGAACCTGTTGGTCCAATCAGCAAAATATTACTCTTTGCAAGCTCAATTGCATCTTTAGGTTTATTTGCAGATTGCGTCACTTTTAAACGCTTGTAATGGTTATAAACTGCAACTGACAAAGTCTTTTTTGCAGTATCTTGACCAATTACATATTGGTCAAGTGCAGCACGAATCTCATGTGGTTTAGGTAATGGGCGTGTTGCCCAATCACCTGTTTCCACTTGTTGACTAGTTTGTACGAGGTCTAAGCAAACATCTACACATTCATTACAAATGTAAGCGTCTTCACCAGCGATCAATTTTCCAACTTCAGACTGTGTCTTTCCACAAAATGAACAATGTTTTTGTCCTTGAGGATTATCGGACATTTTCACTCCAAATCTAAAATCTGTACGTTAAAGCTTAGTTTTGAGGGCGTTTTGACAACACTTGATCCACTAAACCATATTCTTTCGCTTGTTCTGCTGTCATGAAATTATCACGATCTGTATCTTTTGCGACACGTTCATAGTCTTGACCACTATGCTCTGCCATTAAGCGATTTAAACGTTCTTTGATAAATAAAATTTCACGGGCATGAATTTCAATATCCGATGCCTGACCACGGAAGCCACCTAATGGCTGGTGAATCATCACACGTGCATTTTCCAGACAATAACGTTTGCCTTTTGCACCAGCATTCAACAAGAATGCACCCATTGATGCAGCTTGCCCCATACAATAGGTCACCACATCTGGTTTAATGAATTGCATAGTATCGTAAATCGCCATACCCGCAGTCACCGAACCACCCGGAGAATTGATATATAAATGAATATCTTTTTCTGGGTTTTCAGCTTCTAAGAACAACATTTGCGCAACGATTAAGTTCGCCATGTTGTCTTCAACTTCACCTGTTAAGAAAATAACGCGCTCACGTAAAAGACGTGAAAAAATATCGAATGAACGTTCACCACGAGATGATTGTTCAACGACCATAGGGACTAAAGCGTTTTCAATAGATGGAACATACATATGTTATTTATTCCTGAATTTTTTGTTACCCAGCTCATAGTGACAATATGAGGGATAATGATTGAAATTGCAAAATATTCCCAATTAAATATCAAACTTTTTTCGAATAAGCATTGTGATTTCAGGACATTTACAAATTTTTACTGCATAAAAAAAGGCGCTCGAAAGCGCCTCTTCATCAAAAAGAACTTAGCCTTGTTGACGTGCTTGTTGTTCTTTCAATAAATCTTGGTAGCTCACTTCAGTATCAGATACTTTTGCAGCAGCTAAGATATAATCTACAACTTGATCTTCTAAAACAACAGCTTCGATTTGAGCACGTTGTTTTTCATCATTTTTGAAGTATTCGATCACTTCAGCAGGATCTTCATAAGAGGTTGCCATGTCTTCGATATAAGCATCAACACGTGCAGCATCTACTTCAAGTTGAGCATCAGCCAATACTTTGCTTACAAGTACACCCAATTTTACTGATTTTTCAGCTTGTTCTTTGAACAAATCATCAGGAAGCATGCTGCTGTCAAATGCTTGCGCACCTTGAGCACCAAACTGTTGAGTGAATTGTTGGATCATTTGTTGACGTTGACGGTCAATTTCTTGAGCAACCATTGATGTTGGAAGTTCAACTTCGTTTGCAGCAACAAGTGCATCAAACGCAGCCGATTTAACTTGGTTACGAAGACCATTTTTCACTTCACGTTCCATGTTTTTACGAACGTCAGCTTTTAATTTTTCAACGCCTTCTTCTTCAGTTAAACCAAAGATTTTTAAGAATTCAGCATCAATTTCAGGAAGTTTTGGCTTTTCAACCAATTTCACATTGATTTTGAATTGTGCTGCTTTACCTGCAAGGTTTTCAGCTTGGTAGTCTTCTGGGAAAGTTACATCGATTACTTTCTCTTCGCCTTTCTTCATGCCGATGATGCCATCTTCGAAGCCAGGGATCATACGACCAGAACCTAGAACAAGTTTAAAGTCTTGCGCAGCGCCGCCTTCAAATTTTTCGCCATCAACAGTACCTTCGAAATCGAAAGTTACTTGCATGTCTTTTTTAGACATACCTTTGGTTTCAGCCCAAGTTTGACGTTGCTTTTGAAGATTTTCGAGCATTGTATCAACATCTTTATCATTTACAGATGCTGATTTACGTTCGATTTCTAAGCCATCAAGCGCATTTACAACAACTTCAGGATAAACTTCTACAGTTGCTTCAAAAACTAAAGCGTCTTCTTTATTTTCAACTTTATCGATATTTGGCATACCAACAGCGTTGATTTTCTCTTGTTGAATTGCTTCAAATACTGAGTCACGGATGATGTCATTCACCACTTCTTGGTAAATGCCAGCACCATATTCACGACGAACAACGTTTACAGGCACTTTACCTGGACGGAAGCCGTTAATCTTTACAGTTTTGGCAGCGCGCTTTAAACGAGCTTCAAATTGCTCATTTACACGGCTCGTCGGTACAGATACATTTAAACGACGGGCAATGCCCGAAACCGCTTCAGAAGTTACTTGCATGGCTTCCTCTATATAATAGTAGTTACAATTTAAAAAAGTGCCACATTATATGACAACTTTATAGATATACAAAATGTTGGCTATTTTAACCTCTAAAATAAAAATTTCTCCATATTTCTTTTCAGTAATTTTTTAAATTTATTTTTTCTATATTTGGTAAAAAATATTCACAAATTTATTGCAAACAATAACACTTCTCATTATTATTCTTTTCAATTTTGAAATATTTTTTGTTTTTCATTTACTTACATTTTTCATCTCGTCCATCTATTGGAATTCTTTTATGAGTAAACTCAACCTTCACCCACTTACACTGGCATTATGTAGCTTCGGTTCAAGCTTTGCCTATGCTGAAACAAAAACAGCATCTGAAGAACCTGTGCAACAACTAGATACTGTAGTCTTTACTGCATCAGGCTTTGAACAGAAACTGAAAAATGCACCTGCAAGTATTAGTGTCGTTTCTAAAGAACAAATAGAACAAAAGAATGCGACATCAATTGCAGATTTATTGGTCGATGTGCCTGGTCTTGATATTCGTGATGGCGTGGGTAAAACCTCAGGTTTAAATATCAAAATGCGTGGTTTGGATGCACCTTATACTTTGATCTTGATTGATGGTCGACGCCAATCAACCTCAAGTGATGTAACACCTAATGGTTTTGGTGAAACTTCGAGTGGTTATTTACCACCAATTTCAGCGATTGAACGCATCGAAGTCATTCGTGGTCCCATGGCAACCCGTTATGGTTCAGAAGCAATGGGCGGTGTCATCAACATTATTACTAAAAAAATAAGTGATGACTGGGGCGGTAATATTACCGTTGGTGGCAATATCATGGAGCATAAAGGTGAAGCTGATTCTTGGAAATCAAGCTTTGTCGTTAATGGTCCAATTATTCAAGATCGCTTAGGCATACAACTTCGTGGTAGTTATTTAGACCGTCAAAAATCAGAACGTATTCCTGGTACATCTGGTCGTGATCCACGTCCGAGTGAATCAGATAACTACGATTTTGGAACAAAACTTAGCCTAAAACTGAATGATCAAAATAGTCTTTGGGCAGATGCTTTTCATTCATCACAAACTTATCAAAATGATGACAATCGTTTAGGCACACAAGATACAGATAAAAAAGCCAACGGTTATCAAGATGAATTAGAGTTTAAACGTACTCAATTCTCTGTCGGTCATGATGGTGACTATGCACTAGGCACCTTAAAATCGTATGCAAGCCATACCACGACTGAAACTGTAGGACGTACTATTCCTAGTAAAACTTTTCCAAATGATGTCAGCTCAGGTGCAGATCGTACTTTAGAAAATACAGATCTTGTAATTGATACACATTTCATTGCACCAATTGCCAATCATAAACTCACCGTAGGTGCTGAATATAAAGAAGCAACTGTTGCCGATGATATTGCGGGAATTGGTTCTGAGTTTAAAAAAGATTCTTGGTCTTTATATGCTGAAAATGAATGGAAAATGTTAGACAGCCTACGTTTCACATTCGGTGGTCGTTTTGAAGAACATAGTGGGTTTGGTGGACATTTCAGCCCACGTGCTTATTTAGTCTGGAACGCCAACAATGCAATTACCTTAAAAGGTGGTGTGAGTACAGGTTATAAAGCCCCTTCTGCCAAAGACTTACATAACGGCATCATCAGTGTTTCAGGGCAAGGGACAAGCTTTGGTATTGGTTCACCTGACTTAAAGCCTGAGGAATCAACCAACTATGAACTAGGTTTCTATTTCAACCAAGGCGACATTGACTTCTCTACTACAGTGTTCCATACCAAAATTAAAGACCGTTTTACCAATGGTCCTGAGCTATTGAACTGTAATTTTACAGAAAAAGATGGTTCACAGCCTAACTTAACAAATTCAAACTGTGTCAGCTTTGGTTCACACATTACTGACCAAAAATCATTCTCACAAAAAACGAATGCTGATGAAGCCAAATCTGAAGGTGTAGAAGTAAGTTTGAAATACAGTATTCTGCCTGAGTGGGATGTACAAACAGCTTATACCTATATGGAAACCGAGATTACTAAGGGCAAAGACAAAGGTAATGCTTTAAGCAATGTACCTAAAAATGCCTTTAATACAACATCAACTTGGCATATCAATGATCAACTCGACCTTTGGTTACAGCACGAATATAAGTCAAGTCGTACACGTTATGATACTGAACAAACACCTGGTACAGATGCAGCGAAGATTTATGACTTAACCAACAATAAGTTAAAAGGTTATAACCTCTTTAACTTAGGTGCGAGTTATTCTGTAAATGATCAATTACGCTTCAATGGCGCTGTAAATAACTTACTCGATAAGGACTTTGCTGGTAATCAAACTTATATTAATGCAAAAGGTGAACTTGCTTCTGCATATGATTACATGGCAATTAGCTCAGGCATGGATGGTACATATTTACCAGGGCGGAACTTCTGGTTATCTGTGTCTTATGACTTTTAATTCATAAAACCAATAAAAAACCCTTTTTTAAAGGGTTTTTTATTTAATATAAAAATCATGTATTTAATATTTTTTACATTCATTTACATTTTATTTACAAATAACCATCAACACATCCATAGTTAAAAACAATCGAAGAAGAATAGTGAAAATTAATAAGAATTATTATTATTCGCATACAAATTTGCATTCATTTCCAGTGAGTCATCATGTCATTTATCAAATCACGCAAAAAGGTTGTTGTTTCTGCCCTTGCTTCTTCTTTGTCTGTCATCGCTACAGCAGCCATTGCACAAGATGAAGCAATTCAACAACTACCAACAATTCATGCGCAAGCTCACGCAACAAAAAAAGACAGCTTAAAAGTTGATGAATCAGCAAATAGTAAATTTGTTGCACCACTTTTAGATACACCAAAATCTGTTTCTATTATTTCAAAAAAACTGATTGAAGACACTCAAGTCACAACGCTTGCTGATGCTCTTCGTACTGTACCGGGGATTACGCTTGGCGCAGGTGAAGGTGGCAACCCAAATGGTGACCGCCCTTTCATTCGTGGTTATAACTCTGAAAGCTCAATGTATGTGGATGGCATTCGCAATGCAACTTCACAAAACCGTGAAATGTTTGCAATTGAACAAGTTGAAGTCACTAAAGGTTCTGCTTCTGCTATGGGCGGTGCAGGGACTTCAGGTGGTAGCATCAACATGATTTCTAAAGTGGCTAAAAAAGGTGACTCTTTAGAAGGCTCTATTGCAAATGGTACTGACAACTATCAACGTATTACTTTAGATGGTAATAAAGACTTTGGTAATGGCATTGCTGCACGTGTTGCAGTGATGGGACACCATAACGAAAAAGCAGGTCAAGACGATGGTGCAGAATACAAACGTGCAGGGATCGCACCAAGTATTACCTTTGGTTTAGACACACCCACTCGTGCAACTTTGGCTTATTATTATTTAAAATCTGATGACACACCTGACTCAGGCGTTCCTTATCAATATGATACTGTAAAAAAAGCGACTGCTGGTAAACCTGTAGATGTAAAACAAGGTATTTATTATGGTTGGTTAGATCGTGATTTCCAAAAACAAGAAAATCAAACCGGTACGATTAAGTTAGAACACGACTTAACGGATGATATTACCATTACTAATACTGCTGTTTATAATAAGTCTAAAAACAATTACTTATGGACTCAACCAGATGATAGCCAAGGTAATGTGGTCAATGGTGAAGTTTGGCGTCGTCTAAATACCAATTTGACCAGTACTGACAGCTTTACTGATCAACTTGCTTTAACAGGTAAATTTAATACAGGCACGCTCAAACATAAATTTAATGTGGGTGCTGAATATGCAAAACAAGACTCTGATCGTGGTGGTAATTTAGTAACAGATCCGAATACCTCTAAAATTGGTGGTAGCTCAAGCAACAACAATGCGAATAATGCATGTTCTTTAGCTAATTCAAATGGTTGGTGTACAGATCTTAATAATCCAAATTCACATGATGCTTGGTTAGGCAGTGTAACTGCAAATCCAAATGTCATGAATATCACAACCAAAACACAATCAATCTACGCTTTAGATAATATTGAAATCACGCCACAATGGTTACTCGATCTTGGTGTACGTTGGGACAAATTTGAAACTGAAATGGACTATAAGAAAGATAATGGTTCAATCAAAGCAGGTACAAATTACAGCTCTGACAATGATTTCTTTAACTATCAAGCAGGTTTAACATTTAAACCAACTGAAAATAGTTCAATCTATGCAAGCTTTGCGACTTCTGCAAACCCTGTAGGTGTTGATGCTGGTGATGGTTCTGAAGGAATTAGCGTTCCTGGTCGTAACACCACTGATGAACAAGCACGTGCCATTAACAACTTAAAACCTGAAGAAGTGAAAACTTATGAAATCGGTACAAAATGGGATGTTCTTGGCAATAAGTTAAATTTAACTGCTGCAATTTTCCGTACTGAAAAAGAAAATACACGTGCATTAGACACAGATGGTTTTACCCGTAATATTGGTGAAACTCGTGTAGATGGTATTGAGCTTGGTGCAAATGGAAATATCACAGAAAAATGGGCTCTAAGCTTGGGTTATACCTATTTAGACAGTGAAATTGTTGATGCTGGTTTCGTTAAAAATACAGATGGCACATACTCTCCTAGCCCAACAAATGGAAATCAAGTTCAAAATGTTGCCAAAAACTCAGCAACACTTTGGACAACTTATCAAGTACACCCACAACTTAATTTAGGTGTTGGTGCAGTGGCGATGGACAAAGTCTACGGTGATGCTGCAAATACTAAATGGGTTCCGGGTTATGTACGTTATGATGCAATGGCACGTTATAACGTGAACAAAAGCGTAGATTTACAACTTAACCTAAATAACTTGTCTGATAAACGCTATTTCACCAAGGCATATACTTCACACTATGCTGCTGAAGCTGAAGGTCGTAGTGCTGTAGTGTCTTTAAACTTTAAATACTAAGTTTTTAAACAACACTCGATTCATAAAAATAGCCTCTCCTGAGGCTATTTTTTATTTCAAAATACTCAAAAACACATATCATGACAATAAAGTAAAAATTATTTCCCACTTAAATTTCAACCATTTCATTTATTTACCAATCGTTTAATCAGATAAAATCATTCGAATTTAGTATTTTTTCCTGAGATTTTTTTCATAATTTAACGCTTTTAGATATTGTTATTAATAATCATTATCAATATTATTCGCAGACAATTGTTACATGATTTAACAATAGCTACATTTTTACTGCATCTTTCCTAAAAATACATGCAGCTAAAAACTGGACTCCGTCTCTGTTAGGAATTTTAAAATGGCACGTATTCAAAGCCGTAAACATAAAACAGCCACTCAACTTGTTGCATTTGCTGCATCTTTACCCTTTATTGCACATGCAGAAAATGTACAAGAACCTATTGCTCAGCTCCCAACAATTGAAGCAAAAGCACAGGCAACACATGCGCCAGACTATAAAGCAGAGACGGTAAGTTCAGCAAAATACACGCAACCACTCATTGACACACCACAAACTATTTCCATCATTAAAAAAGAAGTTTTACAAGAACAAGGTGCGACATCTTTGGTCGAAGCCTTACGTAATACTCCGGGCATCACGCTACAAATGGGTGAAAATGGCAATACTAGTGCAGGTGATGCTTTTCAAATGCGTGGTTTTTCGACCCAGACATCAACCTATGTCGATGGAATCCGTGATTTAGGTGCAGTCAGTCGTGATATTTTTAACCTTGATCAAATTGAAGTCGTGAAAGGTCCATCAGGTACTGAAGCAGGTCGTGGGGCAGCATCAGGTTATATTAATCTCGTCAGTAAACTGCCCTCTCTCACCAACAGTAACCAAGTCAGTGCGAGTTTTAACACAGCAGAAAATGGTCGTTTGGCTGCGGATCTTAACCAAGCGATTAACAATAATACTGCGGTACGTTTAAATGTCATGGGACAACAAGGCGGTGTTGAAGGTCGGGATTATCTAGAAAATAACAGCTATGCCATCGCTCCTGCGATTGCTTTTGGTTTAGATACAGACACTCGTTTTTATTTGTATTCACAGCATGTTCAACAACGTAATATTCCAGATGGCGGTATTCCAAGCATTGGTATGAATGGCTATTACTATAAAAATAGTGATGATAAATTACCAAGTGATTTTAGAGATGCTTTGAATAAAGCCATTAATGGAGCTTCACCTGTAGATCGTGAAAATTTTTATGGACATGTCGATGACCATGAAGATGTCGATGCCAACATGATCACAGCGAAAGTTGAAAGTGATTTAGCAGACAATCTCAAGCTGACCAATATTTCACGTTTCGGCAAAACCAACATGAAACGTGTTTTAACAGGTGTCAATAGCTTGGTCATTACCGATGTCACCAAGCCGAATGATCCAAACAGTTGGTTAGTGACTCGTTCTCGTCAAGGGATTGATCAGGAAAATAAAATCTTAGCCAATAGCACCACATTGAATTTCAATGTTAAAACAGGTGCGATTGAGCATGATCTAGTTGCAGGTTTAGAGCTTTTACAAGAACAGCAATACTCTAAAAATATGTCACCGCAAGTCCCAGGTCAAGCAAGCCCTGTAGTCACAGCGAATTTATACCACCCTGATCGCAACCAACTGATGCCTTATCCAACTTATAATGGTGGCTACAGCGATGGTGAAACCAATACAGCAGCAGCTTATTTATTTGATACTTTAAAATTTTTAGAGGGTCGTCTACAACTCAACGGTGGTGTCCGTGTTGATTATTATGACACTGAATTTGATGCTCTGACTGTTTCAACAGATTCAAAGACATTAGCCGTAACAGAAAAAGCCACTGTACTTGGTGCACACGACACTTTGGTCAGTTGGAAATTGGGCGGTTTATTTAAACCAACAGCAAAAAGCAGTGTTTACGCTTCGTATGCAAAATCATTAACACCGCCTGGAAGTGCAAATTTTAACTTATCTGAAGAGGGCATTAATAGTTCAGCAGCAAAACCACAAGAAACCCACCATTATGAAGTCGGTACAAAGTGGGATTTATTGAATGACAAATTAGCTGTCAATGCAGCTGCGTATTATACAGAAAATGAAAACCAATTTACCCAAGATGCGATCACCAAAGAATCTATTCAAGAAGGTAAAACCACGGTTAAGGGTGTAGAGCTGAGTGCAGTAGGTCAACTGACAGAAGCATGGAATATTTCAGCAGGTGTGGCACACATGAAAACCGAGCAAGAAGATCAGCTCAGTGTTAATGCAACCACAGGTGCAATCACCAAAACTAACAACGTTCGCTGGTCACCTGAATGGACAGCTTCATTATGGACAACCTATAATTATGCTGGCTTTAAAATGGGTCTCGGTGCACGTTATGTCGATGAGCAAAAACGTGTGATTACAGACAGTACTACACCTGCACAAATGCCTTCTGTTCCTGACTATGTCGTGTTCGATGCAATGGCAGGTTATACATTTAACAAACATGCTGCTGTAAATTTAAATATCTATAACCTTGCAGATAAAGAATACATCAGCACTTTAAACAATGGAGGTAGCCGTTTAGTGTTAGGTCAACCCCGTTCTGCAACATTGAGTTTAAACTATAAGTTTTAAACCTAAATTATTTTGAATGTGTAAATGTCGTGTATGCTAGTCATGCACGACTTTTTCTTTATTAAAGGATGTCTGAAACCCTATGTTGTTGCATATTCCGCAAGTGCTTGCACCCGCCCAAGTCACAGAAATTCGCCAATTATTAGATACAACTGAACATTGGAAAAATGGTCGCCAAAGTGCAGGAGCTCAGGCACAGAAAATTAAAAATAATCTACAACTTGATGTCAATTCAGACATTTATCATGACATTTCAACGGCGATTTTACAGCGTTTAAAACAACAACTGCTTATTCAGTCTGCTGCGCTACCCAAACAAATTTTAAGACCAATGCTCAATTGCTACCAAGACGCAGGCAACTATGGCAACCATGTCGATAATGCTATTCATACCTGCCCAGATACAGGACGACTCATTCGTACCGATGTATCACTGACCTTATTTTTATCCAATCCTGATGAATATGAAGGTGGTGAACTAATCGTCGAAGATAACTATGGTTGTCATGAAGTTAAACTTGATGCAGGCGATGCGATTCTTTACCCTGCGACCAGTTTACATCGTGTTGAACCTGTGACTTCAGGCAAACGACTTGCTGCATTTACATGGATACAAAGCATGGTTAAAGATGACTGGCAACGCACCACACTATTTAACTTAGATATGACTATTATTAAATTGCGTCAACAACTAGGCGACTCAGAAGAAGTTCTAAATCTCACCCATCATTATCATAATTTATTACGGCAATGGGGCGATTTATGAGTACAGAAACTATTCTTGCTCCCTTAGAACAAATTCCACCAGATTTACAAACCATTGCGGATTATGAAATTCAAGCACAAAAGCATTTGCCTGATATGGTGTGGCACTATCTACAAGGCGGTGCAATGGATGAACAGAGTGTCAGAAATAATTTACAGCAATTTCAAAACATTCAACTTGTACCAAGATTGCTCAATGATCTGACGCAAGGTTCAACCGAGATTGAAATCTTTGGACAGAAATTTCCGCATCCGATTTTTCTTGCTCCAATTGGACATCAACAACAGTTCCATCCTGATGCAGAAGCAGCCACCGCTTTGGCAGCCGAAGTTTTGGGAAGCAATATGGTATTGAGTACTTTTACCAATACCGACATGCGACATTTAAAACAAGAAAATCCTTTGAAATGGTTTCAACTGTATTGGCAAGGTGATCGTGAAAAATCATTGGCTTTGGTACGACTTGCAGAGCAACAAAACTTTAAAGCGATTGTAATTACAGTGGATTCCCCACATACAGGCATTCGTGATCGTGAGCGTCGTGTGTTTTTCCAACTACCCGAAGGCATGCAACATCCACATACACCTGCACATATTCCCCTACCTGAATTAGAAGCGCATCAACATCCTGTATTTGAAGGTTTAATGCACATTGCACCGAAATGGGCGGACATCGAATTTATCATTGCAAATACAGATTTACCTGTGATTTTAAAAGGCGTACTACATCCGCTTGATGCTCAAAAAGCAGTAGAAATTGGTGTACAAGGCTTAATCATTTCCAATCACGGCGGGCGTGTTTTAAATACGTCTATTTCCCCACTGAAAGCCTTAGAAAGAATCAAAGCTGTGGTCCCTGCTGATTTTCCACTCTTACTCGATGGTGGTATTCGTCGTGGAACTGATGTTTTTAAAGCTTTGGCAATGGGTGCTGCTGCGGTCTTGATTGGTCGTCCTTACATTCATGGTTTAGCTGTGGCAGGTGCTTTGGGTGTGGCACATGTGATTAAAATTTTAAAGGAAGAATTTGAAATCACCATGGCTTTAATGGGAACAGCTACCGTGAAAGAAATCAACACAGATTATATTTCTCGAGAATAATCCTTTTTATGAAAATATTTTTCTTATTCCATATAAAAGCTGCAAATTAAGGAAATTATTTCCAAGATAACTGTTTTAGAATTAATCTCAAGTTAAACCATTTGCAAGTCATCCGTATATAAGCTGAGTTGTATTACCCACGATGAAGCTTATTTAAATTTACAGCAATTTTTTGTAAAAACACTTGTAAATTGAACAGATAGACACAATCTATATATGTAGTAAGTTGCCTTTATCCCTTGTCTTTACCGAAGCAACGAGCAACAAGAACTACACAAGGAGTTACCTCATGATGTTGGCTGATCCAAGTAAAAAATATCGTCGCATGTACCAACGTGTAGACTTGCCTGACCGTCAATGGCCAAACAACGAAATCAATAAAGCGCCGATTTGGATGAGCACGGATCTTCGTGATGGTAACCAAGCGATTTTTGAACCGATGAACATTGAACAAAAATTCAAAATGTTCCAAATGTTGGTGAAAATTGGCTTTAAACATATTGAAATTGGCTTTCCATCTGCATCACAAGTGGATTTTGATTTCACTCGTAAATTGATCGAAGAAGGTCATATTCCTGATGATGTTTATATCGAAGTTTTGGTTCAAGCACGTGATCATTTGATTGCACGTACTTTTGAATCTTTACAAGGTGCAAAACGCGCGATTGTACATATCTACAACTCAAACTCGCCAACCTTCCGTCAGAAAGTGTTGAATGTTGATGTTGCAGGTGCAAAACAATTGGCAATCAATGCTGCAACCAAAGTCAAAGAATATGCAGCAAAACAGCCTGAAACAGATTTTATTTTCCAATACAGCCCTGAATGCTTTACTGCAACTGAATTAGAAGTTGCGAAAGATGTGTGTGATGCTGTGACTGAAATTTGGGAAGCATCACCTGAAAATAAAGTGATTTTAAACTTGCCTGCAACCGTTGAAGTTTCTGGTCCTCACGTTTATGCCGACCAAATCGAATGGATGCACCGTAACATCCAACGTCGTGATGGCGTGATCATTTCAGTTCATTGTCATAATGACCGTGGTTGTGGTATCGCAGCATCTGAATTGGCAATCATGGCAGGTGCAGACCGTGTTGAAGGTTGTGTGTTTGGGAATGGTGAACGTACAGGTAACGTCGACGTTGCTGCGATTGCGTTGAACATGTATACCCAAGGTGTACCATGTGAATTGGATTTCTCAAATATCAATGAAATCATTGCCACTGTTGAAGAATGCACAGGCTTGCCTGTACATCCACGTCATCCGTATGCAGGTGATTTGGTCTTCACAGCATTCTCAGGTTCACACCAAGATGCGATTAAAAAAGGTTTCGAGTTCCAAAAGAACGAAGAAATGTGGGATATGCCTTATTTACCAATCGACCCACGTGATTTAGGTCGTGACTACGATGCAGTGATTCGTGTTAACTCACAATCAGGTAAAGGCGGTATTGCGTACTTGTTGGAATCGAACTACAACGTGGTATTACCTCGTCGTTTACAAGTTGAATTCTCGCAAGTGGTTCAACAAGTGGCTGATGATGAAGGTGTAGAAGTCACTGCACAACAAATTTGGACATTGTTCAAAGACACTTATGTTGCTGCCAAAGATGCGCATTATTCAGCGAAGAACTATCGTTTGTCGGATGAAAATGGCAACCAAGTGATTGAACTTGATATTGAAGTGAATGGTGAAACTCAGCATTTACGAGGCGAAGGTAACGGTCCTATCTCTGCAATCTTGAATGCACTTCAATTGCCGATTGATGTCTTGAACTATGAAGAACGCAGTATTAGCTCAGGTGCACATGCAAAAGCTTTGGCATTGATCGAATTACAAGTTCAAGGCAAAGGCAAGTCTGCATTCGGCGCAGGGGTTCATGACAACATTGTCACCTCATCTATTGAAGCGATTATTGCAGCAACCAACCGCTTGATTGATCAAGGTGTACTTAGCACAGACCAAGTAATTGCGGCAGCTGTATAAGCTGAAACTATATCAGCCATATCAATTAAAAGACTTTAGAAAGGATGCCCCAAGTGGTATCCTTTCTTTTATTCATCTATCCTCTTTTTATATTTCAAGGCGAATTATTCCTGTGTCCTTTCCTGCTGACTCGGTGGGTCTTGTTACCCCGCAAAAGTTTGAATTTGAAGAACCTTTAGAACTTGAATGTGGTCGTGTATTACCACTTCGAAATCATGGTCGAAACGTATGGTGAACTGAATGCAGATAAATCGAATGCTATTTTAATTTGTCATGCCCTATCAGGTCATCATCACGCTGCGGGTTATCATCATGAAGATGA
The DNA here is from genome assembly GCF_003268395.1 of Acinetobacter sp. CFCC 10889. Lineage (GTDB taxonomy): Bacteria > Pseudomonadota > Gammaproteobacteria > Pseudomonadales > Moraxellaceae > Acinetobacter. The sequence goes on along the minus strand of NZ_LQXQ01000017.1, from coordinate 55,008 downwards.
TAAAAAAGCAGGTTGGTGGGATGCATGCATTGGTCCAAATAAAGCCATTGATACCTCAAAGTTTTTTGTTGTTGCATTGAATAATATTGGTGGTTGTAGTGGTTCTACAGGACCAACTTCGCCAAATCCTGAAAATGAAAATCGTCCTTATGGACCAGATTTTCCTTTAGTTACTGTACGAGATTGGGTCAAAACCCAAGCAATGCTGTCTGATCGTTTAGGAATTGATGTTTGGTATTCAATTATTGGCGGTTCATTGGGTGGTATGCAGGCTTTGCAATGGTCGGTGGATTATCCAGATCGTTTACAAAAATGTGTGATTATTGCTTCTGCACCAAAACTTTCTGCACAAAATATTGCTTTTAACGAGGTGGCACGTCAGTCGATTCTGTCTGATCCTGATTTTCACGATGGACGTTATCTGGAAAATGACAGCTACCCAAAACGTGGTTTAATTTTGGCACGAATGGTTGGTCATATTACCTATCTGTCTGAAGAAGCGATGAAGCAAAAATTTGGTCGTGACTTAAAGTCTGGCAAATTTATGTATGGTTTCGATGTCGAATTCCAAGTTGAAAGTTATTTACGTTATCAAGGTGAACAATTCAGTCGTAACTTTGATGCCAATACCTATCTGATCATGACCAAAGCCTTGGACTACTTCGATCCATCTCGTGAGTATGGACAGTCACTCACCAAAGCCTTATCCAATACCAAATGCCGTTTTATGGTGGTGTCATTCACCACAGACTGGCGTTTTAGCCCACAACGTTCACAAGAAATCGTGGATGCTTTAGTATCAACGCATAAACCCGTTAGTTATTTAGACATTGATGCAGAACAAGGTCATGACTCATTCTTGTTCCCTATTCCTTTATATGTCAAATCATTACGTGCATTTTTAGGTGGTGAACAACATCTTCAAGCAACACCGAAGGAGATTGTATAATGCGTATTGACCATCAACTTGCTGAAAAATGGATTCAACCCGATTCACGTGTCCTCGACTTAGGTTGTGGCGATGGTGAGTTACTTGCACACATGAGTAAAAAACATAATATTCGTGCATACGGACTCGAAATTGATCAAGAAAAGATTGCAATTGCGGTCAGTAGAGGGTTAAATATTATCCAACAAGATTTAAATCTTGGTTTAGGTCGTTTTGCAGATCAGTCTTTTGACTACGTGGTCATGGCTCAAGCATTACAAGCCGTGGATGCACCCGATGTGCTATTGCGCGATATGGTGCGTGTGGGGAAACAAGCAATTATTACTTTTCCTAACTTTGCGCATTGGAAGACACGTTCTTTCCTTGCCTTAAAAGGGATGATGCCTGTTTCAAATGCATTACCGTATATGTGGTACAATACGCCAAATATCCACCTATGCACCTTTCGTGACTTTGAAGCACTGTGTGCTGAAAATCATATTCGTATTATTAATCGACTCGCTGTAAATGGGAACCAACAAGGGAGCTTACTGAGTAAGTCGATCCCAAATTTGTTCGGCGAAGTCGCAATTTATCGAGTGAGCGCTCTATGAAAAAATTATTATTAGGCAGTACATTATTTTTTGGGCTGCTGAGTTTTCAAGCCCATGCGGACTATATCCCGCAACAACAAAAATCAACTGCTGCACTCGCTGCACAGTATGCACAAATGAATGTAGCTGACTTAAGCAAAGCAGCTAAAGCAGGACAACCTGCTGCACAATTCTATCTTGCGACACGTTACCAATCAGGTAATGGCGTTGCTAAAGATTTAAAAGAGGCTTTTAGTTTATTTAAATCTGCGGCTGATCAAGGCATTTCTGCGGCACAACTGAATGTGGGCCGTATGTATGCAGACGGGATCGGAGTATCTAAAAATGAAGCATCTGCTCGTCAATATTTTGAAAAAGCAGCAAGTCATGGCGATAACCGTGCAAGCTTCAATCTAGCTGTGATGGAAGAACAAAAGAAAAATTACATCGGTGCTTATCAGTGGTATGAACTTTCTACCCGTGATGGCATGTTAGACAATAAAGTCATTAACATGTCTGAAACTAAAAAAACTGCATTGGCTGCCAACTTAACACCTGAACAAATCCGTACTGCACGTGATCGTGCTGACCGTTGGATTCAAACCCAATAATTTTTATTTTTGATTTGAGATTATATGAAGGAAGCACCATAAGGTGCTTTTTTTATGATTGCTACAAATTACAGTAAATTTCTAAATCGATCAGTCAATTTATTTTCTTACATCTTTCGCAAATCAGAAGTGTATTACTAACATTCAGGTCATATTTTTATACAATAATAACTGCGATTATCAAAATATATTCAAAACAACAATTAAGGATGATTTGATGAAATCAGTAGTCTGTCAAAATGCCGAATTAACAATAGAAAGCCTAGCACCACTTGTACCATCCAAAGGACAAGTTTTACTTGAAGTCATCCGTTGTGGAATCTGTGGTAGCGATTTACACATGCAGCATAACTGCGACCATATGCATAATTTGGCTGCAAAAGTTGGCTTTCAAGGCTTAGCTAGAAACTCAGATAAATTTGTTATGGGGCATGAATTTTGTGGCAAAATTTTAGATTATGGTCCAAAGACGCGTAAAAAATTTAAAACCGATACCCTTGTCTGTGCCATGCCTTTATTGCAATTGGATGAATTAGGCTATCAATCTACAGGACTGTCACCGAATGCATCGGGTGGCTATGCAGAACAAATTCTAGTTCAATCCAGCCTGATGTTTGAAGTTCCCAATGGTCTTGATGCAGACAATGCAGCTATGACTGAACCGATGGCTGTTGCTTTGCATGCTGTCCGACGCAGTCGAATCAAAAATAGTGAACCCGCTATTGTGATCGGATGTGGTCCTGTAGGGCTCGGTATTATTTTAATGCTCAAGGCGGCAGGCGTGAAAAAAGTCATTGCCAGTGACTACTCAGCCAATCGTCGTAAACTGGCTGAACGTTGTGGTGCTGATGTGGTGATTGATCCTGCACAAAACTCCCCTTTTGAAAATTGGAAAGAGCTTGGATTGTTGGGTGATGCTGGTGCTGCACTGAATATGGGGATGGACATTTTTACCAAAGTACAAGCCACAGGTATGCCTTGGTGGCATGCTTGGCGTGTCGCAGATAAACTGGGAGCTTTACCAAAACGTCCTGTTATTTTTGAATGTGTCGGTGTCCCTGGTATCTTGCAATATATTATTGATGGTGCTCCATTATTTTCCAAAATCGTGGGTGTGGGTGTCTGTATGCAAAGTGATCGTATTGAACCTGCATTGGCAATCAACAAAGAAATCGAAATGCAATTTGTTTTGGGCTATACCCCACTCGAATTTCGCGATGCTTTACACATGATTGCCGAAGGGAAAATTGACTGTTCGCCACTGATTACAGGCATCGTGGGCTTAGATGGTGTAACCAATGCATTCTCCGCACTGCGTGACCCAGAAAAACATGCCAAAATTTTAATTAATCCTCAACAGCAAGGATCAGAAATTCTGACCAAATCATCCACATCAATATGAGAATAAACATCTACATAATTAAATTTTTTATAATCAAGATCAAAGCATAAGTTGATGCTTTGATCATCGCCCCAATTTATCCAGTGCTATAAGATAAAGTGTATTAAACCATCATCAGATCAGTCGAATCTGCTCTAAAATCACGCCAAAATTGGGATTATCTGCATAATGAGCATTACGGTCTTCAATTTTATGAATCAGACTGTTCTTCTCTTCCTCATTAACGATTAACTGAATAATGGCTCTCGTGCGTTCCTGCAAATCATGCTCAGAAATACTGTCACTGCAAGCCAATTCAATCAATAAACATTCGGCAATGGTGATTACATAGGATTGTGTTGGATTTACCATATAGCACCTACAATTCATGGACTTATTTATATCCTAACTTTTTTGTCTATCTTTAGTAATCTCATTTTCGACCAAAGGTTAAATATTGATTTATTTATTGACATGAATTGATATTTTAATAATCACTAATAATATTATGTATTTAAATTGATCAATAATATCTGCAAACAAGGTCATTCAAAAATCATGTGTGCATTGGTCAATATCAGGTGACCACCGAATTGCAGGTCGCTCTGTTGACCAAAATCGACTAACATATACTTTTTTAAAACAGAGCAAAAATCATGTCTGCACAAGATTGGTTATCCCAAGGAACATTGGTACTCGCAAGCAATAACAAAGGCAAAATTGCTGAATTTGAAAAAATGTTTGCTGAGTTAAAACTGCCTGTCGAGGTTGTTCCACAAGGAAAACTTAATATTGAAGATGCGATCGAAGATGGTTTAAGCTTTGTTGAAAATGCCATTATCAAAGCACGCCATGCCTCTAAAATTTCAGGAAAACCTGCGATTGCAGATGACTCAGGGATTTGTGTCCCTGTTTTAGGTGGTGCGCCTGGCATCTATTCTGCACGCTATGCAGGTGAACACGGCGATGATGCTGCAAATAATGCAAAACTGCTGGAAAATTTAAAACCTTTACGCAAAGATGATCAACCGATCCAAGGCATGTTTGTTTGTGTATTGGCTTTGGTACAACATGCCGAAGATCCATTACCACAAATTTTCCAAGGCATTTGGCAAGGTGAAGTTTTGGAGGCTCCACGTGGAGCGAATGGCTTTGGTTATGATCCTTTATTTTGGCTGCCTGAACTCAACATTTCGAGTGCTGAAATGAGCAAAGATGAAAAAAATAAAATCAGTCATCGTGGACAAGCGATGCAATTATTTAAAGCGAGTTTAGAGAAGTAAAATCCTTACATGTCCCCTCCTTTTTCAAAGGTGAGAAACATCGTTTCGCAAGAGGGAGAGGTAATTTCGCTGAAATACCTCCTCTCTCAAATACAAAAGAGAAACTGATTTCAGTCATTGAAGCATCACTAAAATAAATGCACCACTCCCCCATAAATCACACAAACCACCACACTGACAATCGTGCCTGAAGCAATATATTTCGCTGAAACACCTGTACCTTGATAATGGGTTTCCAAAGCCACGATATTGGCAGCAGGCGGTAAACAGAACAATAAAAACATCACACCAATATAGGTATTAATATTCGGAAGTGGCAGCAGAACATAAGCCAATCCACACAAAATCAAACCACAGAACATTTTCAATACTGCAAGTTTGGCACTGGTTTGTATGTCTGCCCAATGGACTTTGGTTTTCCGTAGCCACATGCCCAAAACACACATGCCTGCAAAACTCATACTCCATTTTGCCAAGGTATAAACCCATTCCACGAGTTGTGCATTTTGAAAATGTTGCACATCAAAACAACGTAAAACACCTGCAACAATCAAGGCAATTACAGGTGGAGATTGCAGCATTTTTTTAAATAAATATAACTTTGGCTGCGGTTCCGAACTGACTGAAGTAACCGCCCAAGAATTACCGAAAATAGATACACCAATATACAAAGGAATCATCGCCATACTATGCTCAGTTCCAAAGATAGCAATGGCAATCGGAAAACCTAACCAAGCCATATTGGTATAGCTGAAACACAATGCAGCCAAGCGATCTTTAGACAGTTGCAGATAAACAAAGAACAGAATAAAACAGGAGAAAAAAGCAAATAAAATTAAAGTGATGCTGCCCGATTTATAAAATACCATATTGTAAATAATCACAATCGGGATAAAAATTCGTGCTAGACATAAAGATAATAATGGTTTGAGTTGCGCTGAAAATTGATCATTTGCCAGTATCAAACCACAAATAAAGGATAAAACTGGAAATAACAACGCCATCATCGCACACTCGATTCTCAAATCATGACTATAGTAGCACTTTAAAAATTGATGCATTTAAGCAATTGAAACTATTGGTGAGCAGTTCCTTGTCTTTAAATTGAAATATAGATGTCACTTTTTTGTCACAGATACCTGTTGAGATAAGCCCTAATGAAACAGGAGATTTATCATGGCTGGATTATCGATTTGGCACGTACTGATTTTTGCAATTGTGGTACTTTTATTATTCGGTACATCAAAACTTAAAAACTTAGGTAAAGATGTCGGTGGGGCGGTAAAAGACTTCAAAAAATCAATTAAAGATGATGACACAACAACTGCACTCAATGAACCTCGTACCTTAGAACATCAAAATACCAATGATGTGAACTCGACCATAAAAAACTGATACGGGAAGGTAGATCATGCTCGATGTTGGTTTTTCTGAATTACTGGTCTTTGGCATTATTGCTTTATTGGTCTTAGGTCCTGAGAAGCTCCCTGTCGCTGCACGTTTTGTAGGGAAATGGTATGCCAAAATCAAACGTACTGTCAGTAATGTACAGAATGACATTGATCGTGAACTTCGTCTTTCTGAATTGCGTGAGCAAATGCAGCTTGAAATGCAACGCATTCAAGAGCTTGAACAAAAAATGCAAGCGCAAATGCATGAGCTGCAACAAAACAAACTTGCTGAAGAAAAACAAAACAATGCAGCAAGCGCAAGCATTGCACCTAAATCCAGCAACATCACGTACCATTTTATGCAAGCATCAATTCCAACAGTATATCTTTCCCGTATTTGGCTGAAAAAGTTAGCAACATCCGTACATTCAGTTCAACGAGTTAAGCCACTTACGGTTGAAACAAAGCACTTAGAGGTTGCGGTATGAACAGCTCTTTTACCCCACAAGTTCACTCCGCTGAGCCCAATCCACAACCTGAATTAGAATCAATGCCGATCACCAAACATTTGATCGAATTAAGACGGCATTTGTTTAAAATTATCGGGGTGTTAATCGTACTGTTTTTTTGTTTACTGCCTTTTGCCAACAAAACCTATATTGCTTTGTCGGAACCATTAAGAGCACAGTTACCTGTCACATCAACCATGATCGCCACGGATGTCACAGCAACATTTATGGCACCATTTAAACTCAACTTTTTTATTGCTCTAATGTTGGCAATGCCTTTTATTATTTATCAAATTTGGGCTTTTGTGAAACCAGCGCTGTATGCCAAAGAGAAAACCTTGGCACTTCCCTTACTGATCGCAAGCATCAGTTTGTTTTATGCTGGCATTGCCTTTGCCTATTTTATTGCCCTCCCCTCAATTTTGCATTTTTTTATCAGTGTTTCACCAGAAACAGTAGCACCGATGACCGATATCAACAGCTATTTGGCTTTTTGTTTAAAGTTATTTTTGGTCTTTGGGCTGACTTTTGAAATACCAATTATTACCTTATTGCTCATTTTGATCGGGGTCGTCTCTACACAAGATCTTGTGGATAAACGTCGTTATATTATTGTGGGCTGTTTCTTTATTTCTATGTTTATCACACCACCTGATGCTATTTCGATGATTATGCTTGCGATTCCAATGTGGTTGCTGTTTGAACTCGGCTTATTATTTGGCAAAATTCTGGAAAAAAGACGCCTGAACGCAAGCTAAACTCTAAAACAGAAAATCATGCTGCTTCTTTCACAATTTTGACATTTTTTATTCATTAGACTGTCACCTGACTGTCAAAGCTCCGTCATATTTATTCTCTAAGTTAATAACAACTTTTATCACCATTGATTAACTTTAGGGAACCTTCCATGACCGAGCTGACGCCATATCATGAAGATCAAGAACTTGATAATAATACTTCTGACAACATCCATTTTCGTGACATTTTAGAACAACATATTACCCGTCGTAGCTTAATTGCAAAAACTGCTAGTGGTGCTGCTGCATTGGCTTTAGCCTCTACTCTCACAGGCTGTGGCGATGACAAAGACTCAGAAACAAATGTTACCCCTCCTACACCAACACCTGTTGACCCAAATAAAAAACCTGAAAAATTAACCTTCAAACCTGTCGCTAAAAATCTGAATGACATCGTGACTGTACCTGAAGGTTATGAAGCTACTGTGCTATATGCTATGGGTGACTCTATTAACCCTGCATATCCTGAATGGAATGATAATGCGGTTCCATCAGGTCCAAGCTTTCAATATCGTTCAGGTGACTGCCACGATGGCATGAGCTATTTTGGTTTAAATAAAACCAATAAAAACTATGACCCAAGCATTTCAGAAAGTGGTTTATTGGTCATGAACCACGAATATATCAACCCAACATTTTTACATCCAAAAGGACCAACAAAAACGGCTGATGGTCGTCGTCCTGAAGATGAAGTGATCCGTGAAGTCAATGCACACGGTGTTTCAATCATTGAATTGAAAAAAGACAAAACTACACAAAAAGTTGAAATTGTTAAAAACTCGATTTTCAATCGTCGTATTACAGCATCAACGGTGATGGATTTTGCAGGTGTGGTTGCAGGCTCTGACTTACTGGCAACCAAATATTCATCGGCAGGCAAACAAACTCGTGGTACCCACAATAACTGTGGTAATGGTTATACGCCATGGGGCACTTATCTAACCACTGAAGAAAATTATATTGGTTACTTCGTCCGTGCTAAAGGTGATGATGAAAAGCGTACCCCTGCAGAAATTATCGCATTAAAACGTTATGGCTTAAAAGATGGTGCAAGCTCACGTTATCAATGGGAAACTGCGGTTGGAACGCTGGAAAGCCAAGACCTTTATGATCGTTGGAATGCTTCTGTAACCGCATCTACGGCTGCACAGGACTATCGTAATGGTGCTAATACCTTTGGTTGGATTGTGGAAATCGATCCATTTAGTAATTTATCGAATCCTGTAAAACGTACTTCTCTTGGTCGTTTTGCCCACGAAGACTGTCGTGCAAGCCGTTTGATCGAAGGTGAAAATCTTGCGTTCTATATGGGTGATGACTCTCGTGGTGAGTATATTTATAAGTTTGTATCCGATGCCAAATGGTCTGCAAAAGACATCAATGGCGGCTACAAAGCAGGTGATAAATATATGAACTCAGGCAAATTATATGTTGCCAAATTTAATGCAGATGGAACAGGTCAATGGATTGAATTGGCATATGGTAAAAATGGTTTAGATGCCGCAAACAAAGTCTATCCATTTAAATCACAAGCTGAAGTAACTACCTTTGCTCGTCTTGCTGGTGATGCAGTGGGGGCGACCAAAATGGACCGTCCAGAATGGGTTGCTGTCAACCCTGAAAATGGTGAAGTTTATGTGACACTGACCAACAACTCAAACCGTGGTACAACACATCCACTAGATGCTGCGAATCCTCGTAACTACGAAGATCCTGAGGGCGGAAAAGGTAATGTGAATGGTCATATTATTCGCTTCCATGAAAAAGATAACAAAACCACTGCTGAAACATTTACATGGGATATTTACCTATTTGGTGCTGAAGCGAAGATGGCGAGTAACATTAACCTGTCAGGGCTGAATGACAATAATGACCTGTCTTCTCCAGATGGTATGTGGTTTGACCCACGTGGTGTGTTATGGATTCAAACTGATGATGGCGCATATACAGATACCACCAACTGTATGATGCTTGCTGCACTACCAGGTAAAGTCGGTGATGGTACCAAAGCAACCACATCTTCAGGTCAGGAAACCATTGTCGGGGCGAAAATGACTGATGATAATTTACGCCGTTTCCTTACAGGACCTACAGAATGTGAGATTACTGGTGTGACCATGACTCCAGACCACAAAGCGATCTTTATCAACGTACAACATCCAGGTGAAGACTCTGCAAGCTATGACAAACCAACAAGTCATTGGCCAGCAACACAAAAGGATGCTAGCAACAAAACTGCACGTCCACGTTCTGCAACTGTGGTCATTACCCGTAAAGATGGCGGTACGATTGCAGGCTAAATCTGCAAGCTACTGATCATTTATAAAAGCCACATGTATTTCGGTACATGTGGTTTTCTATTTGCAAATCAGTCTATTCACTTTCACTACATCCCCAACTTTTTCGCCCTGTTGAGTTTTCTCAAACCATTGAATTTTATCATTGTGAACAGTTAAGAAATTGGAACAACGGGTACCATATACAGGGCTTTGAATAAAGGTCGAAGACAATAAATGCTCCATTTCAGTATTGATGCCTGTATTTGGTAATAAATCTGGAATAATTTTGCGCTCATCTTGCAAAATATCCCACGCAGCATGCTCTAAGTCCTGCTCAGGTGTCGATGACAATTGCAACATCGGTAAAAACTCTTGAGTAAAACGTTTACGCAAATGTTTGGTCTTTTCCCAATCTTCACTGAGTAAACCATTAGACACCACAAAAACACCTTTGGCTAAGACCTGAGGAGCTTCACCACGATTACTCATATATACCGCTTGATTTTGATCTCCAATAAATAGGTTAAATCCTGCATAGTCACATTGCTGTTTTTCTAAGTCTTGTGCAAAACGAATCGGAGTTTGTGTTGACGCTAAAAATGCTTGAATCAAATGCCCTCGTGAGGTGGGATAAGTATTTTTATCATGACCATCCCGATGGTTGGTGACAATCGCCCAACGTCCCTGCTCCGTCACCCCCATCCATGTGCCACCTGATTGTAAATCTTGCCCTGCAATAATTGGACTATTTTCCCAATGATGCAGTTGTGAAGTAGGGCGATGATAAAATTCATCTCGATTTGAAATCAAACATAATGGCATATCTTCAAGGACTTGCCATGCCAAAGCCACAATACACATATTTTTATTCCATTTTGTATTACTTTAAGTTTACACATTGAATGTACAACATTTTTCATATCTTTCAGCTAAAATCTGTGCAAAACAGAATACAAAGGAATTTTGATGCTGACCTACCCAAATATCGATCCAGTCGCAATCGCACTGGGTCCACTGAAAGTACATTGGTATGGAGTCATGTATCTACTGGCATTTTTATGTGCTTGGGGACTGGCAACCTATCGCGCAAAACAACGTACCAACTGGAATTCAGAAATGGTTTCCGACCTTGTATTTTATGGGGCTTTAGGTGTCGTACTTGGTGGACGTATTGGTTACGTATTATTTTATGAGTTCGACAAATTTATTGCTGATCCAATCTGGTTATTTAAAGTCTGGACAGGCGGCATGAGCTTTCATGGTGGCTTCCTCGGTGTCATGGTTGCGATGTTGTTATGGTGTCATAAATACAAAAAGACATGGTTTGAAACTTTGGACTTTATCGCACCCTGTGTACCCACAGGTTTAATGTTTGGTCGTTTTGGTAATTTTATCGGTGGTGAATTGTATGGTCGCCAAGTATCTGATCCAAACTTTGCATTGGGCATGATTTTCCCAACTGACCCGTTACACTTAGTTCGCCACCCATCACAGCTCTATCAAGCCCTGTGTGAGGGTTTATTACTCTTTATCATCTTATGGTGGTTTAGTTCAAAACCTCGCCCACGTTATGCTGTTTCAGCGATTTTCTTAATGGGTTATGGCTGTGCTCGCTTCTTTATGGAATTCTTCCGTGAACCTGACGCAGACCAAGGTTATATCTTATTTGGCTGGATGACCAAAGGACAAATTTTATCATTCCCAATGATTTTGATTGGCTTATGGATGATTTGGTATGCCTATCAAAAGAAAATCTTTGATTGGGGACCACAGAAAAACACCTAATGATTTAAAAACTAAAAACCACTCAAAGCGAATATTTAAATCAAATATTCGCTTTTTTCTTTAATGACACGCCCACAAAAACACAACTTTAGAGAAATCGCATTGTTTAAGATCATCGGGGTGAATATACCATTGTGCAATACCACTATCACACCACTCCAAACCTTCATCTGTATCTAACTGCATTAACAACAGATGATCTTCGATGCCAAATTCAGTTCGGTGATCTGTGGAATGTAGATAATTTGCATAACCACCTATTCGATGCCCACCCTCACTTTGAAAATCCTCAGTATAAGGCATTTGATAATGCTGATAGGCATGTAAAATATCCTCATAATTCGAACTGACATATACCTCTTGACGGTTAAAAAGTAGTGGTGCAAAACGGTAGTCAAAAAAGGTCATATATTGTTGAGCTTTGTTAAATGCTAAAGCACTCCCATCCACCCATAATTGTGCCTCATCCTCAGAAATTTCCGAAAAATTTCTCAGTGTTTCACGAGTTTTAAGTAAGGATTCATCTTCATTCACCTCTGGAAAATACAGCACACGATGATTCAACTGTACATGTTCAAGGCTCTCATCCATGCCCAAATCCCACGCTTTCATATTGAGATAGAACTGCACAATTCCCTTTTCAGGAAAACCATCCAACTGAGGAATTTCTGAAAAATTAATTTGCGCCAAAAATTGCAAAGGTTCATTACTCACCTGAGAGCAAGGATATTCACTCTCCAAAGGAAAATAAGGATACATCCCCAAATTACTTTGCCATAAATGCACATGACTTTTTTCTTCCCGATCAAATTCGACACATGTCTGTAAGGTTGATTCGATGGTTTTGATTAAAGGGCGAAATTGTTCTGGTAATTGTGCTATTTTTGACATTTCTCTATTCCATCTTATTTTGGATGACTACGTAACTAAAACTCTTCTTTTCAACAAGTTCATTTATACTAAAAACATCCTTTGAACATACACACATATTATGCTTGAATTTTGGTTTGATCCACAAACACCTGTCTTTAAAAAATTTCTGATCTTGATTGTGATCGCCATTGCCACTGTATTGCTCTATCGCATGCAACCTTTGGCATATACAGCGATCTTAATGTTTGTTGCAACGGGAGTAATTTTTCTCATCTGTCGTTATTGTAAAATACATTTTGCAGCAAAAAATCCCACAGGTATTGTGTATCGCATACTGACATGGATTCCAATCGCACTGTTATTGGCATTGATCTTTAAAAATATGAATCAAGGAGAAATTTTAATTCCGGGTGCTCAAGGCATTGGCTTTATGGCATTGGCAGTGTGTTTATTTTCACCCTTGTCATTACTTCATCAAAATAAACCAACACAAGCGCCTTAACCATGCTAGATTTTTGGTATTCCGAACGCTGCACACGACAAGTTAAATTAATCGTCAGCATCATGCTATGTATAGCAATTTATTATTGTTCAAGTATTGCCAAACTTAGTCCATTATTTGTCGCAATCAGTTTAGCAATAGGCATTGCTTTACATGTGTTAAAACAGCTCAGTTTGAAAATATTGGCATCCAGCATTCAGGTTAAACTTTTGAAAATATTGACTGCGCTATTCCCTATTTTCGCTTTGGCAATCATGACATGGTTTCTACCAAAGCAAGACCTGATTTACCTGATCTTGCAATGTTTTGGCTTTATGGCACTTGGCTTCATTCTCATTGCAAATTATGAAAATCGTGCCAAACGTACGGATTAAAAAGGAAGATTTTCCCGAATAAGCTTCCTTTTTAATCTAGCCATTTTCATCTAAAAATGTCTTTGAAATCAAGATGATTAAGCTTGTAAACGATAATATTTATAAGTCACATCGCCTTTGTAAACATCATAGCTACGTTGTTTAAAGTCCGAAACCCATTCCGTACCTGTATAACCTGCAATATGCCCATAACGATGTTTACGGGTACGATCGATAATATAAATATCACCTTCTTGCGGATTATCAAAAGCGGGTTGAATTTGCTTATAACCGATTTCTTCGAGCGTTCCGCCCCAATCTGCTGCAGCAACAGGATGATTGGTAAATTTAGCACCTGCCGTTTGCAAAGCGATACGAATACTTCGTGCACAACGTGCTGAACTGGTACGTGCAGAAATACTGTCTAATTTATTAATAAATTTATCAATATCAATTTGAAATGCATTGCTCAATGAAAACTGATTGGCTTGTGCAACTTTCAATTTATTTTTTTGAATAATTGCTGTTGGGTCAAAATCCTCTTGCTGAGGATAGAAAGAACCATGTTCAAGTTGAAAAATAAACTGACTCGCAGTATGGCTTGCGTGTACATCTGATACGGGTTGAGTATTTAAATCGACGATCATTGCTCAACCTCATCCTTGTTTCTTTGAACCTGTCCTACCATAAAAAGACCAATACACTCATGAAAGAAGCAGTGATACTAGCCATAGATTCTTAAAAAGTGGTTAATGTAAATGTAATAAAATTTGTGAATGTAAATGAGAATAGTTTAAGTTGCTCTTTCTACGCTCCTTTTTCGGAAATATTTTCTATATCAATTTTAAATATATTATTATCATTTTTTATGCAATAAAAACTTATTGTGAAACATATCACAAAATAGACCTATCCCTTAATAGGTCTATTGAGCTGCATTCCCTCAACCTGATCTCCCTCATACCATTGAGTTTAGATCATTAAGAACAATCCCAGTTATACATTACTTTGGAAAAATCACGCTTTTTCAAATCATCAGGATGAATGAAGAAATTGGCAACACCACAATCTCCCCATAAAATTTCGACATCTTCCTGTCCCGAACTATCAAGCTGAAATAGCAAAACATAGTCTTTAAAACGCTCATCATTACCACGAGGATCATCTTGTGTGAAGTAAGGATAACCGCCTAAATGATGACCACTCGCACTAAATGTCTCATCATACTGATCATAGATTTCTTCTTCATCCACCTGTTCACCCTCTAAGCCATAAGGATCAAAGATGGTCTCAGCAAAAGCATGATCACCTATTGAAATATAACGTTCATCTGCCACAAACTGTACAGCATACTGCCCTGTCACAGGGTTCATGTCCTGATCCAAATCTTGTATCGGAAATTCCTGCAACAATTGTGCAACATCTTGTGTAACTTGTTCATGAAAAATGATACGGAAATTATTTTGATTTTGTGGCTCATCAAAATCTAAACCCCATAAATCATCTTCAATATCAATAAAAAATTGCAAAATACCTGCACTTGGATACACCGTATTTTCAGGTAATTCAGCAAAATTAATCTGTGCCAATAAAACTAAAGCTCGACTTTCTTCATTCTGTGGATAGTCTAGACTTAAAGGAAAATACGGATCACCACCCACTTTACTTTGCCATACAGTCAAATCCTCAGCAGGTGTTAAATTTAACTCAATCACAGACTTTTTTGTTGCCAAATCTGTGGCTTATATTGTTGAATAAATTCAGGAAGCGTGTTCCAGCTGATCTCCATTGTTTTTCTCTCTTGTTATCACTATTAAAATAAAAACAACTTTAGTATAAACTGCTCAGTTAAGCAAAAGTATGACACGCTCAACGCAAAACGCCATGAAATGTCGCTGAACATTTCAAAGCGCACGAGCCTAATCTGGAATCAATATGAAAGCGTATTTAGACCTTCTACAACACATCCTCGACAATGGTGGCGACAAAGGCGACCGTACAGGCACAGGAACACGTTCTGTATTTGGTCATCAAATGCGTTTTGACCTATCTAAAGGCTTTCCACTACTCACCACCAAAAAAGTCCATTTCCGTTCGATTGTGATTGAACTGTTATGGTTTCTTAAAGGTGATACCAATGTTCAATATTTAAAGGACAATAAAGTATCGATTTGGGATGAATGGTCGACTGCTGAACAAACTGCACGTTTTGGTCGTCCTGAAGGTGAGCTTGGTCCTGTCTATGGTCATCAATGGCGTAACTTTGGTGCAACCAAAAAAGCCGATGGTTTGTATGAAAATGATGGTTTTGATCAAATCAAATGGTTGATCAATGAAATCAAAACCAATCCAAACTCTCGTCGCTTAATCGTGTCTGGTTGGAATCCGAATGAAGCGGGTAATGTTGCATTGCCACCGTGTCATACCTTGTTCCAGTTCTTTGTACAAAATGGCAAATTATCTTGTCAGCTCTACCAACGCAGTGCCGATGTATTTCTCGGTGTGCCGTTTAATATCGCAAGCTATGCCCTGCTCACACACATGATCGCGCAAGTGTGTGGCTTAGGTGTGGGGGACTTCGTTTGGACAGGTGGCGATACACATTTATATGCCAACCATTTTGAACAAGCACAATTACAATTGAGCCGTGAACCATTGCCTTTATGTCAATTAAAACTCAATCCTGAAATTACAGACATTTTCGATTTTAAATTTGAAGATATTGAAATTGTAGGTTATGAATCACATCCTGCAATTAAAGCACCTGTAGCAGTTTGATTTTAAAATAATGTATTGATAAATTCCCTTCCTCCTTCTAGCAGTTACTTCCTCTAAAAAGATGAGCTGCATTACTGTGTAAGTGGAAGGGATTAAAAATGAGTTTACTATGACATTTAAAAATTTAGAAGTTGTACATGTCGTTGCAATGGATCAGCAACATTGTATTGGCAAAGGTAATGATCTTCCTTGGCATATTTCAGCCGACCTAAAACACTTCAAAGAAATCACCCAAGGCGGTGTAGTGGTAATGGGACGTAAAACCCTTGAATCAATGGGACGTACCCTGCCAAAACGTGTCAATTGGGTGATTACCCGTGATCAAAATTGGTCATTTGATGGTGTAAAAACAGCACACAGTATTGAAGATGCTTTAGAACAAGCCATTCCCGATGTATTGGCTTCAGAAAAACCTGATACGATTTTTATCATTGGTGGTGGTGAAATTTTTAAACAAACCATTCACATGGCAGATCGTTTAGAACTTACCCATGTTGAACTCGATGTACAAGGTGATGCACATTATCCTGCGATTCCTGCTGAATTTAAAAAAGTCGCATCTGAATCACATATTGATGACAAAACAGCTATTGCTTTTGAGTTCGCAACTTATCGAAAATAAGCATTAATTCAAATCATGACTTTGAAATATGCAAGAATTCCAAAAAAAATCAATTTTTCATCGCTTTGGAATGGGATTACTCCATTCCATTTTTAGCCTTTTTGTGGTCATTTCTTCTCTTTGGCTATGCGGTGTCATTTGGTTTCAAGAACCTTTGGGGATGCTATTTAGTCGTGTTCTTATCGGAATTTGGATTGTATTTTCACTCAGTATTTTAGGCATTTATATTCGACAAAATATTTTTAGCCGATTTAAAGATATTCTCATTTATGTGGTGGCTTTTTTACTGAGTTTACTGTGGTATTTTAATATTCCTGCCAAACAAGATCGTGACTGGAATCCTGAAGTAGATCGCTTATTTACCTATAAAAAACAAGGGGATATTGTCACTATTCAGAACGTTCGAAATTTTGATTGGAAAACTGAAGATCAGTACGATGCTCACTGGGACACACGAAGTTATAACTTAAATAACATCACAGGGGTCAATATCATTACCTCTTATTGGATGGGTCCACAAATTGCGCATACTTTAGTGAGTTTTGATTTTTCGGACCAAAAACCCTTGGTCTTTTCGATTGAAATCCGTAAGGAAAAAACCGAAAGTTTTTCAGCAATTGGTGGATTTTTCCGTAAATACGAACTAAGTCTGATTGCCGCAGATGAAAAAGATTTGATTTATACACGTAGCAATGCACGTAATGAACAGGTGTATTTTTTCCCAATCAATATGCAAAAAGCTGAAACTCGTGCTTTATTCGAAGAATATTTGAGTAAAACCGATGAGTTAGCACAACAACCAAAATGGTATAACACCCTAACCAGCAACTGTACCACTTTGGTTTTTGACATGATCCAAGCCATTTCACCAAAAGAATTACCGATTGATTATCGCTTGCTGGCATCAGGTTATTTACCAAATTATCTCTATGACTTGGGGGCTTTGGACTCTCAGTGGAATATGAAGCAATGGTATCAGCATGCGCATGTCAACCCACGTACAGATCAGTTTAAACATTTTAAATATCAAAGTAGTGAGAACTATTCCAAAGTCATTCGTGCAGGCTTAGTAAAAACCGTCACAAAGGGTTCATAATTCAGCAATTTTTTAACGCTTAGATACATTGTCAAGCTAGTGATTTGCATGATTTTTTGTTTATATAGAGGCAATCTATATTTTTGAGAACATCATGCTAAAAAATCTGTTATGGGTTGGTCTTGTATCTGCAACAATCGTAGGCTGTTCAACCACACAGTCCCTACAACAACAAGAAAACTTAGCATTATTGCAAAATAAAACTTGGGTCATGACCCATATCGGTGCAACTGAATTTGCAAAAAAAGCCGAGACACCCATCATTCAATTTGGCAGTGATTTACGTATCAGTGGCTCAGATGGTTGTAACCGTGTCATGGGCAATTATGCAGTCAAAGATCACCGTTTAAACCTCGGTGAAATCGCTTCAACTAAAATGCTCTGTCAAAATAATATGGATGTTGTTGCAAAATACAATACTGCCCTAAAGCAAGTCATGGGCTATCAAGTCTATAATCAAACCTTAAAGTTATTGGATAAACATGGCAATGTTGTTCTGCAATACCACACTGCGCCATAATTTTGGACATATTCAAACAGCATCAAAATTTGCATTGTTAGGTTTTTGTGCTGTTTCATTTTTCTTTTTGATCTAGAAAATAAAATAGAAAGGAGATCGTGATGCAACAAGCATTATTGGGTGGTGGGTGCTTTTGGTGTACTGAAGCCGTATTTTTACAGCTGAAGGGCGTAGAAAAAGTCATCAGTGGTTATGCAGGTGGCGATACCATAAATCCAACGTATGAGCAGATCTGCACAGGTAATACCAATCATGCAGAAGTGATTTTGATTGATTTCGATGAGCAGCAAATCAGTTTTAAACAATTACTGAATGTTTTTTTCACCACTCACGATCCAACAACACTGAACCGTCAAGGCAATGATATCGGTACACAATATCGCTCAGTGATTTACTATTTTAATGATGAGCAAAAAGTACAAGCTGAAGCTTATATTGCAGAATTAACAGCGCAAGATTTAGATATTGTCATAGCGCTTTCTCCTGTGCCAACGTTCTACCCTGCTGAAGATTATCACCAGAATTATTATGCAAAAAATCCTTCACAAGGTTATTGTAACTTTGCGATTCCACCCAAGTTAATGAAACTACAAAGTCAGTTTAAAGATTTACTTAAAGCCTAATTTATCTTCATCAGCAATAAAAAAGCGACCTTTGAAAGATCGCTTTTTTATATTTTACGCTATTTAAAGACTTAATTATCACTCATAAAGGCAAGATCGTTCAGTCCGGCTTCACTGGCACGAGACATGACTTGAGCAACAGTATCATAACGTGAATCTTGGTCTGCTCTCAATTGAACCGCAGGTTTTACAGGTTTTGCAGCTTCTTCTTGGAAACGTTTTTCCAACTCTGGTAAACCAATCACTTGATCATTCCAAGCCACTTCACCTTCTTTGTTAATGCTGATGGTGATCGCTTCTGGCGGCGGTTCAATAATTTCCGCAGTGGTTTTTGGTAAGGTTAATGGTATTGATGGGTTAGCAACGGTTGCAGTCACCAAAAAGATGATCATCAATACCAACATAATGTCGATGAGTGGAATGAGATTCATCTCATTCATGCCAGCATCGTTGTCTTCACCCAATTGAAAAGCCATTAAGCTTGACCTCCAACTAAACCTTTTTGTGTTGCTTGGTTTTCAACTTTCGCAGTTGAATCTTGTTGCAACATAGTATCAATCAATAAACCGTGTGCTTGATCTTGTAATTCATTTGACAATGTACGGTTGAAACGTACACAAATGTTATATGCCAATACCGCAGGAATCGCAACAGCCAAACCTAAACCTGTCATGATCAATGCTTCACCTACAGGTGTTGCCACTTGTGCTAAACCTGCTTGACCACTTTTACCGACAGCAACAAGGGCATGGAAAATCCCCCAAACTGTACCAAACAAACCTACAAATGGTGCAATTGATGCGATCGTACCTAAAACTGAAACACCTTTTTCAGCATTTGATTTTTCAACTGAGATTTGACGCAACAAAGCTTGTTCTGCAACGGCTTTACGTTGATCAAAACCCAAAGGAGCAAGTTTTGCTTTCAGCTGATTGACTGCTTGCGCAAGATGCGCTTGTGCTTGTTGTTTAAGCTGACGTGTACCCATTAAACGTAAAATGAATACTGTCCATGTGGCAATCGACATTGCCAATAACACGAAATACAGTGTTTTACTGACTGCATCCGCATGTTGCCAATAAACTGAAAAGTTCATACTCGAACTCCTGATAAGGTTAGCCGGTTAAATTTATTGTCCAGAGGTTTTCAAACTTACAGGTAAATCTGCAATCATTGCACGTCCATCATTGGATGGATTCATTCTTGCAGCACGTACAGCACTACGCACTTCACGATCAAGGCTAGGTAAGCCACTTGATTTTAGGACAGTGACGTTGGTGATTTTACCTGTAGGATTGATTTCAATACGAACAACTAAAGATCTGTCTTGATTTTTCAGTAAGTCATCATCGAACTCAAACGATGGTGCTTTTTTCCAAGAAATTTCGCCTGCACTCAACTTACGCGGTTGCTGTGCTTCTTGTTGGCGACGTTGTTGCTCTTGACGCTGTTGCTCTAAACGTTGTTGCTCTTGGCGTTGCTGTTCCTGACGCTGTTGTTCCAACGTTGTTGCTCTTGGCGTTGTTGTTCTTGACGCTGTTGCTCTAAGCGTTGCTGTTCTTGTTGGCGCTGCTCTTGCTCACGTTTAATTTTTTCATGATCAATCTTAGGTTCTTCCTGTTGGATCGCTTTCTTTTCTACCACAGGTTTTTTCTGGGTAATCAGCTTTGGTTTTTCAACAGGCGGTGGTGGAGCTTTTTTCTCAACCACAGGCTTTGGCTCAACCTTCGGTTTTACTGGAGGTGGAGGCGGCGGCGGTGGAACAACCTGCTCTTCTTTGATTTTAACAAATTTGACTTGAATCGGTTTCTTTTCGATGGGTTTTAATTCAGGCGTTTTTAGATGACTCAATGCCCATAATGCGCCCATATGCCCTACAAGAACGGCAATTACAGCAACAATGACCTTTTGCTTCATCGAGTTAGGTGCCTGCATATTTGAAGTGGAAGATTGACTCATACGAATCTAAATACCTAAATCTGAGAAAATCTATACACAAGATAGCTTGTTTAGATTGAACTCATCGGATAGAACAATGAAAGTGCGCTAATAATAAATGAGAAGTGTTTTCATTTGCAACTACTTTTTGGTTGCTTTTTAACGTTTTATAAATCAAAAATAAAAAAAGGATGCCTATTTGCATCCTTTTCCCACTTAAAAAATAGCTATATCTTATTGAAATACAACGGTCTTATTACCATCAACAATAATGCGATCTTCTAAATGCCATTTTACTGCACGAGCTAAGACATTACGTTCTACATCTTGTCCAAGCTCACGCAATTGTTCAACTGTAAAATCATGGCTCACACGCTCTACATCTTGCTCAATGATCGGACCTTGATCAAGGTCAGCAGTCACATAGTGTGCTGTTGCACCTATCAATTTCACGCCTTTCTCATGTGCTTGTTTATATGGATTTGCACCCACAAAAGCAGGTAAGAATGAATGGTGAATATTGATAATTTTCATTTCCCATTTTTGCACAAATTCTTCATCTAAGATCTGCATATAACGAGCAAGCACCAACAAATCATTGCCTTGCATTAATTCATCGATTTGAGCATAAGCTTCACGTTTGTTCTCTTTATTCACAGGAACAACATGGAATGGAATACCAAAATTTTCTACCGCTTCTTTTAAGTCGGGATGATTTGACACAACTTGGGTAATTTCACACGGTAAACCACCACGTGCATGACGCCATAAAAGCTCAAGCAAAGCATGATCAACTTTCGACACCAAGATTCCGACTTTTTTAACATCACTGACCAATGCCAAACGCCAATGCATTTCATAACGTTCTGCAACATTTGCTGAAAAAGTCTGTAACAAAGTTTCACGACGACTTTGTAGATTCTCAAGTTCAAACTCAACACGCATGAAGTAACGTCCGCCCTGAGCTTCAGTTGCATATTGATCAAGCGCAGTAATATTTGCGCCTTGATGATACAAAAAGCTCGATACAGCTTGCACGATCCCCGGTTTATCTTCACAAGTAATCAGGAGACGTGCTGTGTTGGCAGTGGTCATGTTCATGTTAATAGGTATCACTTATACGTTAATTTGAAAACAGCCGAATATTCTAACGCTTTTTACACAGCTTTCAATCATCGAACGCAATTCAATCATGTTTTAACGTCGATAAACTGGCAAATAATTCGGAAGACCCAAAACTTTCAAGCAAGCGTTCATAAGTTTCACGGCTCTCTCCACGCAAATATGGACCTTCTAAAAACACCATTTGACGTAATGCTTGCCACATCCATTTTTCATCCAAATGATTGGAATTACTTAGATGTCCAGACATATATAAAAAATTCGTCCAGTTGGTCAGCACGATCCAAATATTAATAATCAAAGCTTCAATCTCAGATGCTGTCATTTGCATCAACCCAGCATCAACAAAGGCATGATAAATTTTTTGCCCTTGCTGCATGACTTTACCTGCAAAACGTGGATAAATTTTTCTAAAGTCATCATTATTTTCAATCAAATGATAAACATCACGATGTAAGAAGCGATATTCCCAAAGTTGACTACTCAAAACTTGGAAATAACGGATTTTATCATTTGCATTGACTATCCGGTCATCGGGCAATGCAAGCATCTCAAGCGTTTCTTTTTGATAGCACTCCATCAGCTCCTTGATGATCTCTTGTTTGTTACGAAAATGGTAATACAAATTACCAGGACTGATCCCAAGCTCAGCCGCAATATGGTTTGTGGTGATTGAACGCTCACCACGCTCATTAAAAAGTTGCAAGCTAATTTGCAAAATTCGATCTTTGGTTTTTACCGGTTTGGTGTGCGACATCCTAATACCATATTTCAGTGTTAGCTTAGACTAACATATAAAGTAACTTGACTAATTAGAGCTTTTACTCTAAAAATTATCATAAATCAGCTCCTCTCTAAAGGTGTTCGAGATGAACAGTCAAACAAAAACAAATCCAATGACTTCTTATTCCCCTGAAGTTCAACATTTACATGATACGCTTGCGCAACAGCAACGAGCTTATCAACGCTATCCAGTACCTACTGCAAAAGAGCGTATTGAGCGTTTAGCACGTCTTAAAAAAGTGTTACTAAAATATCAAGATCAAATTGCAGAAGCAATCAATCAAGATTATGGCAACCGATCCATCACAGAAACTAAAATTGGTGAATTGGTGACCTGTTTAGAGCAAATTAAATATTATAGTAAGCATTTAACCGCATGGATGAAACCTTCTAAACGCCATGTTGGCATCATGCATCAACCCTCTAAAGCATGGGTACAGTATCAACCGCTTGGTGTGATTGGGATTATTGCGCCGTGGAATTACCCATTGGTACTTTCTGTTGGTCCACTGATCTGCGCGCTAGCCGCTGGCAACCATGCCATGATCAAAATTTCAAGTTCATCTATGAACTTTGGTTATGTCTTAGAAAACGCCCTTGCAGAAGCTTTTCCACGTGAACTCGTTGCAGTCATTACAGGCGGTGGTGTAATTTCCGATGCCTTTAGCCATTTGGCTTTTGACAAAATGATTTTCACTGGCTCAACCAATGTTGGCAAAACGGTTATGGCAGCAGCCTCAGAAAACTTAGTGCCTGTGATCTTAGAACTGGGGGGTAAATCCCCTGCAATTGTTCATCCATCTACAGAAATGAAAGATGTCGCACAACGTTTGGCATTTGGTAAATTATGGAATTCAGGTCAGACCTGTGTTGCGCCTGATCACTTATTCTTACCAAAAGGCAAAACTGCTGAATTTGTAGAACAATACAAAGCTATCGTGACAGGTATGTATCCCAACATTGCCAATAACCAAGACTACACCTCGATTATTAATGATAAACAATATCGACGTGTACAAGGCTATTTAGAAGATGCTCAAGCACAAGGTGCTGAACTCATTGAAATCAATCCTAAAAATGAAGATCTCAGTCAAGCACGTAAAATTGCACCGACTTTAGTGACAGGTGTCACGACTGACATGGATATCATGAAAAATGAAATCTTTGGTCCAGTACTACCGATCATGGAATATGATCAAATCGATGATGTCATCGACTTTATTAATAGCCGTCCACGCCCACTTGCATTATACTATTTCGACTTTGACGATGCGCGAGCACAATATGTCGCTCAGCGTACTCATTCAGGGCACTTCGGTCAAAATGCGTTATTGACCCATGTTGCACAAGATGACTTACCTTTTGGGGGCATTGGTGCATCAGGGATGGGGAAATATCATGGTCCAGAAGGTTTTTTCAGTTTATCGCATGAACGTTCAATGATGTCTATGCCTAAACTCTTTAGTGTAAAATTCATCCTACCGCCATTTGGTGGAGCTGTTCATAAAATTTTAGAGAAAACTTTTATCCGCTAACTGATCAAGGCATGATCTATCGTCAAAGATCATGCAGTGTTTTCATCAATTCCGCTTGTCTTTTAAGCGGAATTTTGGTATAAAACGCCCCTTGAAAGAATTCAATCCGTTTTATTTTGACTGGCCATACAGATTTGCTGTTGGCTAAATCAATGGAGTTACACCATGTCTAAGGTTTGCCAAGTTACCGGCAAGCGTCCAGTCGTTGGTAACAACGTCTCACACGCCAACAACAAAACTAAACGCCGGTTCGAGCCGAACCTGCACCACCACCGTTTCTGGTTAGAAAGCGAAAAACGTTTCGTACGTCTTCGTTTAACCACTAAAGGTATGCGTATTATCGACAAATTGGGCATTGAAAAGGTTGTTGCTGACCTTCGTGCTCAAGGTCAAAAGATCTAAGGAGTCTGAACCATGCGTGATAAAATTCGCCTAGTTTCTACTGCTGGTACAGGTTATTTCTATACCACAACTAAGAACAAACGTACTATGCCGGAAAAAATGGAAATCAAAAAATTTGATCCAAAAATCCGTCAACACGTAATCTTCAAAGAAGCTAAAATTAAATAATTTTAGTTTTCTAAAAAACACGACCCTTTTGGGTCGTTTTTTTTGCCTTTTTTTTACTCATATTGTTAAAATTCTCACAGTTTTGCTTTTGGCACCCTTTGTGCTTTGTTTGTACATTGCGATGCCTTATAAATTTCTCCACCGTTTAAGGAGTATTGAGTGCCACATGATGTAGATTTGATTATTTTACTTGCAGTTGGTTTTGGTATAGCGCTCATCTTTGGCTATATCGCTGCTCGTTTGCGCTTACCCCCATTGATCGGCTACTTAATTGCCGGAATTATTATTAGCCCCAATACACCAGGTATCGTGGGCGATATTACCCTCGCTAATCAACTTGCAGAACTCGGTGTGATGTTCCTCATGTTTGGCGTGGGGATGCATTTTTCTTTAAATGATTTGATCCAAGTACGGCGTATTGCATTACCCGGTGCGATTTTACAAATTACTGTTGCCACTATTTTAGGCATGATCGTGTCACACTTTTGGGGCTGGTCTTGGGGTTCTGCACTCGTCTTTGGTTTAAGCCTGTCCTGTGCCAGTACGGTTGTCCTCCTTAAAGCATTAGGCGATAAAGGTCTTCTCGATTCCGTCAACGGTAAAATTGCTGTAGGTTGGCTCTTGGTTGAAGACCTTGTGATGGTTTTGGTTTTAGTTTTACTGCCTGCAACCGCAGTATTACTCGGTGGTCAAGCACTTGCTGGACATGACAGTGATCAAAATATTTGGCTAACTTTAGGGATTACCCTACTCAAAGTTTCAGGCTTTATTGCCTTTATGCTGATTGTAGGTAAGCGACTTGTACCGATGATCATGCAATATGTGGCTCGTTTAGGCTCTAGAGAGCTTTTCACACTCACAGTCGTTGCCGCTGCTGTTTCTATTGCATATGGCTCATACGCGATCTTTGGCGTATCTATGGCGCTTGGTGCATTCTTTGCGGGCATGGTGGTAAAAGAGTCAGACTTTAGCCATCGTGCTGAAGAGGAAACGCTTCCTTTACGTGAAATTTTCTCGATTTTATTCTTCGTTTCTGTCGGGATGTTGTTCGACCCACGCATTATTGTGGAACAACCACTCCATATTCTCGCTGTTATTGCCATCATTATGATTGGTAAAACCATTGCAGCGATGGCACTGGTGTTATTTTTCCGCTATCCACTCAATACAGCGTTGACAGTTGGTGCAAGTTTGGCACAGATTGGGGAATTTTCATTTATTTTAGCGACACTTGGTTTGTCTTTAGGTTTACTCACACCTGAAGCACAAAACTTAATTTTAGCAGGGGCTTTATTTTCCATCACACTGAATTCATTTTTATTCTCTGCAATCGAACCTGTACAAAACTGGATTCGTGAACGTTCACATTTGGCACGTTTACTCGAACGTAGTGGCGACCCTCTTGCCATGTTGCCTGATGAGGTTTCGCAAGATTATTTGCGTGATCAAGTGGTAATCGTCGGTCATGGTGAAGTTGGGCGTAGACTGACCAAAACTTTAATGGATGATGGTATTAAGGTTGTCATCGCTGAGGAAAATCGTGAAATTGTGGAAAATCTGCGTGAAAAAGGCATTGCTGCGGTTTCGGGTCGTGCGACAGAACCGAGTGTATTGATTCAAGCACATATCCAACATGCTCGACTATTGGTCCTCTCCCCGATGGATATTTTAGATATTCATAAAATTGTCGACACGGCAAAATTGCTCAATCCACAAATACAAGTCTTGGTTTGTGCGGAAAGTAAGGAAGAAGCTGAAGTCATTCGTAGAGATCAAATTGGTGAAGTGTATTATGCAAAAGAAGAAATGGCGAAAAATATGAGTAATCATATTTTAAATCAGATCCAAATTGCACATCATCATGAACCAACACATTGATTCATTGATCATTCCAAACAGACTCGCAAATATGCTAGTCTGTTTTGCTTTATAGAGCGATTTAAAAAGAAGCAATATTAACAATTGGACAAGATGTGCTTTTCATTAAAAAATTTAAGCATAATTTATTGAAATACATAAAAGACAAATAAGAGGACTACATGTTTCTATTTTATTTTGGGTTACTTATTTTGCTGATCGCCTCAATTGGCTTTCTCATTGCTGCATTCAAAGAAAGTATTTGGTGGGGTATTGGTTGTTTATTACTTTCTCCAGTGTCATTGATTTTTCTCATCATGCATTGGAATGTAGCTAAAAATCCATTTTTCCTACAATTGATTGGCTTGGCGATCATGTTTGTCGGTGGATACTTTTTTGCACCACAGCCTTTACCTACACATTAAAACTCTAGATTTAAATATAAAAAAACGCACTTCAAAGTGCGTTTTTTATTGAAAATAAGCATTTAACTCATATATTTTGGTTGCTCATCTAGCACTTCTGCATTGAGTTGATTCACTTGATTTTCCATCAATGCGTACAATGCCGCTTGAATCATATGCTGTGCAATCGCAGGCGTTTGATCCCCTAATAATGCTTTTACTTCGTCATTAAACTGAATCGTGACCAAGGGTTCTTGTTCTGAACCTGCATTGCGTAGCGCCAACTCTCCACCTTCAAGCTGCACCAACTCTAAAATCGCTTCTTGATTTCCAAATAACTCTTTTAACTGTTCAATCGACATATCAATCACCCTCCATGCTCAACATGGGGCAAAATGCTGAATGCATTTTGCATCTTGTAACTATTGTATATAGTCATTCACTATCAAATTTCAAGTAAAACCAATCAAAAAGATCAGAATTCCACCATTTCATTGCGAAAACCATCAATCAGTTGCGTTAAATCTCGGTGCCATTCTCTTAAAATCTTCGTATCAGGCAACCATGCTTGTGGGGTTTGTGTCACTTTGATAATGAGATTCGATGATGTTTCATCTTCAGGTTCTGGCGCACTCGGCTCAGGTGCATACTGACATGAACGATATGCACGTTTAAGTTCAGCAATAAAACCACTTTTTGCTAATTGTTGCATCACCACGACTTCAGGAGAAACCTGTCCTTTTTCTGCCATGTGTTCTTCAATGGATTTAAGGGTTGGTGCAAAGTCATTGAGGCGATAGTAGCGTACCAACTCCTGCAAAAATGCCAAAACAGCACCATGTAAATGAAAAACTGCTGCTTCACGCTGTGCCTGTGCTTGTTGTACATTTTCAGACTGCTCTGCTTGCATACAAGAAAGTCGAGCAAAATACAATTTTTGATTGGTGCGGTCTGCATGAAAGCGAGCAACTCGTGACATGATTTTTATTTCCTGATTTTGGCAACATTTACCTGACTAAGATTAAACTTTCTTGGTATAAATGCACAACAAAATTTATAAATGATCAATATCAATGCAATAGATTTTACGCTTTGCAGGCACATCCAAAGGCTGTGTAATGGGGCGAACATTATGGATCACCCAAGCAAAATAGCCTTCCGCCCAATAGTTCGCACACGCTGCGGCAAATTCATCCTCTCGCCAAGGATGAACTGATTCAATATCAACAATGGCAACAGCTTTGCCCATTTCTTCTGTATATTCAGCACTTAAAAATTGCAAATTTTCAACAATGATTAAATCTTTCAGGGGTAATTGTTCAGGCGTCCATGAACGTATTTCCAAAGTTTTTAAGCCTTGTGCAATTTTCAATCCATTTGGTGCAACGATAGAGAGAGCAGAATACCTTTTTTTCATATATTCCCAATTCAACATTTTCAAACATAAAAAAGGAGCCATTTCAGCTCCTCTTTTACTCAGTATATTTAAGCTTGTGGCTTATCTTCCGCAGCTTTGACACGAATACCCGCACCTTTTACTTTTAAAGTATTTAAGCCTTTGATCGCCTTGATCGCTTCACGTGGATTTGGCATTTCGATAAAACCAAAGCCTTTCGACTTTTTGGTTTCAGCATCCATCACCACAACCGCAGACTCAACTGTGCCATAAGGTTTAAACAATTCAAGCAATTCTGCTTCTGTGACTGAACGCTCTAAGTTACGTACTAAAATTTTCATGGTCAAACCTACTTTATCTTCGCTATAGTTTAATCCAGATCAATGCCAAAATCTAAATTAATCCGCTTACGTGCGATCAAAGCACTTTTTACCGTTTGTTCACGCTGACGATAATGGGTTTCAGTGGTGCATAAATTCCGAGTTAAATCATTAAGAAAATAGCTTTCCACTTTACGACCTTTTTCATCAGTTTGAGTATGCGCCCAAAAACTTAAATTTTGTTTGGTTAATATCAACTCATTTTGCGCACGGGTTAACGCCACATACAACACACGGCGTTCTTCTTCCACTTCATCAAAATTACCTTGTGCACGTGCGTGTGGATATTGCCCTGCTGAAACATTCGCCACATAACAGACTTTTTGCTCAGTTCCTTTTGCGGAGTGAATGGTAATCAACGTCACCACATCGTCTTGTGACTGACGCTCTATTTCAGAAATAGACACAGGATCAAGTACATATTCTTCTAAAAACTCACTCAGTTGTGAATGTTTAGAAGCCAGTTGTTTCACAAGATCGAAATCACCCACTCGTTTATGCCAATCTTTCTTGGCATAATTTTCTTCAAGTTGATTGAGAATGGCTTCGACACCGAGTTTGACGCAAGCTTCTACTTCGGTTTTGAGTACTGACATTTGCTTCATAATCAGCAGAGTATTGTCAGGAATTCGCCCAAACTTTTCTAATTTCTCAAATAGTTTATCAAGGTCGGATTCAAGTAAAAGTTGCTGTGCAAGCTTACTTGCACCGACATCACCGACACCATTCCACAGAGTTAAAAAGCGCATCCACGCAATATCATCCATTGGATTGGCAATCACACGGAGTAAACTCAGCAAGTCTTTAACATGCGCTGTTTCAAGCAGTTTCATCCCACCAATAAAACGATATGGCACATTGGCTTGGATAAATGCTGCTTCGATATGACGTGCAGCAAAGGCTGAACGCACTAACACCATGTGGTCATTCCATGCAGCAGCTTCAAGCAAATGCCGTTCTTTGATGTCGATGGCAATCCATTTCGCTTCATCAAATTCATTGGGAAAGACGTGCATTTTCGGTTTAATGCCATCGCCACGATAGGCTTCTAATTTTTTATCATAGTGAATTTCGCTTTGATCAAGCAACCAATTAGACAGATCTAAAATTTCTTGGGTGGAACGATAATTTTTTTCGAGTTTGAAAATTTCTGCATCAGGCACACGCTCTTTGAAATGGTGAATATTTTCAAAGTCCGCACCACGAAATCCATAAATCGACTGTGCATCATCCCCCACACAGAACAATGAAGTTTTATCTTTCAGTGGTTCCAGAATTGCCCATTGCAATGGATTGGTATCCTGCATTTCATCCACGAGCATGTGTTGACACAACCCTGCCACATAATCAGCCAAGCCCTCAGACTGCGCCAAACCTGAAGCCACCACAGCCAAAATATCGTCATAATCCAGAAAATAACGAGTACGTTTTCGGCTTTCGTACTCTTTCATAATCTCAGCAATTTGATCTTTATATTCTAAAAATTCAGGCAATTGTTTTTCTAAAGCCAAACTGAGTTTTTGGCGGGTATTGCGCGCGAATGAATAGAGGTCGCAAAGCTGTTGTGGCTTCGGCAATGCATTTGGATTTTTCTTATCATCTTTGCCACGGATTAAGCGGAATAACATCAGTTGATCATCACGATCAATAATTGAAAATTGTTCTAATCCAAAGGCTTTTGGCACACGGCGCAAGAGGTACATACAAAAGGTATGGAATGTTGAAGCGCGTAAACCTTTGGCTTGATCACCCAAAGCGAGTTCCACACGTGCGACAATTTCACTTGCTGAACGACGAGTAAATGTCAGAATTTGGATTTGATTGGCAGGCACACCTTGATCAATCAAGTACGCTGCTCGTGCCACGATGGTTTTGGTTTTGCCACAACCTGCCCCTGCAAGTACTAAACTGTGTTTTGTTTCAGTCGTAGCAGCTTGTTTTTGTTGAGGGTTTAATTCATTGATCAGGTTGGCTAAACTCATATTTACTCATCGTGTTATGGATGGGTGTAGTTTAGCAGACTCTATTAGACAGTAAGACTATAAATAAACGACATTACTTGTAATTAAAGATTATCAAAATCATACTATTAAATATTTGTTAAACATTTTTTATAATCAACATCTTCTACAGCACTTTCCAATCTCGTCCTCTCAACTTGTAGTGATGATAAATTTGAGAACTTCGGATTAGCTTTTTGATGAATATATAAAGCTAAACTTAACTCTAAATTAGGACACAAAATTTCATCAATTTTTGATTTTATTTCAGCTAACTTTAAATTATCACGTTTAAGTTTATCTTTATATTCATTTCTAATTTCTAAGGTTTTTCCTTTTTCCGCTATAGCTTTATCTGTTGAAACAACGACCTTCTGCATTGCCAAATCAAGCTTATAACCCATTAAATCCACACTTAAACCATAATTTTCATGAGTAATTAATTCATGATTTTTTTGTGCAAACTCAAGTTTACTCGCAACCCAGTTTCGCTCATCATTTACTTTCTTAACTACAATTTTTTCAATATCATCAGGTAGCGCAAATGTTTGAGTAGCAATCAATCCACATAATAACACTATAATTTTTTTTATATTTAACATATAAATTACCAAGGCTCCCTAATTTATAAAATCATTCTAATTTAGATAATAAAATAATCAATTAAATTAAATACATTTTTCTTTATTAATCAACCTCACCACACTCTCACAGCACCTTTCCAAATTCTTCTCACCATTTTTTAAAGCTGTAGTTAAATCACAAGCCCCATCCACAATCCCAAAAATCGCAGTAAATCCCTCATCATACAATTCTTCAACACCTTCACCGACATAGCCTGCAAAAGCGATCACAGGCTTATTCAAACGCTTCGCCACTTGCGCCACACCAAACGGGGTTTTACCAAACTTGGTTTGAAAATCTATGCCACCCTCACCTGTAAAGACATAATCTGCTTGAGCAATTTTTTCAGCAAGCTGAGTTTCTTCGATCACGATTTCCACGCCTGAACGAATACTTGCACCTGCAAAAGCCATCAGTCCAAAACCCAAACCACCTGCTGCCCCTGCTCCTGCTATATTTTGTTTTTCAATGTTTAAAGTAGATTCAACCAAATCAGCAAACTGCTTTAAGTTCTGATCTAAAGTTTTGACCATTTCAGGGTTTGCACCTTTCTGTGGTGCAAACACATAAGACGCACCATTTTCGCCACACAAAGGATTATTCACATCACTCGCAATGATAATCTCAGTCTGTTTTAAACGCGCATCCAATTCCGAAAGATCAATGCTTTGAATCTGATCAAGCTGACCACCGCCCAATGCAACGGATTGACCATATTCATCCAAAAACTTTGCCCCTAAAGCCTGCGCCATGCCTGCACCTGCATCATTGGTCACACTACCACCCAAACCAATAATGATTTTCGATACACCCAAGTCCAATGCAGCTTTAATCATTTCTCCTGTACCCAAAGTTGAAGTGAGTAATGGATTGCGTTGCGACTTTTCGATCAGATGAATACCATTGGCAAGTGCCATTTCGATCACAGCCGTTTGATCATTTTCAATCAAACCGAAATAGGCTTGGACTTTTTTCTGTGTAAATGGTCCTGAAACTTCGATGTAAACTTTGCGCCCATTTCGTGCAGAAACCAAAGCATCAACTGTTCCCTCTCCACCATCTGCCATCGGTACATGGATAATCTTTGCATCAGGTATAACTTTTTCGATACCACGTTGCATAGCCAAGCAGGCTTGTTCAGCGGTCATACTTTCTTTAAATGAATCAGGGGCAAGGATAAAAGTCGTCATGTTCCATCATGTAAGTTGTTGGTCTAAGCCTATTATTAACATGATTTTTTCAATCAATTGGCTTATTTTATATCTTTTTATAATTTGCTTATTTTTGTTTCACTTTTTTATCCTCACTACGAAAATATAGCCAAATAAAGAACAGCAAAAGTGCTACGACTATTGCCAAAATAATGCTAACTCCTGAATCTATTTGAATTCCATCTGCTTTTAACTCATTGATCATAAAATATAAAACTGATCCAATCGCGGTAAGCGTAAATGAAATTTTATAAGCTTTATTCATCATTTTTATAAAATCTAAACAGTGTTTGAAAATTTTAGCGATAAAATAAAGTATACCCAATAATGAAAGTGTAAATCCCATGTCACGTGTCAATCTCGGTAAAACCGCACCTGAACTGTATAAAACAGTGCTTGAACTTGAAAATTTATCCGTGCAAAAAGTGAAACAAGCAGGTTTAGATCTTGGTTTTTCACATCTGTTAAAGCTACGTGCCTCACAAATTAACCAATGTTCTTTTTGTGTACGTATGCATACTCAGGACGCAATCAAGGCAGGTGAGTCTGTAGATCGAATTGCTTTGATCAGTGCATGGCGAGAAAGTCAGTATTTTTCAGATAAAGAACGTGCTGCCTTAGTGTTGATTGAAGAAATCACATTGATTGCACAACAGCATTTTCCTGATGAAGCCTATGCAGCCGCAAAAGAAGTATTGAATGATGACGAAATTACGGCGATTGAATGGATTGCAATTGTCATTAATACGTGGAATCGTATTGCCATTTCAAGCCAATATAAAGTGGCGCCTTGAGCAAAATAATACAATCTTGAATTTTAAATAAACTTAAATTTTTCAAAGCTAAAACAAAAATGCCCAACATATTGATTGGACATTTTTATTCATTTAAAAAATAATCAATGACTTGCAGGTGGTATCTGCTTAATTGCTGCTGCAAAAGTCAGATAATTGACACCTTGGAATAAAATATCTACACCAAGAAATAATCCTAAAACCCAAAACGGAGCATCAGGCGAAGCTAAAATAATTGCACCTGTCGCCAAAGTCAGTAAACCCGAAAATAATGTCCACCCCCAACCTGACATCGGTTTCAACATAAAGGCATTAAAAACTCGAATAAAACCGCCAATTAATAAAGCTATCGCAAGCAGATTGGTCAACACCACAGCCGTAGTAATCGGAGATTTAAACGCATAATAACCAGCGATCAAATACAATATTCCGAACAATGCCCAAAGCCAACGAAAGCCGCCATCAAAGATTTTAAAAGCAGCAATTAAATGAATCACCCCACCGATCATCATCAGGACACCAAACAAGACGACAACTGTTAATGTTGCCATACCCAATGAGGCAAGTAGTACCAAGCCAAAGATGACCAAGACCGCACCCAACAACAAATACCATTTCCGATTTTCATGCAATTGATGACGGACTATATCATTTCCCACAGTACGCATATTTGTTCTCTTGGTTGTTATTGATTCATTTGATTTTTAATCCGATTCAATTTTTTGTCTGTATAAGATATGCATCTGACATGTGGATAGATTCTATCTTATCCACAGTTCTGAGCATCATGAATACTTCTTATTTAATCCACCCAATTTCTTGTGCTGTTAAGTCACTCATCATAGTGTCTTGCAAACTATTTGGAATTTTACTTTTGCTTGCAGAAATTGGTACATAGCCCCCCATAATTTCAGCATATTGCTGTGGATATAAAGGTTTTTGTGCAGGATGTGCATAGCCTAATGGGAAAATGGGCTGACCTGTCATTAAATCATATTTATCTTTTGCACCAAAAGTATGTAATAACTCATGTACCAAAACCACTTTATTTTGGTCACTTTGCTTTTGTGAAGCAAAAAGATTCACTGTACCAATACGACCACGTTCCAAAGCAGTGGAATGTTTCACTTGTTTGGTCAATTTAGGATCGTAATAATTTAAATAAAGTGTGACAGCAGGTGCACCATCACCACTTTGATGTTGTTTCCATGCATAAAAACGGAACTTTAAACTCCAAAGCATACTCCTTAAAGCACTACTCTTTTCAGAAACTTGTGGTGGTAATTGTTTTAACTCACGTCCAAGTTGGAAATACAATTGAATCGGCTGTCCTCTAAATTGTTGCGATTGCTGTTGTAAATATTGTTGAGAATCACCCAGACTATCTATCGAAAGTTGCTGAATATACTTTTCAGTCGCAGCTTGCCCATCCGCATTGATTGGATGTAATAACACCACGATTGGTTTTGTCCAATCCTGATTCATGTCTCGCCATGCATTGACTACAACGACCAATAAAATCGCCAACAAAATAACGACTCGGATTTTTTTCCACATATTTATTTTATTCCAAATTAGCCGTGCAAAGTTAAATGACAATATTGAATCCAATCACGATTCTCGAATCTACAAATTTTCAAATATCCAACAACAACTTCCAGTCTGTCTGAAAATACAATGTTTTTGAATTCTCTTTTCAGTTATTTTAAAGCTATTTCCAACAAACTTTCAGGCTTATTTTCTACAAAATTTTCCCAAACAAAATCATATAGTTTTCTTTGATTTGAAAATACCACCAATGCTTTTGCATCAGCCAAATTACACCAACGATATTCGGTATGTTCATCATTTAAAACAACAGTTTGCTCATCACTACAAATCCCCACAAAAGCAGGAATCATTTCAATCACATTCAAACTCGCTTCATAAAATTGTTCAATATAATCAGCACTAAAAAGTTGCTTGACTTGAATCTGCGTTTCTTCCTGTATTTCTCGGAGAATAGCTTGAGTTGCTGTTTCATTGGCTTCAACTTTTCCTGCCACATGACACCAAAAATCACCTTTCACTCGTTTCATCAACAAAATTTTCATTTCACCATCCACTTTAGAAAGTAAAATACTAGATACAATAATGGAACGGATCGGAATCATGTTAAATCTCTGTTTATATAAAATTTTAGAGCATAAAAAATGCTAACCGAAGTTAGCATTTTTTTATTCAAAAATTTCAGTAAATTTATGATCATTACGCACAAATTTTTTCACTTTTTTTTGAATATAAACCACTTTTTTCATCTAAATATTGCTTTATTTGTTTTGCAACAACATAAGCTAAATGTACTGGAACAGCATTTCCAATCATTTTATAAGCATTCTGGAGAGCGTCATAAATAAACTCAAAATCATCAGGAAAACCTTGAATCCTTGCACATTCTCGAATAGATAAACGGCGATATTGTTCTTCTTTCCCAAAAGAAAACTCAAACTTATTCTCTTCTATTTTAATCATCTTAGGCGCTTGAGGATGTTGTGGCGCTTGCCTACCGCTT
This sequence comes from Acinetobacter sp. CFCC 10889, assembly GCF_003268395.1. Lineage (GTDB taxonomy): Bacteria > Pseudomonadota > Gammaproteobacteria > Pseudomonadales > Moraxellaceae > Acinetobacter. Next base: position 18,919 of record NZ_LQXQ01000017.1, on the reverse strand, counting down.
GCCTGTATAGTGAATGATGGCTCATCCCAACCACGCACACGATTTCGACTCATATAAATGGTTGAATAACTACCTGTAAAATATTCATGATTAAGAATCTTACAAGCATTACCATTCGTTTTATTCTTATCTAAGGCGGGAATAGCCAAGTCCTTAATATCATCAATCACTTGACGTAAATGCTGTTTTTGTTCTGTAGCTATAGGCTCAGGAAACTGAAAATTAGTAATATTTAAGTCATGTCGGAAGCCAATATAAAACACACGCTTACGTGTCTGTGCCACCCCGAAATCATAAGCGTCTAGCATTTTAATAAATACGTGATAGCCAGACTGTTCAAACATATCAATAATATTTTGAACAGCTTCATTATGCCTTTGAGCTAACATACCAGATACATTTTCAGCAACAAAAAATTTGGGTTGTTTTGCTTTTAAAATACGAATGTAATCAAAGAATAATTGACCACGTGCATCATCTATACCACGTAATGCACCTGCCTCACTCCAACTTTGACAAGGAGGCCCGCCAATAATTCCATCACAATCATTAGGGAAATCATCTTCAGAAAACTGACGAATATCTCCTTTTAATAAGTGTGCATTATGGTTTTTTTCATAAGTCGCCCAAATCGTTTTATCATATTCATTAGCAACTGAAATTTCAAAGCCAGCTTTCTGAAAACCTAAATCCATACCGCCTGCCCCTGAGAACAAACTAATAATCTTTGGTTTCATTAACTAAACTCCTGAAATAAAAAAGCTGATAAGTTTAGCAGATTTAAATTGAGCTGGATTATTTGGATTTCTAATTTGTACATTTTCTATGGTTGCATTTGGTGTATCTTCAATTAATTCAATCAATTGTGATGCATTTTCAAACATTGACCATTTATCATCATTAATAATAGCCATAAAGTTAAATTGATGGTTTAAATTACGCTGATAAATTAAAGAAAAAACTTTGAAAGGATTTTGAATCCCCCACATCCCTCTAACCCGTAAATATGTAATACCTAAAGGATCTATTTTATTAATTTTCCCCAATTCTTTGGTTGGTGTAAATTCAATACCCTCAATAGTTTCTACACCTGACTTGATCCGCTCTCTAACAGCATTATATATTTCTTCATCTGCTGCATAATCAATACCATATACAAAAGATAAAGCCTGTAATTGATCTTTTTCAACAACACCAACCGCATATAACATATCTTTTTGTGTCCACATCTCTGCAGTTCTACAATATGATGTCAGCATTGGATTGTTATTTTTCAACACAGCTTTCGGATAACTTGAGTTTAAAGCTAGATCAGAATTTTTGGTTTCAATTTTTTTAACTTCAATCGCATCTCCTCCTCGCAGCATCGCATCAGGAGGATTGCTCGTATTACCAATATATGAGAAATGCGTATTAATAGCATCTGCTCGTTCTTGTTCTGTTAAGTTATATCCATTAATAAACAAGTCCTGTATATATCGCTCTAGCGCATCCCCCATACTATTCGCACGATTACGACCAATATAGCTTTGTTGTAAATTGATAATTGGATGACGAATTAAATTCATCATCGCATCAATAACATTCGCAGACATGTATCTAAGCCTCAACCCATTTCCCTTCTTGATATACCAACGACCATTTGGTTTGTTTACCTTCAGCTGTTTCAGAACCAATATATTGTGATTGGTTTTTACGGCTAAATTTCACCAAGGTTGGATTCCCTTCAGGATCTTGATCAGGTGCTTGCAAGATAAATTGATATTTCGGGTCAATTTGATCTGCAACAGTACGAAGCTCTGCCACTTTTGGTGCACGGGTTTCACGGATTTTCGGGAACTTACTTGCAGCCAGGAACAAACCTGCTGCACCATCACGCAAGACAAAATAATCGTCATGCTTGGTTGAACGTAAATGTTCCATTTTGATTGGATCTACACGTGGTGGCGCAGGTTGACCATTTTTCAAAACTTTGCGGGTATTATCACAGCTCATACAAGCAAAATAAGGACCAAAACGACCTGTTTTCAACTGCATCTCACCATCACATTTGTCACATGGAATGGTTGGACCATCATAACCCTTGATTTTGAACTCACCTTCTTCAAGCTCATAACCATTACAGTCAGGATTATTACCACAAATATGGAGTTTGCGACCACCGTCGATCACATAACTGTCCATTGCAGTACCACAAACAGGACAACGTTTTTTCGACATCAAATCTGCGGTTTCAGCACCATCATCATCAGACAAAGCAGCAAGTGATTCGACAGGCGTTAAGTTCAATGTACCTTTACAGCGTTCTTTTGGTGGCAAGTTATATCCTGAACACCCTAAGAATACGCCTGTTGTTCCTGTACGGATCTGCATTGGGCGTTCGCATTCTTTACAATGCACCGCTTCCACTTCAACAGGCAGATTACGGCGCATGCCATTCTCACCCTGTGCAGTGGTCAGACGCTTCTTAAAGTCGCCATAAAAACTGTCGAGTAATTCTTTCCAATTACGTTCGCCATCAGCAACTTTATCGAGCTGCCCTTCCAAGTCTGCGGTGAATGCATAATTCATCAGATTGTTAAAACTTTCGTCCAAACGATCTGTGACGATTTCACCCATTTTTTCAGCATAAAGACGGCGATTATCGAGTTTGACATAACCACGATCTTGAATGGTCGAAATAATCGCAGCATAAGTCGAAGGACGACCAATGCCTTTTTTCTCTAATTCTTTGACCAATGAGGCTTCGGTAAAACGTGCAGGTGGTTTGGTAAAGTGCTGTGATGGATCAAGTTTTTCTAACTTAAGCACTTCACCGACTTTCACCGCAGGCAGTAAAACATCATCATCCGATTTGTTTTGACCACGCACTTTGGTAAAACCATCAAAAACCAAGGTACGACCTTTGGCTTTAAGTTCCACGCCATTGGCATCAACAAGAATGGTGGAAGATAAATATTCCGCAGGCGTCATCTGACATGCGACAAATTGACGCCAAATCAAATCATATAAACGCTGTGCATCACGTTCCGCACCTGCCAATTGATCACCTTTCAGTGCCACATTGGATGGACGAATCGCTTCATGCGCTTCTTGTGCACCTGCTTTATTACCATAACGATTGGCTTTTGCAGGCAGGTATTTCGTCCCAAACTCAGATTCGATATGCGTGCGTACCATATTGACAGCATCATCACTCAAAAATGTTGAGTCGGTACGCATATAGGTGATATAACCCGCTTCATACAAACGCTGCGCAAGCATCATGGTTTTCTTTACAGAAAAACCTAGGCGTGTACTTGCAGCTTGTTGCAAAGTCGAAGTGATATAGGGTGCGCTTGGATTAACCTTGGTCGGCTTATCTTCACGGGTTGAAACTTTATATTCAGCATCATTTAAAATTTTCAATAACGCATCGGTTTGCGCTTTATTTTGTAATTTTAAAGTTTTGCCACCTTGCTTTACCGCTTCAAGGCGAATGTCATCTTTTTTCGATTTGGTATCTGCAAAAACTTGCCAATATTCTTCAGGAATAAACGCACGGATTTCACGTTCACGTTCAACCACAAGTTTGACCGCAACAGACTGCACTCGTCCTGCTGAAAGACCACGGGCAATTTTTTCCCATAACAGTGGTGACACCATAAAGCCCACTACACGGTCTAAAAAGCGGCGTGCTTGTTGTGCATTCACTCGGTTTAAATCAAGGCGTGTCGGCTGTTTAAACGCATCCTGAATGGCATTTTTGGTGATTTCGTTAAAGACCACACGATGATAACGACTGTCATCACCACCGATCACTTCACGTAAATGCCAAGCAATCGCTTCCCCTTCTCTATCCAAATCCGTTGCGAGATAGATTTCATCTGCATCTTTGGCAAGTTTTTTCAGTTCAGCAACCACATGTTCTTTACCTGGCAGCACTTCATACTGTGCTTTCCAATCATGTTCTGGGTCAACACCCATACGATTGACCAATGCCGTCTGTGCTTTTTCAGCCTTCTGTTCATCTGTCAGTTTAGTTCGTGTTGCAGGTTTTTTTTCTGTCGATTTACTTGAGCCACCTGTAGGCAAGTCACGCACATGACCAACCGATGACTTCACAATATAATCTGAGCCTAAATATTTATTGATGGTTTTCGCTTTTGCAGGCGACTCCACAATCACTAAGGCACGTTTCTTGCCTGCATTGGGAGTTTCTGCAGTTGTGCTTTTGGTTGTGGACCGAGGAGCTTTCGCCATAATGAACCGTTTATCCTATTCTTTTAAGTTAAATTTCAGCCAAGGAAAGTAAATATGCTTTCATATCTTCTAGCTGTGTTGCTCGTAAGTCAGATTCTTCATCCCAATACAGCCCCACACAGTTAGCTTGCATATCAATAGCATAAATCCCTTTTAATGCAATGGGAAAATCATTAAATTTCGCATCGCCTTGCAAAGGTTTTAGCTTTTGATCTTCTACACGTGCACGCATCAAAGGCAAACGTGCTTCAGGAATCAATACACTATAGTACGCCACCATACTGGCACGGCTTTCTGTTGCCATTGGCACTTTTGTCCAATCAGGTGCTGCCACCAAACGTGGATGTAATCCCATTTTACGGGCTTTCTCTCGCATAATGCCTAATGCTTTTTCTCTCGGGCTCACTCGAAGTCCAAAAATTGAACCCATTACAAAAACAATAACAATAACTGCTACCCAAAGACCCGTGTTTTCCATAGCTCACCTTTTTATTCCTATATTAGAGTTGCATAAGCTGAATATAAAACGCAAGATCAAAATTTTATTTGTCGTTGAAAAATTGGATACCATTAGATTTATCTCATTTATTTTAAATGATTTAATAGTTTTATGATCAATACTTCAAGTTCAAACAGAACTTCCAAACTTTGATCAAATCATATGATTTTACATTCAAGTCAAACCTAGCTTGAATCTAACTTGGTACAACAAGATTTAAATTTTAATGCAAAGAAGCTACAAAACTGTATCCATCATGACATTGTTATACCTTACAGTTGTTGGCAATATATAACTTTGCCTTTTCGAATGAATAATAAAAATGAACACAAAATTATTGGTTAAAATAAGCAATATCATTGGCTTAGTTTCTATTATTTTATTGGTGTATTGGGTATTTAGCTTTGTACTCATTCAAGTTTTTGGTTTAAAAGTCTTTCGACAGCATATGACTGAAACTTTTCTGTTTAGTATTTTAGGTATTCTTGCCTTGATGGGTGGCGCTTTAATTCTCAATATCATGTTAAATCTGACACGTATTGCAGAGCGTGGACAAGAAGTGACAACGGGTAAAAATACCAAGAAAATAATGTATAGCCTATTTGCAGTTTTTCCTATTATTGCCTGTATTTTATTTGGTGGAAATTATCTTAGTGCTAAGAAAAAACAAGAAATTTTTGTACAGTCTGCTGAAAATATGATTGCAACACAAGCTGCTCGTTTGCAACAACTCAGCCAATATCAGTTTTCTATACCTTATATCCAAAAAGCCACCCAAAATATTGAATTTTTAGGCTTACTTGATCGTTCTTTTAGCGAAGTTGAAGTCATTGTGCCTGATCAAATTCAAAAAAATCCGATCTATTTAAGTTTTAATCAATACAATAAACTCAGTTCAAGTGACGTGAATTTAACACAACAGCAAGTCACAGCACTGAACCAAACCAATCAAGCAGGATTAGATCAAGTATTTGAAATTCATGAAGTTCTAAATGCTGCAAATTCCACTTGGGAAAAACGTAGTGCTGACAAGAAAAACTATGTAAAACAATTAAATTTGGCTGAAAAAGAATATTTAAATCAAGTCTTTCAGCACAATTCAAAACAAATCCGTTTTGAAGCAAAAAATGGAAGCTATGAATTGTTTTATCCTTATCAGTATAAAAATAAAACCATTGTGCTGTATTTTACGGATCGCCAATCTTATGGAAAACTAGGCAGTTAATGCCTAGTTTTTAATAGCTTCAATCTAGTTTAAATACATCTCATGACTATAAATCACATCGTGACCATTCCAATAAATATAACCTTTTTCAATTAATTCTTTCAGTAATAAACGTACATCTGACTTTGGAAACATTTTTTCCAACAAATCTCTCAATTCATAAATATCTTTCGGTTTATCTGTTTTTAAAGCATTTAATTTTTGGATCACTTCCCATTGAACTTGATCAATTTGTTCAAAGTTTTTATTTAAAGACTCCATTTCAGATGCTTTATTTTGTTGTTTTTCTAGCTCAGAAATCACCTGCTTTGCGCCCGCACTGAGCTTTTCTAAAACAGCATCTATTTCTAAAACTTTATGTTCAGGAACGACATTTTTTTGATCCAAATCAAGCTTTGACCATTGTTTTAGTAATTTTTTACGAAACCAAATTTGCTTATCTTCTTTTTTGACTATTTTTAAATTAATCAACATCCCCAATAGCTGTTGCGCTTTTTCAGGCATGATCTGCAAGCAATTTGCAATGGAGTTTTTTAACTTTTCAACCGTATTTGGCTTACCTGTCATTTTCGCCACAGCATCACAATACTTTTTAATTAATTGTAAAGCAGGTTTATTTTGAATGGTTTCAATACTTGGCATCACATGCTTCGATACTTTTGCTGTATTTTCTGTTTCAACTTGAATCAAATGGCAACTCAACTCAGAACTCAGCAACATATCTATGAGCATTTGACAACTTGGCATTGCAGAAACCACTTCAATATGCGTATCTTGCTCAAGCAATGCGAGAAGTTGCCCTACAACCACTGCATATTCATATTCTTTTTCAGTGGTTTCAGGTACATCCAAAATGATAATTTGCCCACTCGCAATCAAACTTGCTAACTCTGTTAAATCATCGAGTGCAAATTCAATTTTCCCTGCGCAATTAAACAGATATAAAGCCGAATAATGCTCCACAACATCCCTTAACATTTTTAATGTTGGCATATTATTTTCAATATCAAGAAGTACGACTTTATTCTGCATGATTAAATTTTAACAACGAGATTGGAAGACTGCATTACACCGAGCTTTTGCACAAAGGTCAAATATATTTCACTGCTATCTACAGATTAAAAGCTTAGAAATAACGTGAATAAGCACATTAATAATGCGGTGGACGATTGGTCATGGGATCAAAAGCAGCAATCCCTTCAGATAAATCTGAAGATTCGATACGTTGATAGATGAGCTGCATTTGTTTCTTTAAATCGGCAATTTCAGCATTTTGACGTGCAACTTGCGCATTTAATTGTTCGACTAAATCATCTAAAAATGTAATTCGCACTTGCAAATCTTCTATGGGTGCGGACAATGACGCTTGATCATCAAAATTTTTCTGTTTAGTCACTTTTTAGTCCTCACTGTGGGATGTTTAGGAAACATTATGGCCTATATTACTTTAAGGGATGTCCAACTTGCGTTTGGCGGACCTTTCCTGCTCGATGGCGCGAATTTCAGTTTAGAACGCGGTGAACGGGTCTGTTTGATTGGCCGTAATGGTGAAGGTAAGTCTACTTTACTTAAACTGATTGAGGGAAGTTTATTGCCCGATGCAGGCGAAGTTGCACTGCAAAATGGCATCACCATTGCCATGTTGGCGCAAGATGTACCGATGGATTCGGGCAAAGTTGCTGACATCGTGGCAGATGGTGCAGGCGAAGCTGCTGCTGTCTTGAAAGCATATCATGAAGCAAGCGATGCGTGTGTATTGGGTGATATGGATGCCTGTGATCGCATGGGAAATCTACAACATAAAATGGATCAGCTTGATGGTTGGTCGCTTGAAACCAAGGTCAATGCGATTTTAAGCAAAATGGGCCTAGATCCTGAAGCAGATTTGGCAGATTTATCAGGTGGACGTAAACGTCGTGTGTTATTGGCACGTGCTCTGCTCACACAACCTGATGTGTTATTACTTGATGAACCGACGAACCATTTGGACGTTGAAAGTATTGAATGGTTAGAAAAATTCTTACTTGATCAAAATAATTTAACACTGCTTTTCATTTCGCATGACCGTTCATTTGTAGACAGCATTGCAACCCGCATCGTGGAGTTGGACCGTGGGATTTTGCGTAGCTACGAAGGTAACTATTCACGTTATTTAGAGCTGAAAGCACAGCAAATGGAAGCTGAAGAAAAGCAAAATGCGCTATTTGATAAACGCTTGGCAGAAGAAGAGGTGTGGATTCGTCAAGGCATCAAAGCACGTCGTACTCGTAATGAAGGTCGTGTACGTGCCTTAAAAGCCTTGCGTGAAGAATCTAAGGCTCGCCGTTCGCAACAAGGCAAAGTCAGCATGGCAACACAAGAAGCCAACCGTTCAGGTAAATTGGTCTTTGATATTGAGCATTTACAAGTCACTTTTGGTGATAATGCACCGATTATCAAAGACTTCTCTGCTTTAGTGCTGCGTGGCGATCGTATTGGCTTAGTCGGTGACAATGGTGTTGGTAAAACCACGTTGATCAAAGCCATTTTAGGTGAGCTTGAACATGGCGGTTCGGTGAAAACAGGAACACAGCTCGAAATTGCCTATTTTGACCAATTGCGTAATGCGCTAGATCTTGAAAAATCAGTAAAAGATAACGTATCTGAAGGTTCAGATTTTGTTGATGTGAATGGTGGTCGTCGTCATATTTACAGTTATTTACAAGACTTCCTGTTCTCGCCTGAACGTGCACGTACACCTGTGAAAGCGTTGTCAGGCGGTGAACGTAACCGTATTTTATTGGCAAAACTTTTACTCAAACCATCGAACCTGATCGTGATGGACGAGCCAACAATGACTTGGATATGGTGACTTTAGAACTGCTTGAGGAAATGTTGGGTGGCTATAAAGGTACATTGCTGCTCATTTCGCATGACCGTGCCTTTATGGACAATGTCGTGACCTCAACTTGGGTTTTTGATGGTAAAGGCAACATTGATGAATACATCGGTGGCTATCAAGATTATTTGGAGCAACGTCCTGACCAAACTGCTGTTGGCTTAAAAAGCGATGCAAAAAAAGCGGCTGCAAAAGCTGAAGCAACTGCTGCCGCTGCAGCACCTAAAAAAGTTAAACTCAGCTATAAAGACCAACGTGCTTTAGAGCAGTTACCTGCTGAAATGGAAGCATTGGAAAAAGAACAAGCTGAGATTAATGACATTCTTGCTGATGGTTCTTTATTTGTTTCTGATGCGGATCAAGCCATGAAACTTTCAAATCGTTTGACTGAAATTGATGATTTGTTATTGGAAAAATTAGAGCGTTGGGAAGAACTTGAGGAAATGAGTAAGGGTTAATTACAACTTTTACTTGAATCAAAACTCCGCCTTTGTGCGGAGTTTTTTTAATTGCAGCATTTTGTGTGTCATTTTAATGCTGTTGAAAAATGATACTGCATCAATATGATTCACCCTACATGATGTATATTTTCAATGGCGCTCATTTTTCTATTTCATGCAAACTTTGAAGCCTGTAAAGCATGTGAATATCCATTCAAACATATAATAATATCCTAAAAATCAAACTTCTATTTTTAAGTTTTTATTCATAATTAATTTTGGCATCTATTTTGCAAAACACCTGACAAACACAAAATTAAAAAATAGGAGTGTTTGCGATGCATAATTCATCTACTACAGATAACTTTGAGGATAAAACCTCCTCAGCTGCCAATGAAACATTGGAAGACTATACATTACGTTATGCACCACACAGTTTTCGCCGTTGGAGTCCTAAAGTTGTTGCCATCACAGCATTGGGTGGCATTGCCTATTTGGCAGATTTTTCAATTGGGGCAAGTATTGGTATGGCGTATGGTACAACCAATGCCATCTATTCGATTTTATTCGCAGCAATCATTATTTTCCTGACAGGGATTCCTCTTGCCTATTATGCGGCACGTTATAATATTGACTTAGATTTGATTACACGTGGCGCAGGCTTTGGTTACATCGGCTCAGTCTTAACAAGTATTATTTTTGCAAGTTTTACCTTTATTTTCTTTGCGCTTGAAGGCGCAATTATGGCTCAAGGCTTATTGCTTGGTTTAGGGATTCCGCTTTGGATTGGCTATTTAGTCTCTACCCTCATGGTCATTCCCCTCGTCATTTATGGCATGAAAGCACTGACAAAATTACAAGTGTGGACAACCCCGATTTGGTTGATCCTCATGATTGGACCTGTTGCCTATTTAATTTACCAAGAACCAAGTTTAGTGACTTCTTTTGCAAGCTACACAGGCAATGGCGGTTATGCACCTTTGGACATGGCTGCAATCATGCTTGGTGCAGGGATTTGTTTATCCTTAATTATGCAAATCGGTGAACAAATTGATTACTTGCGTTTCATGCCTGCCAAAACCAAAGAAAATAGCAAATCTTGGTGGATTGCAGTGATTTCAGCAGGTCCGGGTTGGGTGGTTTTGGGTGCAATCAAGCAAATTATTGGTGCATTCTTAGGTTTTTACTTATTAACAAAAATTCCGGGTGTGAACTCAACTGAACCTGTACAACAATTCAATGCTGCATTCCACGATATGTTACCGGGTTGGTTGGCATTGTCTTTGGCGGTTATTTTGGTGGTCATTTCACAAATTAAAATCAATGTGACCAATGCCTACTCAGGTTCGTTAGCATGGACAAGTGCTTATACTCGTATCAGCAAGCATTATCCGGGTCGTATTGTCTTTGTGATTGTCAATCTTGCAATCGCCCTCGCCTTGATGGAAGGCAATATGTTTGCAGCGCTTGGTAAGATTTTAGGCTTTTATTCTAACTTTGCCATCGCGTGGGTTGTAGTTGTTGCCACAGACATTTCGATCAATAAGTTTCTCCTCAAACTTTCTCCTAAAGAACCTGAATATCGCCGTGATATGTTGTACAACATCAACCCTGTGGGCATGGTGTCTTTCCTTGCCGCAGCAGGTCTGTCGATCGCAGCATTCTTTGGATTATTCGGTGAATTCTTTGCTGCGTATTCACCGATCATTGCCTTAGTGGTTGCTTTTGTTCTCACGCCAATCATGGGCTTACTGACTAAAGGAAAATACTATATCAAGTCGGATAATGATGGCATCAAAGAGCCCCGTTATGATGCGGAAGGTACGCCCGTTGCAACGGTTTACCATTGTGTATCTTGTAATGAAAACTATGAACGTCCTGACATTATGTATTCGCATCAACATAAAGGCGTGATCTGTTCGTTGTGTAAAACCATGGAAAAGTAAAATAATTAAAATAGTTGATAAAAAAATAAGGCTTCGTTTGAAGCCTTATTTTTTATCTAACAATCAGAAATTAAAAATCCCACATTTTCATTCAGGATTTTTACAGCAGTTAAAGATCAAGCCAAACCAATCAACGCAATGAATGCAGCCAATCCACCAACAATTTTTTTACCATGAGGAATATATTCAACAATGAATTTTCCAAACAACAAACCTGCAACATAAATCAACGACATCGCAGTAACCATGCCCAAAGCCAAACTCAAGAAATGTCCTGATTGTCCAAGTTCAGCACCATGCGCAACACCATGAAAAGTCACAAGCATTGCAGTTGCCACAGGTAAAATCATTTTCGATTTTGAGCAAAGCGCCACAGCCACCGCAATCAATGAAGCCACAATGCCATATTCAGCAACGCTTTCAGGGATTAAATGTGCTGTCCCGATGGCAAAGCCTGCCACCAAAGCTACAGCCATCGACAGCAAACCTGCAAACTGCCAACGCTTCAGCGCAGAATAGAACAATACCCCCAATGCCACAGCCATCATCATGTGATCAAGCCCTGTAAATGGATGGATAAACCCTGCTTCAAAACCTGAATGTGTATGTGCATGATCATGCCCAACATGTGCCAAAGCCAACATCGGCGAACTTGCCAAGAGAATCACGGTCAGCTTGTGTAAGCCTTGCTTGATTGCGATTTTACGCATATTTATTTTTTGCATTTTTAAATCCTCAAGCTTTAAATAAACCTTGTTTTTCAATAAATAAAATAATCTCAGCCAAACCATCTTCCGTTTTCATATTGGAAAATATAAAGGGTTTTTCGCCACGCATCCGCTTAGCATCCTGATCCATCACATCAAGATTTGCCCCAACCATTGGCGCTAAATCGGTTTTGTTAATGATCAATAAATCCGATTTGGTAATGCCCGGTCCACCTTTACGAGGAATCTTTTCACCACCTGCCACATCAATCACATACAGCGTCAAATCTGACAATTCAGGGCTAAACGTTGCTGCCAAATTATCGCCACCACTTTCGATAATAATCAGTTCCAAACCCTCAAACTTTTCACATAAATCATCAATCGCAGCGAGGTTAATTGAAGCATCTTCACGAATCGCAGTATGCGGGCAACCGCCTGTTTCCACCCCGACAATACGCTCAGGTGACATGGCTTCATTGCGGGTTAAAAAATTGGAATCTTCTTTGGTGTAAATATCATTGGTGACCACTGCCATATTGTATTTATCACGTAATGCACGACATAAATTTAAGGTCAATGCCGTTTTACCTGAGCCTACAGGTCCACCAATTCCGACACGTAATGGGCTGCGTTCTGACATGATTATTTTCCTTTTATTCGTTACTTCAATACTAAAGATTGAATGTGTTCATTTAAAACATTGTTGAAAATCTGAGAGAGTTTTATGATCTTTTTCATCTTGATTTAAGATCGAAATAACCGTGAATATTGTGTTTCATGTTGCATACTGAGCATGGCGTACTGTGGCAAACTGCTGCTCATTTCGTCATCATGCACAGCCATTGCACGTTGAATCGCTTCGGGTATTAAGCCATGTAAATGCCATAAAATCCGTTGTCCACTCATTTGCCCAAGTGGAACGGTTTTCACTGCACCCAAAACCTGATTTTCAAGTAAGGAAAAACTATAAGCAGTCAGTACATCCGCTTCTTTTAAGCCCAAACGACCACAAAGCTGTGCATATACAGGGACAAAACCAAACTGTTTTTTCACTTCCACAGGCTGAATTAAAACCTCTTTAATCCACGCATTTAAGGAAAATGCCAACTGCTGTGACTCCGCCAAGAGCTCTTTACTTTCCCGACTTGCCCGATAGATTTCCGCCCAATATAAAAATGTATGTTCATCTGCAAAATGCTGCATTAATCGTTTTAAAATGGGTAATTCAAAGCGTACCAAGACCATTTCCAAGACTTCTTCAAAATAGGCTTTGCTTGAGCTTTCATCATGAATGAAGCCTTTTTCAATCGCACTTTCCACACCTTGCGAATAGCAATACGCCCCCACAGGCAAAGCAGTTGAAGATAAAGTTAATAATTTGAGTAAATCCACCGCATTAGTGATCGGCATGGGCATGAATCGCTGTGATCGGGCTAAAAGGCTTGGTTTCTGCTTTGGATAAGCGTTCGTGACTATGGCTGTGCTGTGCATAAGCGCCACTTTCAGGTTCAAAAGGATGCTCAGTTTCTGTCACGGTTAAGCCTAAACCCACCACCATTTCTGCAAGTACATGATCAGGCTCAAAATATAAAGCTGTCGGTGTCAGCATCAATGGCACATGACGATTACCCAAGTGATACGCCGCTTTGAGTAAATCAAATGCAGACGGTGCAGTGACTTGCATCACTCGTTCTGCTTTGGCATCAATTCTAAGAATTTCGCCTTGCTCAGTGGCAATAAGTGCACCACTGCGCAGAATCCCTGTACGAGGTAAATCCACTCCAACATCGTCACCATTGTTCAAAGTGGCACGAAAGCGACTTTTTTGGCGAGTATCAAAACTTAAAGCAATAGTTTCAAATAACGTACCTGCTTCAATCTGCTCTAGGCGTTGGGTAAAGATTTTCATCCTTTATCCTTTTTCTTTATAAATCATTTAATAAGTAAAAAACTCAGTATTTTTAATCGGTTGATTGAGCATATTGTGGCGAAACTGTTGCATAAGCTGTGCTGAAACTGCTTGGTGATTTTCGCTTAGCATTTTAAACAGTTGTAAAAATTGACCATGGCTAAACACCATCAAGTTTTGCTCCGTATAGCGTTGTTTTTCTCGATCAAGAAATGTAAATAACGCCTCAACTCGTAAATACAGGTCACGAAAAGATTCCGCATCCGTGGCATCGACATAGTCCACATCCAAATTTTGCCAATAGGCATCGACCCACGGTTTGCGTTGTTGCAAAGTCGTCCCTTTACATTTCAAATCAGATAAATAAGAAAATTCTTCAATCGGCAAAATCTCAGCTTCTAGCCCATCACGCTCCAAAATCGGTTGCGCTGTTTGTAAAGTTCTTAAAAATGGCGAAATAATGACATGATGCGCCTGTGGCAATACTTGTGTCAGTTGTTGTGCTTGCTGATGTCCTAAATCGGTCAACGCAATACTTGCATGTGACTCCGTTTTTCCATCCACATTTCCTACACTCTGTGCATGACGAATCAAATAAATTGCCATTAAAAATCAACTCCATCAAAACAAAAAATACCGTTGCGCCATCGGCAACACATCCGCAGGCTCACAAGTCAAATGCACACCATCGGCACGAACCTCATAAATTTCAGGATCAACCTCCATCACAGGACAGTAAGTATTCAACTTCATATCTGCTTTGGAAATATGACGGGTATTTTTTACAGGAGAAATCAGCTTTTTTAACTGTAACTGTTCAGCCACACCATTTTCAATCGCCACTTGCGATAAAAAAGTAATACAAGTGTTATGTACACCTCGTGCATGTGCACCAAACATCGGACGATAATGCACAGGCTGCGGTGTCGGAATCGAAGCATTAATATCGCCCATCGGTGCAGCAGCGATCATGCCACCTTTGATGATCATGGACGGTTTTACCCCAAAAAATGCAGGTTTCCACAACACCAAATCGGCTAATTTACCTTCTTCAATTGAACCAATTTCATGACTTAAACCATGGGTAATGGCAGGATTAATCGTATATTTGGCAATGTAGCGTTTCACCCGATGATTATCATGATGTGGATGATCACCCTCTAATGCACCACGTTGAACTTTCATTTTATGTGCAGTTTGCCATGTGCGAATAATGACTTCGCCAACTCGCCCCATCGCTTGCGAATCCGATGACATCATGGCAATCGCCCCCAAATCCTGCAAAATATCTTCCGCAGCAATGGTTTCACGGCGAATCCGACTTTCTGCAAATGCTACATCTTCTGCAATCGCAGGATCTAAATGATGACACACCATCAGCATATCCAAATGCTCATCAATGGTATTGACGGTATATGGACGAGTTGGATTGGTCGAGGATGGCAATACATTCGGCTGTCCAATGGCTTTTAAAATATCAGGGGCATGTCCACCGCCTGCACCTTCGGTATGATAAGTGTGAATGGTACGATTTTTAAAGGCTGCCAAGGTTTCTTCTAAAAACCCACTTTCATTTAAGGTATCGGTATGAATCGCCACTTGCACATCATATTCATCAGCAACGGTCAGACAATTATCAATCGCAGCAGGCGTTGAACCCCAATCTTCATGTAATTTTAAACCCACTACACCTGCTCGAATCTGTTCAGCAATCGGTTCAGGTTGACTCAGATTTCCCTTGCCCAAGAGCCCGATATTCATTGGTAAATCATCAATGGCTTGTAACATCGTAGCAATATGCCAAGGTCCGGGGGTGACTGTGGTTGCCGATGTCCCTGCCGCAGGACCTGTGCCGCCACCAATCATCGTGGTTGTTCCCGACATCAGTGCGGTTTCAACTTGTTGTGGACAAATCCAATGAATGTGGGTATCAATTGCCCCTGCGGTTAAAATCTGCCCCTCACCTGCAATCACTTCCGTTGCTGCCCCAAGTGGAATGGTGATATTGGGCTGAATATCAGGATTACCTGCCTTACCTATTTTCCAAATACGTCCATTTTTCAAACCCACATCCGCTTTGATAATGCCCCACCAATCCACAATCAGCGCATTGGTAATCACCGTATCTGCCACCTCATCGGCTAATAGTTGCGACTGTCCCATGCCATCACGAATGACTTTACCACCGCCAAATTTGACTTCTTCACCGTAGGTCGTCAGGTCTTGTTCGACTTGTATAAACAGCTCTGTATCGGCTAAACGGACACGATCCCCAACGGTAGGACCAAACATTTCTGCATAAGCACGGCGTGACATTTTCATAGTGATTGACCTTAATTTTTCTTATTCACAAAACAGGGAGCATCATCCAATTTACCCATGACACGACCTGCAAAACCGTACACTTCACGCTTTCCTGCCAATGCTACAAGTTCAATACTGCGACTTTGCCCCGGCTCAAAACGAATGGCTGTACCTGCTGCAATATTTAAGCGGTAGCCTCGTGTGGCTTCACGGTCAAATTGCAAAGCATCATTGGCTTCATAAAAATGGAAATGTGAACCGATTTGAATTGGACGATCACCGACATTAGCAACGTCAATGCTGAAAGTCTGACGTCCGACATTCATTTCAATATCATCATCTAGCGTTAAAACTTCACCCGGAATCATGTTATTCACCTATAAAATCGGTTGATGCACCGTGACGAGTTTTGAACCATCAGGAAAAGTGGCTTCGACTTGCACTTCAGCAATCATTTCTGCAATGCCATCCATCACATCCTCTCGACTGAGTAAAGTCGTACCATAATGCATGAGTTCACTGACGCTCATACCGTCTCGTGCGCCTTCAAGTAATGCTGCTGAAATATAAGCAATTGATTCGGGATAGTTCAGTTTTAAACCCCGTGCTTTACGGCGTTCTGCCACCAAACCTGCCGTAAATATCAGCATTTTGTCTTTTTCAGTGGGATTAAGTTCCATAGCATTTTCCTGTTTTTCTTATCTATGCAAAAAGCATGCTCATTTCTTTAATCACGCTGATTTAAAATATATTGTTTAAGTTCCATGCCTTGCACACAGGCAGGATCTGACTTTCCATACACACAGCTCATAATCAATGCATCCAAAGCATGATCATAGCTTTCCTCAGAGTCATCATTCTTAATCAACTCAGCGGCATACATTGTGCATCCCCACGGATCATTCCAACGGCATGATTTTTCGAATGTCCGTGTAATGCATTGTTTTCGCTCTACTGTTAATGTATCCATAAAAGTCATTGCGCCTGCTGCTCGATTGGTACATGCTGACGCTACACCTAACTCACAACCTCTTTGAAATAACTGTTCAGCCGCTTGTTTTTGATTATTTTGTTGTAAATTCAATGCTGTAAAATAACAAGCATAACCCTGCTCACTCTCACATTTTTTATAGCATGCCAAAGTATTGTTCCGACAATATGCTGCCGCAACAGTATAATCTTGTGGTGATTTGGCTTTTTTATTGGGTGGCGTATCAGCAGGGCATTTATCTAAATTATTTATAAAGATCGGATTTTTTGACATCAGCTGTTTAATTTCAGAAATGTCATTTTCAGACATTGCCTGACATAACAACGGCATCAAACACAGCAACAATAATATTAATTTTTTCATAACCTTATCTTATTTTTAGTCTATAAATTTTTATCAGTTTATCGATATATTCCTCACATTACTATCGAAGAATAAACCACTTTTTTACAGTTAAGTCCGCCAAATACGAGGAAATTCCTCATCCAAATCAAACCAATAACGTCTGAGTTTGGCACGAATCGCTGCAAAAGCATCATGACATTGTCGAACATCATCACCCAAATAACGTGCGCAAATCACTTCATCCAAACGGGTTAATGTCACATTCATATTCATTCGCATAATGAGTTCACGAATCAAATCAATATACTCATCCAAATACTGACTTGCTCGATATTGCTCAGGTGGAACAGCCCAAAAACTGCCCATCACCGCATGCTGATTCATTCCCAAACATGAACTCAGCCAACGATCACCGCCAACAAAGTACAGGCGATCATTAACCAATAATTGATTATTTTTAAATAACTTAAACTGATTAACATACATGCCTTGTGTGAATTTTTCCTGACGTGCTTGCCGACCAATCACCAACAGATCCCAACCGATAAAACTTGCAGTTTGCTCCAAATGAATCAGCGTTTCTGAATTGGCGCATGCACCATTAAACAGCATGCTCTCTTGTGGTAACCATTCAAAAGTTGCATTTTTTTCAACATGAATATGGATGTGCTGAAAAGCTTGCTTAGCATTGGTTCTGTACCATTTTCCTGCGCCGGGGGTCGTGACCAAAGCATGTGCAGATTCAGCAACATGTATATTGAACGTTAAATGGTCGCCACCTGCGATCCCTGCGGGTGGATGCACAATAATGGCGTGACAAACCCCTGTTTTTTCAGGCCAAAGCATTTTTTGCACCCGAACAGGTCCAAAATGCTTACGATGATGCAAAATAGTGCATTTTTGATCATATTTAAAACCCAATTCTAATTTTGCATACCAAAATGATGCATTTTCAGCAGATTGGGTAAAGTTCAAGGTATTCATTGACACCGAATAGGTTTTATTTTGAGGAATACATTACATCAAGCAAAAAATGCACCAAAACATGACTCCTTGTTTTATATTTATTTTTGCATACGCCATAACTTCTCAGTTGGTTTGACCAACCACACAGACATTTTTCTTAAAAGCTGATCAAAAAAGGCGTGTTGTAAAATCCAACATGTCACAATAGATAGACCGATACACATCAAAATTTCCACAAAAATATGCAGATCCAATTTCAAATAACGTGCGATTCCGATCACCACAAAACCATGTAGCAAATATACAGGCAAGGTATAAGTACCTAATTTTAGCCATCTGTCTTTGAAAAACTGTGTCAGGGATAACAGTGCCAAAATGCCTAAACTTGATAACATTAGACATGCAAGTCGCATGAATATTCCATCAATCATCGCCACTTTAAGCTGTGTATAGCTGACACTGCC
>NZ_LQXQ01000016.1 GCF_003268395.1 Acinetobacter sp. CFCC 10889 | reverse complement strand
GTTGAAACGAAAGACATCGCAAAAGACAAAATTACACATGCAGCAGATGCGACTGCTGTTAAAACAACTGAAGTAAAAGATGCTGTAGTTACTAAAACTGTTGCTGCAAAAGATGCAGTTGTAGATTCAACTGTACATGCAAAAGATGTTGCTGTTGAAAAATCAATTGAAGCAAAAGATTTTGTTGCAGAAAAAGCTGAACAAACCAAAGAAGTTGTTAAAGATCAGTCTGAAAAAACACAAGGTTTCTTCTCTAGAACATGGGAAAAAACGAAAAATTTCTTCCGTGGCGAAGAGGCAAAACCTGCTGAACAAACAACTAAAGCAGGTGCTTAATTTTTAGCACGCGATTTAAAATCGTTTAAAATCCCTCATTCGCTGAGGGATTTTTTTACATGCAATCTCAAAAATTAATTCACTTGTCGAATCACATTGCCATCTATAAATGCATTTAAATTTTCAATCATTTGACTAACAATTCGTTGTCTTGCATCCACACTACCCCATGCACTATGCGGCGTGATGATTAAATTTGGAATGTCATCAGCCAATAAAATATTGCCTTGTTTTGGTGGTTCAACAGTTAACACATCAGTTGCAGCACCTGCAATTTGCCCTTGTCGCAGTGCATTTGCCAAAGCTTGTTCATTGACAATGCCACCCCGTGCACAATTGATCAGAAAGGCTGAAGACTTCATGGCAGCAAACTCTGCTTCACCAATTAAATTCTCAGTTTCTGTGGTCAATGGACAATGCAAAGTTAAAAAATCAACTTGTGGTAAAAGTTCAGCAAAAGGGACACGACCAGCATCCACAGTACGATTTGGCAATGCGGCAACCACAACATGCATGCCAAAGGCTTCTGCTAAACGTGCAACAGCTTGACCAAGTTCGCCATAACCCACGATGCCCAAAGTTTTACCTGATAATTCAACAATCGGAAAATCAAGCAGACAAAAAATCGGGGACTTATTCCATTCACCTTGTTTAACTGCGTGATCATATTTAATCAAAGAAGTCGCCAAAACCAACATCAGTGCAATCGTATGCTGTGCTACAGCTGCAGTGCCGTAGCCCTGACAATTACAGACCACAATGCCTTGTTGCTTAGTTTGCACAAGGTCAACATTATTTGTTCCAGTCGCAGAGATTAGAATCAATTTTAAATTTTGCGCATGTTGTAGATGTTCAGCATTCAATACCACTTTATTACTGATCACGACATCAGCCTCTTGAATACGTTCAAGTACTTGCTCAGGTGTTGTCGATGCATACAATTGAAAATCATCAAAACAGGATTTTAAGCCACTAAAATCCAAATCATTTTTATCCAATGATGAATAATCTAAAAATACACCTTTCATGGCTTTCCCTACGCTCACAATTCAAAAATCTATGAAAAGTTAGCATAATTTTCTTTTAAAAACTGCGTTTTAATGTGATGGGGGTAGATCTACTGCTAACACAAAATCATTATTTTTTAAGGAAAATAAGTAACTAATCGCAATCCGATACGCCTCTTGAATAATCGCTTCGGAAATATAATTTTCAGTGTAATAGCCATGTTTCATACAGGTAAAAACCAATTCCATAAGAATCGTCAAAGCATCAGGTTGTTGTGGAACATAACTGTCGACTTGGATCATTTCCAATGCCTTTCGCACACCTGCGCTGACCTTTTTCAACTCAACTTGATATTCCATATAAGCTTGACGGGTAAATGGTCCACTTAAAATAATCAAGCTCGCCACTTCAGATTCATTAAAAAAATCTGCGGTGGTTCTGATCATACTGGCAGAAAGTTTTTTACCATATTCTTCAATTGAAGACTGTGGATTTTCACTCAGTACTACGATTGCTGCTTGCCCGATCCTTGTCACTAAAACATTTAGATGCAGCAAAGCAATATGTCTGAGCAAATCGTATTTGGTTGGAAAAAACTGATAAATACTGGTGCGTGGAATCCCTGCTGCATTGGCAATTTCAGGAATCGAAATCTGTTCAATCCCTACAGCAAGCAATAACTCTTGAGTTTTCTCGATCACCATTTGCATACGTTTTTGGGTGCGTTCTTGCTTAGGCTGTGCTGCTTTCTTTCTTATTTTTTTCAGTACAGAAGTTGCCTGTGCCTTAATCATTATTTTTCCTTGGTTTATGTCACAGTGATTGTACTCACGCTCAATCACTGTACGTTATTTCAAAAGTCTTTCCCTGACTGATTCGATCTATTTTCAATGATTTTAACTTCAATTTTTAAATGCAATTACTTTATATATCACATTAAATCTATTGAAATTAAAATAAAAATTTTACATGAATGACATCCAATATAACACAGTATTTTCTGCATGAAAGTTTTTACTGCTGACGATGGCTCAATTTGTATTTTCGCCAATTTTGTCACATATTATACATGCTAAAAATAGGAACAATAAAATGCCACAACTACGCTATTTCTCATCACGCAATCTTCGTTTGTCTCTACTTTCATTGTCTCTGTGTAGTCTATTTACACATGCCGACACGACCTTACAGTCCATCGAAAATGTTGAACAATATGAAACAACAGAGGGAAATACTTTTCGACTTGCTAAAGGAAAGCAAGGTTGCAAAATTGAAGCAATATTTTTTGGTGAACTGGGCAGAGTGAAAGAAAATTATATTTTTAAACAGCAAAGCTTACTGTATGCCGCACGTTATGAATATCACTACTCTGATGGGGGCTTAACTAATTTATCAGAGAATCAAGGCAAGTTTAGTACCCAACAAGAACGCATTGAATTAAACCCGAAAGCCGCTGCAACCCTCTCTGATTTTCGGGAATATCTCAGCCTATTTTCACGGACTGAGTTGAAAAAATGTGTTTAAACGATGCTAAACTTTTCAGTCTCTTGCACACTTTCAGCATCAAAATAGCAATTACCCAATTCGTCACAACGCATATATAAATTTTTATAGCTCAGCACATAAAAATCTGTACATTTTTTAATGACAATCGGATTCATATCCATCGACAAAGCATCATCACGTTTGAACAATTTGGTCACACGGCGGTCATTCATACAGATCAGATAGGTCTGTTTTTTCACTTCGATTTCAACCAAACCGCTGTGTTCAACATTCAGTGGGATAATATATTTTCCATTTACATCAATAACTTGCTGATTATAACTTTCAAGCTTTTGGGTAATAACATTAAACACAATGATATTGCCAAAGCAGTCTTGTAACTGGGTTTTTTCTTCAAAGGCTAAATTGACCTGAATGCCCAATTTTTGTAAATCTTGTTCATCGACACGTTTATTGGTCAATAAAATGCGAGTAATCGTTTGCTTTAAATTGGCATCAAAAAAGGTACTGTCGAGTTGTAAATCAATACCTTTTAAAATTTTCCCTAAAGCCTCGTTATGTGTCCCTAACAAATGTGCGATGACACTGCGATAGTAAAATTTGCTGTTCTTTTTCACATCTCGAATTTGCTTATAAAAATAAGTCTGATCATAAGGATGTTCAATAAAATCATGCAATAACGCTGAGTTTGCCAACACTGCAATCGCATCATGCCCTGTGTATGGCAAATGCAAAGTGTGTAGCTGCGGAATCAACGGTTTAATTTTTAAATAATGTTCTTTGTCATTTTCAAAATACGGATCATATACAATGATATATTCACAATCTTCCACAATATCTTGTGTTTGAATGCGCATATCAGCATTTAAAGTTGCATCATAAAAATCAGTATAACGCTTGTCTTCCACTTCTGTTGGATCAATCGAATACTGTGGCACCATCGCGACGACACGAGTCATCTGTAGAGGTTTTGAATATTTAATTGCAGCATAGCCACCCATTGAACCACCATAACCGACAATTTTTTGAAATTGTTTTAAAATCGGTTGTAAGTGTTCAAGCAACGCCAACATGCTTGATGCAGGAAACCATGACTTTTGTTTTGGCATGATGCCAACCACGCTATAGTCATATTTCATCAATGATTTTTCAGCATTAATAGACAAGCCTTTGGCACGGGTAATCAAATCACCAAATGACAGCACTAAGGTGTCAGTTGTACCTTGTAAATAAATCGCGCGAATATGATCGTCTTCAAAAATGATGTGCTTGTCCATTGCAATACCGAGAAACGGCTCTCTTATCTTTCGTTAAAATTAAATAAATAGATAACTTGCCTATTCATCGCATCAAGTGTCATATTTTATCGTGTCTACACAGATAAAAAAGCGCAAAATATGACACATTCTCTACATCCTGCTGCACAGAAAGGCTTCAGCTCTGCTGCTGAACTATATCAACAAGTTCGTCCAAATTATCCATCTGAAATTGTTAATTGGCTAATTGATGAGCTGAAATTACAAAGCAATGCCACAGCCGTAGACTTAGGTGCAGGCACAGGTAAATTTTTACCTTATTTAAAGCAAGTAAGCACCGATATTATTGCAGTTGAACCAGTGGCAGAAATGCTAGAACAGTTGCAAAAACAACATCCTGAGGTCAAAACCTTACAAAATAAAAGTGATCAAATCGACTTGCCATCACAAAGCGTGGATGCAGTTTTATGTGCACAAGCTTTTCATTGGTTTGCCAATATCGAGACGTTAAATGAAATTCACCATATTTTAAAACCCGAAGGACATTTAGGTTTGGTATGGAATCAGCGAGATGAAAATGTTGTATGGGTCAAAGCATTGGCAGATTTGATCGCAACCTTTGAAGGTGACACCCCTCGCTACCACAATGAACAATGGAAACAGGTTTTTAATCATCAGTTTTTATTTGAATTTGTTAGCCTACAATTCTTTGCACAAATACAAACAGGAACAGTTGAAAATGTAGTAAGTAAACGGTTATTGTCTACAAGCTTTATTGCCGCACTGCCTCCCACACAGCAGCAAGAATTAAAGCAACAATTTGAGCACATCGTATTTGAACACACAGGTAAGCTTGCACATGATATTATTGATTTTCCTTATGTCACCTATGCTTACCACTTCAAAAAATTAAAACCATAAAATCTGAAGGAGCTTTATCTTCATGCGTCTATTCCAATCTTTGGCTTATGCAACTGTGATCAGTAGTGTTGTCTTGCTCAGTGCATGTTCTTCACAAAATGATAAAAATGAAAATCAATCAACAGATCAGAGCAAGCAAAGTTCCGAAGCCGTCATGAAAGAACTAAAGACCAAACCGATTCAAAACTTTGCAAGTACGCCACAAGATGCTGCCGACATTACTTTACTTGATGAATATCAAGAAAAATTTGATGCCATGAATGAAGCGCTTGAAGCAGATTTAGAAAAAATGGATCAAGCAGGTACATTAACAGAGGAAATCGACCAACAGCGTAAACGTGACAGTATCCAATCTGCACTCAATATGTTGAAAGAGCTGGATTTAAAAACTGAACAAGGGCGCTATATTCAAGGTTTGCTCTATCAATATTGGGAAAATCAAGCCAAAAGTTTTGACAGTAAAACTGATACAAAGGATCAAGACAATAATCCTGCTGAATCGGTACGTGGTATGAGTGATTTACTGAGTGCAGAAGCACAATTGGACAACTGGAAGACGAAGACAACAAAATAAGTGAGACTCGTTTTATAGATGATTGGATTTCATTATGAAATCCAATCTTAACGCATATATTTTAGCTTTAAGAAATTCGAATACGACATTGCCACTGTTGATCAGGCTGTTTGGTTGATTCCCAAGAACGCACATGCACTAATTCAATATACTCATGCCCTGCTTGTAATGCAGTAAAACGAAAAACCTTTGTTCCACCCACACCTACACTGCCTTCTTCAGCTTCATTTTGCAGATAAGTTTCTTCTATTTTAAAATTCTTAACAGGTTGTAAAAGTTTCCATTGATAACCCGTACTTGGATTTTCAGGTGCAGTAAAGACCACCACTTCACCTACATTCATTTCCATTAAAGTTGGACAATGTTGCTTCAGTGAATATTGATGAGTTTTTCCATCTACAGTAGGACTACTACTTTGACAACCGCCTAAAACCATCCCCGTCAGTAAAGTCGCAACAACGCAAAAGCCTTTCATTTAAATTAACTCTTTTTATACAACACGATTATTTTATAAACACAGAAACCTTAACACTTTTAAAAGTGTGACTCAAACATTCACAATATAAAAACGACTGTTAAATATTTTGCTTCTCTACCCATTGAATCGAATCTACCCGAATCAATTTACACGCCCCATCACCCACACCATTCCAGTCAAGTGCGGATTTCCAAACCAAATCTTTATCATTGACTTGTACCAAATCTCCTGTTAACCGCACCAAGTCACCACGCTTGACCTTTTTGATTTCTTGGGCAATTTGAGGGTTGGCAGGAATGATATGCATATTGCTCACCATTTGTGTTGCCAATTTAGCTGGTACAGGTGGACGTGCCATTTTCCAATTTAAAAAACGATCATATTGATTGATCGAGATTTGTCGTGCAATTTCAGGCTCAGTGAAAATGCCACGTGTCACAGCATAATCAATGGGTGAAAATTTTGCTTGTTCATCATCGCTATATTCTTTTGAACCCAAAATCCGAAACTCACCATGAAAAGGCTCAAGTACCGAAATTTTTTGGTCTTTCATCAATGGGGCTAAACCATTGGCGATATTATATTCAACTGACTTTGAAGCATTGACTTGAAATGCACAGAATGCCAGTGCGACAGCACAGAATAAAGTTCGTTTTATTTCCACCGCTAACATCCCTATTTTTAAAGTACTTATCCAGTATCACGGATGAATATTAAAATAAAATCGAGTTTAAGTAACAAAATATAGAAAATTGGTGGCTTTTTTGTCTTCGCTTCATGCCATAATTTTGGTTAAACTCAGATCTGAATAAAGAAAAAATGTGAATAATGATGATTTATAAATTTTACCAACAACGTATTTTCCCACATTTGCTCAATCAAATCATGCAAACCGCAAGTATGATGGATGCTCGTGCAGAATTATTAAGAAAAGTGCATGGCACTGCCTTAGAAATCGGTTTCGGAACAGGTTTAAACTTACCTTTTTATCAGGTAGAAGAACTGATCGCCTTAGAACCCAATGCTGATCTGTACCACTTGGCACAAAAGAATGTTTTAAATACCCCTTTTCATGTAAAACACATTCAAGCCAGTGCAGAAAAATTACCTTTTGCTGACAATTCCTTAGATAATATTGTCAGTACATGGACAATGTGTAGCATTGCCAATTTAGAACAAGCTTTAGCGGAAATTCATCGGGTGTTAAAACCTAAAGGTACACTGCATTTGGTTGAACATGTGCAATATCATGACAATGCCACCCTGAGAAAACTACAAGATATCTTGACCCCAGTACAAAAAGTCATTGCTGATGGTTGCCATTTAAACCGTAATATTGAACTGTATTTATCAAATGCAAATTTTAAATTTGTCGAAAAATATTATTTTGATGCCGATGACCTACCTAAAATAGGACGCCGAATGTTGCTTGCACGAGTACAAAAAGCCTAGAAAAATTCTATATATCTAATCATCAAAATCAATGCGAATGGTTTCAAAACGCACCCGACCCTCACGGATGGCTTGGGCAATGGCTTGTTGCCCTTTGGTCAAACGAGCGCCTCCACTTTTTATGTCGATCAATACAATTTCAATATCTTCAGCTGCGCCTTCATCATCACGGAATGCGCTATAACCATCAAAAACAACATAATCAATTGGATCACCCAAAAACTTAGCATCACTCGGTAAATACTGAAATTCGGGCATAATCGGTGCAAGCTGCTCTGCCATTTTTCCTTTTAAAACGGCACGACTGGTATTTACACTACGCTTTTTTGCCTCTGCCAAAACTTGCTGATGTTCAAGTTCTAACTCAACAATATAACGCTCATATTCTGCTTTGATTTTGCCATTTCGTGTATTGGACAGCACCAAGGTTGTTAAAACAATGCCTATACATGCGCCGATCAGCATTGCCATCCACAGTGACATAATTGCTTCCTATTCTTTTGCTAAATTGGGCTTAAAATTAAGCTTAGGTTTTATAAAATAATTTTCAATGTAAACAACTCTAAGACTTTTGTCATCTGTAACCTACAGCTTGAAAAATAATGCTAAGCTAGCTATAGGACGGGCTTGGCGAATCAGTTAAAAACTATGAAAACAATTCTCATTGCAAATCAAAAAGGTGGCTGCGGAAAAACCATTACTGCGATTACCCTCGCATCTGCGCTTGCACAAAAAGGCTATAGTGTGGCACTGGCGGATGCTGATAATCAAAAATCTGCCTTGCAATGGTTAAAACAGCGACCGAGTGATGCCAATGAAATTCAAAGTTTAGATTGGCGTCATGAAAAGTCGATTGGCGATGCACCCAAAAATTTACAATATCTCATTATTGATGCGCCAGGGGCACTGACAGGTTCACATGCTGAGCAACTGATCAGTGAATGTCATGCAATTGTTACCCCCTTACAACCTTCTTTTTTCGACATTGACAGTACTAAGCGTTTTTTAAAGCATATTCAAGAAATTAAACGTATTCGTAAAGGCAAAGTTGATATTCTATTGGTTGCCAATCGTGTTAAACCTAACAGTGCAAGCGCTAAAGACATTCAGCAATTCTTTGAAAAAATCGAACAGCAGCCTTTGGCATGGATTTCTGAACGCAGTGCTTATGGTCAATTGGCAATGCAAGGCTTATCTATTTTCGATAAACATCAGAAAAATTTTGTACAATTTCAAATGCAATGGCAACCACTTTTGGATGCTTTAATTGATGATCCGAGTGATTGGTTTTAAGTAACAGCGCCTCAAAAATTTAAAAAATAATATTTCAGGTGATGCATTTAACATTGCCTGAACCTATTTTTCAGTTAATATGAACTATACGATAATTAATTAATTTCGAGAAATTCGTGTCCGATTTCACTTCCACTTTGCAGCGTGTACTTTTATTTGGCTTATTATTTATCCTGATTTTTTTAGGATTTGATATTCTCAAATACTTTATTGTTCCTGTGCTTTGGGCATGTATTATCGCCTATATGACATGGCCGTTGTATAAACGTATTTTGCGTATGTGTGGTGAAAATCGTCCAAGTCTAAGCGCTACCATCATGATTACCATTGTGGTTTTGGTAATAGGTATCCCTTTGATTTTTGGTGTTTTCATGTTGCAACATGAAGGGCGGAATTTATATTTTGATATTCAGCGACAATTGTCTTCGGGTCAACTGAATGCACCTGACTTTTTGCGTCAACTGCCAATTATAGGCAAAGAAATTTCTCGCATTGTGCATGATATCAATGAAAACCCAAGCAGTATTTCTCAAAATATTGGTGTTTGGATTCAGGGACATCTAAATTACGGCAAATTTGTGCTCAGTGAAATTTCGAAAAATCTGGTAAAACTGTGTTTTGCCATTATGTCATTGTTCTTTTTTTATCGTGATGGGCAAACCATCGTCAGTCAAGTCAGCCAAGCGCTACAAAAAATCATTGGCCCACGTATCCATCACTATATAGACACCATTTCTGAAACGACACGTGCAGTTGTTTATGGGGTAGGTTTGACTGCTGTTGCTCAATCCTTACTTGCAGGTATCAGCTACTTTGTGGCAGGCGCTCCAAATCCAATGGTGTTGACCATTGTCACATTTTTGATGGCACTCATTCCTTTTGGACCGCCATTGGCTTATGGCGCTGTATCACTTTGGTTGTTCTCTAAAGGCATGACGATTGAAGCCATTGGCGTGATGGCTTGGGGTGTTTGTATTGTCAGCACAGCAGATAATGTCATCCGTCCTTTAGTGATCTCAGGTGCAACCAAAATTCCTTTTTTACTCATCATGTTTGGAGTTTTAGGAGGTTTGGCGAGTTTTGGTTTAGTCGGTTTATTTATCGGCCCTGTAATTTTGGCGATTTTATTGGCGATTTGGCGCGAATGGTTACATGAAACTAGCGAAGCACAACAGCTACCTGATGCAACCATGGCTTATGATATTGAGGACAATGATTTCAAAGCACCCAAATAATTTATTTTTTAATAAATTTTTACATTCAAATACTTATTTAACACTGAGCCATAGTGTTGAGTTTGTTTGAATAGATGAATACACAATAGAACATAGGATGCTTAAGCATGCCATTTGCTAAAAAGTTTAAATTTGCAGCTTTGTCTGTATTGGTTGGATTCACAACTGTTGCCTGTACGACAACCACAACAACATCCAAAAATGCAGCACATCAATCTGTCGATGTACATACAGTCAGTGCAACAGGCATTGGTGAAAAAATTGGGACGATTCTCTTAGAAGACAGTACACAAGGCTTAAAAATTTCAACAGACTTAACCCAACTGCCTTCGGGTTTTCATGGTTTCCATATCCATGAAAAAGGCTCATGCGAACCTGCTGAAAAAGATGGGAAAATGGGTGCTGCACTTGCAGCAGGAAGTCATTTCAATCCCACACAAGTTGCGGAACATGGTACACCTAATGATGGACACTTAGGTGATTTACCCGTACTCAACGTTGACACTGAAGGTCATGCTAAAACAACTGTCTATGCACCACGTTTAAAACTGGCAGATATTCAAGGTCGTGCCATTATGGTTCATGCAGGTGGTGATAATTATTCTGACCATCCTAAGCCTTTGGGCGGTGGGGGTGATCGTATTGCTTGTGGTGTGATCTAATCTTCTGACTGCTAAAACTTCAAGTGAAATACTCAAACTGTGGATAAATTTCGATTTATTCACAGTGCCTTAAAACTTATCCGCAACGGATAAAATTACCCTGAATCTTCACACTTTTTTGTAGTGAATCGTTGTTGGAAATTGACAATAAATTAAAATAATATCAGGCTAATCTAAACTTTCTTACAGCTATTGTCAGTCTATTGCCGTGAATCAATTTTCAGTCCATCTCCGTGTCTTTAAATCAAATTCGATTCTGATTTATTGCCTACAGATGTTGATTGTGTTGAGTGGAACAACGCTCGGCTTATACTTCTTGGATTTAAAATATTTAATTGTTCCTGTAACTTTGGGTGCAATTGCAACAGCATTGACTGATTTTGATAATCGGCTCAGTATTCGCCTGAGAAATTTACTTTATGTTGCGATTTTATTTTTCAGTGTCAGCAGTATTTTAGATTTTTTACATCCTTATAAACTGCTGTTTTTAATTTATTTATCGTTGTCCAGCGGGCTATTTATCCTTATGGGCGCATTGGGGCAACGCTACGCTACAATTTCATTTGGTACAGTGTTGTTGTCGATTTATACCATGTTTGGCTTAGGAGAATATGATCAATGGTATGACCAACCGAGTTATTTTGTGCTTGGTGTAGCATGGTATGGCATCACTTCGATTATTTTTTATTTACTGAAACCGACACAGGCTTTGCAGGATAATTTATCCAATAATTTTCAATCGCTTGCAAATTTACTTTTAGCAAAATCCAAATTATTTGATCCTGATCATCAGGACAATGTCGAACAGCTTTTATATGATTTATCCTTACAAAACAGTGTAGTCGTACAACAACTGAATTTTACCAAAGCTTCGTTGTTGACACGTTTAAAAGCTTCTCGTGCCAATAAAAATACCATTTATTGGCTGAATCTGTATTTTTTAGCGCAAGACATTCACGAGCAAACAACATCCAATTATCTGCATTATGAGCATATTCAACAAAATTTCAGTCGTACTGATCTTATTTATCGAATTCAAAAAAATATTGTGATGCATGCAGAAAATTGTCAGCGCTTGGCACATGCGATTGTTCAACAAGACCATTTTCAAATTGATGCTAAAAATGACCTTATTTTACAAAACTTGCAGCAATCTATGCATGAATGGATTGTTGAAAATCCACGTAATTTTGAAGTTAAAAATCTATTACTTATCCTGCGAAATTTAAAGAATGTTCAAGATCAATTTCATAATCTGAGTATTGAACAAGGGAATTATCAACAAAGTTATAGTGAGCATCAGGATAATTTAAATTTATTGGATGATGATATTCATGGTGCACATGATTTATGGTTGAAAATTCAACCACATTTCACCCCAAATTCTGCCCTGTTTCGGCATGCAGTACGGATCGCCTTTGTCTTTGCGGTGGGCTATAGCATTTCACTGTTGCCCTTTGCCAAAAATGGTTATTGGATTTTGTTGACAAGTTTATTTGTCTGTCAAATCAGTTACTTTGCCACCAAAAGTCGTTTGCAACTGCGTACTTTAGGCACTGTTTTAGGGGTGGTTTTGGGCATCCCTATTTTACATTTTGTGCCAAGTGTCGAAGGTCAACTGTTTCTCACCATCATTTTTGGGGTGTATTTCTTTTATTTACGTTCTAAAAAATATGCCATGGCAACCCTGATGGCGACTTTAATGGTCTTGCTGATTTTTAATCTCAAGGGTGCAGGTTATGCAATTATTTTACCACGTATTATCGACACGATTTTGGGCTGTTTAATTGCTTGGTTTGCGGTAAGTTTTATTTGGCCTGATTGGAATTTCCGTAATATTTCCAACAACATCCGCAAAAGCAGCAAGGCAACTTTGGACTATTTCGATGCCATTGTGGCACAGTATCAACAGGGTAAAAATAACAGTGTGGAATATCGTCAAGCTCGGCGTTTTGCGCATAATGCACAGATTGAGCTGTCAAGTATGATTTCGAGTTTAAGTACTGAACCCAATCCCAATCAGGACTTGATCCATACTGCATTTCGTTATTTGGTTTATAGTCATAGCCAACTCAGCTATGTTTCTGCATTGGGAACACATCGTACACAGGTCAATGATACACAGGTATTGGAATTGATGTTGTGGTGCAAGGATACTTTGCATCAGGCTTTGATCCAACAACTGCCTGTGGATGAGCGTGTGATGCAAAGCAAATTACATGAAATTCAGCAATTCCATGAACAAGAAAATTTATCCGATGATCTATTATTGGCACTGAAACAAATCAGTTTATTGTTGGAAACTTTACCTGAATTGTTAAAACTGAAAACCACCTTATTAAAACTTGAAATTAAATGATCTGCGGAAATTCTAAAATCAGCATATCCTCTTTATTCTGAATAAGTTAAGTCTTTTTCAGGCAAAACCAAGCTTACAACTTGGTTTTATTTTTAATAAATTCAATTATTTAAAATCATATTTCATCTAAATTTAATTTGCTTTCAAGGTTTTATCCATTACACTGATTCTTCATTCTCATTTTATGCAGTGACCATGAACATTAAAACGTTACGACTTGTTGGACTCCTCGAAGGTATTTCATTTTTATTGTTATTATTCATTGCGATGCCAATGAAATATATGTTTGATAATCCGATTTTAGTTAAATATGTAGGTATGGGACATGGTGTACTGTTCATTTTATTTTTAGTGGTTTTATTTGTGGTCTGCGAAAAGCAAAAATGGTCGATTAAAATGTTTATTTTAGGACTGATTGCTTCAATTTTACCTTTTGGTCCTTTTGTATTTGATCATAAACTTAAAAAATTAGTGCAGTAATCACAACGCGCTTAAAACCCTCCTCTCAGGATGAGAAACTTCATTTCCAAAAGGGGGAGGTTCTTTATTTAAAAGCCCTCACCCTCTTTCCAAAAAGAAAAAACAGTAAGTTAAAACTCACCATTCGCCTGACGTTGTTGCATAATTCCTTTCAACAATCCACGTGGTACAGTGAACCACAACGCAATCAAGGCAAAGCACGATAACGCATACGCCCACAGATGAAATTGCGCGTATAACATCCGAATTAATTCGATGACAAAGAAAAAGATAAACATCATCAACACTGAAACTGCTGCCGCCACCGTGCCTTTAGACACATCCGATGCCATCAACGCGAAACGGTACAATACCGAAAAGCTAATGCCCTCACCAAAGCTGACCAAAGTCATGCCAAGAATGACACAGTAAAGAAAATATTCCCGCCAAATCACACCCAAGATCACAATGGCTGTGCCAAGCAACATCAAAGGTAAGCCGATCAAAACCGTTTTACCCAAAGCTAAGCGATCTACAATTTTGATCAAGACAATATTGCCAAGAATCAAACCACCCAAGACAGGAAATTGTGCCAAGCCATATTGCAGACTGCTCAAACCCAATTCTTCCACCAACATCACAGGAGAAAGTGCAATCCATAGCATCAATGGCATTGCAACCATCGGCAAACCTAAAGTCATTCCCATAAAGGTTTTATTTTTCAGGACTTTTTTATAATCGTCCCAAATATAACTCAAAGGCTGTTTGGGAATACTGCCCTTTGGCTCAGGCATTTTGGCTTTCAAACCAAACCAACTGAGAAATGCCAAAAATGCAATGCCAATAAAGCCCCAATGCCAAGAGACATGATCAATCAAAAATGCACCAACCACAGGACCAATCAACGGTGCAAGTAAGGAGATGTTCGCCATCAGTGCCATGACTTTAATCGCATCTCGTTCTTCAAAAGTTTCCTGAATCGCTGCATAACCCACCGCTGCAATCACAGAAAGTCCAAAACCTTGTAAAAACCGCAGTGCCAAAAAGCTTTCGATATTGTGGGTCAACAAAATCAATAAGCAGGTCACCACAAAGAAAATCACCCCTGCCAACAGGACTTTTTTGCGCCCTAAACGATCTGACAATGGACCCAATAGCCATGCCACACATGCCCCACCCAACAAATAGAAAGACATGGAAGAAGGTGCCCACGCACTGCTCACCCCAAACTCTTTGGTAATGGCAAGCATCGCAGGTTGTACTAAATCATTTCCGATATAAACCGAAAATTCAAACAGAACCAATGCCAATGGAAACATAAACGTGGCACGGCTCAATGTCGTTGTTTGAGTATTTTGCATGATGACGCCTGTAAATCATTTTTATACAGTGAGATACGTTTCACCAAGGCGAGACAAATACAGTCAAGCCCGATAAAAAAATATCGAGAGATCAATAAGTTAAATTGGAAATTTCGTGAGAAATCACAATGAAAAACACCGTATTCACAGGGTGTCTAAAAGATTTTTTAATATAGAAAATACATGCAATAAAGCGAATATCTTGACTGCATAATGATAGCTTAACAAAATTTCATTTTAGTGACGAGTAAAAATTTGCAATTTTTATACCTGCGTTTTTGGACAATGACTTATTCCGCTTGTACCGTTTGGATAAATTTTCCTGCCTTTAAATCCTCATACGCCTGTAAAATTTCGCTATACGTATTCATGACAAAAAAGCCTTTGGCATTGATCGGTTCATTTAAAGGTGCTGCGGAAAGCAATAAAAATTTGCTGTCTTTTAATGCAGTCACTTGCACATTTTCACCATGACTCGACATGACTGCAAGTGCCTGATCTTCCAATACTTCATCGTCCAACATTTCTGTTTCAGGGTTAAATTTTAATTTACCTGTATGCAGATAAATCAAGGTACTGTCTCCACGATTGGCAGGAAAAATCGCGGTTTGCCCTGCTTTAAGAGCAATATCTAAAACCATGATTGGCGTATGGGTTTTGGCAATGCCCTGTTGATCTGTATATTCACCTGCAATCACTCGTACCATTCCTGCATCATTCTCAAGATGAATCACGGGAATATTTTCTTTTTTAAGACTTTGATAACGTGCAGGATTTAATTTATCTTTGGCAGGTAAATTGACCCAAAGCTGTACAATTTCAAATGCACCGCCTTGTTTGGAAAATGCTTCACTAAAAACTTCTTTATGAATCACACCTGATGCTGCGGTCATCCATTGCACATCGCCCTCAGCAATGATGCCACCACCACCGGATGAATCACGATGCTCAAGTTCCCCCTTAAACATCATCGTCACGGTTTCAAAACCACGATGTGGATGCTCACTCACCCCTTTACTCAAATTGGTCGGTTTTAAAATGCCCGGTCCTAAATGATCAAGCAATAAAAATGGCGAAACGGTATTGCCCAATTCATGATGGGAAAATATGGTTTTGACAGGATGAAAATCTCCCACTGAAAATATCGTGTCATTGCGATGGATAAAGGCAAGGGTTTTCATCGTGTTAGCTTCCATTTTTTACCATTAACCATAAAAATGCTGTTTTAAACTCAAGCTATATTCAGTTAAATATTGCTGTAATTTTTCCACATCGTTGGTCGATTCAATCGTTCGTAAATTCAAAGCTTCAATTTTATCATTCAACAATTTTAAAATTTGCAGTTGTTCTGTTTCAGGGACTTGCGCCTTTTCTTTTTGCTGTTTTTTTATTTCCAAATAATCTTCTGCCCAATGACGCAGTGGATCATTTGCATCAATCTGCTCAAATAACGTGGTAATCAGTAATTCAGGCATGATTTCCTGCGTTGCCAATTCAGCCGACATTAGCCCACGAATCGAATAAAACACTTTTTTATAGGTAAAATTATCAGCTGTTTGCATCACATTCATCCCGCCTTTGGCAAGCGATAAATAATGGTAATACAAAGCTTTATAATCTATGCGCTGAAGTAAACCATCACGAAATTTTTCCCATTCAGGAAATTGGTTAAAATAGACGATATGCGCGCGTACCCATTCCAAAACCGTTGGATTACTTTTGGCGAGTAACCCAAACATTTTGTTGAGATCAAACGATACAAAATCAAAATCACCATCCATGATTTCGATCAGGTCACGGTGTTTACGGTAATCGTAATATTGTGCTTTGGATGGTAGGTGAAAACCACGTACATCATAATCGCTGTCAGGGCTTGCCATGCCCCATAAACGGCTGCCACTTTCGATATAAAACAGTGGATGTTCATCTCGGTTTTGGAATAGGTTTTGGATTTCTTGTTGAATGTTCATTGTTTTCACGTTTGAGGTAAATCGTCTAAAGTTATAGCACTTTTTGGGACAATTTTTGGATTTTCTTTAAATTGAAGCCACTTGTTTTTCATCCAATGTTCAACTTTGTCTTTACCCAAAATTGCGAGTAGATTGTTTAATAAATCAAATTTTGCTGCCTTATTAAAATGGTAGACTATTACTCTTACATTTCGATCCATATCATCATTTAAGCTAAATAAATCAATAATATAATCTTTATCAGAAACATCTAAAGAATGTCCCCAAACAACTATCTTTAAATCAAGTTTTTGCTCTCTTGTATTTGCCTTAATTTTTTCACCTAAATCATTACGCTGACTAGACCTGATTTCACTTTTAAGTTGTTCTTTTAAATATATTTCTTTCTTATTCTTATCTAGAATTTTTGCCTTATATTGATCAAGGAAAAGATAATCCGTATCTTTAAACAGTTTTTGATGATACTTCGTAAAGCCATAAGCTTTAATTTTCTTTAATGATTCATCTTCTAAGTCAGAAACACCTAAAACTATATTTTGATGTTCACCATGGCTTCCATGTAAGTAGTCAACTTTTACTGAATCATGAATTCGTTGATATGTATTTGTATAATTAAAAGAAAATATTTTTTCAGGTTCAGTCCAATCTTTACTATCAATACAAAAAGTACCTATTGGTAATAATTTTCTGACTACCAATTCAAGATATAGATTAAACACCTCAATAAAATTTTCTAATTGATTGTTAAGAAAAGATATATATTTTTCAGTTGAAAAACCATATTCCGACTTCTCTTTAACATGAAGCCAATTATCGTTTATAAAACCCTTTCTTGTATCAGGTAGACTACCAAAACCAGATTCTATAACTGCACCATAAGCTCTATTGACTGTAAATAATTCTAATTTATTAAGTAGATTCATATCTAATTCAGCAATATAAATCTTCTCATCATCTTTATCTGAGTTTGTTTTGGTTAAATTCCGGATCGTTGTATCTATTTTTCCATATTTCTCAAATTTTAAATGAATTTTCTTAATAAATTTAAAAGCTAAAGCTAATGCACTTTCAATTTTTTGTTCAAAATCAATCCATGTTTTCACTTCTCGCACATGATCTGAGAAATACTGATACCAAACATTCTCTTCTAACTGTTCTTTTAGTTCCTTAACTTGATCAACCGAAATTTTTATTTCATCAGTGTGATACATTGCTTTTGTATAACCAAAGAAATAATCCTCTTTCTCATACAACAAACCAAACAAATCATCAAACCCCATATCACCTTTAGAGCTATCCCAATTTTCAATGGCATCCATTGCCACCATAAAATGGTCATACTTTGTCGGCAAATAGTGCGAAAGATCAAAACCGTTACCTACAATCAAAATATTCATTTATTGTTATTCCCCAAATAAAAGTATCAAGTCAGATAGATGTTAATGAGGACACTTTTCCACATTTCAAAAGGAAAACTTAAACTTTCCAATCATTTAAACTTACTCAACTTAACACAATGGATAAACCATTTTTGCTATAAATACTTAACGAAATTCAAGCATATATTTTAACTAAAAATGAGAAAATCACTTCTGACCCTAAGCTTTTGCACTGCGATTTTAATGCCTTTCACAACATGCCAAAATGTGTTTGCAAGTACAACTCCAAATATGCAACGCACTATAAAATATAATACACCCTCCCCAATCCAACACACGCCAATCTTTGCCGAATTTCATCAACAAAATGGCATGGATTCATTTAACCAAACCCTATGGGAAAATTACCTGATTGACCCTGAAAATGACCAATCATTAAACCGCTTATTTGCCGAACAAATCAAAGCCAACTTAGCGCAAATCGAAGCAAGTTCAAATATGAGCGAAGAAGAAAAACAAAAATTTCGTAACATGGCAAACATTCGTGAACCCGATGAAAATGATATTAATATCTACAAAAAACTGCTCGAAGCACAAAAATATGATTTAGGCGAAGAGGTGAAAAAAGACCAAAGCAAAGCCAATGATTTAATCATTGAAGCAATGGATTTAAACAGCTTTGATGCAATGGAACTTCTTGGTATTCGTTTAATGCATCAGATTGGCTCTACCGAAATGCAAAAAGAAGCCATTGATCTGCTCTCTATTTTTGCTGATCATCCAAGTAATGCAGATAGCATTGGCGCATATTGGGCATACGTTGCTTATGCCTATGCTTACGGCGTTGGACGACCTGAAAACCAAGAAACGGCTTTAAAATATTGGAAAAAAGCCCATTATTTATATTCTATGCAAATTGATCCCACAGGCTTTATTGCCTACATGATGGGGCAAATGATTGAAAATCAAAAATTTCTAAATCATCCCATCGAAGATGCGATGCAATATTATAAAATGTCTGCAAATGAAGATAATCCCGCAGCACAACAAGCCGTGTTAAGACTGTTAAAAAGCAATAAAAAGTTTGACGAATTGACCTACGAAGCTGAGCTATTTATGGCAGAACATAAAGCTGCCAAAAAAGAAAAAGATGCTTTCTATACACTCTCAGAACTTTATGCACAAAAAGAATGGGATATTTACAATCCTGAAAAATCCATAGAATATTTAAATCAAGCCATTGCACTTGGACATGATCGGGCATTGTTAGATTTGGCACGTTATTATGAACATGGACATTTGGTCAAAGCTGATCCTGCCAAAGCCGTAGAACTGTATAAAAAATCACTTGAACAAGGTAATCCAACAGCAGGGATTTTATTGGTCAATTTATATGAAAATGGCGCAAAAGGCTTTAAAGCCGATGCCAAACAAGCTGAAATTTGGCGTAAAAAAGCCACGAAACTGTATAAAGAGCTTGGTTATGGCGATGTGTTACCTAAAGCAGATGAAATTCGTTTATTCCATCGTATGTATTAGATTTCAAATAAAAAATAATATTGACCTACGAGAGCTCAACGCCTCGTAGGCATTTTATTAGTGCTGAATTAAGAACATAACTGTGTTTGGAAATTTTTATTATTCCCTCGTTGGCACTGATAGCTCTTTTTGGTTTCTTGTAATTTCCAAGCATTATCGATACGTTTAAAAATATAATCCGTACGAATTGCACTCACCGAGTCATCTAATAAATTTGAATCAATTACCGCAATCTGTGCTGCTGTTGGATTTTCCACACTGTTAAATACTTGACGTACTGACATACTATTTTGATTTTTTAAAATAGATGGTTGTGCTTTGATGACTTGTTGCATCGGTGTTTCTGAACCACCAAAGCCAACTTTACTGCTTAACTTCTCAGTCGTGGCACAACCTGTAAATGCTGCGATGCACAGCATAGAAATAGAAAATAAACGAATCATAATATCCAACCAAATTTTTTTGTGAATGACGCTATCATGCCTGTTTTCAAATACTGATACTATTTAAGCAGTGTAACGAACATGATCACTTCATTATTTCAATCACTTCAATGAAACAATAAAACCTAAACGACTAAATTAACAGAACAATATCATTTGAAAAATGAACTATTTATTTATAAGGGTCTGCCCATAATTAAATACTGATCATCTTTTTGCGTAAAATTAAAAATAAAACTCACCTTTTCACTATTATTGAGCATTAATTCTGAATGACAGCTTAATTCACTACCCTCTTCAGTTGCGACTTGCCGCGTCTCAAGTGTTATGACTTTTAAATTATTTGCTAAGGCATATTGGCTTTGATTAAAAGCAGATTTCATCTGTGTTTGTGCACCATTTGAAGTACATGAACGCACATCAGACTCAGTAACCACATTAACATCAGGTTTAAAAATGCGAATGATATCAATAAATCCACTTGGATTTACACTATAAAAACCAATCGCAACACAAATTGCTGCCCCGATCCAACCTAAAAAAGATGAACTTTCACTTTTTGTTTCAGTAGGCTGTATCGCATCATTCGGTGCACCACAATGGATACATGCAGGTGCTCGCTCGCTATAATCTTGACCACAATCCGTACATTTTTTTAAACTCATGTTTCCCCCATTTTAAACATTTATTATTTCATTTATTAATCAATATATTACATGATTTAAAAATTTTTCATATAAAAAAACGCGCCCGAAAGCGCGTTTAAGTCATTCATTTAAATCATTAAAGATCAAATAATTTACCCGGATTCATGATGCCATTTGGATCGAAAACTTTTTTCAAAGCTTTCATATATTCGATTTCTTCGGCAGTACGGCTATAGTCCAAATATGGTTTTTTGGTCATACCCACACCATGCTCGGCAGAAATTGAACCATCATATTTCTTCACAGTTTCAAATACATATTTGTTCACCACCTGACATTTAGCAAAGAATTCATCTTTTGATAAATCAGCAGGTTTTAAAATATTTAAGTGCAAGTTACCGTCACCAATATGACCGAACCAACAGATTTCAAAGTCTGGATAATTTTCTGTCACAATCGCATCAATTTCTTTAATAAATGCAGGAACATGGCTAATCAACACAGAAATATCATTTTTGTATGGAATAAATGGTGCAATCGACTCAGAAATATCTTCACGTAAACGCCATAAATTTTGAACTTGTTCTAGGCTTTGGCTCATCACACCATCTAGCACCCAACCTTGCTCCATACAATGCTCGAAGATTTCCATCGCTGCATCCATGATCGGTTCATACGGTGCTTCAAACTCAAGCAACACATAGAATGGGCACTCAGTTTCAAATGGACGTTGTACATGACCACGATCTAACACTTTTTGCATTGCCAATTCACCAAAGAATTCAAATGCTGTCAGGTCAATTTTACTTTGGAATGCGTGCAATACAGGCATGATCGCATCAAAATCTGGCACACCTAAAACTAAAACTTGTAGATCATGTGGCGCACGTTCAAGTTTAATTTCAGCTTCAGTGACTAAACCTAAAGTCCCTTCTGCACCGATAAATAAGTGCTGCATCGCATAACCAGTCGCATTTTTGATCATGCCTTTATTTAAGCGAATGATGTCGCCTTTACCTGTTACAACGGTCAAACCCAACACCCAGTTACGTGTCATGCCGTATTTAATTACTTTGATACCGCCTGCATTGGTACCAATATTACCGCCGATTTGTGATGAACCCGCAGATGCAAAATCTACTGGATAATACATGCCTTGTTCTTCAGCATAGTTTTGCAGTTGTTCAGTCACCACACCCGCTTGCACACGTACCATACGATCAGCAGGGAAGAATTCTAAAATTTGGTTCATCTTGTCAAAGCTCATGACAATTTCACCATTGGCTGCTACTGCACCCGCAGACAAACCTGTACGACCACCTGATGGCGTAATTGCGACATTAAATTGGTTAGCAAGTTTTACAATCGCTTGAACTTGTTCTGTGCTGGATGGAAAAACGATGACAGATGGATTTGGATCAAAATGTTTAGTGTGATCACGTCCCCAATTTTCGAGGCTATCCGCATCTGTTTTAATGCGGTTTTCACCCACAATTGCGGTTAATTGGGTTAATAACTCAGGTGTTAAAGCGACTGGAGCGTTCATCGTTTGCAGACCTAGCAGAAGTAAACAAGTAGAAAGTGTCTAAAAATAACCCCTTAAAATCGTGTAATTTTTAGACCAATGTGAATATAAAAGCAGCACCGTAAGGACAGGCTATTTTCACGAAGCTTTATTATAAGGCATTTTTCAATAAAACCCTTAAAAAAACTATTTCCATAATGTCACTATGGAAATTACACATTTAAATAGACCATATACGACAAGTTATGTCCTATATTTTGCAAAAATACCTGCAATCATCGTCATAAAGGAAATGTATATCACCCTACGTCCTATGCTATTATATCGCCACTAAATTTGGCCTTTGTAGCGGAGCCGTAATGAGCCAACATCTTTCACTGCCTAAAGATAAAATTCGTTTCTTGTTGTTAGAAGGCGTTCACCAAAACGCAATCGACACATTAAATGCTGCTGGATATACCAACATCGACTACCGTAAAACTGCGCTTGAGGGTGAAGCGTTGAAAGAAGCGGTTAAAGATGCTCACTTCATTGGTATTCGTTCCCGTACTCAATTGACTGAAGAAGTCTTTGAAGCAGCACAAAAACTCATTGCAGTTGGTTGTTTCTGTATTGGTACTAACCAAGTGAACTTAAATGCTGCCATGATTCGTGGTATTCCAGTATTTAATGCACCTTATTCAAATACTCGTTCTGTTGCAGAACTTGTACTTGCTGAAGCGATTCTCCTTCTTCGCCGTGTACCTGAAAAATCAACAGATACACATGCAGGCGGTTGGAATAAATCTGCGGTCGGTTCATTTGAAACACGTGGCAAAACTTTAGGTATCGTGGGTTACGGCTCTATTGGTTCTCAACTTTCTGTACTTGCAGAAAGCATGGGTATGCATGTGATTTATTATGATGCTGTGACTAAATTACCTTTAGGTAATGCACGCCAAGTTGGTTCTATGGGTGAGCTTCTTGCCAATGCTGATGTGGTATCCATCCATGTACCAGATGTTCCTTCTACACGCAACTTCATGGGCAAAGAACAATTTGCTCAAATGAAAGAAGGTTCAATCTTTATCAATGCTGCACGTGGTACATGTGTCATCATCGAAGACCTTGCTGATGCATTAAAATCAGGTCATATTGCAGGTGCTGCAGTTGACGTATTCCCGAAAGAACCTAAAGCAAACGGTGAAGAATTCGTTTCTGCACTTCGTAACATTCCTAACGTGATCTTAACACCACACGTAGGTGGTTCAACCATGGAAGCACAAGCTAACATCGGTTTAGAAGTTGCTGAAAAATTCGTTGCTTACTCTGATAAAGGTATGACTTTATCTGCGGTGAACTTCCCTGAAATTGCGTTACCATTGACTGAAGGTAAACACCGTTTACTTCACATTCATAAAAACGTACCGGGCGTTCTTTCTAAAATTAATAACTTGTTTGCTGAACACGGCATCAACATCTCTGGTCAATCTTTAATGACTAAAGGTGATGTTGGTTATTTAGTGATGGATGTTGATGCAACTGCATCAAAAGAAGCACTTGATACATTGCATGAAGTTGAAGGTACAATTCGCGTACGTGTATTGTTCTAAGACTGTTTGATGTTAAAAGCACAGGGATTTTCCTGTGGCTTTTTATTTTAACAATAGGTCAAATAATGATGGTGATTTTTATCTTTTCTCACCTATTATTCTGATTAAAAAGGTATGATCTATCCGCACTTTAGATATCAAATTTATTTTAGATAGCCACTAGTTGATCATGCCTCAATGCCAAATTTAAAAGCCTCACCACATTTACATGCTTTAATTCTACTGTTCATCGCGATGATCAGTATGCAAAGCAGTGGTGCTCTTGCCAAAATCCTGTTTGATCAATTCCCTGTACTGACCATTTCCGCAATGCGTTTACTCCTTGGCTCATTGATTTTGGCAGTGATCTTTAAAATTTGGCAGGCTGATTTTAAACACGTGAAATGGAAAGCCATTATCAGCTATGGCATCGCTTTGGCAGGGATGAATGCTTTATTCTATTTATCTATTTCACGGATTCCTTTAGGGATCGCAGTTGCCTTTGAGTTTATTGGTCCACTCAGTGTTGCACTATTTCATGCTCGACAACGCTTTGATTTTATTTGGGTCGGGCTGGCAATTTTAGGGCTGATTTTACTTTTTCCCTTTCAA
Organism: Acinetobacter sp. CFCC 10889; assembly: GCF_003268395.1. Taxonomy (GTDB): domain Bacteria; phylum Pseudomonadota; class Gammaproteobacteria; order Pseudomonadales; family Moraxellaceae; genus Acinetobacter. The sequence continues at coordinate 60,902 of NZ_LQXQ01000016.1, read as the reverse complement.
CAAGCTTCTGTACATCTTGACCCGATTGGGATTGCATTTGCGCTTGGTGCAGGTGCATGTTGGGCGCTATATATTATTGCAGGACAAAAACCTTCAGGTGTTTCAGGTAATCATACAGTGTGCTTAGGTATGTTTGTTGGGATGTTATGCCTGATGCCAATCGCCTTATTTTTAGGGATGCCATTAAGCGTCTTTGAACCATCGAATCTGATTTATTTTATTGCTTTAGCAATCTTAGCCAGTGCCTTACCCTTTTCTTTGGAAATGATTGCCTTACGAAATTTATCTGCCTTGAGTTTTGGAACTTTGATGAGCTTAGAACCTGCCATTGCTGCATTGTCAGGCTTTATATTTTTACATGAACAATTGCTTTGGACGCAATGGCTTGCTCTAGCAACCATTATCAGTGCATCAATTGGTTGTACTGTCACGACACAACAAGCAAAAAAAGCGCTTGAGAAAGAATTACAAAAGTAATTTTAAATACTGCGAAATACCCATCTAAACCACAATCACTTGCTTTTCTATTGGTAAATCTGGATGTATTTCTAAGACTGTTAAACGCATATCAAAAACAGCACCAGTGTCAATGAAATAACAATTATGGCGTTTGGTGACAAGATCAACCACCGTATGCCCAAAGAAAACTGTATCAATTCCTTGAATATTTTGAAAATTTTTCTTAGCAGAATCTTTTACACGAGAGCGCCCCCAAAGTGCGATTTCACGATATTTTTCAGTATGAATCGTGGCTTTAAATGTTTCCCAGTCATTCTGTTCAATATCACCATGCACAAAACCATACTTTTGCCCTAGATAGTCAACCTCTAAAACAATGGGCATTTCTTGGCACAGTTCAATCACCTGATTTTTATCCGCTTCGGATAAATTATAAAACCATTCTCCGCCATGTTGTGCATGTAAACGTGCCATCATTGGATCAATTGCAGAATACAAGCACATTTCTTCATGATTACCAATGATGCTTTTAAACCAAGGCTCATGAACCAACTGTAAACATTTTAAACTTTCAGCGCCACGATCCACCAAATCCCCCACACAAACCAATAGATCCTGCTGAAAATTAAATCGAAGTTTGTCAAGCGTTTGCATTAATTCGTCATAGCAACCATGCAGATCACCCACCACAAACAATCGTCCTTGTGTGTGCTGATAATATTCAATGGGGTTGTTGAACTGCATGATTTTCCTCGTTTATAGCGCAATAGCACTGGCTTCGATATGCTGATTTTGCTGTGCCAAAGTCAAATATTTTTCAGCATTTTTCTTGTTTTTACGGATACCCAAACCCTGTGAATATGCTTGATACAATTCAAAATACGCATCAACATCCCCACCATCAGCCGCTTGTTGTAACAAGTTCACAACTTGTTTCAAATCAACATCAACGCCTTGCCCTGCTCGATACATTTGTGCCAACAAATAAGAAGCACGTGCTGACTTTGCTTGCTGTGCTACATCTAACCATTGAATCGCTTGAGAAAAGTGTTGTTGTCGTTGTTCATAAATTGCCATACATAGTATTGCTTGAACATGCCCATTTTGCGCAGATGCAGTCAACAGAGCCAAATGACGAGGATCATCAAGATTGAGTAACATTGCCAATTCAAACTGTGCATCTGCATTGCCTTGTTGTGCTGCTTGATCTAACCACTGTATCCCTTGTTCAGGATTTTTCTCTGTACCAATACCTATACGTAAACATTGTCCATAAGAAAATTTTGCCGCAGCATGCCCATGTAATGCTGCAAATTGTAGGAACTGGTAAGCCTGTTGATTTAACAATTCTTTTTCTACTTCATCATCTATGAGGTCAGCTTTGCGTAAATTGTCGATTGCAACCCAATACGATGCTTCCACATGTCCAAGTTGTGCTGCTTTAACAAAGAATGCATACGCAACATTCGGGTCACCTTTAGGATCTTTTTCTTCCACTAAAGCACGTACATAACAACCATATGCATCATTTTGCTCTTGCGCTTTTTGTGCATATTTAAAGGCTTTTTTGTCATTGCCTTGTTTAAAATATTGGAATGCCAATAACGCACTGGCAAAACTATCTTTTTGTGCCAAATCTTCTAATTTTTCAATGACAATATTTTGATCAAAAGCCAGATTTTCAATACAAGTTTTTAAACTTACTTCATGTTGATGTTGTTGATAATTATGAACTAATAAATTTAACGCTGCATCAGGATTATTTTCTAAAATATGCAATGCAGATGCATAAATTGCTTCAGGATGATTTAAGTCTACAGCTTGCTTTAAATAGTCTAAACCTTGTTCTACAGTTAAAGTTGGACTTAATGATTGTAAGCCAATATGTGCCAATTCCACCATTGCCAATGCATCACCAAGTTTTACTGCATGTTGGAAAAATAAAATCGCTGACTCGATATTTTGCGATACATAATGTCCCAATAGATGCCATTGCCCTAAGCGAGTACTGGCGGCTGCAAAATTATTATTTGATGCATTGACCAAAATATCCACACGTTGCTGTGCCTCTTGATCTGTGTAAGCTATGTTTTGTTGTTCTAGTGCTAAGACATGTTGATAATTTACGGCATGATCATCCCCATAACCAACCGTATCTTTTACTTCTAAAGCTTCTGTCTTGTCTATTTTAGTGTCTGACATTTTTCTCTTACCTAACTAATTACATCAAAATTTTACATTTTTCATTGTTGTATTCTCTTAAATATATTTCACTTTTCATCATTCTAAAAACGATCAATACACATAAAAGAAATCTTAGCGTTTGAATTTTTAAACACTTCAATTTAAAACATTCTAAGGCATTTATATCTGAATGAGAACCTGCCTTTTTGAAATAATAAAATGCTAGAATTGCACAATATTCCTACTTATCTGCACTATGCAAAACTCTCAATTCCTTGCTGTATTTTATATGATCATGTCGATGGTGGCATATCAAATCAGTGCATCATTTGCCAAACAGCTTTTTGAAGTACTAGACCCACTCACAGTGGTCACACTACGCCTGTGTTTTGCATCTATTTTAGTTTTTGTGATGTTCCGTTCATGGAAAATTATCAAACGCTTGCCGTATTTAAAATGGAAAGATTTACTATTTTATAGTGGCTCAGTTTGTTTAATGAATGTGTTGTTTTACGCATCACTTGGCAAGTTACCACAAGGTATTGCTGTCGGTTTAGAGTTTCTAGGTCCCTTAACTTTGGCACTTCTTTCAATTCAGCGCAAAGTCGATTATATCTGGGTATGTCTTGCTATAGTCGGGATAGCCTTAATGGTGCCTTGGCAAGATGCTAATCAACATAATTTTTCATATTTAGGTGCTGCATGTGCAATTGGTGCAGGCATTTTTTGGGCATCTTATATCTATTTTGGGCAACGAGTTGTTCGCCAAAATATTGGTATGCATGCACTAACCATTGCCATTGCATTATCTGCATTGGTGATGTTACCAATCAGCGCTGTACATAATCCAACTGCATTGATGCAAACACAATATTGGGGACATGCATTGATGATTGCATTATTAGCAACTGCAATCCCCTATGCTTTAGACTTAATGGCACTCAAAACATTAAGCAAACTTAGTTACGGAACTTTATCGAGTTTATCTCCTGCTTTAGCTGCGATCGCAGGTATGGTATTACTCAAAGAACATATTAGCCTTTGGCAAAGCCTTGCTTTGGTATGCATCATGGTTGCATCAATTGGTGTAACTTTTAAACCTAAAAGCCAAGCAATTGAACACTAAGAAAAAAGCGCTGAAATGATCAGCGCTTTTTTTTATTTTGAAATATTGTGGAATAAAAAATGACTCAAACCCAAAACATTTGATACGCCAAACGACAAATCAAGATACTGACCAAAATCAAAAATAAAATTCGAATAAAACCACTGCCATATTTTAATGCCATTTTTACACCAACCAATGAGCCGCAAACATTGGCAACCGCCATCATCAAGCCCAACTGAAACAACACATGCCCTGTCGGAATAAAAAAACTTAATGCTGCAAAATTGGTCATAAAATTACCAATTTTCGATAATGCCGAAGCATGTAAAAAATCAACTTTTAAATAACGAATAAAATAGAAAATAAAAAAACTACCCGTCCCCGGACCAAAAATTCCGTCATAAAAGCCAATCAATAAGCCCCCCACACCTGCCAAAATCAGCACTTTTCGTGTAATTTCTTGCTGTATATGGACTTGACCAAATTGCTTTTTCATCAAGGTATAGACTGCAATCACGATCAACATGAACAGTACAAATGGACGTAAGATCTCTTGTGGAATCAACGAGACACAAGCAGCCCCGCCAAAAGCACTCACAAAAGCAGTCACAGCAATTACTACTAATAATTTCCACTGAATTTTAACTTGGCGTAAATAAGAAAATGCTGCGGATGCTGTACCACAAATCGAAGCCAATTTATTGGTTCCAAAGATTGTTGCAGTAGGTGAGTGCGGCAGTGCTCCCATTAAAGCAGGGATTTGAATCAAACCACCACCACCCACTGCTGCATCAATTGCACCTGCACAAAAAGCAAAGAATACCAAGCTCAGTATCAGTTCAAGTTCCATCAACTTTCCCTTACATCGGATGCATTACAAGTTCAAAACACGTTTTGGCACAAGACGCTTCTTCTCTGTAATTTCAGCCAAACCTAAACATTTTTCACCATCAAAAACCACCACTTGCGCCGTTGCAGCATGATCAATATTACTCTCCATGCCTCGACTAAAATATTCAGCACGTCCATCAGGCACCTGAATTTTTGGAAAATGGTCAATCGGTGCATATACAGGCAATAACAATGCTTCACGCTGTTGTTCAGTTAAACTTTCTAAATATTCAATGGTAAACTCAGGATTTAGTTCAAATGCTCCTGTTTGAATACGATGCAAATACGTTAAATGCCCGTAAGTACCCAAAGCTTTGGCAATATCTTCACCTAAAACACGGATATATGTTCCTTTTGAACAGGTCACATCTAAAGTCAAACTATTTGCAGTAAATGACAATAATTCAATTTGATCAATCGTAATTGGACGTGCTTCACGCTCAATCTCAATACCCTGACGAGCCAACTCATATAAAGGTCGACCTTGTTTTTTAAGTGCCGAATACATTGGGGGAACTTGCAGAATATCCCCTGTAAATTGTGCCAAAACTGCTTGGATTTGCGCTTCAGTCAGTTCAGGTACAGTTTGTTCGAGTAACACCTCACCTTCAACATCACCTGTTGTTGTGCTGTGTCCCAAATGAACTGTGGTCTGATAACGTTTGGTTGAGTCGAGTAAAAAATGCGAAAATTTGGTCGCCTCACCCAAACAAATCGGCAATAACCCCGAAGCTAAAGGGTCTAATGCGCCAGTATGCCCACCTTTGTCTGCACGAAATAACCAACGTACACGTTGCAAAGCTGCATTTGAGCTAATGCCAAGTGGTTTATTCAATAAAAAAACGCCACTAATCGGGCGACGCTGGATTTTAGGTGCAGATGATTTCATAACAAAACTAAGCAATATTCTTAGTCGCCATGTTATCAATCTCAGCGAAAAATTAACAATGATCTATCGGATTATTTGCAAAGGGAATGATAAATTTATACTTATTTTCCTATATAAACGCCCATAAAATAGGTTTAAAAACTACTTTACACATAAAAAAGTACGAACTTGAAAACGTTTAAAGTAACTGATAGCATTTCAAAATATTGAATAAATTCATTAAAATAGAACACTATTTCACAACACTACAAGCATTTTTTTCAGGAATCGCGATGAAACTCTCAAGCTTTATAAAATTAACACTACTCAATATCACATTGATCTCATCTTTCACACTTTATGCAAACCCAGTGAATAGCTATAAAGGTATTCCAAAACAAGATCCTCAATTCGCACAATTCTTACAAAATAATAAAAACAAAGTCGTATTATTGGATTTAACCATTAAAAATCCAAATGAATTTGATGATATTACTTCAGGATATCGAGGTGTTAGCCCAACTTTTTACGTTGCTCCAATGGGAAAACAAGATTTCGAGGTATTTATCGAATGTGACAAAATTGATAATCCAAATGCCGAAGATACCATCGGAAAATGCTCTCCCTATGTCACTTGGAATAAAAAAACAGGTAACTTGAAAGGTAAATTTACCATAAAAGACCAAGGTAAAAATAAAATGGGCAGTAGACTTTTTTATATTGTCGCTGAAAAAAGTAGTCAAATGACTGTGGTTGTCAAAGAACATTTAGGAATGAGTGAATCAGGCGATGGTTATGCATTTACCACGAAAGATGGTCATGAATTTTTTGTTTATAATGCAGGAGGCGCTATATCGCTGAAAGGTGAATCAAACATTATTGAAAATGCCACAATTTGCTTAAAACTGAAACCTCAAGATGGCACAATCAGCTCTATTTCTAAAGGTAAATGCCAATAGATAGTCATGATCTAAAATATAAAAATAAGACATAAAAAATGCGCCAAAAGGCGCATTTTTTCACACGTATAAAACGAATTATTTCGCTTTACGTGCTGGTAATTTTTCACGAATACGTGCAGCTTTACCAGACAATTCACGAAGATAGTAAAGTTTAGCACGACGAACGTCACCACGACGTTTCACTTCGATACCAGCAACGATTGGAGAGTGAGTTTGGAAAACACGCTCAACACCAACACCGCTAGAGATTTTACGAACAGTGAAAGCAGAGTTCAAACCACGATTTTTAATCGCAATTACAACACCTTCAAAAGCCTGAAGACGTTCACGATCGCCCTCTTTTACTTTTACAGAAACGATCACTGTATCACCTGGTGCAAAAGCAGGGATATCAGATTTTAATTGTGCATTTTCAATAACTTGAACTAAAGGATGCTTACCGCTCATGGGGTATCTCCGATATATGTGGGTCAGAAGAGGTCTGAATACCACTGGGGACAGAGGCTATATCGCATATCAACCCGATTATCTTTCTCTTTATTGTTGACCATCTCAACCAATAAAGAGCCTATTAAAGAATACTCAAATTAATTTTGAGTATCAGAATCCCGAAGCCATTTTTTTTGCTGCTTGGTCAACTCTACTTTTTCAACCAATTCAGGTCGACGTTCAAGTGTGCGTTGATAACGCTGCAAAACCGCCATTTTTCAATATTTGCATGATGCCCAGATTTTAATACCTCAGGCACATCCAAACCTTCAAAATGGTCTGGCTTGGTATATTGTGGACAGTCTAAAAGACCATCTACAAATGAATCTTGTACGTGTGATTGTTCATCAGACATTGCATTCGGCAAACGTCGAATAATACTGTCTAATAAAACCATCGCAGGCAATTCACCACCTGACAAGACGTAATCTCCAATTGACCATTCCTGATCAACATATTGTTGGATCAAACGCTCATCAACACCTTCATAACGACCACACAACACAATCAATCCATCATAATCAATAAATTGTTGTACCGCAGATTCATTTAAGGTCTTTCCTTGCGGTGACATATACACCACAGGGACATGAACTGCTCCCGCTTGCACTGCAAGTTCTTTGGCACGATGGATTGCTTTGCTTAGAGGCTCCGCCATCATCACCATACCTGGACCACCACCAAATGGACGTTCATCCACTCTTTTGTAGTTGCCCTCAGCAAACTCACGCGGATTGATACAATGGACTTGAATCAAATCACGTTTTGCTGCGCGTCCGCTAATCCCGTAGGCTGTAATCGCTTCAAACATTTCAGGAAACAGCGTAATGACTGCAAAAAACATCGCAGACTCCTCTATTTTCCTGCTGCGTTCATTCTTTAAAATAAATTTAAGAATTAATAATCCACGCCCCAATTCACGTAGATACGACCAGCTTCAAGATCAACACGTTGTACGATATCTTTATGCCACGGAATCATGCGCTCTTCGCCATCAACGCTGTCGGATGTTGCACGAACAACCATCACATCGTTAGCGCCTGTTTCAAACAGTTCATGGATTTTGCCGAGATTAACTTCTTGCTCTTGATCATCCAAACCTAACACAGTTAAGCCTTTCAAATCAGTCCAATAGTACTCGTCCACACCCGCTTGAGGCAGTTGAGACTTTGAAATCCAGACATTTGCGCCAACAAGATTATCTGCACCGGTGCGATCAACTACACCTTTGAGCGAAACAACCAAGCCTTTGCCATGTGGTTTCCAACGTTTTACATCAACCATTTGCCAACCTGCTTTGGTCTCAATATACCAAGGCAGATAGTTAAAGATATTGCTCATCGGTTCTGTATTGGAATAGACCCAGAGCCACCCATTTAATCCATATGCTGAACGTAACTGTCCAATCTGAATACGATCTTCGGGAACATTCTGTGTTGGTGTCATGGGCAATCTACTACTTAATTGTCAAAATTATGCAGCAGCTGCAGCTTTTTTAGCTTGAGCAGCTAAAGAAGCAACACGTTCAGAAGGTTGCGCACCTTGTGAAACCCAATGAGCAAAACGGTCAGCATCTAAACGAAGTTTTTCTGCTTTACCTTGAGCTGTAGGGTTAAAGAAACCGATACGTTCGATGAAACGACCGTCACGTGCATTACGGCTATCAGTCACAATGATTTGATAGAACGGACGTTTTTTAGCACCACCGCGTGCAAGACGAATAACAACCATGATAGAACCTTATAGTTTTTACGGATTATCCCTGTTTCGACCATCGAAACATTTCAAACCCCTTTCATAGAGGGCAATATTTTACGTTATCTTTACCACGAAAGAAAGTGCAAAATTTATTTATCCACAGTTTTGAATTTAAATTTTAATCCGTCCATGTGGAAGTATTGCTTAAATCTGTAGCTGTACATGTTTGACCTTTTGCCCAAAACTTTTCACCTCGGTGATTTAAACAAATAGACCCATCATTTTTTTGTGAGGTAGTTGCTTCTGGTGTTGCAATCAAAGTCCAAGTATTCGGCTCTACATCTGTCAGCTCAATACGATATCGAGCTGTTCCTTGGGTAGGTATTTTTCCAGAATGCTGTAAATCAGCTAGGGTAACTGGTGTTTCAACATCATTTATAAGTGGTACATAAGAAAAATTTGCAATTTTAAAGCGCTGAATCCGAGCTGCTAATTCGAGCAATTCAGACTGTGCTTCAGCTCTATGTGTTTTCCGTACATATTCTTGATAAGATGGATAAGCAATAGCCGCTAAAATTCCAACTATTGCAACCACAATCATGAGCTCAATCAATGTAAAACCTTTGCTATGCTTTACCATTCTTCACGCCCCGTATCTTTATCACCACATGAAACAGCTGTGGCATCAATCAGATTTTCCGCTTTATTTTTACAACGTATACCTGTGCTCGACATGAGGAAATTATAATTTTTCGTATCTTCAGCAAATGCAGTGATCACCCAAGATTGATTCCCTGCACCTCTAGTCACAGCGAAGTTATACCTGACTGCACTTCCCGTTGCACCTTTGGGTGAAACTTCCATTTCTACAGGTAATGTAAAACCTTGATAATTAAAATTTCTAGATTTATGTCGATCTAATGCAATCGCAATTTGCTGCAAGTGCTCTTGTGCTTGAGTCGCCTGAGCTCTACGTGCATATTCTTGATAAGATGGAATTGCGATTGCGGCAAAAATTGCCACAATCACTACAACAACCATCACTTCAATCAACGTAAAACCATCTTGAAATGAGTTATTTTTTTTCATAATTCACCCATTAAGATGTTGTTTTAGGTGCGAGTTTTTCATACCAACGTTGTGGGATTAGGCACATTTCTGTCGCTTCACCATTACCAAATCCACCTGTTACAGTTAAAGCAATACGACCACTGGTATTAATACAATAGTTTGTTGCACTGGTATCTCCTGTCGCTTTGGGTGGACAGTCTTTCCCTACACATTCCCCACCACTTCCAGTATCACCACCGCCCTCCCCAGTGCCACCACCTTTTTTACCCCCGACAGTAACCGTATGAATACCCACACCAATCACACCACGTGCATGCTCTAATTTTGATGAGCATTGACCAAAAGGCATACAGAAAGCAGTTAACATACTTTCACCTTTCACACCTGCACCACAGTCACCTGAAATGCCTGGTTTACTTGCATCAAAAGTAGAAACATAGAGTTTGTAATTCATTACTAAAGGAGTACCAAAGACTTTTTCACTTTGTTTTTTATATTTATCGCAGTCCGTTTTCTTTCCATCTACACCCACTGTACACGTTTGGAAACGATAAAACCAACCACCTTTCTCTGCAAAAGGTGCAACCAGTGTTGTATCTGCAAAACGGTTACTTTCTGTAATTTCACCTAAATTCAATTTTCCAAGATTTTGTGTATTTAACCCTGCTGTTCTGTTAAATAAGTCACGGCGTGCAACATCTTTATCATAGATATTGTAAATAGCATCATAATCATATGTTGTATCAGAAGAATAGCTATCTAAAGGAGTACTACGATTACCGCTACCCTGTGAAATCACAGCAAATGTTGTACCATTTTGATTATATAAAGAAAAACCTGGCATATCATAGAATCTTGGACTTTTTTCACCTGCATTTAAGGTCAAAAGCTTAACAGGGGCTTTGGGAACAGCTCCTTTTGTATTCTGTTTATTATCCAAGTCTATTCTAAATAATTGCCCACCCAAATCACCAAAATACAAATGATCAATTAAATCATCACCATCACGATCTACAGTACGGATCTCACTGACAACACTATACTTTAAATCTCTACTTTGAGTTGAAATAACACCTGTATTCACCTTTGCATCTGACGTAGCCGTAGCATAATCACTTGCCCACCAAAGTAGATCTCCGTTGTCAGCATCAAACATATATACCCCAGCACCTTTAGATCGGCTTGGATTGTAAGTCGCTTTCTCATACCCCTCATACAATCCTTTCACATTATTTGTATGCGCATCACCATCATCACCACCAGCATCATAGCCACCACCCACAAACATCACACGTTTACGTGCCCCTCCCCAGTTCACCCAACCAATAGATGGTTTAGACCAACTTTGCCCCATATATTGCAGTTCACTAAACGTTGTAGAAGAATCACCGCTATAAACTTTTTGGCTTGCAGGATCAATATGAAATTTAAGCTTTGGACTATCAATATTACTCAGATCAAGCGCATAGTAACTACGCCCCCCCATACGTAATCCACCATAAGCCATTTGCATACCTTGCTGGCTATCTGTACGCCCCTTACCAACAACAAGATTGCCCTTATTATCAACAACATACTGTGTATACAGAGACCAAGCCCCATCTATACCATAATAAAGTTTTTGTAAGCCCCCAGTCGTTACACTAGATAATCTAAATGCATCTTTTTGTTTTTCAATCATTTCATGGGGTACAAAAGCAAATTTTTCTACACCTGTTTCAGCATCAACAACATGCAATAAACCTTGTGTTGTTCCAAACAGCACATAGTCTTCTCGATTGATTGAATCCATAACTTTAGTGGTTTTGTTATATTCTAATTTTCCTTTATTAGTAACTAATAAAGGATAGGAGTGCATTACCGCCCCCATTTGACGTAAATTTGGCTGTGCTTTGAGTTGCTCAACAGTTGTAGGAAGATTAGTAACATCAATGTTATAGCCTAATAATGAAAGCAAATAACCCCGATCTGGATCAGTTTTATAAATTGAATCTGTAAGATCTGTCAATTGCACTTGACGTAATGCACCAGTGCCAACAAAAGAACCATTTACAGCCTTACGATTGGTTAAAAGCTTACGTTCTGCTTTATTTTCTGCATTTACACCCAATAACATTTGCGACCATGCACCACCACGTGCAGCAAACTTTTTACTTCCAACCGTATTTTCATCGCCATTTTCTACAGCAGTATTCAAAGCTTTCGACCAAAAATCATAAACAGCAGATGTGATATTCCCATTTGCATCATAAACAGGCTCTTTAATACTGCCATCTGTTTCAAATACAGTTGCTGCATTTTTAGCTTTTAAAACACCATTTTCACTGACTAAATATTTTTTTAAGTTCCCTAACCAAAGCTGATAACTTGTATTGGGTGTAGGCTGAAAGGTTTGATAATAAGCATTATCTTGCAGCTCAGCAGGATTTAAAGCATCTCGTGGAATCGTCGGAGAGCCTGTCGTTACCGATGGAATATCCTTAGATAAACTACTAATAAAGTCATTTACGCTATCCACTACATCTTGAGAGCTATTACCTGAATACCAACCACCTTCACCCAAAATTCCCCAACGTGCAGCACGCTTAACATCACTATTTATCGTTCCCAGTGCTGCTATATTTTCTGCTTCTGTTTTCGTCTTATCAAATGAGGCAATATTATTAAATGCATTACCAAAACCAACCACTGCTGTTTTAAACTTTAAACCTTTACCATTTAAACTAGGATTAATTAATGCAGCATTTAGTTTGTTCGTGCAATCCCACCCATCACTGCTAGAAGTACATGAAAATCCACTTTTATTTATTGCAATTTCAGCTAATTTATTTACACCACTATTCGAGTTAGGCTCTCCATCTGTAAGTACATAAATACCTTGCCCACTACATTTTTGTATATCCTCACTTTGTGTTAAAGAAGATGGTGATTCATATCTATTATCTTTTTTTGTTGTTGAATGTGAGAAGCTCCATCCACTATCCGCTTGACTATTATCTGTTGATACTCCCATAAAATATGCAATCACTTCTGCATAAGATTTAGCTGTTGGCGTACTTGTTTTCATTGTAATTTTATTGATGCGATCCACCAACAATTCACGTTGTGTTTTTTCCACTTTATTTTCAATAACCTTAGCATCTAAACGACGTGCAGGAACTAACACAGCACCTTTACTGCTACTACTGTTAGAGTTTAAATTACCCTGATTATTAAACGATATTGCACCTAGGGTCGATAGCCCAATAATTTTGTCATCACTAATTTTAGTAATACCTTTACTTGCATTACCATTTAATAAGTCACGCATAGCAACCTGTACACGCTGCCATCGAGATTGTGATTGACCATCTTTTCCATTCATACTGGTTGAAACATCTAGCATAAACATCAACGTAATATCACCAGACTTTGCATCTTGGTAAATATCAATATCACTCGCTTGTGTCACACTGGTACTGACTAACATGGTCGATATTGCTGCAATACTTGCTGCTAAAACTTTATAACGACATGAACTCAGGAAATTTTTGTTTGATGTTTTCATTTCATTACTCCAAATCTATACAAAGTCTTGAACAATCACATATTCAGTGACATATGAGGTGTATGGGACATTTAAATCAGAAAGACACTCTGTCACAGTTCTACGTGCATCAGCACTTAATGCAACCGTAGTACCTTCAGGGACTGTTGCTTCACTCATGTGATTCTTAAAACAATTATTTATGTCCGTTGCTGAGGCACTTGTAAGTGTAGGCATCACAGATACAGCAAAAACTTTTACAGGCTTACTACGATCAAACTTTACTGTTTGATCATCCGTTCCAAATTGCGCTCCGAAAAAAGGATCATTTTCTGAAATACTTGAAAACTTAACAGCAACTTGCGTCATGACTGCTTTACGACCACTAGTAAAAAAGTTTGTCTCACTTTCAGCAGCATCACAGTAGCCATCTGCACCAAATTCGCTATTGGTCGGTGCTTGTTGTCCAGGTTTCCAATAAATTAGACTTGCTCGGCTAATATCAAAAAAACCAGTCTCTTCGCCTCGATAACAAAAGACCATTTCTTTATCTTTGTCTGTTGCACCACTGATATAGCCAAACATGCCACTAGAACTGAGTGCCTGAATAATATTGTCTTCTCGTTCAACATTAAAAAAAGCCGCATCTGCATTTTGCATTAGTAATTGTTGTGCTTGACTATTTGTTGCAATATTTAAACCGACCAAACTTTGCTTCACAGCCAAAGTTCCTAACGCAACAATAGCCAATAGAAGAAATAGGACAACAATTAAAGTTGCTCCACGCTGTTGATTAATCACTGTCCTCTCTCCCCAAAAGCATTACGTAGTGCGATCGTTTGTGTAACCACTTGTCTGGCATATTTTGAAGAATTTGTTGTAGGTACTGTAACTGTTACATCTTGATCCAAAACTCTAAACACCTGATCATCAGCAAACAATCCACTACCTACAGCCTGATTTGAACGTACTAATATGCCTAATTGCACTGCTAAAATTCGAGGTTTTGTTGCCATTGCCATATAGGTCGCTGTATCTACATAACGATGACTTGTACCTGATTGAATTGAATACAACACTCGAAAGTGATCCGCCCGTTTTAAAATAATTTCCCCATCATCACCAAAGTTGGTAATTTCAGTTGGATTCCCCTCTAAAGGATAATGTCCTGCATCACACGCAAGCCCTAAAGGTGTATTTGGCTCATTTTTATTATTATTATCATCAGCTCTTAAAAAATATCGTTGTACAATAACTTGCCGACCTTCCGCACGACTAAATTCTAGTTCCGTCCCCTCGCAATCTACCCCGCCATACCAAACATCATCATTTTCATCTGTTGTGTTTTTATGATCTAGAACATATTGTGGTACAAATTGAATGGTCAATTGATCACTCGATATATCTTTCACATTAGATACACCTGTCCACTGAGGGCTTGTACCTACTCCAAGCCCTTTACTACGTGTGAGTAAGGTCTCATGTGCTGTCGCCCCCACTATGCTCATTGGAATATTGGATCGATCTACTGCACTCACTTCAACTGAATTAGCGGATGAGCGAAAAACAATACCACCATATGCAGTTAAATCATTAATACTAGACTTAACCGTATTCAAATTACCTAAGCGAATATCTTTCACGATATAATTTAGACCAAAATTTGCATTGTCCTGTAAACTCGCCTGCCCTTGCTGCAACGCTTGACTACGAGAACTAGTCAAAAATAGCATCGTTGCTGCTGCAACAATCACCAAACCTAGTGCTAATGCAAGCATTAACTCAATCAATGTAAAACCTGCTTGTTTAATACGGTTCATTTAGTAAACCTCCATAATCAAACACGTTGAGTTTGGCTCATAATTCGTTCCAGTCGTGCAGTTCCCATTATTTGCACCATCCGTTGCCGCAGTATCCCCCCATGCAACGTATATGCATCTACGATTGTCCTCATTGCCCTGACAAGGTAAATAATTTGCAGTCATACCCATTGTCCGTGCTTTCTTCGTAATCAGCTCTACATCAAAATCAGCCAAATCTGTACTTGAACAATTCGCATTAAAACAATTTGTAGAAGAAGTCATTTGTGTATCAGCTCTATTTAACTGAAATGCATAAACTTCTTCTGCACCACGATTGACTCGCATTCTTTCAGCTAAATCACGCGCTAAATTAACCGCTTGAATTCGTGAACCACTTTCAGCCGTTGCCTCTATAGCTCGATACTGCAACGCAATAAACCCCATAACACCGATTGCTAAAATTAACAGTGAAATAAGCACCTCAATCAAGCCAACACCCTGTTGATTCTTATTGATCATTAGCATGTCCCCTCAACGACTTGTTGAATTGTTCCCATTTTAGAAACACTCACTGTTTGGGATTTCCCACCTTGTTCTGAACAGATCACAAATGTCGTATCTGATCCTGCATTGACTACACTACCGTTCAATCCATAAGTAATTTTTTTTTCGCTCGTAGATGTTAAATGCGCTTTTCCATAAGGCATCCAATACATGGTCGTGTCAGTATTTTCAGCTAATGAATCTGTTTCATTTGTGCTCAACTCTACGTCAACACTTCTACGTTCTAGTGCTGCTTTTGCACGTGCTTGATTTAATACACCAATAAGCTCATTTGTACTTTTTTTTTAAATTTTGTTGGGCGAGCATATTCCCAAACGATGGTGCTGCCATCATCACAATAATCGCCAATACAGCGATCGTGACCATCAACTCAATCAGCGTAAATCCCCTGAAAAACTGCATGACATTGTCCAAATTACAATTTTATACACATTTAATACTAATGTTTTATTTTTCAAAAAGAACAATCGAGGGATGAAAGGGGTTATTTACAAGATAATCGGATTAACCAAATGATTTAAAACAAGTTTTTTTAAAAAAAAATAATAAAAATCACTAAAATATTAAATTAAACAACAAACATCACATTTTAATTAACTATTTATAAATTTAAACTAAAATTATAGAAATACCGTGACTTAATCCCATGCAAATAAAAAGCATACTCTATCGCATAAGAATAGACTGTCCTTGATGTAATTTACAAAAAGGATAATGTATGCTGAAAAACGAAGACTTTAACTTGGAAAACTATAGATACTCATTAGAAGTTTGCTATGAGCAAAAAGCAAAACACTTATACAGCAGAATTTAAAGCTGAAGTAATAAAATAAAGACAATGTTTCAGAAACATTAAGACAGCTTGGCATATCCATGCCACACTTTCCAATTGGTACAATAAAACTAAATCAGAAATATTAATTGGAACACAACAATGTTCCTCTAAACTTACTGCTCTACTGAAAGAAAAAACCTGAAATAACAACTCAAAACTGCTGAAATGGAAAAATAATTTCTAAAAAAGCAGCAGCATATTTTGCTAAGGAAAACCACACATTAGAGATTAAATTCAATGAGCACCCATAAAGGGTATAACTAATTTTTATTGATCAAAAATCAAGCTAAGCCATACCCTTTCTGTCTATAAATCAATCTTTACAGATCAATTTACCATTATTCTTATCTATCTTCCCACTTATTACTACAAGTTGTTACTGGAATAGGATTACCATTATCATCAATCTGTGCCGTTACATTTGCGTTATCATTATTTTTATACCAACACTTTACACCTGCTGAGTTTAAATAGATAACTCCTGTTCCCTGTTGTATCCCTGTTGTTACTGGTTTTGCAACCAATAACCATGATTGTAAATTTGCTCGTGCATCAGTAAAAGCAACACCAGATATATCAGTTAAAGTGAGCTGGTAATTTGTTTTATTGAGAGGATATTGACTACCTCCCAATAAAGTTAAATTAACGCCAAAAAAACTATGATTTACTAAACGGTAGGCTTCCAAATCTTGTGCAAGTGTCAAAAGATGACTTTGTACATCAACCCTATTTCCTCGTTTTACATATTCTGAATAATTAGGAATTGCTATAGCAGCTAAAATACTTATTACAGCTATGGTGATCATCAACTCAAGCAATGTAAAACCAAATTGTTTACCAGTTTTCGCTTCCATCCGAACTTACCCCACAATTTATAAATGTTACTTTCGATGCTGTTTTATTCCTACATCTAAGACCTTGACTATTAAATAAATATGTAAAATTCTTTACATCTTGTGGAGTAGCCTTCATCACCCATGCGGAACCATCCGTAGCTAAATTTGTAGATGCTGTTGCTTGAATATTAATTGTATATTTAAGCGGATCCCCAACATTTATTGAAACAGGCGTATACAATCGATAACTAAAATTTCGAGATTTAAACCGTTCTAAATCCTGAGCTATACGTTGCATTTCTGTCTCAGCCAAAGAAGCATTACTTTTGAGTATGTATCGCTGATAATTCGGGTAAGCGATTGCAGCAAGCACTGCAATCACAACAACTACAATCATCAACTCAATAAGTGTAAAACCATTTTTTAAATTCATTTTTCACCTATTTAATATACCAATTCATCGGTTTTGTTTGAGCAATACATTTCCACTCGCCCGTACCTTGAAGATTATCTGCTAACTGCAATCCTCCACAATCTCCATTTGAATCTTTTGGTGCAAATGAACTTCCTAAAATTCCAGCTCCTATAGGTGGATCTGCAGTCTCACCAGTAACCTGATCTGATACTTGCCCTGGGCGGTAACCTGTTTTATTTTCTACAGTAGTATTAATTGTTATATTCGCACCTGTTCCACTCAAACATACACCAAATGGTAAACAATAATATTGACGATAAGTTTCTCCTATTACACGAACCTGGCATGGATCTGGATTTGGATTAATTATTTCACTTTCTGGATCATAAACTGTTGCCACCAAAGTATTCGTAATGGCAATTAATGGTTCAAAAGCCTTAATACCACCTAATTGACGATAAGTATTATTTGCCCTCTCTGTCCCAGCAAAATTACTTGATAAAGAACGATACCAACCATAACGAGTCGTTGGTACAACTGTACCAACATAAGGAATGAGCTGATTTTTTAATGTAGTAAAACCACTATTTCGAACAACAACTTGAGGATTTTGTACAAGACTACCTAAAGTTAAATCCTTAATATCCAATGTATAATTAGCTGCATAATTTGTATTTGAATCTTTTTTCAACACATCTGTGTCCATGATTGCATACAAATTATTCGCTAATTGTCCTGTTAATGCTGTAGGTACTGATGATGGACGTTTTCTCCCCAAAGGCGCAACATCTAATGGTGAACTACGATCTCCAGAGGCTGCTGTCATCAATACAAATCGTTTGCCTTGCTCACGATGCATGGTTAATGTTGGTGCTTCATAAAAACGTGGATTATTCCCATTCGTAATACTTGTACCTGCTGCATTCGTAGCCAAGTTTGCAATTTTAACAACACGTACACCAAAACTTTCGCTGTTTGCTGTTTTATTTTTATTGTTCAAATCAACACGGAAAATTTGTCCTCCAAGATCCCCAAAATATAAATGATCCACTAAACCATCAGCATCAGTATCCAATGTTGAAATGTTACTGACAATACTATGCTTCATATCAGCATTATTTTTATCTGCACCAGTATTACTTACCCAAAATAAGCGGTCTCCTGTTTCAGCATCAACAACATAAACAGCATTACCTTTCGCTGTTCTCTTATTTGAACATGCTGTTTTATATTCAGCACTTTTTGATGTATCCGCTGTATAATCAGTACCTAATTTAAAACGTGGATCCTCATAGCAAGTATCATAACCACCACTAATAAACAGTACCCGCTTAATCGCACCATTGATTCGAATATTACCTAACACTGGTTTAGACCAAGATTGCCCCATACTGCTATAATTCGTTTGATCTGAGCTAATTCTAAATAAAAATTTTGGTGAAGTTTTTGTTGTAATATCCAAGCCATAATAGCTACTCCCCCCCATACGCAAGCCACCATACGCATACATTTTTTCAGCAGCAATTCTGGTTACTGCTGTATCTCCTGAACCTACCTTTTCATACTTATATGTTGGATCAACCTCCCAAGCTGCATCTGTTCCTACAGCCACACCTGTGATAGAGCTTTCATCCTTTTTCAAAGCTGAAGATTGTAATGGATCAGACAAAATATCTGACGGAATAAATGCAAACTGCTCTACTCCAGTACTTGCATCGACTAAATGCAACCCCCCTTCCATTGTTCCAAACAAAATAGATTGACTACGTGCAGATTGTAATTCACCATCACTATTCAACTCACCAGCATAAGTTACTTGCACAGGGAGCGAATGAGAAATTCCTCCTAAGCTATTCCATTCTTTTCCTCGTTCTTGCAAAGGTACAGTTGTTAAGTCTGTTGGTAAGGCAGTATTATTTAAATCAATTTTAAAGCCTAAATAGTTAAGTATTTTACGTTTTAATAAATTAGTGAATTTTGAGGTTACTGCATTTTCATTTAAACTTGTTATCGTCGTTGCTAAAGTCGAGTTTGCCACTTCTGGTAAACGTAATAGACTTGCTCCACTAGATAATTGAGTTGTTAAATTATTACTATCATCTAACTTAAAGTTAGTATAAAGATTTCGTACTTTATTTGGTTCGTTAACAGTAGGCATTGGAATATTTTTATATGCACCACCTTTATACACACTTCCCCCTTCATCAGCACTTGCAGTCCCCCACAAATCATTAATTCCTGTATTAAACTTTCCTCTGCTATTTAATACCAATGGTGAAGTTGTAGATGTCCCCTCAGCCAAAGCACCATTCACAATATCATATTTTTTTAAATTTCCTGCCCATAATACATCAGTACTTCCCGGTCTTGGCTGAAATGCTCGAACATAACCAAACGGCATAACTCCTGTTGGATTTAGATCATCAATAGGTACAGACCAAGCACCTGTAGTGAGTGGTTCAATTGTTCCTGTATCTAAATTATTTAAAGCTGCCAATACACTATTTGTAACATCTACTGCTTCTTTTGCTTGGAAAAATCCACCATTACCAAAACCAATAGTGCTATTCCGAAAAATCGTATTCGGCTTTTCGGTTTTATCAGTATTATAATACGAACAATCATCTCCCTCTTTTGCTGACCCAAGCTGACATGCATTACGTGTATCAGTAGTCAATGAAGTTGCCATAACTCCTTCAAACTCTTTACCAAAACCAACAAAAGCAGTCTGTATAGGCCGTTGTTTTGGATTACTCACTGCATATAAACTACGTGCAAAAGCTCCCATGCACTTCCAACCACTACTAGAATTACTATTTGCAATCCCATTTGAAACATCACATGAAAAAGAACTTTGATTTAGCGCTTTTGCCATAATATTGGCAGATTGAGTATCAGTCGTGTTATTGGGTTGACCATCAGATAAAATATACACTCCCTGTCCATCACAAGTTGCTGCTGTTGCTGGCAAGGGGCTACTATAAGCCGTTTTCCCTGAATTTTTTGCTGTATCAATAGATTTAGAAAAACCACTATTACCACCAACGTTCGTACTTACTGTTGTTGTACCCAATAAATACGCAGCCGCTTCAGCATAGGCGTGTGAAGTCGGTGTTGACCATCCTGCATATAATTCAGCAATCGCTTTTTTCAAATCCTTACGATGCGCTGAATTCACTCCCCCTAAAGCTTTTGCTGGGACTTTAATGATGCCAGATACACTATCTTCTGCTGAATAATACCCTAATCCAATAAATGCTGCTTCTAGTTTTGGATCTGTACTATTTAATAGCGCAAACATACCATCTTTCAAACGACTTAAACGGTCATAATAAGGTTTTGGGTTATTCCTCTGTTTACAAAAAGTACGTGTGTACGAAATATCTGTAAACACACTATCTGTTACTGTTTCTGTACTATATTTTGTTCTCCCAGTAACACCTGAACTACAGGTTTGATAAGTAAAAATGTCAGGATAATCCGCAACAATCGAATGGTTTGCTGAATTATCCGCAAGAACGCCCATACTCCCTGAGCGGTCTAGCATCATGATTAATGTTTTTTGACCTGCTGTACCTGGGCCCGCATATATCTGTAAGTCTGATGCTTGTACCTGCAATAACGATGGTGCTGCAAATAAAAAACCACTACCCATCATTACTTTTAATAGGTGGCTTAGATATGTTCTTTTCATTCTCATTCTCCATCTTACGGTTATTGAGAAAATAAATTTAGTTAAAATAAGTCTTATTCAGGTTTAGAAACTTCGATAAGTGTATTCGCCAATGTAAACTCTTGTGTTTGCGATACCACAGGAATTCCATAACCTGATATACAATCTTTTAAAGTTTTTAATGTAGGATGTTCAGTATTATCATTAAGCCTAGGCTGAGATGTGCTTAAACATTGACTTTGGACGGTACTTATAGATGCTGTTGAATATGCAGGTAGCATCGAAGTTGTAGTTACCCTTATCCGTTGACTACCAGTAATCTTTGCACCTAAGTGAGCTGCTCCACTTGAATCTGTCCCTTCAGGTAAATATTCACCTTTTTCAACTTCACCAACACTTTCCGTAATTAATGAAACAGCCACCTGAGTTACTACGCCTGTTCTTGCACTTCCGAAATCAGAATTTAAATCACATAAGCTACTACTAGCACCAGAAATCAAGCGCATAGTATCGGTAGTAATCGCTGCCCCAGTCGTGCTATACGGTGAAATTTGCACAACCTTATCAATAGGTGCAAAATTTTTCTGTGTTTGGGGTCGATAACAAAACACATATTCTCGATCTGGTAAATTACTATTAATTACCAAGCCAACCACATTATCTAAGCGTCGCAATACAACAGGTGATTTATTACGAATGATATATAAAGGCAAATCTGCAGATTGAATAAGTAATTGACGTACTTGACTATTACTTGCTATTCGTAAACTAGTTATAGAATACTTCACAGCTAATGCCCCAATTCCTGTAACTAAAAGCAAAATGATTAAAATTGTAATTAGTGTCATACCCTTTTGTGGTACCAATGATTGGGTAATTCTCATAATTTG
Source organism: Acinetobacter sp. CFCC 10889 (assembly GCF_003268395.1). Lineage (GTDB taxonomy): Bacteria > Pseudomonadota > Gammaproteobacteria > Pseudomonadales > Moraxellaceae > Acinetobacter. The sequence continues at coordinate 38,631 of NZ_LQXQ01000016.1, read as the reverse complement.
TCTCCCAATGCATTACGTAAAGCAATCGTCGTGACATATACATTACGTACAAATTTATTTGTTACACCAGTCGTAGCAGGTGTATTTAAAGTGACTGTTCTTCCTAAAATTTCATATGTAGACAGTGTAATCGGGGCTGTTCTAACTTCATTTTGTGACCTAATTAGCACCGCCATTTTAATCATCTCAATTGAAGGAACTTCCTGAGCTGGAGTAGCATTTCGAGCCGCTGTTGCCACTGCTGTATATTCGGCTACTGTATAATAACGATAGTTATTACCAGTACGTGCACCTAATAAAAAGCCAAAATAATCAACATTAGGAATAATAATTTCACCAGTGTTATCAACTCCAAACCCAGTTAAAAATGTAGGGGTTGCATTCGGAGTATTTAATGGTGTATTTGCTACACAGGCTAAACCCATGCTTGTAATATTTGTATCATGATCCGCTTTATTATTCTCTTGACGTAGGAAGTATCTCTGTACAACTCGATCACCTTTGCGAACATTTTCACCTACGCAATTTTGCATATCGTTTGGTGCAACAAATTGTATAGTTAACTGATCACTCGCAAGGCTTACATTACTTAGACCACTAGTAGATCTTGTGACAATTGTATTTTCAAAAGCAGTCGTAGCATTTGCATTTCCCATAGCCAAATTAATATTGCTCTGCGTAGGCAATCCTGTTGTGAAAACAACCCCTCCTCTAGAGGTTTGATCATTTAAAGTCCGATTTTCAACATTACCATAATTAGCCAACCTCACTTGATTCGCGATATATTCAAGACCAAAAATCCCCCCATCTTGAATTTGAGATACCCCTTCTTGTAAGCGAGAGTTTTTCAAACTACTTAAGAAAATAGCCAAACCAGCTGCCACAATTAACAATCCCAATCCAATTGACACCATTAATTCAATCAGCGTAAAACCTTTTTGCTTTATTTTTATCATTTTAATAGCTCTCCATCATCAAACAGTTTGAAGAAGCAACATACACACCATTATTATTCATACAATTTGTGACATTTAAACTTGCTGCTGTCCCTGTTAATGTCGTATTGTTCCAAACACTAAAAATACATAACCGTCTATCATCTGCTGCTGTAGTGGTAGCAATTCCTGGACACGTTGCCACACCTAGACTCAAGCCTTGTATTGCCGCTTGCCTTGCAATTGCATAGGATTCAAACATTGAAAGTTGTGCTGGTGTACAAACTGTAGTGTTACAATTTACTGTTGCTGTTGGCTTTGAAGATGCTAAGAGGTAAGTATTTACATTTGTTACATAATTTGCTTTAGCTCTATTATTTACACGAATATTTTCTGATAAAGATTGCATAAAATGTACAGCTTGTGTTTTAAAGACTGCGTCTTGAGAAGCCTCAATGGCTCTAACTTGCAATGCCACAAAACCTAAAACTGCAATAACTAAAATAACCAAAGCAACTATTACTTCTGTTAATCCTACCCCTTTTTGTATTTGTAGACTCATCAGCATACCCCCTCAGCAAGTGTAGTAATAGTCCCCATACGAGTAAGTTGTAAGCGTTTAGAAACGCCTAAATCTGAGTGACAAATAGAAAAAGTCATCGTGGCGGTATTAAAATCTTTTATACTTCCTGTAGGCTCAAAAACAATGCTCGTTGCGCTCCCATTTTCTAAAGTAACTTTTGTTATCTTTGATCTCCAACTTAGTACAGTTTCTGTATTAGCATCAGTAGAATTAAGTTTTAACTCAACATTTTGTCGTATATTTACAGCCTGACTTCTTGCTTCCATTATAGAGAGAGCTAGTTCTTTAAAAGTTGCATCTAGTCGTCGCTGATTAAGTATATTCGTAAAGGATGGTGCAGCCATCATGGCAACTATCCCCAATATAGCAATCGTCACAATGAGTTCTATCAAGGTGAATCCCCTATTTTTTTGCATTATTCTTTTCACCTACAACGCTTTATTATTTTTATATTTTATTAACAAATTTCACAAAACCAATACATAGCGGATAAGAGGCACAAAAAAACCGATAACTGCTTAACAATTATCGGTTGTAAAAGTGAATTAATATCTACGCTTGCGTAACTTGAATCCTTAACTCTTTAGGTAAACTAAAGGTTATATTTTCTTCACGCCCATCAAGTTCTTGTGGTGGTGTTGCCCCCCAGTCCTGCAAGCGTTGAATAACTTGTTTAATTAAAATTTCAGGTGCTGATGCTCCCGCAGTTACCCCGATTTGATCGGTTGGCTTAAACCATTCTTTTTGTAGTTCATCTGCATTATCGACCAAATATGCATGTTTACCCATGCGTTCTGCTAACTCACGTAAACGATTTGAGTTGGATGAGTTTGGTGAGCCAACAACAAGTACAACATCACATTGCTGTGCTAAGTCTCTAACTGCATCTTGGCGATTTTGTGTGGCATAGCAAATATCATCTTTGCGTGGACCTTGAATATGTGGAAACTTACCACGCAAAGCATCAATCACTTTAGCAGTATCATCAATCGATAAAGTTGTTTGTGTTACAAATGCAACTTTTTCAGGATTTTGTACTTGTAAAGATTCAACATCTTGTTCATCTTCAACCAGATAAATATGTCCACCATTTTTCGTGTCATATTGTCCCATTGTGCCTTCAACTTCAGGATGCCCTTCATGACCAATCAAGATCGCCTCTGTCCCTTCACGGGCATATTTGGTCACTTCAATATGTACTTTTGTCACCAATGGGCAGGTTGCATCAAATACCTTTAAGCCACGGCGTTCAGCTTCTTGTTGCACTTGTTTAGAAACACCATGCGCACTAAAAATCACAATATTATCATCAGGCACTTCATCAAGTTCGTCGACAAAGATTGCACCACGCTGACGAAGATCATCCACCACAAATTTGTTATGTACCACTTCATGGCGTACATAAATTGGGGGATTAAAACATTCAAGTGCACGATTGACGATTGCAATTGCTCGGTCGACGCCTGCACAGAAACCACGTGGATTGGCCAATACAATTTTCATAACACCCTCAAGGCTCACTCAAAGTTTCAATAAAATTTATAGAATAATGACAAACAATCTGCAAAAGCTATTTTGTTTGTGTGCACTCTACTCTAAAATAGAGAAGATATTTTATCATATCAGGAAAAATATCATGTCGGGTCTATTGTTTGTCGTTTCTGCTGCATCAGGAACAGGCAAAACATCTCTCGTGAAAGCCCTACTTGAGCGTGTCAGCAATTTACACGTTTCTGTCTCGCATACCACACGTGGTCAACGTGTAGGTGAACTTGAAGGCGTTCATTACCATTTCACCAGTAAAGAAATTTTCCTTGAGCAGGTGAATCAAGGCGGTTTCATTGAATATGCTGAAGTTTTTGGTAATTACTATGGGACATCTCAAGCGACTGTAAGAGAACAACTTGCCAAAGGACATGATGTTTTACTCGAAATTGATTGGCAAGGTGCTGAACAAGTTCGTAAACTTTTTCCTGAATCAAAACAAATTTTTATCCTGCCCCCTACTCAGTTTGATTTACGCCAACGCTTGTCAAATCGCGGCACAGACTCAGTAGAAGTCATTGAACATCGCTTGAGCTGTGCTGTTGAAGACATGCAACAATATGTTAATTTTGACTATCTCATTATCAATGATGATTTTAATAAAGCACTACACGATCTTGAATCTGTAATTAATGCAAATCGTCTCAAACTCTGTCAGCAAGCAAATCGCCACCAAGCTTTAATTACAAAATTAATTACCCCTGAAAGTAAATGAGTACGTGATTAAACTTGAGTATAAAGTTAAAGCATTTTATACTTGACAGTCTATTTAAAAATTTATATTCATACGAGAACTCTTATGGCACGCGTAACCGTTGAAGATTGTTTAGACCATGTAGACAACCGCTTTGAGCTTGTACTAGTGGCAAGCAAACGCGCGCGTCAATTGGCACGTCAAGGCATTGAACCAACTTTAGAGTGGGACAATGACAAACCAACTGTTGTTGCTTTACGTGAAATTGCAGCAGGACATGTAACCAAAGACATTTTGAAACAACGTGATCAAGACTATCAAACTTCAAGTCTTGATCTTGCACTTTCAGTGAATAACTTGAACTTAGAAGGCTTTTCTTTCCAATAAGTTGAGTTTTCCAAAAAAGCCTAGTATTTACTAGGCTTTTTTATTGCAATTTCTTTAGATAAGTAATCGACAAAATTAAAAATATTTGTTAAAAAAAATAGAGGTTTTTTATTTTTAAAAAATTGACAATTCATTCAATATGCTTTTCATTAGAGCATTGACGAAATACCCTTAGATTTTGTAATACGGAAATAGGTGTTCTATGCCAGGCCAAGTGGTCAGCCAAGCCAAGCAACAGCTCAATATTATTATCGACGCTTACTTAAAACCAAGCGAAGTCGAGCAGGTGCTTGCGGCATGCGATTATGCAGACATCGCACATGATGGTGTGACTCGCAAAAGTGGTGAACCCTATATTCTTCATCCAATTGCGGTCAGTTGTATTTTAGCCCACATGCGAATGGATGCTGAAACCCTCATGGCAGCACTGTTACATGATGTGATTGAAGACACTGACTTCAATAAAGAAGACATTACCGAAAAATTTGGTCGTGTTGTGGCTGAACTGGTCGATGGTGTAACAAAACTTAGCCATTCTAGTGATAAAGAATACAATAAAGCAGCTTCATTCCGAAAAATCTTGCAAGCCACCTTACAAGATCCACGTGTCATTATTATTAAATTAGCAGATCGTTATCATAATATGACCACATTAGGGTCATTACGCCCTGATAAACGTGCACGTATTGCACAAGAAACCTTTGATGTGTTCGTACCCATGGCTCGTCTTGTGGGTATGAATGAAATGGCAGATAACTTAGAACATCTGTGTTATCAGAATCTTGACCTCGATATGTATAACGATGTGCAAGAATCATTACGCAGTACCAAACCAGAACGATGTAAATATCAAACCGTTTGGGAACAAAACCTTGCTGACTTACTCCATACCTACAGCATTCAAGGTCGTATTAAAAAGAAAAATAATAATATCGAATTACTCCGTCACTTTGTTAAAAATGAAATTGATCTACAAGAACTGACCCACAGTCATGCCTTTGAAATTATTTTACAAAGCATTGCAGATTGTGATCGCTTAGTTGAAGCATTACGGGAAAATTTCCAAGTGCTACATTATGAAGATCATATTCGTTACCCGCTTCCTGGTGGTAATCAATCCTTAATGCTGCGTTTGAAAGGTGAAAAAACCACATTATCACTGACAATTCAAACTGAGTTAATGCGTAAAGCTGCACGCTTTGGTGTGGTACTTGGTGAAAATGCGCCACAAGCATGTCGCTCTGCGATCCAAGCCTCGATGAAAAATTTAAATATTTTGGTGGATGGTGACTGTGCAAAAACGACTTTTAGCGACTTACTAGACTATTTACACCAAGAGAAAATTTGGGTCTATACACCACATGGACAATTACATGAATTGCCACAAGGTGCAACAGCCGTTGATTTTGCCTATTCAGCGAGCCTGTTTTTAGGTAACCATGCAGTAGGTGCAAAAATCAATGGTGAAATTAAACCGCTTTCTACACCTTTGCAAAGTGGTCAAGTGATTGAAGTCATTACTGATGTTTTAGCCACACCAAATCCAGATTGGCTCAGCTTTATCAATACACAAAAAGCACGCCGAGCAATTCAACATATTTTGAAAGATCAAGATATTGAGGAACAACGTTTGGTTGGACAGCAAGCGCTGAATCGTGCTCTAAAATTATTTAATCTATCCGTCAAGGATCTATCTGAGTCAGACTGGGTTGATTTATTGCAGTGGCGGCATGTCAGTAGTAAAGAAGCACTTTACGAACAAATCGCTGTAGGTGATTTACTACCACAATTGGTCGCAAACCATCTCTTTGCTCAAGACCAAGAAGATAATGCAACCTCTGAGCGTCTGATTCAAGGTACTGAAGGCGTTGATGTTAAATATGCCCATTGCTGCAACCCTGTGTTGGGTGACCCGATTCAGGGGCATATTTCACGCCGTGGTTTGATTGTACATCGTTCACGTTGTCACAACTTATTGCATGAGCAACATTTACATCCTGAAAATATCATGCCTTTGCAATGGAACTCTGAAACTGAAGATGATATTAACTTTAGTGCATATTTAAGTATTGATCTGGTCTTAAATGATGAACAAGTATCAGAACTGATTTATTTATGTCGTAAACTCAAAACTGGAGTTGAATCAGTACAAAGTCGTGACGAAAAAACATTTGTAAATATTGTGGTCAAAGACCGTAAGCAAATCGCACAGATTATTCGTGAACTGCGTATGCTGTTTGGCTTCCCACGTGTCACACGTTTAGCTATGCCCATCGCAAGCCCACAAGTGTCCAAAGCGTGTTAATCAGATAAACCGATATGCCTTTCGAGAATACCATTCATCCGATATGATGAATTGAATTGAAAAATAGGAGAAATTGATGTCCCGCCAAGTGATTCATACTGAAAATGCCCCTGCTGCGATCGGTACTTATTCTCAAGCCATTTTAGTTGGGAATACACTTTATCTGTCAGGTCAAATTGGCTTAGACCCATACAGTATGGAGCTGGTAGAAGGCATTGAAGCTCAAATTCGCCGTGTCTTTGATAATTTAAAAGCAGTCTGTGAAGCTGCAGGTGGCTCTCTTGCCGATATCGCAAAACTCAACATTTTCTTGACCGATTTGTCTCACTTCCAACTTGTGAATCAAATCATGGGGGAATATTTTGCACAACCTTATCCAGCACGTGCTGCATTGGGTGTTGCAAGCCTACCTAAAAATGCCTTAGTTGAAATGGATGGTATTGTGATTATTGAAAAATAATTCATATAAATATCATACAATTAAGTTTAAATTAAAATACCACCGATCAAGTGGTATTTTTTTATCCAAAAAGCCAATCAACAAAAAACAGATATTTAAATGAATTTCATTGACAAACGATAATAATTATCAATAATATCAATTATCGCATTTAAACCTGTGGTTGATTCTCATGTACGTTTGCTTATGTCGTGGTATTACAGATCAAGATATTAAAGATGCCATGGCGAATGGAGCTGAAAGCTATCGTGACGTTCGTGAACTATTGGACTTAGGGACATGCTGTGGTCGTTGTGCACCTGAAGCAAAAAGCATTATCAATGAAGAATTATCTTTAATTGCTGCACGGATTTCTGTTGCTGCCTAGCTGTATTTTTGATTTTTTTAAATAATGATAATAATCCCTCTATGATCAGTGATGATCATCCTCCTCCCCCGCTTCGACTCAAAGCGGGTTTCTTTTTAAAAGCTTTACCATTTTATTTTTAAATACAAATCAAGTACTTTTTATCATAAAAGATCACTCAAAATGAATCAGCTCCTCTCATGATTTTGATTGCGATTTTCATTTGCTGTTCTATAAAATGCTCGAAACTCTATGCAAATTTGATTATGATTCAATAATGGATTGCCTTAAAAATACTTTGAGGCACAGATTTTAAATGGAGCATTCACCATGAAAGGCAATCGTGACGTTATTAACCAACTCAACCAAGTGCTTTACCACCATTTAACAGCGATTAACCAATATTTTTTACATTCACGCATGTTTAATGATTGGGGTATCGAGCAACTTGGCTCAGCAGAATACAAAGAGTCGATCCGCCAAATGAAACATGCGGACAAAGTGATTGAACGTATTTTATTTTTGGAAGGTTTACCGAATTTGCAGCATTTAGGTAAATTATATATCGGGCAACATACGCTAGAAGTGCTCAATTGCGACATTCGTAAAGTCAAAGAAAATATTGAAGCACTACAAAAAACGGTTGCACTGGCTGAACAACATCTTGACTATGTAACCCGTGATTTAGTGCAAGAAATTCTTGAAAAAGAAGAAGAATATTGGGATTGGCTCACTACACAAATTGACCTGACTGATAGTGTTGGTATCGAAAATTATATTCAAAGCCAAATGTAATTTTTTCTTCTGCAAAAAATCCCTTTGTTACTGGAAAGCGTTAGCAAAGGGATTTTTTATGGCTATTTTTCAGCTTTCGGCAAAATATCCTGATAATTACGCTTGTCGCGATGCAACTCAGATAAAATCCAAAGTTGATGTTCTGCTTCTGCTTTTTTACCATTGAATGCAAGCACTTGTGCATATTTTAATAAATCATATTTAGAGGCTAAATTTGCCACCATACGATCTAAATGCTGCAACTCTACATCCGTCATTTTGGTTGCTGGGTCTAAACCAATCCACCACACCCGCTCATCAAACTGGGACAATAGCCAAATCGGTTGGTCCATCACCGCTTGCTGTGTTGCTGTCAGTGGCTTTTTGATACTTACAAATACACTTTGTTGACGATATAGCTGATAATCTCGATACACCACTACACATAGCGTAATACCAATGAATACCAAACTCAGCGTAAACGCAGGCTTTAAATTTTTACTTGGTAAATATGGATATTGCGCTTGAATAATCCCCAACAAAAAGCCCATTGGTAGTAAAAAATAAGCATAATGAATCGGATATTCTAATAAGGCATGGATTAAGATCGCACAAACCATCAAGCTTGCGGTCAAAGAAATCGGCTCTCGAATCCCCTTATTTAACCAATACAACCAACCGACCACATATAAAATAATCAATATAGCAAGTGGGATTCCATTCCAAACCAACAAGTCTAAAATGACATTATGTGCGGTCTTATACCACTCCCAATTTGGACGTAAATCAAATGCAGCAATCTGTGCCATACCTGTTTGATTCCAACCATAACCCCACCAAGGTTGTTGTTGAATCGCTACCCAAGTTTGTGACCACATATCTAAACGCTTATAACCAGATGATGCTCGCTCGACAACACTAGCGGTATCAACAACCTCTTGTTGTGACACTGTACTAATCAAAGCATTAAAATAAGGCAACAAAGCAATTGCAGCAATAAATGCACCAACCCATAACAATAACTTAGCAAAACCAAAACGTTTTGGTTGATTAAATTGTTTAATTGCTAAATAAATCAGCACAAATAAGCACACCACCCAAGAAGTACGGGACTGTGTGAGCGCAATAGTAAAGATGAGGATCAATGCGGAGGGAATCAGGACAATATTTGAAAGTAGTCTTTTTTCATAGAAATATAGACAGGCAAATACTGCCATTGTTAAAAATGTTGCAAGATTATTCGGCTGGGCAAAGTTGGCATAAGGACGATTGCCTTTAAGGAAATTCATCAATGGTGCAAAGTATGTATTCAGCCCTAACCATTGCAAGATCGCAATCACACTTGAAAGTAGTGCCACGATCAAAATCACTATACTGATACTGGTAAATGCTTTTTCTCGTTTCACTTTATCAAGTGACAGGTTATAGCCCACAATGACCATCAACCAAAACATGAGTAGATATGCACTACACAGTAAGGCATTACTAAAATAAACGATTTGTCCAAAGCCGTATTGGATCAATGGAATCAACAATATTGGCAAGACAAGCAGTTGTGGTTTCGGAATTTTAAGATCTTTTTTCAGAAACATACACAGTAGTGTAATCGCTGATAGAAAAGCCAAAACCTCACTACCAAAGGTTGTCCATGGCAGTTTATGAAAAGGCAAGAGGTATGCTAGTGCTAGTAATAGCGCTGAGAAGATGGGGAGGATTAGATGCATGACTAAAATTGCATAGAATTTTTTTTATTATAACACTTTATTCATACAGAGAATTTGATAGACTTCACCAATTAACAACAGCCTTATTAGGTAATTTTGAATTGTCAAAAAAAAATATAAAGATTTTAATAGTAACAAGAAACCTTCCACCGCTAATAGGTGGCATGGAACGCCTAAACTGGCATATTGCAGATGAATTAAGTAAAGATCATGAAGTTCTATTATTAAGTCATCATGACGCAAAAAAAGTTGCACCTATTAATTGTAAATTTTATGGTGTAAAACTTAATCCTTTACCTATATTTCTAATTTTAGCTTTTTTTAAAACCTTATGGATCTGTTTAACACAACGTCCTAATATCTTATTTTCGGGTAGCGGTCTGACAGCACCTATTACAGTTTTTTGGGCAAAAATATTTAGAAAAAAAAGTATTATTTATATACATGGATTAGATATTGCTACTAATCACCCTATATACAGTTTAATTTGGATACCAGCTATTAGAATGGCTGATAAGATAATAGCTAACAGCACTCCAACATTTGAAATATGTCTGCAAAAGAAAATTAAAAAAGATAAATTAAAAATAATCCATCCTGGAGTTAATTTTCCTCCGCCTAGAAAAAATCAGCAACTTATAAATACATTAAAAATGCAATATCATCTAAATAATAAAAAAATTCTTATTTCAGTAGGGCGCTTAACTGCTCGTAAGGCAATACGTGAATTTGTAGATCATAGTCTCCCATCTATTATTCAAGCCAGCCCAAATACCATTCTTGTTGTGATTGGTGATACTCCTTCACAATCTTTGAATAAAAATTTACAAAGTAAGAAGTCTATTATTGCTGTAGCAAATAAATATAATATTCAAGACCATATCTTATTTATTGGTAATATTTCAAATGACGAACTACTATCTGCATGGTATTATTTAGCTGATATTCATATCTTCCCTGTTAAGCATATTCCTGATGATCCTGAGGGTTTTGGCATGGTTGCTATTGAAGCTGCTGCGCATGGAACACCGACTGTTGCTTTTTCTACAGGTGGAATTATTGATGCTGTTCGACATGAAAAAACTGGATTTCTTATAAAAAATCATGATTATCAAAGTATGACTGATACCATTATTAATATTTTAGAAAATAAAAACTTAATCTCAAATCAAGAATGTATAGAATATACTGAAAGATTTGCTTGGTGTAATTTAACTAAAAAATTTAATGACATTTTTGAGTAAAACATGGAAATATTATTTATTGGAAAAAGATTTTATACTAATCGTGATGCTTATCATGAAAAATTTGGTCGAATTTATCAACTACCATATCAATGGTCACAATTACATAATACTCACCTTTGGTTAATTGATTATCACTCCAAAGAAAAAGTTAAAACCTCAAATAATCACCTAAAAATCACATCTACTCCCATTTTTAGCTTCAATTTTCTAATTTTTATTTTAAAAATAATTTTCTCCAGACCTAAAATTATTGTAGCTAGTGGTGACTGCTATATAGGGCTTCTTGGCTATATTTTAGCAAAAGTTACTTTTAGAAAATTTGTGTTTGATGTTTATGACAAGTATGATGTCTTTACTGGATATAAAAATTTAGGATTTAGTAATTTATTTCATTTTTTAATAAAAAAATCAAATCTTGTTTTTTTTGCAAGTAAATTATTAGAAAAAGATATTAATCAAAATAAAAATTATCATATCATTCCAAATGGAGTAGATTATTCTAAATTTAAAACCATTAATAAAGAAAATGCTCGAAAAAATTACAATTTATCGCAAAAACAGCTAATTATTGGTTATATTGGTAGTATTGAGTATACTAGAGGAATTGAAGATCTTATTAATGCTGTTGATAAGCTTAGAAAAAATAGAATAGATATAAAAATATTAATAGCAGGTAAAAATACTGATAATATAAATTTAAACTACAATTTCATTCACTATTTAGGAAATCTAGATTTCAACCTAGTTCCTATTGCTATTTCCGCATGTGATCTACTTGCAATTCCATATCGCAGATCCAACCAAATTAATTATGGAACATCCTGCAAAATAGCAGAATATATCGCTATTGGTAAGCCTATAATTGCAACAGAAAGCGCTAACATTCTTGAGGATTTTCCTGAATATATTAATGTATTACCAAAAGATTATTTAGCACAATGCTATAATAGCGATGATTTAGCAAAAGTTATTGAAAAACAACTAAATGATCCTATTATTTTACAAAAATTAGATACTATGACATGGGAGAGTATAGCAATGAAAGCTTATCTAAAAATAAAAGATTTAAACTCATTATAAAACATTCAAACTCTAGACTAGCAGAATATATATTAATCTAGAGTTTTAATTTTATTACTTCGACCTTGAATTCTACTATATAAAACTTTGGTTTTTTGCATATTTCAATCCCCCTAATAAATATCTATAGTTTAGAAAGTGAAAGTCGCCTTTTTATCAACACACCTCACACCAACCTCTTACATAACTTTAGCAGAAATAAAATGACCTGAAGCCATTTATTACGCTCTGTTAATAACTGTACTCTAAAAAATTCAGTGCATGTCCCTATTTGATCCTCTGAGCTCACACCCGACATACCAAATTCACCAACTAAATTATTAATATATTTAATATTAACACCGTTTTGACAACATTTTTTAATAAATAATTGGTCAGCGGCAATAGGGAAATTTTTTGAATAATATCCAAATTGATCATGTAATTTTTTTTTAATTAACAATCCCAAAGCATGCGATGTTACCCAATGAAATTGACCAACCAACCAAGATGGCTTCTTATCTACTTTTGATATTTTTCCATTCATCTTAATATTAGCCGTAACCATATCAGTATCTATTTCAATTGCTCTCTTATAATCTTTTACCGCATTCTCAAAAAAAACATCATCAGCTCCCGCAACTAAATAATATTCCCCAGAGCAAGCTTTAATACCCTTATTTAAGGCATCGTAAATTCCAAAATCAGGTTCTGAAATAATTTTTATATTTAAATCCTTTACTTCATTTAGGATCTCTAAAGTCTTATCTGTTGAAGCACCATCAACAACTACCCATTCAAAATCTTTATCATGTTGAGTCCTTAAGCTTTCTATCAAATTTTGAATACATGATTCAGCATTATAAGCAGCAGTAATGATACTAATTTTATACTTATTGTTTTTTAACATTATTAAATACGTCCATATAAGTCTTCGAAACGTTGAATATCCTCTTCACTTAAATATGAGCCAGTCTGTATTTCAATTAATTCCAACGGAATACATCCAGGGTTTTCTAAAGAGTGTATTTCTCCAATAGAAATATAAGTTGATTCATTTTCACTTAATAAAAAGCTATTCTCACCTTTTCGTACCTTTGCTGTACCGTTTACAACAATCCAATGCTCGGCGCGATGATGATGTAACTGTAAAGATAATTTTTCACCTTTATTCACAGTAATCCGCTTCACTTGATAACGTGATCCCACATCTATACACTCATATTTTCCCCAAGGTCGAAAAGCCTCACGATGTATTGATACTTCTGATCGCTGATTATTTTTTAAAATTTGGACAATATCCTTTACATGCTGCATATGTGTTTTATTCGCAATCAATAAAGCATCTTTCGTTTCAACGATAATCAAGTTTTCTACCCCAAGGAGACTGACTAATTTATCTTGTGCATAGACCAAATTATTTTGACTCAGTAATTGAATAACATCCCCCTGAATAACATTCTGATTTTCATCTTTTTCTTGAATATCCCAAAGTGCTGACCAAGATCCAATATCGCTCCAACCAGCATCTAGTTGCACCATAAGTAAATCATCCACCTTTTCAATTAATGCGTAGTCGATCGAAATATCAGGACATAGTTTAAAATCATCTATACCAATACGTATAAAGTCTAAATCTGATTTTGCTTTTTCATAGGCATTTAAGCATGACTTTTTTACCTCATTAGCAAATTGATCTATTAGTTTCAAAAATGCAAAAAGATCAAACATGAACATACCGCTATTCCACGCATACTGGTCCGTTCTCAAGTATTCTTCTGCTGTTTTTAAATCAGGTTTTTCTACAAAATCTTCAACATGATAAATAGTATCAGAATTTATAGACTCACTATATTTGATATAACCATAACCTATTTCAGGGTAGGTTGGTTTAATCCCAAAAATTACAACAGGTGAAATATTCAAATGTTCATAGGCTTGTTCAATACTTGATTTAAATGCACCATGATTTTGTATTTCATGGTCTGCCGAAAGAACAAACAATCGTATATCATTTTGTTGATATTTTTTTTGTGCATGCAATGCAGCAAGTGTAATCGCAGGCGCCGTATTTCTTGCTATCGGCTCTAGAATAATATCTGCTTCATGAATATCAATTTCTCTCAATTGTTCGGCAACAATAAAGCGGTGCTCTTCTCCACAAATAATAATCGGCGCGACAATAGGTAAATCTAAGTTCTTTAGTCTTAAAATTGTATTTTGCAATAAAGAATATTGGTTTAATAATCTTAAGAATTGTTTTGGATAACTACTACGAGATAATGGCCATAATCGTGTACCAGAACCTCCTGCCAAAATCACAGGAACAATCATCCGCTTTCCCCAATCAGACTTGTCTTAATTGATTTTCATTTTCTATAAACCAATCATACGTGATTTTAATACCTTGTTTTAGTCCGATTTTAGATTTCCACCCCAATTTATTTAATTTTTGACTATTTAACAACTTACGTGGAGCCCCATCTGGCTGTGTTGAATCAAAGATTAACTGTCCTTTAAATCCAGCAACGTCTTTGATGACATTTGCAAGCTGTAAGATCGAGACTTCTTCATTAGTTCCAATATTGATATGAGACAACATTGGAGTGATATGATGCTGATAAGTGCTCAACTCTAAGTTTTGAATATGCACACAAGCTTCAGCCATATCATCAACATATAAAAACTCACGTAATGGTTGCCCTGTACCCCATATCTCAACACAATCTATATTGGCTTTTTTTGCTTCATGAATACGACGTATCAGTGCTGGAACAACATGACTATTCTGAGGATGAAAATTATCATGGATACCATATAAATTTGTTGGCATCACACTTCTATAATCACGCTTATATTGGCGATTATAACTTTCACACATTTTGATTCCTGCAATCTTTGCAATTGCATAAGGTTCATTCGTAGGCTCTAAATATCCAGTAAGTAGCTCAGTTTCAGCAATAGGTTGTTGAGCAAATTTAGGGTAAATACATGAAGACCCTAAAAATAGTAATTTTTGCACATCATTATAATGTGCAGCATTGATCACATTATTCTGTATCATTAGATTTTGATAAATAAAATCAGCTGGATATTGTGAGTTTGCCCCAATTCCCCCAACTTTTGCTGCTGCTAAGTATATTTGATCTACTTTATTTCTCTTAAAAAAAGTATTTACAGAAGCTTGATCACACAAATCTAGCTCCTGTCTTGAGGCTATTATAATTTCACAAGTTTGATCTTGCTCAAGTTGTCGGATGATCGCTGAACCCACCATTCCTCTAGAGCCTGCCACAAAAATACGTTGTGAATTCATAACTTACTTTTCCAAAGAAACATCAATTGTAAAACCATGCTGTTTTAATAAAGAATTTTTTTGCGCTGTCTTTAGATCATGTTGAACCATTTCAGCGCATAACTCTTTGACACTAATTTGGGCTTTCCAACCTAATTCTTGCTCTGCTTTTGTCGCATCACCAAGTAGTGTTTCAACCTCTGCTGGTCTAAAATATCGAGGGTCGACTCTCACGATAATTTGTCCTACTTTTAATGATGAACATTGTTCTGAGTGAATTGATTCAATTATACCCACCTCGTCGATACCTTCACCTTCAAAGCGTAGCTGTATACCCAGTTCATTTGCTGACCATTCTACAAACTGACGAACGCTATATTGCTCTCCTGTGGCGATAACATAGTCTTGTGGTCGATCTTGTTGCAACATCATCCACTGCATTTGTACATAGTCTTTTGCATGCCCCCAGTCTCGAAGTGCATCCATATTTCCGAGATATAGACATTCTTCTAAACCTACAGCCATATTGGCAAATGATCGAGTAATTTTGCGTGTAACGAAGGTTTCTCCACGTCGTGGAGATTCATGATTAAATAAAATTCCATTACAGGCAAACATTCCATAGGCTTCACGGTAGTTCACTGTGATCCAATATGCATATAATTTAGCTACAGCATATGGAGAGCGTGGATAAAATGGTGTCGTTTCTTTTTGTGGCGTTTCTTGTACTAAACCATAAAGCTCAGAAGTAGAAGCCTGATAAAACTTGGTTTTTTTCTCTAATCCTAAAAAACGAATGGCTTCCAATAAACGTAATGTACCCAATGCATCTACATCCGCAGTATATTCAGGAGATTCAAAACTAACTGCCACGTGAGATTGAGCTGCTAAGTTGTAGATTTCATCTGGCTGGACTTCATTAATAATACGAGTTAAGTTTGATGAATCAGTCAAATCACCGTAGTGAAGTACTAAACGTTGATGATCTACATGCGGATCTTGATAGATATGGTCAATACGCTGTGTATTAAAGTTTGAAGCACGTCGTTTTATGCCATGTACTTCATAGCCTTTTTCTAATAAGAACTCAGCTAGATATGAACCATCTTGACCTGTTATTCCTGTGATAAGTGCTTTTTTCATAGAAACTTCCAACATTTTACTTTAACAGAATAATCATCAAAAATTTTTATCAGTGTTTGATCAATTGAAGACTTCTGTAACTCTTCTAATCTCTTATAACCCAACTCAATAAGCTCTATTCTTTTCTCTGAACTATTAATTAATAGTTCCAAATGCTCCACTAGATGACTACTATTTTTCAAATCACACAAAAGTGCAGCACCTTCCACCTGCTCACGTAATCCATCTAGATCTGAATAAATAACAGGTGTTCCAATAACAAAAGCCTCTAAAGGTGGAATATTTGTTGGTCCAAAATAACTTGGCATTACCAATGCAAGTGATTGTTTGTATAAATAATAAATTTCTTCATTTGGTGCAAAACCGATATAATGAATCAAATGTTCAACATCTAATTTTTTTGCATAACCCAAAATATATTCTAAATTTCCTTTATCAGAACCACTAAAAACTGCAGCTAATAAAATTCCTTTATTCTTCAACTTAACTATTGCATCTATAATATATACATGATTTTTATGAGCCCAAAACTGAGCTGGATAATATATATAATTACTTTCAATATTATATTTTTCTTTAATATTAATAAAATTAGATTCTTTAGCATTAATAGAAGGAGCAAAAGAAATATTAAAAATACGTTCTGAATCAACCCCATACCTTCTAATTAAATTATCCTTACCCAACTTTGAATCAGTTAAAATAGCCACAGCCTTTTTAGATACTAAAGTATACAAATTCTCTCTCAATTCAAATTCACGGTAATAATTAACCTCAGGAAATTCTGGCATATCTCTATGACATAAATCCCAAACAGTATAAATATAATTATGATCTATCAAATAAAGTGCCAAACTTGATGGAGATAAAAAATAGACTAAATCTATAGAATGATTATCTAAAGATTTTTCAAACGTAGTTTTCCATTTAAACCTTAAAATTTGAAACCAAATTTGCAAGCTAAAAATTTTTAATATTTTATCAAAAATACTAGTTTTAAGACAAACTACATTTAAGCCATGCTTAATTAGCAACTCTTTATTTTTATTTGAAAATGTAAATGCTGTTATTTTATACTTATCATTTTTAGATAATTTCAAAATTGTTGATAATTGAGTCTGAAACCCTCCACCACTTTCTATATCACCTTCAAATACACAGGCTATATTGAGTTTTTGAGTATCCATACTACATTCCAGCTATTAAAATTTGGAGTATTTTGACTCATCCACTCATATTTATTTAAAATATCAAAGCCAACCTCATTACAAATTAACTCTAATTCAGTATCAAATAAATACCGCATAGAATGTAATTCTCGTTTCTCTGCAAAGTTTTGGGTCTCTTTATCTTTAAGAAAAATATTATAATATACATCAACAATATTTTTCTGCACATATAAAACAGGCTCAGCCAACCTAGTCACTTTAATCTGATCATTCTCAAGTCGTTTAATTCTTGTTGTTGGTAAGTCAGTCAGTACTGCTGGACCATACCAAAAATCAAAAATAAAAATTCCGTCATCAACCAAATGTTCTTTCGCCACTCTAAAAGCTTGAGCCAATTCTTGATTTGAATTTTGATAGCTCATGACATGAAATAATGAAGTTACTACATCAAATTTTTTATTCAATTTTAAGTTTTGAATATTTGCATGGCTAAAACTCAATTGACTTTCTTTACCAATTCTACGCTTTTCAGCAACATCCAACATATCCTCACTTAAATCAACACCATGAACGATGAAGCCTTTTTCACAAAATAATTCAGCATGTTTTCCTGTCCCACATCCTAAATCTAAAATCGTTTGGGCTTCAGATGAACTTTGTTGAATCAAAGATGTAACATAATTTACTTCCGCTTGATAATCTTTATCTTGATAAAGCAAATCATAATATTGTGAATATAAATCGCCAAATTGTGTCATACATCATCTCTTAATCTAAAATACAATCCTGTATATGAAGATACACTTTTTTCCCTATGAAATGGGATAACACAACTATCTGAAAAATCATTCCATTCACTGACTAACTCGTAGTTAATATCATTCATTTCTTGTATAAAATCCTTTTTATTAAAAACATACTGCGGAATAAATGCAATTTTTTGATTTTGTAATGTTACATATTTTTTTACTTGGGTTTGCATAGGAAGCCGCGCAAGTAAAATATACTTTGGTTTATTTGGAAATGTCATCAAGGTATTTGATAAAGATAAACTATCAACATACTGAATTGCCCCAGAAGATAAAAATATATCACTACCATTAATATCTTCAAAAGAAAAAGTAAATTTTAATTGCTCATTCTCAAATTTTCTTTGTCCCATAATAGCCATTTTCTCGACCTCACATACTAACCAAAAAAAATTATAATCTCTTGCAAAAGGTAGAAATTTAAAAAAATGCCCTCCAAATCTTCCTCCAAAATCAAAAACTCTAATCTCTTTATCATTTTTTATTTCTGAAAAAATTTGCCTTAGCCAGAAAAAAATAGGATATTCATATTCCATTATTTTTTTATCATTATCACTAAATATATCTAAACATGAATCAACTACCTCATCTTCATTATATGTTTTTAAAATCCTTACTTCTTTTGTAGCCTCATCAAATGAAGAATATATACCTTTAAATTTACCATGATTATAATTAAAACTAAGGTATCTTTTAATATCCACTAATAACACTAAGAACCAATTAATAAATTTCATACTAGTATCTCATGTAATACTTTAGAAACTTCAAAAATCTGCGATTTCGTCAACCCTAATCCACTTGGGATATAAAACCCATTTTCATAAAGTTTTTCTGCATTTGGATAGCTTTCATTTTGAAATAAATCCATTTTTTTAAAAACTGGTTGCTGATGCATCGGGTAAAAAAATGGACGTGTACCAATCCCCTTAGCTCCTAACTCTTTCATCACTTGTTGGGCAGTTTTAGAATGCTCATCTTTTAAGGTAATAGCAAATACCCAATAAATATTTTCAGAAAATTGCTTTGATTTAATGGGTAAATTAATTCCTTCTATATCTTTGAGTAATTCTTGATATAAATTCCCAATCCAACGCTTTTTCTCAACAAATTCTTCTATCCGTTCTAACTGAGCAACACCAAGTGCTGCTTGTAAATTAGTCATTCTGAGGTTCCAACCCAGCTCTTCATGAATAAATCTCTTACTTGAGTCAGATGAAAATCCAAGATTACGTAATGATTTACAGCGATTATAAATATTCTCATCGTCTGTAAGTATCATCCCCCCCTCACCTGTAGTTATGTGCTTATTTGGATAAAAACTAAATATACCAATGTCACCAAAACTGCCACATTTTTTATTTTTATAAGTCTGTCCATGCATTTCAGCTGCATCTTCAATCACTCTTAGATCATACTTTTTCGCCAACTTTAGAATAGGGTCTATATCTACAGGCAAACCATAAATATGTACGATCATGATTGCTTTTGTCTTTTTTGTAATCTTAGCTTCAATCTGCTCTACACACATATTAAAGCTATCATATTCACTATCAACAAGAACAGGGATCGCTCCTGCTTTTACGACTGCTTGTGCACATGAAATGATTGTAAAGCTAGGTATAATCACTTCATCCCCTGCTTTAATATCTAATGCTACTATCGCCATTTCCAATGCTGCTGTACCATTTGTTACAGCAACTGCATATTTACGCCCAACATAAGCTGACATCTCATGTTCAAAACGTGTGATAAATGAACCTTCTGAACTGATCCATCCAGTATCTATACATTCATTTAGATATTTTTTTCATTTCCATTTAACAAAGGTTCATTTACAGGAATCATCTATTTCACTACCAGTTGATCACTTGGAACAGGCTCAAATCGAGTTTTATCTAAATCCCCTGCATAGGGACCTTGTTTAACTTCAATAATTTCAGATTCTTCTAACATTTCAAAACCATGACCTCCAAATGCTAAAAGTATTACATCACCAGCATCCAGAATAGTACTTTCTAAATAATTTTGTTGATCATCATAAAAATCTACTCTTATTTTACCACTTTTTAAATACAAAACTTCCTTCGTAAACTGTACTTCACGAGGGACAGGGTTATGTACATGTGGCGCAATGACATAGTCCTTAGGACGTTTCATGTATGCAAGTTGTTGAGAGAAATCATCAGGTGTAAAAAACTCAATTCCTTCTTTGTCGAAAGTATATCTAATAATAATAGAGAGCAACTTACCATCACATACAACTTTTTGAATCATATTAATTTTTCCGCCATAAAGTAGTTCTAATATTTCGATAAATAGGCATGTCTATTATAAAACTGCTTTCTGTAACTGCAGAAAACCCATAACGCTCAAACACAGATTTATAATATTTTTCATTCCGAATAACACCACCAAAACTCATATATATTTTTTTCTCTTCTTCTGTAAGACCATCTCTTGTGATTAAAAAGCTACCTGATAACATCAAACTAGAAATCTTCTCTATAATACTTTCAAATTTTTTATCATTAGATATACAAATAAGAACACCAAGACATAAAACAATATCAAATTTACAATCCACTTGATAATCTTCAATATTTCCACATTCAAAAATAGTTTTTATATGTTCCTGCCCAGTATATAAAGATTTTGCATGATTTAAACTATCTAAAGAAATATCCTGTAACGTTATACGAGAATGACGTGGTAAAAAATGATTTGCTAAAGTAATAGAATGCCCAGAAGAACTACCTCCTATGTCAAGAATAGTAATTTCTTCTGAATGAATTTCAGGTAAATGATTAATAATTTGATAAAAATGTTGCGTTTTACTATCAATTTGAGGAGAGTCTGATCCAGATAAGTATTTATATCTAAAATAGGTTCTTGCGTCAGAAACCTCATCCAAAAAAGAGCTTACATATTTTCTCCCATGTAATCGAATAATCTCATCTCCAGCTATCTCAATAATATCAACAATATCAAATTCTTGAATGCCAAAATCCATAAGATATTGTTTACATATATGTAAGTCTGTACATGCTAAAAAAAACTTTGAAATACCATTCTCTAGGTATAATTTTAAAATTTTTTCTAATATTTTTTTAGGATGTCCTGCATAACCATCCCCCATTCGAGCATAACCGCGTTTTACAGTGGTGATTAAATCGCCTATGAGTTCTTGATGATTTTCTAATAGTATAAATCTATGATCATTTACGGGTAAACTTTCTTTTGTACCAAGAAATGCTATTTTTTCATAATTATCCAATTTCTGAAAAGCCAAATCGACTAGATTAACACAGCTAAGTTGAGTATCTAATTGTGGAATGAGTTGATGTGCAGTAAAACATAACAACATATAAGCATTATATCTAGTTTGAACACTTTGTAGCTGTTGACTTATCATCGAGATCAAATTATCTGTCTGCTTTTCTCGAATACTCTTAGAAACAGAGGGGAGTTGTGTTAAAAAGTCTAGAGTATATTCCGGCAAATCTTCATCCCATAAAATACCATTCTCTTGACATTTTTTTACAATATAATTTACCAAGTCTGCACCAGCTACACTTCCCTTACCAGATAAAACATACATATTATTCACTGCTCCTGCTGCATATTTATACCAAATCTCCGAATTAGAGTTTTTTCATTTTCTCAATTTGAAATTTAAGATAATTTTTTACTTCTTCTTGTTCAATGATATAAGCCTGTAAAATATCTAACTCTTCATTAATTTCAGCAATATAATTCATATCCTGTAAAATTTCTTCTTCAATAGAAATCTCTTGTAACAAGTAAGAAATATCTCGCATTTCACCTTTTGAAAGATCTGTTAGAGTTGCAATATGTTCGGTTTTTCTAAATGGAAAAAAATGCCTTACTGTCCGAGCATCAAATAAATTTTCATTCACAGCTCGTGAAATCACCTCGGATTTTGAAATAATATATTTCTCATCTCTCAAGAAGCGATGGCGTAAATGATTACCAACAAAAATTGATTCATCATCATAATGAATGCGAATCACAGGAGCATATTTAAACCCATATCTCATCAAAAAAGCATAACGATATGAACCATCAAGCACAATATTATACTTACTATCTACAATAATTGGTTTTTTAATCATGCCATCTTTTAGTATTAATTCTTCAATATTTTTAAGATGGTGAGGCAAAACTCGTTCCAATGGTTTTAACTCACTTATTTTCATTAATTGAAATTGATATAACTGTTTTTTATCCTCTAATGCAATAGTATTTTGACTTTGTGATAACTCCCGTATTTCGCTACCACTATATCCTAGACCTTCTGTTCTAGACCAAAATCTAGTTTTATAACCCTGTTTCTTTAATACATCTAATACCTTATGATTACCAGAAACCACAATATCAAATGAAAAATTTGATAAAGAAGCTGTTCCAGCTTCAACCATGCCATCAATTAAAACAACTTCTATATTATTACATGTTGATAAAACCTCTGATAAAATGGAATAAACTTCACCATAGTCGATTATTTTTGGTGTACCTTTGGTAATACCAATAATAAGCTGTTCATAATCCTTTGCTACATTCAAAATCGTACGGACATGTCCTAAATGTGGCGGTTGGAATTTTCCTAAAAAAATTGCTTTCATCTCTATCGCTCTGATCATGAATGACCAATATTTTGTTTTATTTCCTGAATAATTTTACTTGATGGAGAATTTCCATGATACAAAGGAATAAACTCTTGATGATAGAATAGAGTATGCTCATCCTTTATTTTGGCTGTTCCAACAATTAAATGAAAAATAAATTGCTCTATTTCATCTTGATTACTTGCCTGAGTACATGCTTCTAATGCTTTCATTGCTAAAGGACTTAAAGTATTTTTAGTTTTTTTGGAAATAAGATATAAAACAGGTTTTTTTTGCATTAGATATTCAACTAAGAAAGTGCCACTATCGTGAATCATTGCATCAGACTCTAAAAATAAATTGGTGTACTCCCCTTCATTGAGTTGGGTATTTTCTTGGATTTCCCAAAACCTATAATAACAATTTGTTCTTTCAACGCCCCAATCTGAATGTTGATAAAGTTTTACCTTTAATTCAGGATGTGGCTTAAAAGACCACACTACATCTTTTTTATATTTTACGGAAAGCTCTTTAAAAAATTCAGCATATTCTAAAAAATTTGACAACTTAAACCCATGAATATTTTCAATCGTATGATGTGGGGCAAAAATTATTTTTTTTCGTTTATCCTGTGCTTTCCACACTAATTTTTTTTCCGGATTATTAATTAAATATTCAAGCGCAGGATAACCTGTCAGAATTGTATTACGACCTTTAATCGTAGAATATTTTTTAAAACCATTATAAGCATACTCATCAGTTACAAAATTCCTCCACAATGCATTATGCAATAGTTGGTCAAAATTTGGCACTTTATTCCCCATCTCACTGATAATATATCCATAACCACAAAAACAGCTTAGATAATTTAAATAAGCATCTTCATAATATTCTCTTCTTGTCATATTATGTGGAATGCTAAAAAATACAATATCAGGTTTTATTTCTTGCAGATTAATCCATCTTTCTTCTGCTTCAACATATGCTGAAATCACAGGATAATTTTTATTTTTAAAAAAAGTATAGGTTTCCTGCATACCTTTCCACATTGCATCATCACTATACGATATACATGGACAAATTAAAATAATGGGTTCAAATTTTGGATCCTCAAGCATTTTCCTAAAAATTGGGTCAAGTTTCCACATACCTTTAAAAAGTTCCAAAAAAACAACTTTTATTGTTTCTTTGTCCTTTATATCAACTAATAATTGCTGATGCAGCATATACATTTTTTTAATAAGTATCTTTTTTCTTATTGGATCAAAAAAAGAACGTATTAAAAGACGCAACCCATTTTTTATAGGCTGTGGAATTAGTTTTCTTACTCCTTGCAACATATTATTCTCTTTATACAATAAGTTATAAAATTATAATTTTAAAATATGATCACACTTTGCCACAGCACTTTCTCTATGCGCAATAATAACCATTGTCATTTTTCCACTTAGACTCTGAATTGCTTCATTCACTGCTTTCTCAGTTTCAGTATCTAAAGCACTCGTTGCTTCATCCATAAAAATAACTTGTGGTTGCTTATATAGAGCACGAGCGATCCCCAAACGCTGCCGTTGTCCACCAGACAACAAAATACCACGCTCCCCAATCATCGTATTATAACCATCTTTCAAATTTTGAGTAATAAATTCATCTATTTGGGCAAGTTTTGCAGCATTTTTTACCATTTGAAAATTTATTTGATCTTTAGCAATACCAAAAGCAATATTTTCAGCAATAGTCATATCTGCCAAATAAATAAACTGTGGAACATAGCTAATCAAACCTTGCCAACTTTGTACATTACTATCATTGATTACTTGACCATCAATTTTTAAAACACCCGATACGGGTTGTAAAAGCCCTAACATAATGTCCATCAATGTACTTTTACCAGAACCACTCTTACCTATAATACCTAAACTACTATTTTTATCTATTTTAATATTAATACCTTCTAAGATTTTATATTCAGGTCTATTAGGATAAGCAAAGCTCACATTCTCTAACTCAATCTTATGATTAAACTTAATCATCTCCTTACTCGTATTTTGCTTAATTTGATTTGCATCTAACTCAAACTCACGACTTACACCACTTAAAATATACTCTGAAAACTTATATGTTGTGATCGCTCGATAAATATTTTGAGCTGCTGGTAACATTCGATATGCAGCTACACCATATAAGCCTATAACAGGCAAAATTGTTCCAACACTGTGATTTTGTAAAACCAAAAATATAGTTAAAAGAATTAAACATCCATAACCGATCGTCTCAATAATATGTAAAGGAATTTGTCCCAAGGATTCTTGTGCAGCGAAATGCCTAGCATAAATTCTAGAATTTTTATCAAATCTTTCAAAGTAATAATCATGTGCATGATTAAGCATTACATCTTTAATACCGCCAAAAACCTCCTGACAACTTTGATATCTTTCTAGATTTGCTTTTGAATATTCTTGGCTTATTTTAGTCATAATTTTTTTTACAGCTAAAAACATTAGACTATAAAATATAATAATTACTCCTGCTATTGTAATCGCCATCAAAGGATTATAAAAAACAAGTAAAATAACCATAGCTATTACAATCAATCCATAAGATAAAATTGTCAACAATGGTTTCAAAATACCTATTACAACCTGATCTACATCATTTAATAAAATTTTTATTAAATCTGCACTATTTCTTTGAGTAAAAAAATTATAATTTTGTTTTAAATAAATATTAAGTAAACGACTAGAAAAATAATGACGTTGTAAACTGGAAAATCTATTTAAACTATATTGAGTAATAATTTTAAGAATAGCTGAAAAAACAACAACTAAGAGTGAAATACTTCCTAAATAAATAATAAATTGATTAGTACTGCTTACATCTAACAATATATATATTTTTTTTAATAAAAAATTTTGTTGAACACTTTCAGGATTTGCTAATACAGCCAAAAAAGGCATAATTGAAACAACACCTATAGACTCAATAACAGTCATAAAAATAACTAAAATAGAGACAATTCCAAGTTTTCGCTTATCAAGAGGTGTTAGTATCTTCCAAATATTTAACAATGAACTTTTCAACTCAAGATTACTCATCTTTCTTATACATTAAAGTAGTAATTTGCTCTGAAATTAAACCCATGAGAAAAATCATAATACTACCCGTATATAATAATGCACTCATATTTGTAAAACGTTGATACTCATATAAAGTATAACCATACCAACCCGTTGCCAATAAAAATAATAGTACTGAAAAAGGTAAAAACATTTTTAAAGGTGAATATAAAGTTGCTATTTTAAATATAATTAAAAAAAATCGTACACTATCTTTGACAGGATGAATATGGCTTTTACCAATCCTCTTTGCAGCATGAATTGGAACATAAGTAACAGAATATCCCGCACGAAAAAAAGCCATCGTACTTGTTGTTGGATACGAAAATCCATTTGGAAGTAAATAAATAAATTCTCTAAATTTATCTGCCCTTACAACCCTAAAGCCCGATGTTAAATCTTCAACTTTATGATCAGACATATATGTTGCTAAATTATTATAAAGTTTATTAGCAATACCTCGCCCAACACTTGCTTGAGACCCTTTTTGCCTAGCACCAACAACTAAATCATATCCCTCATTAATTTTAGCTAAAAGCCTTGGAATATCCTGAGGGTCATGTTGCCCATCTGCATCCATAAAAATAATGATATCACCTGTCGCATGCCTTGCACCCGTTTTAATTGCCGCACCATTACCTTTTGAGTAAGGATGAGAAATAACTTGAGCACCTGCTTGTTCTGCAACATGCTGAGTTTGATCAGTAGAACCGTCATTTACAACAATAATTTCATTAACCAAACTGAGTTG
Organism: Acinetobacter sp. CFCC 10889; assembly: GCF_003268395.1. GTDB lineage: Bacteria > Pseudomonadota > Gammaproteobacteria > Pseudomonadales > Moraxellaceae > Acinetobacter. The sequence goes on along the minus strand of NZ_LQXQ01000016.1, from coordinate 11,661 downwards.
TTGAATTTTTTTAATCGTTTCACCTATTGCACCTGCTTCATTTTTTGCTGGTAGTACAACTGATATATTTATACTAATATTCATGGAATTAGCTGACAATCTCCAGTACCCACATTACATTGTGTATTTTTCTTGAGTGTCGGATTTCCTCTTGTCTCAGAAATAAAAGTAACACCCCCCCTCTGCTGATAAACTGCTATTGTTGGCTTCTCACCACTTCTACATGCTGAAGCAATAAAATCAGGCGCTGTGGTATTTTCCGCAAAATTTGCCACAGCTGAGTTAATATAAGTCTTTGCTTCAGCTAAGCAAGCATTATTTGCACTATGTTGCATATAATCCCGATAAGCAGGTAATGCTATTGCAGCAAGAATACCAATAATCGCAACAACAATCATAAGCTCAATTAAAGTAAAACCTTTTTGCATATCCAATATCTCTCAATATTTTAAAATTTTAAGTATCGAAAGAAACATGCTTATTTTGCAGACTTTTCCTCCTCAACCTTCTTTAATATTTGCGACCACTCAACATAACGCCCCTTCTCTAACCCTTCAATTAATCCTACAATTATTGGATCATTTTTAGGATATACTTCAACAACTTTTTTAAAAAAAACAATAGTATTGATTCGTTGCTTACTATTATAGACCTGGTTCGCTACATTCAAATAATCTTGATCACTCATATTGCCTTGATGTTCTAACACAGTCATCGCAGCAATTAACTGATCTTCATCTATATCAAAACCTTTCACATAATTATCAACCAATATATTCATCGTCTGCTTATTTAATCGAGCATCAGTGGAATGGGATAAACTACGATTATAATTCCCCCAATCTTGAGTACTCGCAGTACCTAAGATAGATTTATAAATAATAATATTTGCGGCTATAGATGGCGTTCCTATTTTCTGAAATGCATCTTCAGAAATAGAAATAGCTTTCTTTAAACTCTCAGGATTCTTTGTAACATTATAATCATCAAAATATGTTGCAGCATACTGATTCCAAGCGCGAATAGAATAAGGGGATAATTTTGTCAGTTTTTGCCCAAGCCGAGCACCATTTCCCCATAAATAGCTTTGATATGCTGTATTAACAGCGAAAAAAATGATCAATGCCAAAAATATACTGCTAACAATTGTATAATTAACTTTAAATCGTTGACAGCCCCACAGGATTAAATCCGACAATGCTAAAACTGCGCCAATCAAAGGAAGATGATTACGATGTTCAAATACCAACTCCAAAGCAATAATATTACTAGAAATTAAATGCCCTGCAAAAAATAGTAAAATACCGAATGCAAATAAAGGACGAATATTTCGCCAACACCAAGCCCATATAATTAAACCACTGAGCAACAAAAAGGACGGGATTGTTGTCCATGGCTGCCAAATCGAACGAGAAACAGGATAATCCTCATAAATAAAAGGCAGTCGATCTGATAAAGGCAAAAGGATTTGGCTGAGGTACATTACAAGGACACGCCCCTGAGTAAGCAAGCGCTCCCAACTATTAAAATCTCGTCTTGGACATATATCCCAACAACCATATTTAGGGACAACTACAAAAATATACCCCAATGTCGCCAAGCCAACAAATAACCCATAGCTTTGCTTCAATCCACGTGTAACAACAGCTTGCCCTGCTTTAAAACGCAATACTGTAAGTTCTAACAATAAGGTATATACAGGTAATAAAACCGTATCCTCCTTACAAGTTAAAGCAAGTAGCCAAAATAAAATAACACCCACACCTTGTAAACGCCCCCGACCACCATTCATCTGATCTTGACGCATCAGTAAATATGACCACAAAGCAAGCACAATAAACAGCGTTGCCATTGTTTGCATACGTTGCACAATATATAAAACAGATGAAATCTGTAAAGGATGAACCGCCCAAAGCAAAGTTAAAACTAAAGCCCCAAGAGCAGCTTGTCGAGCATTCCATTTAGCAAGTAATAATAATTGTCTAAAGAATAAAGCCAGAAAAAAAGTAGTAATCGCATGAATAATAATATTTGTAACTTTAAATGTACTGGCATCCATGCTTCCTGCACGCCAATAATCTAGCGCAAAAGTCAACATCGGTAAAGCACGAGAGCCATTACCATCATGAAAACTCAATGCCGCATAAATCAAATCATCAATATTTAATTTTTCTATATAAAGTACATAGTTGGAAGTAATATTAATTCCATCATCTAATATAAATCCGCCATTTACGCCTAATAAAAATAGTATACATACAAGCAATACAACCAAAAGCACCTTAAAAGGAAAAGGCATCTTAAAAGGAAAAGGCATCTTTAAACTTCCAAATCATCATTCTATTTTTAATAATACATAAGCAATAAAAAAAGCACTCGAAAGTGCTTTTTATTAAATTAACAAAAACTTATGGCGCTAATGCACAAGAACCCGTACCACCATTACAAATTGTATCTTTTTTAAGTGCTGTATTACCACGAGATTGCGGTGTAAATGTAATAGGACTATTGCCTATATATGCATTTCTAGCAGTAGTACCTGTAACAACGGCAGTACAAGCAGAAGGTTTTGAGTCACTTGGTGTACGTAAGTCAGCAGAGTCAGCTACTGCTGTACCCATATATGCTTTTGCTTCACCTAAACATGCACTGTTTGCAGAACGTTGCATATAATCACGGTAAGCAGGAAGCGCAATCGCAGCAAGAATACCGATAATCGCAACAACGATCATTAATTCAATTAAGGTAAAACCTTTTTGAACTGATTTCATAACATTTCTCCAATATTTTAATTATTTATAAAAACAATTTTTAGTTTACGCCCTAACCCCAAAGTTATAAAACGCCAACCATTTAACACTTTGCTATTCTTATCTAATTTGTTGCTTTTTACAACAACAATTTTTCAGTATACTTTTTTAGCGTGTATTTATGTAAAAAAGTGACACTTTGTGTCACTCAGTCTTTAGTTTAAAATGATTGGCTTATTTGGAAGCTCATTTATATTTTCCAAATCTACTCGTTTATAATATAGATTCAATATCTTACCTATACTTTTAACACCCTCAATCACTGCATTTCTATGGCGTTTTGCTTTTAATTCAGTGATCATTTGGTCACAAATTATTTGCCAAACATTTTGCTCTGTCGCATTTTTGATACCTCGATCAACCACGATCTCCACTTTTTGCTCACACAAGTTCAAGTAAAGCAAAATCCCACTGTTCTTTTCAGTATCCCACACACCAAGTTCAGCAAAGAGTTGCTGTGCACGTAAACGTGTATCCTGATGATAAGCTTGATGACTTGGAATATGCCCTTCGATCACGACTTGTATTTCGCCAACATGCCCTTGTTCTGCTTGTTTTACTGCTTCTGCAATGGCGAGTTGGTCAGGCTTTGAGAAATAACGTTTTGATGCAGGTATATAAAGAAAATGCTTTAACCAACGTGCAAAACTTGGTACTACAGACTGCTGTAGTTTGGGTTCTGTAACAATTTCTGTTGTATCTGTTTTACTTACCATGAGCCTGAAGCACCTCCCCCACCAAAGCCGCCACCGCCGCCACTATATCCACCACCGCCACCAAAGCCGCCGCCCCCTCCACCTCGTCCTCCACCAGACAGGAACATTTGGAAAATAAGCTGCGCTAAAGAAGTAATGAGTAAAAAGAAGATTCCAAAACCTAAAACAAGGCTCATCAGAATCCCTGAACCATAAATTATGCCTGCTGCAAATGCCGTCACACCTGCAACCGAAGCACTCAAACGATTACCAATAATAAAGGATGCAAAGATACCAATAATTAAAATGATCATCGCTGTAGTCATGGTACGATCTTTGGCTTCTTGTTCTTGAATGGCTTGATCTTGGCGGGCTTTGAGTTCATCAGCAGCTTGTTTGGCAATCTCTGGATCTAGGTTTAAAATCCGTTCAATTTCGGTCACACCTGCCTGTATCCCTTGCCCATATTGCCCTTGTTTAAAATAAGGCGTGATTTGGTTTCGGATAATTCGACTGACAATAATATCAGGCAGCACTCCTTCCAAGCCATAGCCTGTGGCAATATGGATTTTTCGATCATTCACAGCAACCGCAATCAGTAAGCCATTGTCTTGTTTAGCAGAACCCAGTTTCCACTGTTCCGCCACACGCATGGCAAAATCAAAAATACCTTCATTACCTGTGGTTGGTACAATAATCACACCGATTTGTGCTTTGCCTTGGTTGTGAAGATTGCGAATTTGAGTTTCTAAATTTTGCTTTTCACTACCAGACAATACATTCGCTTGATCAAGGACAGGTTGGTTGAGTGTAGGAAGTTGCCGAGCACTTTGCCCCTCACTCATGTCATTGGCAACAGTAGGTACAGTATTTTGATTGTGTGTATTTGCCGCGTGCTGACTTGACTGTGGTGTATTTGATGATGTGGCATTTTGGTTTTGAATGACTTTACCGATCACCACAGCATCTTCAACACTGTCTGTTGCAGTCGCCACTTCCGCCCAAGTCAATGATTGAAAGGCAAATAGCAACGTACAGACCAACAGCATCAAGACTGCTTTCATTTTACGATGAATCAATTTGCACATTTCAATCATATTTCTCTCACTGCATTTTCCAATTTATAGCATTAAAAATTTACAGTTGGTGCTTTAGCAGCACCTGCTTCTGCACTAAAGTTTGGTTTGGTTTTCATACCGATTACTTTAGCAGTCATCGCTTGTGGGAACTGGCGTACATAGGTGTTGTAATCTTGCACGGTTTCTACGTAGCGTGTACGTGCAGTGCTAATACGGTTTTCAGTTCCTTCAAGTTGCACTTGTAAATCACGAAATTGTTCATTGGCTTTCAGCTCTGGGTAATTTTCAGTAACTACCAATAAACGTGACAAGGCGCTGGTCATCTGTGATTGTGCTTCTTGATATTTCTTAAATAGTTCTGGATTTTCCAAAACTTCTTTATCCACTTTTAAGCCTGCAACATTGGCACGTGCTTGGGTCACTTCGGTTAATACTTGTTCTTCATGTTTGGCATAGCCTTTCACAACATTGACAAGATTTGGCACGAGATCAGCACGACGCTGGTATTGGTTTTCCACTTCTGACCAAGCAGCAGTAACTGACTCATCTTTGGCTTGTAAAGTATTATATCCACAGCCTGAGAATGCTAATGTGCTTGCTAATGTTAATGCTAATACAGCCTTTTTCATTGGATTCATCGCATGTACCCTCAAGTATTTATTTGTATTTGTTGAAATAAACTTAGTTTATACACATTTTAAAGCGAGAATTGTTTAATTTCTTTACGACACATTATTTTATTTTGAGCAAAATATAAATCTAAGTGCTGAAAAAATAGCTGTTCACAAAATTACGAAATGAAAAGAACCATTGTTGAAAATGAAACCATTTTGATTTTTCCACATAAGCAATACGCTGATCTATTAGTTTTTGATCAATAAATTGTAGATGTTTTGCTGACGAATACAGAAAAATTGGCACTTCGGCATCACGTTTGATTTGTACAACTTCGATATTACCCAAATTAAACATGATTTGTGCAGTGATAGGATCTTGTTTAACAAATGCTAAGCGCTGTTTCATCTGGATTTCACCATGTGTAAAAATTTGATCTAAATCATAAAATTTCGTCCCATGAGGTGTAGAGATATGAACCATTTCAATCTGTGCTTTTGGCTTTTTTTGTGTCCCAAAATTAAGCCCTAATACATCATTTGTCTTGATCCAATTGATATTTTTTTGTTGTTGCATTTGTGCATCTAATATTTTGACATGAATCCACTCACTTCCCTCATGAATTTGTGGATCCCTTAATATCCCTTGATTAATCCAGTATTTTGCATGTTCTAATTGTCCCATCAACTCATAAGCTGTTCCTAAATTTGCAGCTGTTTTTGCGAGACCTGGATGTTGTTTTTCAATACTCTTAAATACAGTGATCGCTTCAGAAAAACGTCGTGCATAAATAAGCATCACACCATAATCATTTAACTCTTCCAATGTTTCAGGCTTTGTATTGTAATTTTTAAGGTGATATTCAGCATCACTTTGACTCATTATCCCTTGAGAAAAAGTAAAATCATAAGTATTAATACAGGCATAAATTGTTGTAGAACAAAAATATATAATACAAAAAATGAGGGAATACTTTATTTTCATTGTTTATTTATTATTCAAAATATTTTTTATTATAGCGTGTCAATACAAAAAAGCCACCCGAAGGTGGCTTCTGATTACGCAATATTATTCATCATCTTTTTTTGTTTCAGCTTCAGGTAAATCCTTCACAGCTTCCGCAATCAAACCAAACATATAGTTACCATATGCATTGGTTTTGTCATAATGAAAACGTAAACGTGGCGTAATACGTGTTTTGATTTGACGACTTAACTCGTGACGCAAGAAACCAGAGGCTTTATTTAGCACCTCTAAAGTTTCTTTATTGGCAGCTTCACTTTGCTCATCACCAAGTTCACGCCCCATCACAGTGACATAAACTTCAGCATAACCTAAGTCTGGGCTGACTTTCACTGCAGAGATGGTCACAAGACCACCTAAGCGTGGATCTTTCAACTCTTGGCGAATCAGTTCAGACAACTCGCGCTGAACTGTATCTGCCATACGTTTAAGACGTTGACTACCCGCCATTAAAGACTCCGTTTGATCAACTGAACATCATACACTTCAATCTTATCAAGTGCTTTGATGTCTTTATAGCCTTTCACCGCAAGACCACATTCCATACCTGCACGAACTTCTTCAACCACGTCTTTGAAACGACGAAGTGATTCAAGTTCACCTTGGAATACCACCACATCATCACGTAATACGCGGATTGGTTTATTACGGTGTAATACGCCTTCAAGTACCATACAACCAGCAGCTGCACCAAATTTACTTGAGTGGAATACTTCACGTACTTGTGCCACACCAAGAATCGTTTCACGATGTTCAGGTGCAAGTTTACCGCTCATTGCTGCTTTCACGTCATCAATCAATTGATAGATCACGCTGTAGTAACGAATGTCGATGTCATCAGTATCTGCTTTTTGACGAGCAGCGTTATCCGCACGTACGTTAAAGCCAAGTAAGAATGCTTCTGAAGATTCAGCAAGAATCACATCAGACTCAGTGATCGCACCAACACCTGAACTGATCACACGAACTTTAACTTCGTCAGTTGATAATTCAGAAAGTGCAACAATCAATGCTTCTAAAGTACCACGTACATCTGTTTTCAATACAACATTAACAATCGGCACATCTTTTTTGCCCATTGAAGCCATAAGGTTTTCAAGACGCATTGCAGATTGACGCTCAAGACGTTTTTGACGTTCACGATCCAAACGAGCTTCAGCAACTTCACGTGCTTTCTTCTCATCATCAACCACAAGAACTTCATCACCTGCCATAGGCGCTTCAGGAAGACCTAGAATCTCTACTGGAATTGAAGGACCTGCTGATTTGATACGTTGGCCATTTTCATCCGTCATTGCACGAACACGACCATAAGACGCACCCGCAAGAACCAAATCACCAACATTCAATGTACCGTTTTGTACAAGAATAGATGTTACTGCACCACGACCTTTGTCTACACGTGCTTCAATCACCACACCTTGTGCAGCACCTTCTTCAGATGCTTTCAATTCTAACAATTCAGCTTGAATTGAAATGAGATCAAGAAGCTCATCAATCCCTTGACCAGAATGTGCTGAAACCATTGCAACTGGTACATCACCGCCCCATTGCTCAGGCACGATTTCTTTCGTTGTCAATTCATTCAATACGCGATCTGGATCAGCAGATTCTTTATCCATCTTGTTGATTGCAACAATGATTGGCGTACCCGCAGCACGTGCATGATCAATTGCTTCTGCAGTTTGTGGCATTACACCATCATCTGCTGCTACAACAAGTACCACGATATCAGTCGCTTTCGCACCACGTGAACGCATTGCTGTAAATGCAGCATGTCCTGGAGTATCTAAGAAAGTAATAATGCCTTTCTCAGTTTTAACGTGATAAGCACCAATATGTTGAGTAATACCACCAGCTTCGCCTTGTGCAACTTTGCACGACGAATACGATCAAGAAGCGATGTTTTACCATGGTCAACATGACCCATAATCGTTACTACAGGAGGGCGAGTAGTTTGTGCACCACGTGCTTCTTCTGCTGCTTCAAGTAAGTTGTCTTCTGCTTGTGTATCCGAAATTAATACAGGGTTATGACCCATTTCTTCAACAACAAGCGCTGCAATTTCTTGATCAATCGCTTGGTTTTGTGTAACCAATTCACCCATTTTCATGAGTGATTTAATCACTTCACGCACTTTAACTGCCATTTTTGCAGCTAAATCAGCAACAACAATGGTTTCACCAATTTCAACATCATAAACTTGTTTTTTAACTGGTTTTTCAAAGCCATGCTTATTTGCTTGGCTAGTTTTTAAACCACGTTTATGTGGGTTATGGCTGAAAGATTGCTCTTCTTGACCACGACGACCACCTTTTTTCTGACCACGTGGATTATTCGTGTTTGTACCACGTTTAATTTCACGGTCTTCTTTGGCAAATGAATCTTCGTAAGCTTGACCTACAAGACCCGCAGCTAATGGTGAGTCATCTACTACACGAATCGTTGCTGTACTGTCTTCAGACGCATACTTAGATGCCATTTGACGCATTTGCTCAAGTGTACGCTGTTGACCTTCTTCAGCTGCTTTACGACGTGCTGCTTCTTCAGCGGCTTTCAATTGTGCTGCTTGAGCTTCACGTGCACGCTTTTGCTCAGGTGTTTCAATTGTTTTCACTGTCGCTTTAGTAATTGGCTTATTCGTAGATTTACGTTTCACCACAACTGCAGCTTTTGGTGTTTCTTTTGCAGCAGTTTGCTGTTTAGCAGCCGCACGCATTTTTTCCAAGTTTGCTTTTGCAGAACTTTCAGACTTATCTTGCTCTTGGCGTGACGTATCTGCTTTTGCTTTCTGTTCAACTTGAACTTTTACATCTGCTTGTGCTTTTGCAAGAGCTTCAGCTTTAATCTGTTCTGGATCTGGCTTTGTAAAAGTATGCTTTTTACGTACTTCTACATTAATGGTTTTCGCCTTACCCGATGTACTCGCTACTTTAGCAGTACTAGTCGTTTTACGTTTCAACGTGATTTTTCCTGCGTTACCCGCATCTTGACCATGTGATTTTTTCAAATGATCAACAAGGGTACTTTGCTGTTCTGTGGTAATCTTGTCTTCAGCTTTCTTTTGTGGCAATCCAGCTTCACGCACCTGATCAAGGAGCTTTTCAACAGGGAGTCCTACACTGACCGCTAACTCTTTAATTGACTTATCCGTCATGTATTACCTCCTAGTTAAACCATGATTCACGCGCTTTCATAATGAATTGACCTGCTTGTTCAGCACCTAAACCTTCAATATCTGCGATATCGTCAGTTGCCTGATCAGCCAAATCATCGACTGTAATAACACCACGAGCTGCTAAAGCATATGCAACTTCTGAAGTCATGCCTTCCATTTCGAGAAGTTCTTGACTTGGCTCTTGAATATTTTCTTGCTGTTTCAACGCATCTGCCAATGCTGCTTCTTTGGCACGACCTTGCAACATTTCCACAAGTTCAGCATCAAGCTCGATCTCATCAAATGTTTCTGCAGGAACATAAGCAATTTCTTCCAGTGAAGTAAAGCCCATTTCCACCAACGCAATCGCAAGATCTTCTTCAATATCAAGACGTGTAACAAACATATCTAAATATTGTTGCGCTTCATTTTGTTGACGAGCACGGTACTCATCCTCAAGCATCATGTTCAGCTTATACCCCGTTAACTCTGAAGCTAAACGAACATTTTGCCCTTGAGAACCAATTGCACGTGCTAACTGATCGCTTGTTGCAAAAATGATATCTGCTGTACGCTCTTCTTCATCAATCACAATACCCGATACATCAGCAGGCTCTAAAGCACTAGCGATATATTGAGCTGGATCATCAGACCATACCACAACATCAATACGCTCACCATTCAACTCAGATTGTACTGCTTGGATACGTGTACCACGCATACCAATACAAGCACCAACTGGATCAATACGATGATCGTTGGTTTTCACTGCAATTTTAGCACGAACACCTGGCTGACGTGCAGCCGCTTTAATTTCAATGATTTCTTCAGAAATTTCTGGAATTTCTTTTTTCATCAACGCAATTAACATTTCAGGTTTAGCACGTGACAATAATAATTGTGCACCACGACCTTCTTTGTTCACGCTATATAAAATGGCATTCATACGCTGTTTAGGACGCAGAATTTCTTTGTGAATCATTTCTTCACGTGCCAAGTACGCTTCTGCATTATCACCTAAGTCAATGATAAAGCCATCTTTGGTTTGTTTTTTCACTTCACCATAGATGAGCTCACCCACTTTAGACTCGTATGCTTCTGCAACTAAAGCACGCTCTGCTTCACGGATTTTTTGCACAATCACTTGCTTTGCAATTTGTGCAGCAATACGACCAAACTCGATAGAAGGAACTTCGAGCTCACGAATATCACCGATCGACCATTTTGCAGGATCTAAATCAGAAATGGCATCTTGGCATGCAGGCATTTCATGATCTTCATCAGCGACAACTTCCCATTGGCGGAAAGTACTGTATTCGCCTGTTTTACGGTCGATTTCCACACGTAACTGTGCTTCTTCAGAATTTGTGCCTTCGTAGAATTTTTTCTTTGTTGCAGCTACAAGTGCTTGCTCAAGTGCTTCAAAGATCGCTTCACGACTAACACCTTTTTCATTACTAACCGTCTCTGCAACGGTAAGAATTTCACGGCCCATAAGTCACCTACTATTCAAATTCTTATTCGTTAAAATTAATTTAGTCTTGATAGATTAAATTGGCTTTATCAATATTGTTACTATCAATTTCCAAAACTTGCTGCTTTTCAACTTCGACTTGAATCATTTCATTTTCAAGATCAACAGATACAAGCTTCGCTTGGAATTTTCGACGATTTTCAACAGCTGCGATTAAACGTAACGCAACTTGCTGACCAACGTATTGAGACATTTGTTTCAGTTCAAAAAAAGGACGATCCCAACCTGGAGACGACACTTCTAATGCATATTCACCAGAAATCGGATCATGTACGTCAAGAATTGCACCTACTTGCTGAGTCACACGTACACAGTCTTGTACGCCAACACCTTGACCCAACTCAACCTCACCATCTTCATTGATGACAGGTTCAGCACTTTGATCTACTTCTTTATCAATATAGATACGTAGTAATGAACGTTTCCCTTGAGGTAAAAATTCAATTCCCCACAATTCTACATCACAAGCTTGCACCGCAGGAGCGATTAAATCTTGAAGTGCTTGAGTTTTATTTGATAGCTTCATTTACTCTCGTCATTTTGTGCGATTTATGGTCGAAATGACCACCACAGACCCATACACACTATAGTAGTAGTGAAACATGACACTTTAACTTTGCCTATACGGCTCATATCGACACTACACGATAGCCAATAAAAAAGGGCGAAATTCGCCCCTATTATCGCACAATAAGCCTTGGCCCATTATGCAAAAAGACCCACCTATCTGTGAGCCCTTTTTAGAAAC
>NZ_LQXQ01000015.1 GCF_003268395.1 Acinetobacter sp. CFCC 10889 | reverse complement strand
TCTGTTTATTTATTCTACAATTATCGCTTTTTTGATTGTTTTTAAAGCATGTTTTAGAAATTATTTTCATATTAATCTCAAAATAATTTCTAATTTTCCGCTCAATCGTATTTAGTAGTATGTCCCGACAGAGTTTGCATGTAGAAATGCAGGAATCAAACCTGTCAATGCGGCTCGTATATCTGCTCTTTCATTAATAAGCTGGTGTGAACCCTCTTCCAACATGAGCAGTGTTTGTAGTCTAAATTTGTGTCGTATAAATTCAATATTGTAGCGCCAGTCTACGGTTTGATCCTGTGCACCTTGTGCAAGCCAAACTGGAATTCGACATGTAGGACGATTTTCCATTTCTTGCATCCATTTCGACATTGCTAGAATCCAATCCATCCCCATCATACGCGGTTGTAATGGATCTTTCAGTCGAACAAAGCGTAAAAACTCTGGATTATGGTTATTTCGTTTAAAGTGACGCGGAACTTCTCGCTTAATTCTCCGAATAATGCCCAAGCCAACTGAGTTATGCCACCATGCAGATTTCGCAGGTCGAATCAAAGGCGATAACAATAACACACGTTCAATAATCGGGTTTTCACGGCGCTGTGCATATTCTAAAAGATGATGCATCAAAATCGCTGCACCTGTACTTTGCCCAATACCTAACCATGGTTTTGGAAGTTGATTGGCATTTTTTACGTATTGATAAACAGCATGTAAAACCTGCTGATAGTGGTCAAAATTTTGAATATTCGCAGGTGACCCATCACTTAAACCATGCCCTGGCAAATCGTATGTAAGTACACTAAACCCTTGCTCTAAAATTTCTCGAATAATGGGTTGATAGATACCACTATGTTCAAGATAACCATGCAATAAAAATACTGTGCCTTTTATCTTTTCAATATTGGGCTGAAAAACTTGGACATGCAATTTAAACAGAGGCATTTCAATAAAACCTTGCCAATGTTGTCCTTGTAACTGATCTAAACCATATAAACGGCGATATGCTTGAATTTCTCTTGAAGGTTGATAAGGTTTATTTAAATTTAACGCTTCTAAAAGTTGTGGAGTCTGTTCTCGATTTGGAACAGGTAAATCTAGTTGTTTTAACACTGTTGGATTTAAAAATGGCATATCTGACATTATGGAACCTCGCGACAACCACTTGAACCAAATAAAACATCTCGAATCGTTGCTAATGTTTCATAATTGGCACGGCGGCTGTGATTATAATTTTGTTGACTAGGTTGCCAGTCTGTCAATGGTGTTGGCATAGGTGCTTCGATCGGAATCGTTTCGATTCCATTTAAGGCAAAAAGCCTACGTGTTCTTGGCATGTGGTAACGATCAGTAATCAATAAGACTGTGGGTGCCCCACCTTTCTTTTGTAACAGTAATGAACTAAAGCGAGTATTTTCACAAGTGTTCATGCTTCTATTTTCAAGGAGATTAGCATCCACGCCACGCTCTTTTAACCATGCTTGCATATAAGGCGCTTCAACACCACTGAGTACAATTGGCAATTTCACTTTTTTTTTCTAAATTTACAGTCGTTTCTAATCTTAAGCGTGTATAAGCATTAACAATAATATCCTTTTGATTTTTATCTAAAGTTAATCCCCCCCTAATACTACAATTGCATAAGGTTGATTGGCTGTTTTATTTTTAGAATTGCTTGGATTTTGTATATTGGCAATATCTTCTCGCACTTGCGAACTTGCGAGTTGCTCATTTTGAATATCTTGCATTTCATCTTTGACCATCTCAACTGGATGTGTTTTTAGAAATTTCAGATATTGATCCATCAAGGCTTTATTATTTTCGCTATTTAAATCCAGTAAAGCTTTGACTGTTGCGCTTTCATCAGGTTGCACATCTGAAGCTGTTTGCTCCATCACCAAAGGAATGATGGGTTTATCTTCATTTTCCTGTTTTTCTTTTTGCTTATCATTAATTTGCTCTTGCAATGCCTTATATCTAAGTTGCAGTGTTATTAAACCTTGTGCATCTTGACTGTTAATTTCCTGTTCCATTAGTTTTAAATAGGCTTGGCGTGCGATCCACAGTTTTGAACCGGGTTCTAAATTTTCCGACTCAGATAATGCTGCATTTTGTTGGCTTTGTGCAGCCAACTGATTTACTTCAACAGGTACAAAAGTATTGAGTAATTTCACCATCATATTGGAATAAAATGGCGTATACCAGAAAACCATTAGAGCAGCCAAAACAACGAATAGAATCGCAATCCTCCGTACTGTTTTGACCATCCAATGCTGTTTTTTCATTTTTTACTTACCTAAATGCGGCTGAATTAAACCGAATGTATTAAACAATACAGGTTCTGGCTCAAGTAACACATTAAATTTATTGTAAACATCGTGTTGTACTGCATGATAAGTTGCTTGTACATCATCTAAAGTAGCATCAGCATAATTCACCAAAACAAGAGCTTGTTTCTCAAACATTCCGACCTGCTGCAAACGTTTACCTTTCCAACCTGTTTGATCAATCAACCATCCTGCTGCAATTTTAACTTGTTCATTTGCTTGAGGATAATGAGGAATATTTGGAAATTCCATCGATAATTTTAATAATTTTGCTTGATCAATAATTGGGTTTTTAAAGAAACTTCCAACATTTGGAAATTCTTTTGGATCTGGCAATTTGCTTTGACGAATGCGAATGACTTGATTTTGTAAATTTTCCGCAGATAAATCATCTTGCATGGCTGTTTTTAAGTCACCATAGTTTATTTTCAAATCTGCCTGCTTTAATAGTTTAAAAATCACCGCAACAATGACATAACGGTTTGGATCATCTTTAAAAATACTGTGGCGATAGGAGAAATGACAATCTTCGGTAGCAATCAATTTAAACTGTTGCTGCTGGCGGTCATACACTTCAACAGATTCAATAAACTCACCCGCTTCCACCCCATAAGCACCAATATTTTGTACAGGCGCAGCACCCACTAAACCCGGAATCAAGGCTAAGTTTTGTAAACCATACAATTTTTGTGTGGTTGTCCATAATACAAAATCATGCCAAATTTGCCCTGCACCAACTTTTAGTGTTTGGCTCGTTTCATTTTCAGATAAAAGCTCAATACCTTGAATATTCATATGCATGACGAGTGCCTGAATTGTTTTCGGCAATAACATATTGCTACCGCCTGATAAAATCAGCACATTTAAATTTTCCGCTTGCGCATAAGCCAAAGCATCAACCACATCTTGTTGCGAATGAATTTGCACATAGTTCGAGGCAAGCACATCTAAATTCAAAGTATTAAATGCTTTAAGTGAAACGTTTTTTTGAATATTCATTGCCAACCTTTAGTGCTGTGCGTGTTTTTTAAAATGTTCAATCCATGCCTGACTGCTTGACTCACATTGATCAAGCACACGCTCAAAACCATCTGCACCACCATAATAAGGGTCAGGTAAGGCTTGCTTTAAATACACGGGATCATGTTCACTCATTAAGGCAATTTCTGCACGAATCTGACGACCTTGATACTCATGTTCAGCTTTTTGTTTTAAATCTTGAATATCATGTAAATTTTCTAAGTCCATTGCCAAAATTAAATCAAACTCAAAAAAATCAATCATGTGTAATTGTCGAGCACGTAAAGTAGATAAATCATAACCCCGTGCTTTGGCATGTTGTTGACTACGTTCATCAGGTGCTTTATTGGGATGATAATTACTTGTGCCCGCAGAGTCGACTTGGATATTGAGTTGATGCTTGTCGCAATATTGACGCAATACAACTTCCGCAGTAGGTGAACGGCAAATATTTCCTAAACACACACATAACACCTTGTATGGCGTTTTGGATGACATAACAACCTCAATTGATCATTTATTTTTTCAAAGCTTATGTTAAGTTATTTACAGGATGAATCCCATAGTCAGACAAAACAATAATGTTTAATTTATGATGATAGATTAAGGATAATACACATGAGCCATTTTCAATTTCAAACAGTTGCCAATATCATCTCAGGTTTAGGCTCAATACAAGAACTCAGTACGATTTTAACAAATCAGTACTGCAAAAAAATACTTTTAGTCACCGATGCTGGCATGATTCAACATGATTTGCATCGTCCGATTTTAAATATCATTGAACAACTGAAACTGGATTATGTGATTTATTCTGACGTACAAGCTGATCCTGCTGAACAGATTATTTTGAATGCTGTCGATTTTGCCAAAAATGAACAGGTGGATAGTGTGATTGGTTTTGGTGGTGGTAGTTCAATGGATGTTGCCAAAGTCATTGCAATTCTAGCTGAGCCGCAGCAACAGCAAGGTATTCAAGACCTGTATGGTATAAATAATGCCAAAGCGCCACGTTTACCGTTGATTTTAATCCCGACCACCGCAGGCACTGGTTCAGAAGTGACACCTATTTCCATTGTCACAACAGGTGAAACCACCAAAACTGGCATTGTTGCCCCGATTTTATATGCGGATGTTGCCATTTTGGATGCCAATTTCACAATCGGTTTGCCTGCACACATCACAGCGGCAACGGGAATTGATGCGATGGTACATGCGATTGAAGCCTATACTTCTAAAATTAAGAAAAATTTCTATGCGGATATGTTGGCAAAACAAGCCCTTAAACTGTTGAATAAAAATTTACCTCTCGTTTTAAAAGATGGTACAAACCTAGAAGCACGACAAAATATGTTATTGGGTTCAATGCTTGCAGGACAGGCTTTTGCCAATGCACCTGTAGGTGCTGTACATGCTTTAGCATATCCACTTGGTGGACATTTCCACCTATCACATGGACATACCAATGCTTTAGTTTTAGTTGAAATTCTCAAATTTAATGCACCACATGCTAAACAACTTTATGCAGAACTGATGCAATGGCTTGATCCATATAGTAAAGGCAGTACCGAAGGTTTATGTGATTTATTTATTGATCATATGCAACGTCATTTAAATGAAAGTGGTCTAACACTCAAACTCAGTCAACTCAATGTACCTGAAAATATGCTAGAACGTTTGGCTGAAGATGCCATGTTACAAACGCGTTTATTACAAAATAATCCACGAGAAATGAGCAAACAACATGCTTTGGAAATTTACCAAGCGATTTATTAATTGTTTATTTTTATTGATTTTACTTCGACACACAATTTAATTAGATACACCATATGAAACCCGAAACCAAAACCCGTTCAACCTATACATTTTTATTTCCCATCCAAACCCGATGGGCGGACAACGACATTTATGGTCATGTCAATAATGTCACCTATTACAGCTATTTTGATACAGCCGCCAATGCCCTGTTGATTCAAAAAACAGGCTTTGATATTCATCATTCCCCGATTATTGGTTTGGTGGTGAATTCTTCATGTCATTTTTTACAGGAACTGACTTATCCTGAAATCATTGAAGTGGGTGTGGCGATTGCTAAAATTGGCAATTCTTCACTGACTTATGATTTGGCTATTTTTAAACAAGGGCAACATGAAGCATCTGCACAAGGCAGTTTTGTGCATGTTTTTGTTGAACGCAGCACGAAAAAAAGCATCTCGATTCCTCAAGAAATGCGAGATGCTTTACAAGATTATTTGGTGAAGTAATTTAAACTTTCAATTGAATATTTTGTAATTCACCCTCAAAAGTCTCCAATAAATTTTTGACCACAGGCTCAGCATGCAGCATTTCAGATGCACGATTAAATGCACGTACTTTACGTTCATTCTGCATGTGGAATGGTGTAATGGTTTCAACTTCACCATATTGCACATTGAATACTGTATTTGACCATTGCTGTTTCAATGCTGCTTCAAGTGCATGTTGAGTTTGGTTCAATAAATTTTCGTATTGCTTTGAGGTTTGAAAAGTGGATTGACCATTGATCATCCCGATCATCAAACCATGTTGTGCCAACTCTTGTACAGCAGGTGATAAGTTGCTATTTCTAAACCAAAATTCCCATTTATTGACATCCCACTCACCCTCAAGTTGTTGCGGTGTAAGTTGTAAAATCTCTTGGGGTGTTTGCTGTGAATCAGCCGATACCACTTGAGCAATCACACTTGGATGTTGTGAAGTCTCTTGCGGCTCTACCTGCGTACTTTCTACATGTGCTGACACATTTTCAAGCATTGATTGTGCAGTCTGTGTGACCACATCAGCCTCAGGCGCAAGAAAGAAAATATCTTCCGTTGCAACCGTATTCTCTACCGAAATAGATGCAGAAAAATCTGTGCCAAATGAGGTCAACGTAGGCTCATCTGTATCTTGTGCTACCTGTTGCATGGCTTTGGTTTCATCAACAATCACATCATCCTGTAACTGTGAAAGCTCAAGCTCAGTCTTTGTATGTTCAATTGGGCGAATTACAGCTGCTTTAGATTCAGATGTTACAATTGGCTCAGCATTGGAAACTGTTTGTTCTTCAATGTGATTTTCCGTTGCAACTTCATGATGTTCAACAATCTCTTGCTGCTCAACAGTAGATGCTGAAGCTGTTGTATGATTATCTAATGTATGATTATCTAAAGTATTTTCTTCAGCCTTTGCTAAAGAACTGTCTACAACATGTTCAATCTTTTGTGCTGTATGAGCTGTGATTGCTTGAGTTGTCGCAACCGCATTTGCTGTGATTGCTACTGTATCTTGTGATGCTGACTGTTCTGAAATTTGTGGTACAGCCTGTGCTGTAGCAACCGTTTGTGACACCACAATTTCATTTGCCTGTAAGGGTCTAAATGCCAACAGACGCAACACCGTCATTTCAAAACCTTGCTCTTGCGTCACAGCAAGTTGCAAATCCGCACGTCCTTTACAAGCAATCTGATAATAAAGCTGTAAATCCTGTGCAGCGACCAATTGCGATAAGGTCATAATTTTCTGATTAATTTCAGCACTATATTTCAGGCTTAAATCAGGTAAATATTGCAACATTGCCAATTCATGCAAGGTCGAAATAAACTGATCCAAGACCAATGACACATCTAAAGCTTGCTGTCTGAATTGCAGTAATAATTGGCTGACACGTTCACGCTGATTTTGGTGAATCGCTAAAATCAAATCATAAATAATGGTGCGATCAATCAGACCCAACATTTCCTTGACATCTTGGTGATGAATCGCACCTTGACCATAGGCAATCGCTTGGTCAGTGAGTGACAATGCATCACGCAATGAACCTTGTGCAGATTCAGAAATTTGCCAAATCGCATCCTGTTCAGATTGGATGTCTTCTTTATGTAGAATATCCGTTAAATGATGGGTAATTTCATCGACAGCCAAAGGGCGCAAGGTAAACTGTAAACAGCGTGAAATGACCGTAATCGGTAGTTTCTGCGGGTCTGTAGTGGCAAAGAGGAATTTGACATGCGCAGGCGGTTCTTCCAATGTTTTCAGTAAGGCATTAAATGAATGCGTTGAAAGCATGTGTACTTCATCGATCAGATAAACCTTGAAACGTCCTTGTGTTGGTGCATAAGGTACGTTGTCCAACAGTTCACGGGTATCTTCAACTTTGGTACGAGAAGCCGCATCGATCTCAATCAGATCAATAAAACGCCCTTCATTGACGGCTGTACACGTTGCGCAAACTTCACACGGCGTAGAGGTCACGCCTGTTTCACAGTTTAAACATTTTGCCAAAATACGGGCAATGGTGGTTTTCCCCACGCCACGTGTGCCTGTAAAAAGGTAAGCATGATGTAAACGCCCACGATCCAAGGCACTTGTTAATGCACGTGAAACGTGGTTTTGCCCAACCAATTCATTAAAATTTCGTGGACGATATTTACGTGCAAGTACTTGATACATGAAAGCTCCTCATTACAGCTATAAGGATACTGTTTTTTTGATGATTAGTGAATGAACTATTCAAAATCCAAAGCATCACTTTTATAGAAATTGTGCAAATATGCTTAATTTTACTGAAAATAGGATTAGACAACTTTTTCTAAGATAAATTCATTCGAAAATTCATAAGACTGCCCTGTTACATCATCCAAAATTTCAAACTGATCATGGTCACGATCATAGACCAAACTGTGCCTTTTTTTAATATTGCTTAATTCTAAATAACTTTGCGCTGTATCTTTAAAATACATTTTTCCTGATAAAACTTGTGGTGTTGCAGCACTTGATAAACGCTGTAAAGTCAATTCATAACTCAGGTCAGGTTTTAAAACCAAATCCACTGCTGTTCCATCACAACCATCACAATGGCTCAGGCAGCTTTCACAAGGCGTAATCCCTTGATAATGCCCGACCCATGCTTTTTGAATCTGCTTTTGCATCACTGTTTTATCTTGTTGTTGCTCATTTACATCAACTGCTGAGGTCTTGGAATCAGAGCAAGCAAACAACAGACCTGTGGAAATCACAGGCACTAAAACCAATTTACGCATAATAAAAATGAGAAGATGAAAGCGCTCTAAATTATCATGAATAAGACAATATTTGAAATATTATAATATTAGAACCACCCCTTACTTCCTTTCAACTCAGCATCTGCACAGCGTAAAGCCTCTTGCGACAAACCCCATAGACGATAATCCCCTGTAATAGAACCAATGGCAAAGTTATGCGTATAAGCAAAACTCAGTTCACGTTGTGGATCACACCAAGCGCCTGAACCATTATAACCAATATGCCCAAAACCTTTTTTCACACGCTTACCCATCGTAATTACACGGTGATAACCTAAGCGCCACTTCATTGGAATCGGCATCACTCGATCACGCTTGATCGATTGAATCTGGCTTAATTCAGCAAATACTTCTGATTTAATCAGAACTTGATCATTCCACACACCATTATTGGCAAGCATGGCATAAATTTTTGCCAAACTATTTGCTGTAAACACACCATTTGCAGCAGGAATAATGGCTTGCAATCCCTCATCACTAAAGAAACTAAACTCCTTCATACTTTTTGGCACCATTGCATCCAAAAGTCTTGTGGATTTTGCCCACTCAATTCAATGATCTTATCTGAAAAAGAAATGTTAGATTTTTTCTTATGATTTTTCGGTTTGGCAGCCTGTTCAGCCGCTTGCTTTTGTGCTTTTGGAATCAGTCTTGCCACTTGTGGCAATGCCGAACTCGGTACACCAAAATATGCACCATCGAGTGCTAAAGGGTCTATTAAATATTTTTGCATTAACCATTTTAAGGGTTGTCCTGTGGCTTTTTCTAACACACCACCCACTAACCAACCAAATGTTAAGGCTTGATAAGCAATATCTTCACCGATTTGAAAACGTGGAGTTACCTGTTCCATAACTTTGAGCATATGCTGCCAATCAGCCATTTCTTTAGCATGCTCAATGGTATTACGAATATCGAACATACCACTTTGATGGCTCAGAATATGACGTAAAGTCATTTTATCTTTACCATTTTTCCCAAATTCAGGCCAATATTTTATAATTGGCGTGTCATAATCCACAAAACCTTCGCTAACAATAATGTGCGCAAGGGTAGCTAAAACCCCTTTACCCGTGGAATAACACACTGATAAAGTTTCTGCTGACCAATTTTCTGTTTCTGATTTTTTTCCTGTAAAAATATCAACAACTTTTTTACCCTGAAAATAAACCACCAATGCAGCACCACCAAATTGGGCACGACCATCTTGTAAACGACTGAATTGTTCTGCTAAATCTTGAAAACGCTCATCAACATCACCTTGATAGTTTTTCTTATCCGCAAATATAATTTCCTTAATCGCACTCATGCTCAAACCCTTATTTTTATTTCACTCAAAAAAAAACCTAAATCATCACGACTTAGGCTTTCTATCTTATTTGATTTTATTGTGCTTTAACTACACCTGAAACATGCGGTTTTTGTGATTTTTCATTTCTAATTAGAAAATCAGTCACTTGACCTTGCTGCGCTGTCAAAAACTCAACTTTTGAAGGCAGGAACATTGGAAGTTTAAAATATACATCAGCTTCATAAGCTTCTGGTAAATTTAAACTTGCCAATGCACGTGCTTTACTCCACATCCCATGCGCAATCGCCTGTTTAAAACCAAAAGCTTTTGCTGTCAATGCATGCACATGGATCAAGTTAAAGTCACCCGATGTTTTTGCATAACGGCGACCTGTATTTTCAGCCACATTCCACACGGCTTGTACTTGATAATCAGGCACTGTGCTTTCTTTGGCTTTTTCAACTGCTGAACCATCCGTTTTTTGACGTGATAAATAGGTAGTTAAGCCCTCCATCACCACTTCATTACCCACTTTTGCTGTAGTAATAAAGTCAAATTGCACACCCTTATCATGTGGTTTTACTTCACCAAATGCGCATGACAATGTGAGCTTTTCATTCACCCCGATTTTACGCGTTTGCTTGATCTGGTTACGAATATGTACCAAACCTAAAATCGCAAATGGAAATGCTTCTGTCGTCATCATGTGCATTTGTAGACTTTGTGACAACACTGCCAAATAAATCGCTGGGGTATAACCGTTATTTTTAAAGCCACAAACTTCGTTATAAGCTTTTAAATGTTGCTGATCCACTTGCAAAGAATCCACCACATATTCAACTTGTGGTAGCACTTTTTCACCTTTCGGCTTTTTAATGATTAAGCCTTTAATGACTTTACCATAAGCCACATAAGGTTTTGGAAGTTGACTAAAATGGCGAGTATTCATACTAGACCTTTGAAATTTTTCTAATCTATCTGATGGATTCCTTCTCCTTAGCAAACACTAAGAAGAAAGTTGGACGTTTATTCTTTAAATCCCTCCCAACCTCCCTTTACTAAAGGAAGGAGCCCCCCTTTACAAAGGGGGACTTAGGGGGATCTTGATTAAGCCCCTAACAAGCTTTGACCACATACACGCACTACGTTACCATTTAAACCTGTAGATGCAGTTGCTGCAAATAGTGCAATCGTTTCAGCAACATCAACAGGTTGACCACCTTGACTCATTGAGTTCATACGGCGACCTGCTTCACGGATCGCAAATGGAATCGCAGCAGTCATTTGTGTTTCAATGAAACCTGGCGCAACTGCATTAATGGTAATACCTTCTTTTAAGATTGGCGCAGTAAATTTCACCAAACCAATCACACCTGCTTTAGAAGCAGCGTAGTTAGTCTGACCCAAATTACCTGCAATCCCTGAAATAGAGGATACACATACAATACGACCATTGGCATTTAGACCATTGTTGGATAACAAATAATCATTAATACGTTCTGCTGCAGACAAGTTAATGTTAATCACAAGATTCCACATTTCAGGCTTCATATTTGCCAAAGTCTTGTCACGTGTTACACCTGCATTGTGTACGATAACATCTAAGCCACCTTGTGCAGCCGCAGCAGTTTTGATTTTCTCACCAGCATCTGCTGCGGTAATATCAATCGCTAATGTTGAACCACCGATTTCACTTGCAACACGGTCAAGATCTGCTTGTTGTTGTGGTACATCTAAACAAATCACATGTGCGCCATCTCGTGCTAATACATGTGCAATTGCTTCACCGATTCCACGACTCGCACCTGTAACTAATGCAGTTTTGCCTGCAAGTGGTTTTGCCCAATCTACATCAAGTACTTGTGCTTTCGATACATGGATCACTTGACCAGACACATATGCTGAACGTGGAGAAATCAGAAAACGTAAAGAAGATTCTAAATTCTTCGCTGCATCCGCATCGACAAGAATTAAATCAGCAGCAATGCCTTTTTTAAATTCTTTACCGACTGCCTTTACAAAACCTTCCAGCGCACGTTGTGCAATTGCTTGTTTTACGGTAGGTGCAGTTTCAGGCGTTAAACCAATCACGATCACACGACCAGAGTTTTGGATTTGGCGTGCGATTGGATTGAAGAATTTATGCAATTCGATCAAGTCTTCTGAATTTTGAATACCTGAAGCATCAAAAACGACAGCTTTAAACTTAGACTCTTTATCGCCTTCGTTAAACGCACCCACAGTTAAGCCTACTTTTGCCGCATCTTGTTGTAGTTCAACATTATTACCCACATAACT
The DNA here is from genome assembly GCF_003268395.1 of Acinetobacter sp. CFCC 10889. Classification (GTDB taxonomy): domain Bacteria; phylum Pseudomonadota; class Gammaproteobacteria; order Pseudomonadales; family Moraxellaceae; genus Acinetobacter. The sequence continues at coordinate 74,452 of NZ_LQXQ01000015.1, read as the reverse complement.
ATTTGCGTGAATATTACTTAAAATTTGTGCAATTTCACTTGAAAACAAACTATTTGGTGCAGCGCCAAGCAAAACAGCACCTTTAATTACTGGTGTTGCTGATTCAAAACGATCTAAAGCAAGTGGTGAAGGTAAACCCAAATTTTTGATGACAAATTTACCAATTGGGGATTTAGAAAATGCTTGGTATTGATCAGTCATGGTAATAATCTCTCTGTAAATAAATTTTTCAATAAACCTGTAGGTATCGATTAACTTCAGTGTAATCTCAGATACTTATATTTTAATAGGCTTATTCTGGTTCAACTAAATAATACTTGAGTTGAACGCGACATGTCTTGACCTGAATGTATTGGCAAATGTCATTATAGTCAATTCAGCAACTCAGTAATTATGATAATGTTATATACAAGAAGATTAGCCACATGCTTGGAAAAGCCTTATGAGCAAAACAACTCAAGAAAATCCAACAGTTCAAAATTCTACGTCAGAAGAAGTGTCAAATACATCAAAACCGCGTGCACGTACCAACAAAAGTACGACAACTGCTACACGTTCTACTCACAGTACGAGTAAACCACGCCGTTCTAACGCACCTACTGCACGTAAATCAACTGCGACTACATCGCAAAAAGCTGATCCAGTTGTATCTCCAACAACGACACAAACATCTGTTCCACAGGGAAAAATTATGAGTCAAAATACTATTCGCCGTGTTGCAATTATTGGTGGTAACCGCATTCCGTTTGCACGTTCAAATGGCGCTTATTTCAAAGCAACCAACATTGACATGCTTACAGCAGCATTAAATGGCTTGGTTGAACGCTATAAATTACAAGATCAACGCTTAGGTGAAGTAGTGGCTGGTGCAGTACTTAAACATAGCCGTGACTTCAACATGACACGTGAATGTGTTTTAAATACACAACTTGCACCAGAAACCCCTGCTTATGATCTACAACAAGCGTGTGGTACTGGCTTACAAGCAGCTTTTGCTGTGGCGAACAAAATTGCTTTAGGTCAAATTGAAGTCGGAATCGCAGGTGGTGTAGATACAACATCTGATGCACCGATTGCATTTGGTGATGGTTTACGTAAAGCCTTACTTGAACTGAACATTGCAAAAACAGGTAAAGATCGCCTTAAAGCATTAACCAAGATTAATGTCAAAGATTTACTTGATGCACCAAAAAATGGTGAACCACGTACTGGTTTATCAATGGGTGATCACCAAGCGATTACTGCGCTTGAGTGGGGCATCTCTCGTGAAGCACAAGACCAACTTGCTGCATCTTCACATCAAAAAATGGCAAAAGCTTACGAAGATGGTTTCTTTGATGACTTAATGACACCATTTATGGGTCTTGAGCGTGATAACAACTTACGTGCGGATTCTTCTGTAGAAAAACTTGCAAAATTAAAGCCTGCTTTTGGTAAAGGCGACAATGCAACTATGACAGCAGGCAACTCTACGCCGTTAACTGATGGTGCTTCTGTTGTGCTTTTAGCTTCTGAAGAATGGGCAAAAGCAAATGGTCATGAAGTATTGGCATATTTGTCATTCTCTGAAACTGCTGCGGTTGACTTTGTGGGTAAAAAAGAAGGCTTATTGATGGCACCTGCTTATGCAGTTCCTCGTATGCTTGAACGTGCAAACATGAAACTACAAGATTTTGATTATTATGAAATCCACGAAGCATTTGCATCACAAGTTTTATCTACATTAAAAGCTTGGGAAGATCCAAAATTCTGTAAAGAGCGTTTAGGTTTAGATGCACCTTTAGGTTCAATTGATATGGCTAAACTTAATATCAATGGTTCTTCGCTTGCTGCGGGTCATCCATTTGCTGCAACAGGTGGTCGTATTTTGGCAACTGCTGCAAAAATCTTAAACCAAAAAGGTTCAGGTAAGATTTTAGTGTCGATCTGTGCTGCGGGCGGTCAAGGCGTAACAGCGATTGTAGAAAAATAATATTTTATTTTCGTAATAAATACTGAAATAAAACTCAAATCCCCATAAGATCAATCTTTTGGGGATTTTTGTTCTTTAACCGTTTGCTGATAGTATGGATGAATAAATTTAAAAGTTTTAGGATCGACCACTGTACTTTTTAATATTTTTTCGGACTGTTGTTTAATGATTTGCCAATCTTTTAAATGTACGCGAGAAAAACGCGCCTCCAAAAAGACTTTATTCATATAAGGTTCAAGCGACCATTGCATATCACATCTATAATTCCACTTGTTTGGTTGATCGTTATTACACCTAATCATAGTTATTACTCTGCCTTGGCTATTTTTTTGCACATAAATATCAAAAGTATCTCTATAAACATTATAATATTTGCTATCTTTTACCCATTCAGGATGAGCAACATATTCTTCTAAGCCAAAAACTTTTTTATGGGTTGGAACAACTACACTTCTATAATTATAAGCTTCTAAATATTGCTGAGTTTTAGTAGTTGTCTCAATGCTATACTTCAAAAAAACGGTATGAAGATCGCGGTAATAATAACGCGTACCCGCATTTACCCCAACTGTCACCCATTGATTATGAGGCTGATCTTTTTCAGCTTTATATTCTTGTTCACTTTGTGGAGGTGCTTCTCTATAAGTTACCAATATGAGCCCTGTGGTATATTTAAAATCCCAATAAAAACTGGTTAATGATGAGTCAAAATTACGTTTTGGACGCTCATAGCGTTTCCAACCTTTTTCACCTGTAATAGTAGGATCATCGCAATATTCAGCCATATCAAACTCTTCGCCTAGCATGACAGGCTTACCACCTAAGTTACCGACACGATAAGGTAAACCATAAGGTCCCATAGGGATTTTAAAACTAGGATCAACCTTAATCGGTGAAATGCAGCCCTCAGGTAATTTTCCGGGGATATGATAGGTACTCGCACATCTGACAGCCATAATGCTGATACCTATTCCCATAATGATTAGGAGTGGTTTATTCATGTTTCCCCCATAAAACTGCTTAAAGATATAAATAACAGCGACTATTTTTCATTTCTTATTTTCATAGTTTTAGATCAGATCTATTTTAAAGCATTTATTTATATAGAGATATTCTAAACAAAGAATTATGATTTAAATGCTGCATCATTTCCTAAATAAAAAAGAGACTCACTTTCGTAAATCTCTTTTATATTCACATAAAATATAAAACTATTTATTCAATAATTTATCAATCACAGCAAATTTTTTAAACAATTTTGCACGGCGTTTGGGATAAATATTGGCTTTATTTAAATCACCTTTATAATGCTCAAATACACGTTTGTCCATCATCTTAAACCATAAAGATGGAATCAACGCAGGTAATAACATACTCGCATAACCACTCGGCAATTCAGGTGCTTCATCAAAATGCCGCAAGGCTTGGAACGGACGTGTTGGATAAGCATGATGATCTGAATGGCGTTGCAACTGATACAAAAACAGATTGGTCACAATGTTATTATTATTCCAACTATGTTCAGGCATAGTCCGTTCATATTTACCCGTTTCATCTTTTTGACGCAGTAAACCATAATGTTCAATATAGTTAATAATTTCAAATAAACTAATACTATAGATCGACTGTGTAATCAGATACGGTAATGTCGATTGACCAAATAATTTTAACATCGAAGCATGAAAAGTGGCTGTCATGCCCCACCCTTGCAACAGTTCATTGTCTTTTGACCAAAAATCTAAACCTTTACGCTTTAAACGGCGAGTTTCGATTTCTATAGCAGATTTAAATGAACCGATCACCGTCCGTGGTAAAAACTCATAAAAAGTTTCGCCCATTTGTGAAGATGCAGGATCTTCAGGCGTTGCCGCACGTTTATGATGCCCATATGGATGTTCAATACGGAAATGATTATAACCTGATGGAACAAGCGCTAAATGCGATAAAATATGGTCAATACGGCTCGATTTATGACTTAATTCATGCGCAGTATTAATCGCAATACCATTAATTGCACCCATCGAAACACCTAGTAAAACTTTATCAATAAACGAAGTTGTTTTACGACTGGTCAGATAGCAAGCATACATATTGGCAAGATATTGCAACGGAATAAAGCTTTTGACTAAACGTGAATAATAAGGATCTTGTTCAAGTAATTTAATATCTTCTGCGGTTGGATTATTGTTGTCTTTTCCTACAATTGTGTCGATGGTTGGAATGATGATATGTAAAACAATCGGTCCACCCAAAGCAAAGATTTTTTTGAATGGTTTCGGTGCAAACTGATAACCTGCTAAAATCCCAATTCCGATCACAGGTAAAGCTGGACTAATTGCCCACAAATAGCGTTTTTTATCGAGTTGCAACACAGTTTTCGCTGATACATCCTGTAATTGCAGTTCATTTAATGTGACTGGTGCATTCATCGTATTTTCTTCCTTTTCTTTCTTATGCTTATCTTTGCTAAATTTTCTCAATCAAAACAGTTGTAAGCGTCCAAAAATGCTATTCAAAAGTCTTTGGCTTGTTTAAGCTAGAGATTGTCCTTTTCGCACATGTTTTAATAACGACATCACTTTTATGCTTTATTTTTAAAAGCTTTTTAACAATATGGATGCACTCAGTAAAATTTTTGATGATATTCACCTGAATCATTCGGAATATCTTTATTTGCAAGCTCAAGGGAACTGGGCATTTCAAAGCATTGCACAAGATGCTGTCATTGCACACATCGTTTTATATGGTGAGGCACAATTACAATTTTCAAAAAATTTAAATATCACATTACATACAGGGGATATGATTTTAATTCCCGCAGGACTGACACATTCGGTGTCAAATCAGCTCGACCATCGCTTTGTTGAAGCTTTAGACCTTGCGCCATTATTTGATGGTTTAAGACAAGATGCGATCGAGTTCGGACAAGGTGATTCTGAAAAAACTTTAATTTTGTCAGTTCGTTGCCATCTCAATGCGATTATGGCACGTCCATTGGTAAATGCATTACCGCCGTATATTCACATCCAAAATGCGTTGAGTGATACCGCACCTGAATGGTTACGTATTGGTTTATATTTTGTTGCCTCAGATACACAGCGAACTTTGGCAGGTAAAAATAAAATCATGGATCATATTGTCAGTATTATGATGATCGAATGTGTACGTGATTATATTGAACAACTGCAAGACCAAAATAATTGGTTAAATGCCCTCATTCATCCTGAACTATCTAATGCACTGGCGGTCATTCATAGTCAGCCGGAGATCGCTTGGACGGTGGAAAGTTTGGCTGAACAATGTTGCATGTCCCGCTCAAAATTTGCCAATTTATTTAATCAAATCGTGGGCGAAACACCGCTTGCCTATTTGCAACAGCATCGTTTGCGTTTGGCAAGCCAATATTTAAAACAAGGTCAACTCAGCGTGCAACAAATTGCGCATCAAGTGGGTTATTCTTCTGAAACAGCCTTTAGTCAAGCGTTTAAAAAACAATTTGAAATGAGCCCGAGTCAGTATCGTCAGCAAGTGGACTGAAAGACGTTTCAATCATCAATAGAACCTCGTATTGAGGCTCTATTTAAATCTAATTTTTAAACTTTAGTTTTACATTAAGGCAAAACACGATTCAATGTCGCAAAGCACTGATCTGCTTTTTCTGAAGCACAGAAATTAATCGTATTGCTATTTTGCCAACGTACAAAATACTGAGAAACTTCACCCGCTTGGTTTTCTTGACGACCTGAACAGTCTACCTCATTATTTTCATACTTAATTTGCATGATCAATGCAGGTGATTTTTCTTTACTGTTATCAGGTGATGGTTGATAGTCATACAATCCCGCAGACCATTCTTTACCACTATTTACAACAACTTCGTTACCACCACGGAAATTATAGTATTCGACACATTTTTTATTATTTGGGATCTGCATGCCCCATAAACCCAAAATTTCAGGACGAGTCGAAACACGTACAGTATTTGCAGCTAAAGTGCTTTTTTCCGATGCAACTGTTGCTGTTTTTGATACCGTTTCAGCAAATGTTAAATGCGATGCACCCAACAATAAAGAAATGAATAATAATGTTTTTTTCATACTTAAATATATATGACAATGTGTTCACATTTAAACTAACATATTTTATAAATAATGCATGTAAAAATAACCATATATGAACAATTTTTCATTTTTTGAAGTTAAAGTCTACTTTCAGATAAAAAGTTCGTATTTACAACAACAAAATACTGTATTTGTATATAAAAATTCATATTTATGTGAAATACTTAACCACAACTCAATAAGATCATAAAAACAGAGTGCTTTACAGCACTTAACAATAGATAGGATCGTGAATTGTCTATATTTATTCATCAACCCGCACAGTCTATACCTGACAATTTCCGTGCATTTGCAATTGTCATGGGAATCATTTTCGTCTGTGCGCTTGTTGGAATCTTAGGACGACCATTATTTTTTCTCGCTATTTTTTGGCCTGCCAATGCCATATTATTAGGTTTATTTTTACGCTTTCCCTCTTTACGCAATATTGGCGGTTGGTTGGGTGCCTTTGCAGGATTTATGATTGCTGACCTCATCACTGGCAATTATTTTGTACTCACTTTATTCTTAACCATATCCAATTTATTACATGCTATATGTAGTTTAGCATTACTACGGTTCTTCAAATTAGACTTCAGGCAATACAATAAAGGACTGACCTTTTTATTCCTGTTCCTGATTTCAGCCTTTGGGGGTTGTTTGGCTGCCGCAGGTTTCGCCTCACTAACAGTTCCACATTTACCCAATACTTTTATGACACCTGAGCGAGTCTGGACAGATTTTGGCATGTGGTGGACAGGTGAAATTTTAAATGTTATTGCATTTTTACCCATCTTGCTTGCAATACCTGATCAACAGACATTTAAAAATTATTGGCAGGATCAAAAACTAAATCCGATTCAAATCAAAGCTTTTATGCCCTTGCTTGCGATTATCGGCTCTGTAATTTTAACCCATTTTTTTATTGGTCCAGGGGCCATCATGTTCCCGATTGCCGCATTGATTTGGGCGGCATTAACCTACAATTTGTTCTTTATTGCGATCATTAACTGCATTGTCTGTATGATGCTGTATAACTCTTTGACTGCTTATTATATTGCCCAGTCGCCTGATGCTTACCTGATCACAACAATTTCAGTGCGCATAGGTTTGATGATGTTGGCACTGGGTCCTCTCACCTTAGCCATTATCAGTCTCAACCGACAAAAACTTTATCATCAAATTTTATATCTTGCTAACCATGATGGCTTGACCACCACCATGAATCGTCGTTTTTTTTATGAGGAAAGTGAACGTACTGTCACCGTGATTCCACAAAAGAAACCTGCGCAAACCGTGACCATTTTGTTATTGGATCTTGATCATTTTAAAAGGATTAATGACCGTTATGGACACAGTGCGGGCGATCTTGTATTACAGGAATTCAGCCGACAGGTGCGTGAGCAGATTCGTGGAGATGATTTGTTTGGGCGTTTAGGTGGAGAGGAATTTGCAATTTTACTCAAAGACTTAACTTTGGCACAAAGTGTTGATATTGCGCAGCGCATTTGCAATAAAGTATTTGCAACACCGATTTGTCTGGAAAATGGTGAATGTCTGCATATCAGTGTCAGTATTGGGCTGAGTTATCAAACATTGCCATATTGCGTGCCATTTCAACAACTGATTAAACGTGCGGATGAAGCACTCTATCAAGCCAAAGAAAAAGGACGTAATCAACTGTGTTTGGAGGATGCTTTGCAACAGTCTCCAACGGATCGTTTACACGCACAATTTTAATGCATAAAGATTAAAATATATCGCAAGGATTGCTATGAAATATTCTGAATATATTCAATATGATGGTTTAGGTTTGGCACAACTTGTGCAAAGTAAGCAAGTGACTGCCTCAGAACTTTTGGACACAGCTTGGCAACGATATGAGTTGGTAAATCCAAAATTGAATGCCATTGTCATTACAATGCATAGACAAGCACAGGACAATGCACAAAAAAATCCATCAGGATTATTTTCAGGTGTACCTTTTTTACTCAAAGATCTTCATCAAGAATATCAGGGTGTTGCAACATCTTTTGGCTCTAATGCACTCAAGAAAGCACAGCATATTTCTTCGCAACATACTGAAATCGTCAAGCGTTGGGAAGATGCAGGGATGGTTCCTTTTGCATTAACCAATACGCCCGAATTTGGCATCAAAGGTATTACCGAACCCAAAGCATGGGGTGCATGCCATAACCCTTGGAATTTAAAGCACAATAGCGGCGGATCATCAGGGGGTTCTGCATCTGCTGTTGCTGCAGGCATTGTGCCCATTGCAGGTGCAAGTGATGGTGGGGGCTCGATTCGTATTCCTGCTTCATATTGCGGATTATTTGGCTTAAAACCAAGTCGTGGTCGTACCCCTTGGGGACCCAAAATCAGTGAAGCGATGCATGGCGCTGTATCGCAACATGTACTGACCAAAACGGTACGTGACAGTGCTGCTATGCTTGATGCTGCCCAAGGCGCTGAACATGGTTCTTTATTTAAAATTGAAGCACCTCAAGGTAAATATTTAGAGTTGATTCAACACACTCCACGCCCTTTAAAAATTGCATTTAATACGGATTCACCTATTGGAACAGCAGTTTCACAAGATGCCAAAGATGCGATTTTACATACAGCAAAATTATTGGCATCGTTAGGACATCATGTTGAAGAAGCCAAACCCAACATCGAAGGCATGCAACTCGCCAAAGATTTTATTAGTACATGGTTTAGCCAATGTGCTTTTACTGTACAGCAGTTTAAACGTGAATTTGGCGCTAAAGACCAAGACTTTGAGCTTGATACGCTTGCTATTGCTGCTTTTGGGGCTAAAGCAGCTGCTTTGGATTACATTCAAAATTTAAATAATTGGGGCATGCATGTTCAAAAAATGAATCAATTTTTTGAGGATTATGATCTGTACCTCACGCCATCCACCGCTTCGGTTGCCCCTAAAAATGGTGAAATCAAAACCCCTGCATGGCAAACTCCGATCCTGAAAGGCTTGTTAAAACTCGATCAGGCACACCTGCTCGCAAAAGGTAAATTGGTTGAACATTTGGTGAAAAATAATTTGAAATGGGTTCCTTTTACCCAATTGGCAAATATCACAGGCTTACCTGCCATGTCTCTCCCCTTGTATTGGAATAAAAATAACTTACCTTTGGGATCACAGTTTATTGCACCTTTTGGTCGAGAAGATTTGTTATTACAACTCGCAGCACAGCTTGAACAAGCACAGCCTTGGTTACCGAAATACCAAGGCATTATCGTTTAAATCTTGATTTTCACAGGTGAATCAAATGCAATTTATATGGATCATTCAAGCCAATAAATCGAGAAATATTGTGGGTTGTTTTGAAACGCAGCAAGCCGCTGAAGCATTTATTCACCTGCATAAAATTCCATGTATGCTGCAAAAAATTCCTGTGAATATTGCTATTTATGATTGGGTCATTCAGCAAGGCTTTTGGCAACCCAAATATGAATCACAAAAAACCACGCCTTTTATTGCCCAATTTAACAGTGCTTATTTGCAACACGAACACTACTATTCAAGTGAAAATGACTCAAAAAATGAATGATTAATTTTTAGTGAGTTGAATATTTTCAAGCGTTTTAGGCAAAGCATTTACAAACAAAAAACCTAAAATGGTTGTACAGCCTGCAAATATAAAAATCCATTGACCCGAAAGTTGTTGCCAAAAATGTCCTGCCAACACACTGCCACTTGCCACACCTAAGCCCCACATCGTGCTATACAAAGCCTGACCTCGTCCCTGTTGCCCCAAACTGAAGTTTTGGAAAATAATTCGCATCGCAATCACATGAAAAAGACCAAAACTAAAAGCATGAAAAGTTTGTGAAATAAATTGTGCGATAAAGACTTCAGGAAATAAACCCACCACAACAAAGCGTAATCCTGTCATCACCAAACATAAACTGACCAAGAAACGCCAAGAGAATTTATTCAAAAACAATGTTGCATAAGCAAACATGATAATTTCAGCAATCACCCCAACTGACCACAGAAAACCAATTTCCGTGGTACCAAATCCTGCCTGTTTTAAATAGTTACTATAAAAGCTATAAAACGGCGCTTGTGCGAACAGCATGATAAATTCAATACTGAAAAATGCAGCCACCACAGGACGTTTTAAAATCGGCAATAAAGGCTCAAGTTGTGTTTGTGCTTGCGGTGCATGATGTGGTTCTTTGATGGTAAATGACCAAATAAAGGCAGTAAAAGCAATACATAACAACATGATGGGTAACATTGAAATCGGAACAATTTCCAACAATGCACCAATACTGAACACCCCCACAATAAAACCAACAGAACCCCATTTACGGACTTTACCGTACAATTCTGCTCTTTTTTCACCCAACCAAAATAGAGTCACGCCTTCAAACTGTGCCAAGATCGCATTTTGGAAAAAACTAAAAATCAGCATGAGCATGGCAATGGATTGAAAATTATTGGGAATAATAAAAATCAGAAACCAAATCACCGCTTCCATCCATGTGGCAATACGGACTAAAAGCATGCGTTTACCTGACTTATCTGCAATCCATCCCCAAATAAAAGGTGCAAAAAATCGGGTAATAATGGCTATAGAAGATAAAATCCCGATTTCATTAAAATCAAAGCCTTGGTCTTGGAGATATAAACTCCAATACGGCATGAATGTTCCAACAATCGAATAGTAAAAGAAGTAAAAACCACCGAGTTTGTGTTGGATTGGCATAGATTGCATTGAGTTGTAAACCTTTGTATTTACAATTGGTTATAAAAAGGAATTGTTGTATATATGTACTTCAAGGCGCTAAATTATAATTCAACGATCTACCCCCCCCAAATAATAAAAGTATTTATTTTCTGTGGATTGACTGAAAAATGTATAAAACTATCATTTTAAAAACTGAGATGTGCTGCATTCACAGAAGACTTTAATTTGGAAGATTCTAGGCATAACTTATAAGAGTCCTCTACCATTTGATCTGATGTCTTAAAACTCAATCCTTATTGAATTCTCTATTGATTATAAAATAGCTCTAAATGACTTTATACTTTTGCATAATGAATTTTATTCATGCTTATACAGCATTAAACTGCCTTCATCATCAAGGCGTAAAAGCATATTTTGTTGATTTTTTGGAAGGATAAAAACGGATCGAGCATCATCTAACCGAATTATTCTGATCAAATATTCAATCAATTTATCTTTGGCTGCGACAACAATAAGGCCTTTATAAAATGATGATTTACCTTTAACCACAAAATGTTCTGTACCGACATAATAAAATTCATCAGTCAAAATTTCATCTAAATCAGCCGCCTGAATAGAGTGACTACCATTCATCCATAATTGATCACGAAGTACCAAAATCTCTTCTGTTTGTATCTCAGATATATTTTCTGTTGGCTCAAAATCTAAATCAGCTAAGTTATACATTTTATTCTTTCCATATAAAAAACCATTCACTGAGTTAAATCGGTGAATGGTTCTTAATATTAATAAATATCAACAACTTAATACAAGTTAAATGCTTAACATACTATTCACAGTTTCACTGACATTTTTCGATTTTGCCTGTGATTTTAAAGCTTCAAGTTCCGCTTTCACTTGACTACGCTGCGGCTCTGCCAAAGTATACCAACGAGACAAGACTTGCAATAAACGAGAACCAACAATTGGGTTTTTCTCATCCAAATATTTCGCTAAATCAATGAAATGCTGAACACCAAAACTCCATGTATTCACAGGATTGGCATTTAAACCACCCGAAACAGAACGAATTCGGTTTGGCACACCCAAATCATAATCTGCATGTGAAGTTAAATATTGAATCGTTTCAGCAGTTGCTTTCGGATGTGCTGCCTGAATCATAAACCATTGATCCAATGACAAAGCTTCATCTTTAAAGCGAGTATAAAAGTCTTGTAAAACGTCTTGTGCCTGAGGTGCATCATTCCACACCAAAACTTTTAAAGCGCCTAAACGTTCAGACATATTGCCTGTGTTTTGATACTGTTCATACGCCAAATCAAAGACTTGAGCATCCCCCTGACGTGCCATGAAACTCAACATGATATTTTTCAGTGCACGTACACCCATGGCTTGAGAAAAATCTTGCTGTGCGACAGGATCAAGACTGAGATAGGTTTCTTTAGCAAACTCACCCAAACCATGTGCCAAGGTATTTAATAAGCTTTCACGTGCTGCATTCACCACCACAGGATTATAGTCTTGATCAATACGGCTGCCTAAATAGCCCTCACTTGGGACATCAAACAAACGAGATGCCAATAATGGATCTTTGGCAATGACAAAAGACAAAGTTTTTTGAATCGCATCAAGATAGGTCTGTGCATCATGACCATTCAGCAAAATACGTTCAAGCAAAGTTTGCGCTGCTTGCCATTGGTTAAAACCGTTGGTTTCATACTGCAATAAGAATGCAAGTTGTTCATCTGAATAGTTAAATTCAAGATTTACAGGTGCAGAGAAACTACGCAACAGCGATACCACAGGCGCAGTGGTTAAGCCTGTAAATTCAATGGTCGCTTCATTTTGATCAAATAAATACACGCCATCTTTCACGCCATTTTCAAATAGGGCTTCAGAATTTAATACAAGCTGTTCACCTGTCGCTTGGTCAAATAGCGCCAATGCCACAGGAATCGGGACGGCTTTGAGATTTGGATACTTCGCATGTGCTTTTAAGCTTTGTTTCAAGCTTAAACGATAGCTTTGCGTAGCAGCATCATATTCACCTTTGGCTTCAAGTTTAGGTGTACCCGGTTGATTGTACCAAATCAAAAATGCGGATAAATCAACACCTGAACCTGCTGTCAATGCTGCAACCCAATCTTCAACCGTTACCGCTTGACCATCGTGACGTTTGAAATATTCATCTGTACCTTGACGGAATTTTTCTTTGCCAAGTAATGTTGCCATCATGCGGTTAATTTCCGCACCTTTTTCATATACAGTTGCCGTATAAAAGTTATTAATTTCAACAAAATGGTCAGGACGTGGCGGATGTGACAATGGACCTGAATCTTCAGGGAATTGATGCGATTTTAAAACCGCAACATCATCAATACGTTGTACCGCAGCCGATTGTAAATCTTCTGAGAATGACTGATCACGGAACACCGTTAAGCCTTCTTTTAAACACAATTGGAACCAATCACGGCAAGTAATACGGTTACCTGTCCAATTGTGGAAATATTCATGGGCAATGACAGATTGCACACGCATAATTGCCGCATCAGTAGTGAATTCTTCATCTGCAAGTACACATGAGGTATTGAAAATATTTAAGCCTTTATTTTCCATTGCACCCATATTAAATGCACTTGTCGCCACAATCATATAATTATCAAGGTCATAAGGACGACCATAATGTTCCTCATCCCAACGCATAGAATGTTTTAACGCTTCCATGGCAATATGACATTTTGGAATATCTTTTTCTTCAGCATAAATTTCTAAAGCAACATCACGCCCTTCAGACGTGGTATAGCGATCTTTCAACACTGCCAAATCACCAATCACACAGGCAAATAAATAACTTGGTTTTTTGGTTGGGTCTTGCCAAATCGTATAATGACGACCTTCGCCTGCTTCGCCTGCTTCAATCAAATTACCATTGGCAAGTAACACAGGGAATTTTTTGTCCGCCTCAACACGTGTAGTAAAGACCGAAAGTACGTCAGGGCGATCAGGATAAAAGGTAATTTTACGGAAACCTTCAGGTTCATTTTGCGTAACAAATAGATTGCCTGCCGCTTGATATAAACCTTCGAGTTGGGTATTGCTTTCAGGATGGATCACCACTTGAGTTTCTAAGGTGATTTGATCAGGTGTATGGGCAATCACGAGTTGCTCAGTATCAAGTTGATACTCACTTTCAGAAAGTTGCTTTCCATTGATCGAAATAGATTTTAATTCCAAATCACGTCCAAGCAGCACCAAATCACCTGCACTTTGACGTTGCATGATGAGTTTTGCATTCACATTGGTATGGTCATCATAGACTTGAATATCAAGATCAATCGAATCCACAAGATAAGATGGTTTTTGATAATCTTTTAAATAAACAGTTTGATCTGCTTCAATCACGGGGTTTGCGGCGATATTCATATGATGTCCTGATCCTATTGTCTGATTCAGACTTATAATGTGTGAAGTGATTTGATCATAGGTCAAATTTCACCATTTGTCTGTGTATTGCTTTGTATTTTTATATGGGTCTTTATGATCTTATTTTCAATCTAAAATATATTCATTTATGTTGATATGACGTATATTTAGACAAAACGAATGATTAAAAGACGATGAATCCAACCCATATTTAACGCAAAAAATTTTTAAAGTTTTACAATATTTCAAAAGTAGCTCACTGAATATTCTGAACGCATTGCTTGGAAAATTCTTATGGATACTCTAGTCGGTTCAAAATATATGAATAATTTTTTGCTTAGGCTATTTTTAAGTCTAACCTTGACATCTACCCCAGCGCTCGCCGATACCGAATATTTTTGCTTTGATGCCAAAAATAATAAAACCTTGTTACTCAATGCCCATTATTCTAAAAAAACACAGTTGATGTATTTTCCTTATATGCAGCCGATTCAGCTTAAATTTAAACATACTGACGCCATCGAAATGGCTGAAGATCGCCCTTTTGAATTTCATGATTTTTTTGATGAAATTACTCATGGTAAAGTGACAGGACACTATGAAATTGTCCATCAAGGTGCACTTTTTTATGGCATCACCTATACCCATAAAAAAACCAAAAAAATCACTGAATTTACAAGATTCTATGATTTAGATCATGCTCAAATACCAGTTCTTACAGCGAAAGGGATCGAATGCTTATAAAAATAATCTATAAATAAAAACGCCCAATGTCATCGCATTAGGCGTTTTTAAATACAATTTAAAACTTAATTAAAATCATATTTTCATCAGTTTAATATTAAGCATCTAATTCAGCCAATACCGCATCCGAGAATTCAACGTTGGTATATACGTTTTGTACATCATCCAAATCTTCAAACATATCAATCATTTTTAAGATTTGTTTCGCTTGATCAACATCTGTGATTTCAGCTTTAGTCGATGGATTCATCACAACTTCAGCATTATCAGATTTTAAACCTGCTGCTGCGAGTGCATCCTGTACATCACCAAACGTTTCAGGCGTTGTGATGACTAAGATTTCATCTTCAGCCACTTCGATGTCTTCTGCGCCTGCTTCTAAAGCAACATCCATGATTTGATCTTCTAAAGACACATCTTCAAAAGTAATCTCACCACGTTTAGTAAACATATAGGCAACCGAACCTGCTGTACCCAAGTTACCACCTGTTTTAGAAAAACAATGACGCACATCAGGAACTGTACGGTTTAGATTATCTGTCATGGTTTCAATAATTACCGCAACACCACCCACACCATAACCTTCGTAAGTTACTTCTTTTAAGTCATCATTGTCTTCACCACCCACACCACGCTGAATGGCACGGTTAATGGTGTCACGTGTCATGTTCGCAACCAATGCTTTTTCCACCACAGCACGTAAACGTGGGTTGGATGCCGCATCACCACCACCTAAACGGGCAGCTGTTACGATTTCACGAATAAATTTTGTGAATACTTTAGCGCGGCTCGCATCTTGTTTTGCTTTACGATGCTTTGTGTTAGCCCACTTGGAATGACCCGCCATGCGAAATATGCTCCTTGTAGATCGGCTTTATGCCTTTCAAATTAACCGTGATTCTACCATAAGCGCTTTTTTTTGAGAAAGTGCCTTTTTTTTAGAAAATAGACAAATACCTAATTTTTTTTGGTTTCAGGAATCACAATATCCAAATCCGCATGCTTTTTATAAAGCTCTTTGATTAATGCCATATCATGATCTAAATCTGTTGGATAAATTTTCCCAAAAATCCCACCCTGCTTATTTTTATTATTGATGTACATCAATACAATCGGAACATTCGCCGCTTTAGCAATATGCCAAAATCCTGTACGAATTGGTTTACGGTCTTCACCATTTTTAGCACGTGTTGCTTCAGGTGCAATCACAAGGTTAAATTCTGAATTTTCCTGAAAATGCTCAACCATTTGTGCAACAATATCTTTATTCGATTTACGGTCAACAGGAATACCGCCCAATGCTTTGAGTAATGGTACAAAAGGTCCTTTAAAAAGTTCTTTTTTAATCAAAGTATGGATCTTAATATTATAAATTTGAAAAATAGC
Source organism: Acinetobacter sp. CFCC 10889 (assembly GCF_003268395.1). Lineage (GTDB taxonomy): Bacteria > Pseudomonadota > Gammaproteobacteria > Pseudomonadales > Moraxellaceae > Acinetobacter. The sequence continues at coordinate 58,109 of NZ_LQXQ01000015.1, read as the reverse complement.
CAGTGAAAGTACCGCATCCATCATTGATGTATGTTCAAAACCGATAATAACTTGCTTTTTTTCTAATACATCTGGTTCGACATGATATTTCACACCCGCAAGTTTAAAGGTAAGTTCACCTAACTTTTTCATTTAAATCTAACCAACGACTGATATGGAAATGCGGATTTTGAAAGTATTTCATTAAAATTACAATGATATATTACATGCAAATTAAAGAACTTTTGTAGTGATGTGCAAATTTACCTCATCATTCCTGACACTTTTACTATGTTGATTGTCAAATGCTGATAAACAAAAAGTGTAAGTCAAATATCATTCACATATTTTTTATATTCAAAAATAATCCCCCATTCATTCCAAATTTTTGCTAATTCTAATATTCACCCCTCAATCCACTTTATCATTATTCTGATTGACCCAATAAATCATCCATCCTCCAAGTGTAAATGGTACTGCACTTACGATAATTGGCAATAAAGAACCGCCACCATAGCCTGTGCCTGAAGCCCCTATTCCTCCTAAAAACAATTCAAGAATATAGAAGCAAAGTATGCCTAAAAGCATCAGCACTATGCCAGAAACGGTTATAAATATTCTTTTTTTCATACCACATCATCTGCCTTTATTTATTCTAAACAGAATTTAAATCTATCTTGCAAACTTTGCAATTCCTACAGTTTAGAGATGAAATACAACAGAACTTATTTTTCCCCTGTCTGATTTTTATAAGCAGAATAGAACAATAGACAACCTAAACCAAATGGAATGCCACTGAAGAAACAGCCATTGTAAAATTTGATTCACCTTGGGTTGGTACCAGAAACACCTACAGCAAGCAAAGCATAAGCAAAAAACCAAAATAAGAATAAACTGACAAGAATAGCAAGCACACCTAAGACATATTTTAATATCATCATGTTAATTAATCTTTTTGTATGATGAATAGTTTCAAATCTTAGATCATAGACCTGACTTTACTGTGGCTTTCATGTAAAATCATCGGCAATTTTTATATAACACTTTGTGAGTTATTTCATGGGTTTTAATTGCGGTATTGTCGGCTTGCCGAACGTTGGTAAATCTACACTTTTCAATGCATTGACAAAAGCTGCTATTGCTGCGGAAAACTTTCCATTTTGTACCATTGAGCCGAATACAGGCATCGTCCCTGTACCTGATCAACGCTTAGACAAATTAACAGACATCGTTAAACCACAACGTGTGATTCCAACCTCAATGGAATTTGTAGACATCGCAGGTTTGGTTGCTGGTGCATCTAAAGGTGAAGGTTTAGGTAACCAATTCCTTGCAAATATCCGTGAAACTGATGCAATTGCACACGTTGTACGTTGTTTTGAAGATGAAAACGTGATTCATGTTAACGGTAAAATTGACCCATTAGATGATATCGCAACCATCAACACTGAACTTGCGCTTGCAGATTTAGATGCTGTTGCAAAAGCTTTATTGCGTTTAACAAAATCTGCAAAAGGCGGCGACAAAGAAGCGATTGCAGTTAAAGCGGTTTTAGAAAAAATTCAGCCATTATTGGATGAAGGTAAACCTGCACGTGCAGCAGACTTAGATGATGATGAACGTAAATTGGTTCGTGGTTTTGGTTTAATGACGTTAAAACCAACCATGTACATTGCCAATGTTGCTGAAGATGGTTTTGAAAATAACCCTCATTTAGAAGCTGTGAAAAAGTTAGCTGCTGAAGAAAATGCAATTGTTGTGCCACTTTGCAACCAAATCGAAGCTGAAATTTCATTACTTGAAGATGAAGATCGTGCAGAGTTCTTAGAAGCTTTGGGCATGGAAGAACCAGGTTTGAACGTCGTCATTCGTGCAGGTTATGCATTACTCGGTCTACAAACTTACTTTACAGCAGGTGTACAAGAAGTACGTGCATGGACAGTTAAAGTTGGCGCAACTGCTCCACAAGCCGCAGGTGTGATTCATACGGATTTTGAAAAAGGCTTTATCCGTGCTGAATGTGTAGCCTATGATGACTTTGTTCAATACAACGGTGAAAATGGCGCTAAAGAAGCAGGAAAATGGCGTTTAGAAGGTAAAACCTATATCGTACAAGACGGTGATGTAATGCATTTCCGTTTTAATGTATAAAACTTATTCATTATAGTTTTAATTAAAGCATCCACATGGATGCTTTAGTTTTTAAAATATAGAAACACATGTCCAAAATAAAAATTATTTTCGTAAAATTTAACCATTAGTCCTATTCATCCATGTTCTTATTTCCCATAAAAAAGCCAGATCGAAATCTGGCTTTAACATCACGATAAATAAATTACTTTGGCTCAATCGGTGCGAACGGTGCAACGACATCAGCATTCTGCGCACGATGGCGCATAAAGTGATCCATTAACACAATTGCCAACATTGCTTCAGCAATCGGTGTGGCACGAACACCTACGCACGGATCATGACGACCTTTGGTTAAAACATCAGTATCTTCACGATCCATATTGATGGTTTTACCTGATGTGGTAATACTTGCTGTTGGCTTAAGTGCAATCGCAACACGAATGGTTTGACCGCTTGAAATACCACCCAAAATACCCCCTGCATGATTGGCAAGGAATCCATCAGTGCTGAGTTCGTCACGAGTTTCATGCCCAAACTGCCCTGCAACTGCAAAACCATCACCGATTTCAACACCTTTTACCGCATTGATTCCCATCATGGCATGGGCAATATCTGCATCTAAACGATCAAATACAGGTTCACCCCAACCGACAGGCACTTTTTCAGCAAGAATTTCGAGTTTTGCGCCACAGCTTGTACCTTGTTCACGTAAAGAAGTCACCAAAGCCTCAAAACGTGGTACTGCATCGACATCCCCACAAAAGAATGGATTATTTGGTACTTCATTCCAATCCAATTTTTCAGCAACTTCTGTCCCGATTTGTGTCACATGACCACGAATCACGATACCAAATTTTTCAGTTAAAAATTTCTTGGCAATCGCACCCGCAGCAACACGCATTGCTGTTTCACGTGCGCTTGAGCGACCACCACCACGATAATCACGGAAACCGTATTTATGGGTATAGGTATAATCTGCATGACCAGGACGGAAAGTCTGTGCAATATTGCCATAGTCTTTTGATTTTTGGTCAGTATTGCGAATCAATAAACCAATAGGCGTTCCAGTGGTTTTGCCTTCAAACACCCCTGAAATGATTTCCACTTCATCAGGTTCTTTACGTTGTGTAGCAAACTTTGAAGTTCCCGGTTTACGGCGATCCAAATCTTTTTGCAAATCTTCTGCACAAAGTTCAAGCCCCGGCGGCACACCATCTACAATCGCCATCAAGCCCACACCGTGAGATTCGCCACAAGTCGTTACACGGAAAAGCTGTCCTATACTGTTACCTGCCACGCTCACGACTCCTTATGCTTGAATAGACTGAATAAATAAATCACGGAATGTACGACATTGTTCAGCAGTTAAGGCAAAAATACCTGTACCACCTTTTTGGAACTGTAACCAATAAAAATCAATGGTATTGAAGTTTTGACGCATTGCCCATTCAGAATTACCGACTTCAATGACAATTAAACCATTTTCAGTTAAGTAGTCTGCTGCTTGTGCTAACATTTTACGAACAAGATCCAAACCATCTTGACCTGCTGCAAGTGCAAGTTCTGGCTCATGATGAAATTCATCAGGCAAATCTGCCATGTCTTCTGCATCCACATAAGGTGGATTTGAAACGATCAGATCATATTGATTTTCAGCAGGAATTTTTTCAAACAAATCAGATTCAAGTAATGCAACTTGATACTGCTTATCATGATGTTCTGTATTAATTGAAGCCACTTCCAACGCTTCTTTAGAAATATCAGTTGCATCCACTTCCGCCTCTGGATAAGCATAGGCTAATGCAATTGCGATACAGCCTGAACCTGTGCACATATCCAAAATACGTTGTGGTGTTTTCGGATGAGTATTTTCAGGTAGATTATTTACACCTTCACGGGCTTCACCATTTTCATCCAAACAATATGGCGCAAAACGATTTTGAATCAATTCAGCAATCGGTGAACGTGGAATCAGAACTCGCTCATCAACATAGTACGGTTTACCATCAAAATACGCCAAGTTGAGTAAATAAGATGTAGGTACTTTTTCATTAATACGACGTTCTAACAATGCCAAAAATTCAGCTTTTTCACTTGGTAATAATTTTGCATCTAAAATTTCATTGTCTGCATTCCAGTCCAAAGACATGGTTTGTAGCACCAATGCTGAACTTTCTGCAAAATAATCTTCTGTACCCTGACCTAAATGTGCATCGTATTGACGTAATGCTGTCACCCCAAAACGAATAAAATCACGAATGGTTATGAGGTGGTCAGCAGCTTCTTGTAAATGTTCAGCGCTAATAGTCGGTCGATCCACTTAAGGTCTCTCCAAGGTCAGTATATAAAAAACGCTCTAATGATACCTTGTTTTGTTTACATTTATAATGCTTTAAATCAGCTTAGGCTAAAATCAACGATATTTATAAGCCTGTTTTTCGAGTAAATCCGCTTGAGCTTGAGTCTTTTTCAAGGCACAAGAATAATATTTACTGGCATGACCAACAGATAATTTTAAATTTTTAATCAAACAATGCTCATCTCTTAAAGTCAGCCATTTTTTATTGATTGTTTCTTGAGATTTTTGTTGTTCTTTTGGCAATACTTTGACATGAATATCCGCAAAGTATTCATAGCGTTTCGTTTGCTGTTTAAGTTCTGACTTCATACACAATGCTGCTTGTGTTGTAGATGCCTGTGCATTATTCATACATGCAAAATATTCTGATGAATACCCCATTGCTGAAACGCTTGTACTGAAAATGCCACACACAGCGAATCCCCAAAATGCTGATTTCATTTTTTCCCCAAAAGTGCACAAATGAATATTTATTATTTCAACTAAAATACGTAAAATACGCTCTAAAATAATAAAAGACTGAGAAAAAATTGCAATGAAAAATTAGAGCAGCACTTTTGGGAAAATATTAAAAAACCATAGCTTCTATTGTTGATTAAAATCCATCATTTCACTGCAAAAAAATGCTTTTCAGCAACTAGCTTAATTTTTATCCCTTTGTAATAACGAGTTAAACTATCTTCTGACTGAGTAACATGATCAAAAAATTTATCTTGTCCAATCAAACGGGCATAGGTTTTATAGCCTATTTCTAATTTTTCTGGAATTTTGCTCGTTTTTTTAAATTCATCAATTTTTTCATTGATTAGTTTCAAATTAATTTCGCTCATGTCTGTAAAATCTCCTCATTTGTTTTTAGTTTTAACATGCTTAATTTGCACTTATATGACAATAAATTTTAAATGAGCCTTGATTTTAAATTGAATCTCCGCCATTTATAGTGATGAATATGTTATTGGCAAATTTACATGAGCTATAAGCACAACAATTTGATGGCGATGCGAGTCCGTTATTGGGATGATTTAGAAACAAATACGGTACAAATTGAAAAACAATTTTTACAACAACTCTTGATTGAACAAGGCGTATTTCAAACACCTACACTTGAGGATGTAAAATATTTTTTCTTTAGTTTACCCAGCATTATCATTGTCAAAGGCTATGCGCTTGGGTTTACGAGTAATGATATTAAGGCGATGATTTCACAGTATATTCAGGAAAATAAAAGCAGTTTAATGCAACGTGAGGCATTGAAAATTCAATATCGTATGTAGTGTCTAACTTTTTGTCCTAGACATTTATTAACAAGATACAAGTTCAACTTTTTTGAATCGAAAAGATACGATATTGGTCAGGTAAAACTATTTTAATACGTGGATAGCATGTAAAATGCAACACACTATTGTATGCTCAATCGCTTACTTAAAGGATTTAATCTTCATGTCAGATCAGAACGATAAGCTTAAACAGTTAAAAACATCTTCCTTGGACAGACGCTTATCTATTGCTAAAGCCTCTTTGTTAGCAGGATCTCGTTGGGCTGCTTCAAGCGCAAGTTCAATCTTTTCAAGTGAAGAGGAAAAAGAAAAAAAACGTAAGAAAGCCATGAAAGAGCAAGCCGATTATCTTGTTGCAGAAATTGGCAAACTCAAAGGTTCAATCGTTAAAATCGGTCAAATGATGGCGCTATATGGCGAACACTTTTTACCAGAGGAAATTACACAAGCATTAAATACGTTAAATAATCAAACTGTTGCACTTGCTTGGCCTGCCATCAAAGAACAATTGGTGAATCAATTAGGCGCTAAACTTGATGATTTAACCATTGACCATGAACCCATTGGAACAGCATCATTAGCACAAGTACATCGTGCAACTCGTAAATCCGATGGTTTAGAGTTGGTATTAAAAATTCAATATCCGGGTGTCGCAGAAGCAATTGATTCTGATATGAGTTTATTTAGAAATATGCTCAAACTAACACGTATGGTGCCGCAAACACGTGAATTTGACCAATGGTTTGAAGAAGTTCGTGACATGATGCATCGTGAAGTGGACTATCATATCGAAGCTGCAACCACTCGCCGTTTTGCTGATCGCCTCAAAAATGATGCTCGCTATGCTGTGCCACAAATTATTGATCAATATAGTACAGACCGTGTACTGTGTATGACTTTTGAACGTGGTGTACCGATTAACAGCCCTGTCATGCTGTCTTTGCCACAAGAGCGCCGCAATGCCTTAGGTGAAGCCTCTTTGGAAATCGCTGTACGTGAGATTTTTGAATGGGGTGAAATGCAAACTGACCCGAACTTTGGCAACTATTTAGTCCGTTTGGGTAATGGTGATGACATTAAAGATAAAATCATTCTGCTAGATTTTGGAGCGATTCGCCAGTTTGATGCTCAACTCTTACAAGTTGCACGCAATCTGATCAAAGCAGGCTATGAACATGATAGCAATGCAATGGTCAATGCCATGACAGGTTATGAATTTTTTGATGGCATGCCTGCGGACATTAAACCTGGTATGGCAAAAGTGTTTTTATTGGCAACTGAAGCATTTAGCTCACCAATAAATAACCCTGACATACCACAAGGCGTTATGGATGAGCAGAATCGTTATGATTGGAAAAAAAGCCAACTACATAGCCGTGTGATGCAACAAGCCTCTAAATCTATGACTTCACGTTATTTCACCATTCCACCAAAAGAGTTTATGTTTATTAGTCGAAAATTTATTGGTGCGTATACCTTTATGACGGTGATTGAAGCCAAAACCAATGTCCGTAAAATGATCACACCCTTTATCTAAAATACTGATCTAAATCGTGGGCTGACTAGAATGACATCATTTTGAAATTGTCATTTTAGTCAATAGCCAACTTTTGTTGGTTTTTAAAAACAATAAATAAATATTAAATTTCATTAATTTAACAACATCGTATCTACTCTATTTTCCATTTATCTTGTTCATATTAGTTCGTCAACTTTGACATAGTTTTTTATAAAATCGCATGGCAGGATAGTTCGCATACCACCACAAAAAAACTAGGTATTCAAATGACCAACATGGTAAATAAAGCTCAGGGCTTGGGCTTAAATCTCATTACAAAAATTGCGGGAAGCGAATTATTAGACCAATTAAAACTTCGCAAATTTGTTGAAAAATCACTTTATCAGGGGTCTAAAGTTGGTTTTAAAACGCTTTCGGCTTCACAAAAAGCATTTAAACCAAACCAAGATGCAAACAAACAACGTCTACCTGCACAGTCAAAAAATTTATTTGATTTAAATCTGACTGAAGAACAGCAAATGACGGTAGATGCGATGTCTCAGTTTGCCTCAGAAGTGCTTTATCCTCTTGCACATCAAGCCGATCACGATGAAAAATTTCCTGAAGAATTATGGCAACATAGCCTTGATCTAGGTATTAATTATTATGCTTTACCTGAGGCTTTGGGTGGTGTAGCGACTGAACAAAATATTTTAAGTAATGTTCTGATTGCAGAAAGCTTAGCCAAAGGTGACTTTTCACTTGCTGCTGGATTATTGTCTACATTCAGCAGTATCAATGCAATTACCTTATGGGGTTCTGCACAAGTACAGTCTATCTATTTACCTGCTTTTGCAGAAGATCCTACACTTCGAGCAACCTTTGCAGTGCAAGAAGCAACGCCTGCTTTTGATCCATACCGTTTAAAAACCAAAGCAACTTCAAACAATGGCAACTTTACGATTACAGGTGAAAAAACCTTAGTTTTATTAGGTGAATCTGCTGAAATTTTTATTGTCAGTGCCGAGTTAAATGGCAAAGCAGATGTATTTGTGGTCAAACGTGATGCCACGATCAGTTATCAAAAAAGCCCTGCAATGGGTCTAAAAGGTACTGAAACAGTCACATTAAAGTTTAATCAAAGCCCTGCTTTACGCTTAGGTGATGATGATTTTAATTATACTGCATTTTTAGATTTAGGTAATTTGATGTGGTGTGCAATGGCTGTTGGAACGTGTGAAGCAGCCAAAGCCTATTGCATCCAATATGCCAATGAACGTACAGCGTTTGGTGAACCGATTTCACATCGTCAAAGTGTGGCATTTATGATCGCAGACATGGCGATTGAAATTGATGCTATGCGAATGTTGGTGTTAAATGCTGCTAGCTTAGCTGAGGCAGGTAAACCATTCCATCGTGAAGCTTATCTTGCACGTTTATTATGTGCTGAAAAATCCATGCAAATTGGCACCAATGGGGTACAAATTTTAGGTGGACATGGTTTTACCAAAGAACATCCTGTTGAACGTTGGTATCGTGATCTTCGTGCGACAGCGATTTTACATTCTGGCTTACATGCTTAATCAACCATAAAAATATAAAATTCAAGGAAATAAATTATCATGAATTTACAAAATCCTAAAAAATTTAAAATGTTGGTTGATCAAGCTCATGAAACCGCATTAAACGTATTACGTCCACTTTCTCGTAAATATGACAAAGCAGAACATGCTTATCCGAAAGAATTAGACATGTTAGCTTCATTACTTGATGGGATGAATGACGGTGGTGATGGTCTAAATGCAGGCGCTGCCATCAACAAACGTGGTGACCAAGACAAAAGTAATAAAAATGGCACCAATATGTCGACAGCTCTTGGCATTATTGAAATGTGCTATGGCGATACAGGTCTATTACTATCGATGCCACGCCAAGGTTTAGGTAATTCTGCGATTGCAGCAGTTGCCAATGATGAACAACTTGAGCGTTTCAAAGGTACGTGGGCAGCAATGGCAATCACTGAACCGGGTTGTGGTTCTGACTCTGCTGCGATCCGTACCACTGCAACCCAAGATGGTGATGACTATATTTTAAATGGTGAAAAAATCTTTGTTACTTCAGGCGAACGTGCGGATTCTGTGGTCGTTTGGGCAACTTTGGATAAAAAATTAGGTCGTGCTGCGATCAAATCCTTTGTTGTTCCAAAAGGCACAGCAGGGATGAAAGTTGAACGCCTTGAACATAAACTTGGCATCAAAGCCTCTGATACTGCTGCGATTAGTTTTATTGACTGTCGTGTTCCTGCTGCAAACTTATTAGGTAATGCTGAAATTGATGTTGCCAAAGGTTTCGCAGGCGTGATGGAAACTTTTGATAATACCCGACCACTCGTCGCTGCAATGGCAGTCGGTTGTGCTAAAGCATCATTAGAACGTATTAAAGAAATTTTTAAAGATCAACTGGATGCCAATTATACAACGCCTTATTTACAATCATCTAATATTGCAGCACAAATCTATCGTATAAAAGCAGAATGGGAAGCGGCTCGCTTACTGATGCTCAAAGCAGCATGGATGGCAGACAATAAAAAGCCGAACTCACGTGAAGCATCTATTGCCAAAGCCAAAGCTGGTCGTGTGGGCAATGAAATCACGCTGAAATGCGTTGAACTTGCCGCAAGTGTTGGCTATAACGAAGATGAATTGTTAGAAAAATGGGCACGTGATTCTAAAATTCTTGATATTTTTGAGGGTACACAGCAGATTCAACAATTGATTATTGCACGCCGTGAACTCGGCAAATCATCAAGTGAATTAAAATAAGTTTGCTTCTAGACTTACAAATTTAGACATTCGCATTTTCCATACCTCCTTTGTACAAAGGAGGTTTTTTGGTTAATTATTGATAATAAAAAAATTTCTATCAAATTTATTCAATATCCAAGTATTTACTTCTCAAAAACTTACCCAAACTGATATTTATTTGTTATAAAAATCCTATTGTTAGATTTTATATTTTTAAATTTATGTATTCACTACGTCCAATTCAAGCACACGATGATGCACAAATCGCCCACATTATACGTGAAGTTTCCAAAGAGTTTGGCTTAGCAGCAGAATCTGGCTTTGCGGTGGCTGACCCTATTTTAGATGAACTTTCAAACGTTTATACACAACCTAACAGCCAATATTGGGTCATTACAAATGAATATGGACAAATTTTTGGTGGTGGTGGTTTATCGCCTTTAATCGGTGATCCAACAATTTTAGAAATTCAAAAAATGTATTTTCTACCCGAAGTTCGTGGTCTAGGTTTCGCACAACAAATTTTACAACATGCTTTTGATTTTACCCAACAGCAAGGTTTTAAAGCCTGTTATTTAGAAACCACGCAGCAATTACAACAAGCAGTCAAACTCTATGAAAAACTAGGCTTTGAACATGTAGCAAAACCTAAAGGCAATACAGGACATAGTCATGCCTGTGAAATTTGGATGCTGAAAACATTTTAATCGGTTCAACACAGCATCCTGACAAATTAAAATTAGGCACGTAATTGTTCAGCTAATTGCTGCATTCCTTCCGTTGCATTCATTTTCAAACACTGATACTGCTGCGGAACTCGTTCATAACTTGCTTCGGGGTCAATATAATAGGCTTTGCAGTGTGTAGGGATTTCATGGATCAAACCTGCCACGGGATACACACTTAATGTAGAGCCAATCACGATAAAAATATCAGCATCTTGCAACACATGAATAGCATCCTCATAAGCAGGTACAGCCTCACCAAACCACACCACATGTGGACGTAAAGGGTAACCTTCTGGACATTTGTCCCGTTCAAGGTCAAGCGCCCATCCTTCTATCGGAAAAAAGTCTGTTGCATACTGTGCATTGGGTTTAGAGCTTTTTGCTAAACGAATATTGCCATGTAAATGCAGTACTGCACTGCTGCCCGCTCGTTCATGTAAGTCATCAATATTTTGTGTGATGACTTGTACATCAAAATCCATTTCCAAATCAGCGATGAGATGATGGGCAGCATTTGGCTCAGCATCTAAAATATTTTGACGCCTTTGATTATAAAAATCTTGTACTAAAGCAGGATTGGCTTGCCATGCTTCAGGTGTAGCCACTTGACGGACATCATAATTTTCCCATAAACCATTACTATTACGAAATGTACTGATTCCACTTTCTGCGCTCATTCCTGCACCTGAAAAAACCACAATTTTTTTCATATTTTGCACTACATTATTTTATTTAATTGATCATATAACAGTTTGAACAAAATAGAATAATTGTTTTATTTCAAATCATTTTTGCATATTTTAATGGATTTGATTCTCATCATTATGATTTGATCTTGATAGATGCTTTATCGTATTTTTAATTGATCTGATTTAAAAAAGCATTTATTTCATTGAATAAATGCCCTTTCCACTCTATTTTCTTAACGCTTTAAAAAGCCAGAAACTAAGTTTAAAACATCTTGAATATCATTATTGGCTTCGCCATGATCAGTTTGACCTGCTTGTGGTGTGAGTGAATCAATAATTTCAGGTAAAACAGAAGAAATCGCACCATAAACAGCATTGGTTGGCACTTGTGCTTGTTGTGCAACTTGTTCTATTTCATTTTGATCAAATAAGTTTTGCAGTTGTTGCTCATTCACACTTGCATTTGCACCTTCGCCTGTAGACACCCAATCATCCACTTGGCTTGTTAAACCTTGTCCTTTGAGTTGATCAAGTGCGCCTTGCAGTCCACCATTTTTTTGAATCCATGCCAAAACCAAAGGTACAACGGCGATGAGTAATGATTGCGCATTAAAGCCACTTTGTTGTGCTTGCGGTGCTTGTTGTTGCTGACCACCTGTTAATCCGCCCAGTACTGAACCCAATACACCACCTAAACCGCCTTGTTGTGGTTGTTGTTGCTGACCGCCTGTTAAGCCGCCCAGTACCGAACCCAATACACCACCAAGTCCGCCCCCTAAGCCACCTTGTTGTGATTGTTGCCCACCCAAAGCCTGCTTTGCTAAAATTTCTACAATGTTACTTAAATTTGTCATGATTTTACCTATTTTACTGTTCTGATTTCAGTTTTAATCTGCATTCGGTTTTAGAATACTGTGCTTTCGATCAATCACCAAAACACAATTTGTTATGTTTTTGCAAGGTATTTATACCCTACTGCCTTGATCTTAAATGCTGCCGTTTAGTTGTAGCAGTTTTCATGCAGACATAACAGCATTAAAGTCAGGATCATTCAAATATTGACGATTCAATTTCAAAAACTTACCAACGAAATTTATTCCAGTTCTCAGGATTTGCCCAAAACTTGGAATTAAACCAATCAGGCACATGTTTATAGGTCAAAATATTAAATTGCCAAAGTGCAAAGTCATTTTCATGCGACGTTTTATCAATCAGTTGCGTAAATCCTAATGCTCGCAGCAGTTGTTCATCCTCCAATTTACAGGTCACAACAATACGTTTTGCCATCAAATCACGCAATTTGACCAAGAGTTGTGATTTTTGTTGTGAGGATACATTTTCCATTTCAACTGTATCAAGTAATACAAAACCCAAATCATATCGCTGAGTAAAAGGCAGATTTAAAAACTCAGATACGTTAAAATGATGCCATTGAATTGAATGATGCGAATTGTATTGCGCTAAATTTTGCCCAATACACAATGCAGTTTGGATTGGCTGTTCTGCTGATAAATCGTCTAGCATAGAAGTGATGACATTTTGCTCAGCCATAACTGCACCTATTTTTGAGTGAGTAATTAAACATGGAACTACAAGGCATTTGTCATAAAATGCATGCAGGTCTGAAAGACCTTAGTGTAACTGATCAACAAACACATAAGGCAAATGTTGAATATAAATTTATTTTAGATCGTTCAGAAGTTGATCTTCCGTTTAATTTAGGTCAAGAAATCGAAATTGAGGCGACAGGCAATATTTATTGTGTATCTTGTGGCGCTAAAACGCCGAAGTCTTATTCACAAGGTCACTGTTTTAAATGTATGAAGACCAAAGCGTCTTGTGATATGTGCATTATGAAACCTGAAACCTGTCATTATCATTTAGGCACATGCCGTGAAGAAAGTTTTGCGCAAGAAGTGTGTTTTCAACCACATATTGTCTATTTGGCAAATTCAAGTGCTTTAAAAGTCGGCATCACTCGTTTAGGGCAAATGCCAACCCGTTGGTTAGACCAAGGTGCAACTCAAGCTTTACCGATTATGAAAGTGGGTTCTCGTCGTCTTTCAGGTCAAATGGAAGTCATGTTTGGTACGCAAGTCGCAGATAAAACCGATTGGCGGAAACTCTTGAAAGGAGAAGCTGATCCAATTGATTTAATTACCATTCGTGATGAATTATTGGCTGAGTTTGAACCGCAAATTGAGTTAATTCGTGATGAATTCAGCATGAGTTTGGATTTCAATGAAAATGTTGAAATTTTGGAAAATGAACTCCCACGTGAATTTGTCTATCCTGTTGATCTTTATCCTGAAAAGATCAAATCGCATAATTTGGATAAAACCCCAATTATTCGTGGTAAGTTGCAAGGAATTAAAGGTCAATATCTGATCATGGATACAGGTGTGATTAATATTCGTAAATATACGGGCTATGAGTTGAAAGTCAGAGCGGAGTGATATTGATTATACTGTTAAATAACCGTCTGTAATGCAGGCGGTTTTTTATTACATCGTTTACTTGGCTTTTAGACATGTTATACATACGATCATGCACAAAAAGAATTAAAGGTTAAATGACATATGGACACTGAAGAAAACGTTGTAATCGCTGTCAGATTCAACAATCAAATCCGTTGGTTTCAAAGTGAAAGGGATTTGTGGATATTGGATAGCAATCAATGGCGTAATGAATTTATCAATGCAGGCTACCATGTTCCTGAATTTGATCAGCATTATAGATTTGGTTTAAAGGTGGTCAATGAAGTAAATGCTACCTATTTCCTTGAATCTATGTGTGAATTTGAAATCCATAAAGATGTTTTGAGCTTAGAACTCATACAAAAATTCCCTGATACAACATCATGGTGGGATGTACAGGCATTATTTCCCATTATGTTTGTAAATTTTGATGCTTGTGAAGTTGCAGGGTTTTATTCTGAAGGGGTTGCGATGGAACGTTACCTGCCTGAAGGTTGGAAAGGAGAATTCATCGATTTTGCGACTGAATATCCCGAAGATATATTTCCGAGTTCAGAAAAATTTTGGGTCAACAATGGCTCTGATTTATTGGCACTTTTGAATGCACGTGGTGCCAAAAAATCAGTTTAATCTTTTAGGTTTTTTGATCAATGACTTTAAAGCATATCATTCCACAAGCCCCAAAACCGCTTGCACAGGATCTTCACTATTATCAGACAATAATTGCTTATGCATGGTAATCAACTGCATCGCCTGAATCTGTGCAGTTTCCTGATTCATTAATTTCTCAATTTCAGCGGCTAAATTTTCAGGGGTCGCATCGGACTGAATCAATTCCTGTATCACTTTTTTACCTGCGATAATATTCGGCAAAGAATAATACGGAATTTTGACCATAAGCTTGGCAATGATATAGGTCAGCCAATTTAACTTATAAAAAGTCACCATCGGACGATGTAAAAGTAAAGCTTCAAGCGTTGCCGTACCCGATGCCAAAGCCACGATATTGGCAGCATTCATCACCTGACGACCAATTTTCGATTCTTTATCGGTATTTTCAAGTAAATGAATTTGATCAGTGAATGCTTTTGGATAATTTTTTAATAAATCTTCAATTTGCTGCTTACGCGCATCATTAATCGCAGGAATCAGGAACTGATATTCAGGATATTTTTTATAAATAATCTGTGCAGCATCCAAAATCAATGGACCTAAACGTTCGATCTCACCGCTACGACTACCCGGTAATAGCGCAATATGTTTTTGGCTAAGATCCAAGCCCAATTCTTGTTTAGCATCCAAAATTGGGTTTTGTAATGGCAATTCACTTGCAAGCGGGTGACCAACAAAGGCGGCAGGCACAGCAAATTTTTTAAAAAAGGTTTTTTCAAACGGAAATAAACACAATACTAAATCAATACTTGCCTTAATGCCATGTACTCGCCCTTGTCGCCACGCCCAAACCGATGGACTGACATATTGCACTGTTTTTATTGGCAAATTTTTCTGTTTTAAACTTTTGGATAAACGTAAATTAAAATCAGGCGCATCAATGCCAATAAAAATATCAACAGGATTTTTCGCCCATTTTTCGACCAAACCATCCCGTACTGCAAACAACTTTTTAATGTCTTTTAAGACTTCAACAATACCCATCACCGATAAAATATCCATCGGATAATTGCTTTGAAAGCCTTCAGCGATCATTTGCGAACCACCGATGCCTTCAAACTCTGCATCAATGCCTTGCTCACGAAAACTACGGATGAGTTTTGCACCCAAAGTATCCCCTGATACTTCACCCACCACGATTCCAATTTTAAGTTTTCGATTTTGCAAAATAACATCCTCTTAAATGACAGAATTATCTTAGCATGTCTTATGTTTGTTCGAATCATTTCAAAATTTTTTCAATACAACTTTTTCAAGCTTTATCATTTTTTGGAATAAGTTAATCAACAATCAAGACAACTACTTATATGAAATAGTCATAAGATATGCCTGTTTTTTGCTATTTGGCATATTGAGTCATGGTTGGTCCAGTCGAATTTATTTTAGCCGGTGTATTGGTCGGTTTCTGTGTAGGCATTACAGGTGTAGGTGGCGGTTCTCTGATGACCCCGATTTTGATCAGCCTATTTCGAATAGAACCACATGTCGCGATTGGGACAGACTTACTTTATGCTGCCATTTCCAAGTTTTGTGGTTCGATGGTACATGCAAAAAAGCTCAACATCGTATGGCCAATTGTGCTTTGGCTTGCACTCGGCAGCATTCCTGCGTCTTTTGTAACGCATTGGGTACTCGAAAATTATTTAAGCAATTCAAATCACTATAAAACTGTACTCACCATGGTGCTTGGCTTTATGCTGACCCTGACCGGTTTATCCATCATGTTCCGTGCACAGATTGAAAAATTCTTTGCCAAATTCCGTGAAAATAAACCAGCCAATGAAAATACTGAAACCTTTTCCATCGATGGCAAACGTGGTTTTGTGGTGTTTATGGGCGTGGTTTTGGGTGTCTTTGTGACCTTGTCTTCTGTGGGTGCAGGTGCTTTTGGAATCATGGCTTTGATTTTGATGTTCCCCCATTTACCGATGATCCGAATTATTGGCTCTGATGTAGTGCATGCGGTTTTATTGACGGCTGTGGCAGGTTTTGCACACATGACTTCAGGAAATGTTGATTTTCATTTACTTGGGTGGTTATTGTTGGGTTCTATTCCAGCGATTATTGTCGGTACGTTGATCAGCTCTCGTATGCCTGAAAAACTGATCCGTAAGATTTTAGGGATTACTTTATTTGCCTTAGGTGTGAACTTTATTGTCAATCCTGTAAAGTCTAAACCTGTGGAAAAACCACAAACGGCGATGGTCATGCACCAAACATCTTCGCAACATTCTATACTTTAAGCAAAAAGTGACTAAATTCACAAATTTTATTAATGTGATCTATAGATTTTATTGATGTTTTCTTTTCACAAAATATCAATGAAATCGTGTTATATTCAAACTACTATAAATAGTTTTGTATGATCTACTAACCAGTGACGGCAATGAATACACTAAATTCTAATCTTATTACGCAATCAGATATTGATGATGTGAATGTACAAAGCATTCAAACTTTAGTTACACCTGCAGAATTAAAAACTGAACTACCATTAAATGACCAAGCCTATCAAACAGTTCTTCATGGTCGTGAAACTGTTCGTAATATCTTAGATGGAAATGACAAACGTCTTTTTGTTGTGATTGGACCTTGTTCGATTCACGATACTGTTGCCGCACATGAATATGCTGATCGTCTGAAAGTTCTCAGCGAAAAAGTTAAAGATACACTATATATCGTAATGCGTGTTTACTTTGAAAAACCACGTACTACTGTGGGTTGGAAAGGTTTAATTAATGATCCTGATATGAATGATTCATTCAATATCGAAAAAGGTCTACGTTTGGGTCGTAAACTTTTGCTTGAGTTAAATGAAAAAGGTTTACCTTGCGCCACTGAAGCACTCGATCCAAACTCACCACAATATTATCAAGATTTAATTTCGTGGTCTGCAATTGGCGCACGTACTACTGAAAGCCAAACTCACCGTGAAATGTCTTCAGGCTTATCTTCACCTGTAGGCTTTAAAAATGGTACTGATGGTGGTTTAACCGTTGCGACTAATGCGATGCAATCGGTAAAACATGGTCATAGTTTCTTAGGTTTGAATGATCAAGGACAAGTGTCGATCATTCGTACCAAAGGTAATCCATATGCGCATGTGGTACTGCGTGGTGGTAATGGCAAACCTAACTATGATGCTGGTTCTGTTGCTGAAGCTGAAAATGCTTTAGCAAAAGCCAAAGTCAGTAACAAAATCATGATTGATACCAGTCATGCCAACTCCAACAAAGACCCGTACTTACAGCCACTTGTTCTAAAAAATATTACAGAACAAATTTTAGATGGTAATAAATCAATCGTGGGAATTATGGTTGAAAGCCATTTGAAAGGTGGTCGCCAAGATATTCCTGAAAATCTTTGTGATTTAGAATATGGTAAATCTGTGACTGATGGATGTATTGATTGGGAAACAACTGAAAAAGCCCTTTTAGAGATGGATGCAGCACTAAAAGACGTACTACCAAATCGTTAATCACAAAAGAAGCCATCCGATGTGATGGCTTTTTTATTGAAATGACTGAATGAAAATGATGAATGAACTTGAAACCGAATTAAGCCACATTGCAAATTTTCAATTTGTACATGAACATTTGTTTACGTCAGGGCAACCAACGGCTGAACAACTGAAACATATCAAAGAATATGGTGTAGATACGGTCATTAACTTGGCTTTTAGCGATGCTGATCCAAGTCTTGAACATGAAGATAAGATCTGTACAGAATTAGGTTTGAACTATATTCAAATACCCATTTCTTGGGATACTCCTGCGGATGATCAGTGCCTATTCGTTTTGGATATGATCGCACATTTGGTACAAGAAAAAATGGTGTGGGTGCATTGTGCAGCCAATATGCGTGTCAGTAGTCTGATCTATTTGTATCGTCAGTACTTTATGGATATGGACATGCCAACAGCGCAAGAACTCATGCATGAGATTTGGGAACCCAATGAAACGTGGACAGGTCTAATTCATGCGGTCAGTTTACAATTACAAGGACGTAAATCCACTTTGGATTTGCAACATTCCTTGATGAACGCTAATCATTTTGCTTAATGAATTTCATCGCACAGATCCGTGACGATCATCAGACTGATTCTATCGGTTGGATTGGTGGTTGTCCTCCTGAGATTCTTGTAGAAACATTATCAACACTTGAAGATTATCGTTTTTATTTAACCATTCAAAAAAAAGAAAATCCTGAAAAATATATCAGTATCTTTGTGCATCACGATTTTAACACCCGCATTGATCATGATATTTTTCCCGATATCGCCATTCAGGTTTTTGAACATGATGCCTCGCCTGAAAGCAATGCCTCAGCTTTTCGCCTTGCTGATTTACGTAAAAGTGATTTAAGTCCTTTTCAACATGTTCATCAGTCCAAATTTAACTTTATTACTTATGCAGATCAGCCCAAATTAATTCAGGAGGAAAGCTATTATTTTGAGCATCTCCAACAGGATTATGAGTTTTATCTGCAAATAGATGAAGATTATTATTTAGATTCAACCTTGCAAGGTTCGTATATCTTTGCCTACGGCGCACTGTATTTATTTAGGCATAAACACAGCCATCAGATCATTGCAGGTTTTTGGCAGCATTAGAAATATGTTTTCTTAAAGCCAAACAAAGTAATGTAAAAATACCCAACATCAAATTGGGTATTTTTTATTGAAGTTCTTGTTATTTTTCACGACCAAATACAGCGTGTTTATACATTACATCTGTGCGTAATACATATTTTTGCCCTGTCGTCACAGGTGCACCCGAATGTAATTGACGATGTTCAAAAATTAGAATCTGCCCTATTTTCGGCTGAATATTAAATATTGGCACATGACGGGTTTGATTAAAAAACTTAGTTTTGCCACCTTCAAAATCCTCACTCAGATAAATCAGCAAGCTTAACTGACTGCTATGCCAATCATTGACTTCATAATTGCCATCAAAATGTGGCTTAAAAGTTTGACCATCTTCATACAGATAAAAACGAAAACGTTCATTTAAACCTGAAACCTGCCATTCAAATAATTCTTCAGGCAAAAATTTTTTAACCTGATTATAAATACGCTGTGCAAACAGCACATCATCATAGATGACCCGTTGATTATTACGGATATCAGTACGTAATTCGCTGATACCTGCTTTGGAATCAATGGTAATTGATGCGATTTCATAATCGAATTGATGACTAAAATTAATAAATTCATCGCATTGTTGCGGACTAAATACTTGATCCACGGTCATAATCAAAGGATCAGCCTGATACAGTGTAATTTTAGGATTTTGTTTGATTTTTTCTAAAAATTCGAGCGTTATCCCATGAGTTGTTCCTCGCTTGTATGTATTGTAAATATTTAATTTAAATGAACAATATTTATCTTTAAATACTGATCACTCAGCAATAATACGATCTATGATAAATTTAGCTGAACAATCTCAAGCTTAACAATACATCGTCTTATTGCTGATTTATTATACATCCAAGCAAGAACAACAAAAGCCTTTACACTTCATCTCATCTGCGAAAATTCAAAATCTGATGGAATACATTTCAAATCTGCAAAATGTTTAATCATTTCCCTTGATGACTGATTAAAACTGTTGCAGTTGATAAAATTCCTTCCTGACGACCTGTAAAGCCAAGTTTTTCAGTGGTGGTGGCTTTGACACTGATCTGTGTGACATCAACATTTAAAACATCCGCAATGCTTTGACGCATTTCAAGATTATGCTTTGCCAATTTTGGACGCTCACACGCCACTGTAATATCTGCATTATTTAAACGATAACCACGATCTAAAATCAGTTGATAAACGTGTTTGAGCAGCTTGCGACTGTCGGCACCTTTAAACTCAGGATCTGTATCAGGAAAATGCTGCCCGATATCGCCCAATGCTAAAGCACCCAATAGTGCATCACATAAGGCATGTAGCACCACATCACCATCAGAATGTGCTTTTAAACCTTGTGTATGTGGAATTTGAATCCCTGCCAGAGTTACAAAATCACCTTCTTCAAAAGCATGTACATCCATTCCCTGTCCAATGCGAATTGGTATGATCATTTTCAGCTCCTTTATACAGATTTTTAAGTTAAATCATCTTGTATTCGTACTTTCTAATTCGTATAGTACGGATGCAAACATTGTGAAAGTATAAGCGATCATGCTGCTGAATACAGAATTTAATCCTATTAAAAGCTTAATTTCAGGTCTATTTCTTTATGGAATGTGCTCTGCTGTGTACGCTATTCCTGTGCAATGTGATCCAACACAAATCAGCAAAAATACAAAAATATGTAGCTCAACATTTGAAACACTACGTGATCAACTCAATGAAAAATATCTGACAGCGTATTTGGTTACGGATGCCCCCATTCGTTTAATTGATGATACTAACCAACTGTGGTATGAGCGCATTCAACAATGTAAAAACACTGAATGTTTCAAACAACAATTTGATATTCGCCTTGAAGATTTAAATTTTTATACGTCGATGAATCAAAGTTTAACGCAACATTTTATTAAGTATGAGCATGGTAAAATTGCCAAACAACCGATCCATATTCAAGTTCACCAACTCAGCAAAGACCGTATCAAAATAGAAGGCTTAGCCTATAGAAACCCAAATAATCGTCAAGATAAACAAACCATTCCTTTACTTGCTTATACCACACCTGATAAGAAAAATGAGATTGTGGACAATGAACATGATTGTAAATATCAAATGAATTTCCAAAAATCACTTTTAACCATGAAGACAGAACAAAAAGGCTGTGAGCGTTTTAGTGGTGTTTATCGTTTATATGATTGATTTAATTTTAAAATGAATGGGAAATTAAACTCTTTTACACTTTAAAATGGAGTTTTAAAACATCGTTGTATCGCCAAATTATATTTTTACTAAACTCCAATCAATGACGTTTTTTGCATATTCCAAATCTTTTTCTTGATAATTTTTTTCTTTCAAAAGTAATTGGTTATTCTCTATTTCATTTGTTTGATCCGTACTTAACATAACACCATTAATTTCATGAATTTCAAAGTAATCATTTTGTGCAATATTTCTATAAAATTCAATTATATCTTCACATACACCATCTAAAGAACTCTCTATTTCCGCTACAAAATAATAAATAAGCGTAGATAATGCAAAAATAAAATAATTTAATACAGCCTCTTTATCATCTGCTTCCTCAAAATCAATCGCTAATTGATCCACCCCTTCCAACATAGCATCAAAGTTATATTCACCATTGTATATATTTTCACTTAATAAAATCTTCTTAATATTTCCTATAGTTATTTGAATAATATCATCAATAAAATACCCATTTTTTAACAAAAAAATTTTCAGCTCTGCTGATCGCTTTTAGTGCTACATATAAACGTTGTTTATTTATTTCCACTTTACTTTAGCCTCTTTTGAATTTCACGTCACCAAACTGAAATATTTGGTATATTTTCTAACAACTTTTATGCACAAAATAACACCATATCTTTATTTCTAAATATAAATCACTTATACATAAGAATATATAAATAGTCTGCTGACATATTTGTTGAAAATACAAAACACCATACAATCAAGGAAAAAGGTGTGTGATGGATTTAAACACATATATCACCAATAAGTTTAAGAACTTTAATGAGTTTTTAGAAACCCATTGGCATGACTACCCCAGCACCTATAAAGAAATCCAGACTTTACTGTTTTTTCAGTCCTACACCACCAAAGAGCTCTCCGAAAAATTTGAAATCAACATTCATCAGTCCTTACACTATCCAACTTTAAGACATTATTTCCAAAAAATAGAAAAACACATTCATACCCCACCCAAACAACTCTTTCCTGTGTCTTTCCATCGCCCTTATGAACATATTTTAAATGAATTTAAATACTTAAGTTTTCATCAAGAACCTTATGAATTTCATAAAAAAATTGAACGAATCAAAGAAACTTTTAATAAAATCTCAATTCCCATTCATAGCCATGAGATTTATAGTGAAATTTTACAAGTTTTAAGTCAAAGTTTTGATTTTTTAACAGACCCACATGTTTCAGTTGAACATAAAATTAAACTGATTTATCAGTGGCAAAACATTCAAAATCTTGAAACCGTAACTGCCTATAAATCCTTAGAAAAAATCAAAAGCATCCTAAAAAACTATCAACAAAAATCACATATTGATTACTATCTCAACTTGATCCAACTTGGGGAAAATCAACGGGTAGAATTTAAAGAACGCACTACTGACCTTTTGACCAATCGTAAATCTGATAAATGGGTCAAAGCTTGTTTTGCTTTTATGAATACCCGTAATGGTTATGTGTTTATTGGCGTTTCGGATGATTTAAAAATCGTAGGCATTGAACAAGAAATGCAGGATTTCTTTAATAATTCTTTAGACCTCATGAAACGCAGTTTGATCGATAAACTTGCCCATGAAAGCCAGAAAATTTCCAATATTTATTCAACCCTTGAAGATATTCAAATTCATGGCAAAACCATTTTAGTATTTAAATGTAATAAGGCAGATCGCCCATTGTATTATAAAGGTGAGTTATTTATGCGTACCAATGGGCAAACAACTCGTGTTCCACCTGAATTGGTTGACAGTTTTCGAGAGGAGTTTTATTGTTGATAATTCAAATATAATTATAGACACTCAACATACGTAACTAAAAATTAAAATCAATATGACACTCTACGATATATATCCTAAATATGCTGATCGAGACTTTGCATTTATCATAAAAGCACAAGAACGTGTTCGAAATTACTTTATATTTGATTTTAATCATGATTTCTTAAAGCATCCGATTGTAAATCTTGATTATGATGCAGGTTTTCATGATGAAATAGTCAATATCATGAATGATGATTATTATTTTACAGCAAGTGGCATTGTTTTACTTTCTAAAAAAGTATATGAGGTTCTCAGTCATTTAGATCAAAATTTAACATTTTATCCATGCGCATTAAAAAACCAACCATCCAATATTTATGCACTATATAAAGAGATAGATATTCACAGTCCTTATGTCATTAGAAATGCAGAGCATTCTACGACCTATTATTTTAGTCAGCTTTTTATAAATCTGATTGAAGAATATCATTGGAATATTCATCATTATTCAATTCAGTAAATTAACGAATTTTTCAACAATGTTGATCAATTAAATCCAGTAAACGCCCTTTTACATCAATCCACTCATCACGCACAATACTAAACATCACAGTATCTCGGATTGAACCATCCTTTCGCAAAGCATCTTGCCGTAAAATTCCATCACGCTTTGCTCCGATCCGCTCAATGGCTTTTTGACTTTTTAAATTAAGAATATCTGTGCGTAAAATCACCGAATTTGCCTGTAAAATTTCAAAAGCATGCTGCAATAAAAGAAATTTACAATTGGTATTGATATGAGTACGTTGCACCGATTGGGCATACCACGTATAACCAATCTCAACACGGCGTACATTCCAATCAAAATCCCGAAAACTTGTGGTTCCCACGATTCGACCTGTGCGCTGATCCATCACCACAAAAGGAATGCGTATACCTTGTGCCTTTTGGGTTAAGGCTTTTTCTATATAAACATTCATTTCTGAATAATGTGGCGCAGAAGTATAGTGCAATTCCCATAGTTTTCCATCCAGACAGGCATCCATTAAACCTTGAACATGATTGGCTTGCATGGGTATAAGTTGCACATCATGACAGCATAAAGTTGGGTAAAGTGTTGCAAAAACATCCTGATTCATGAGACTTTATCCACAAGCAAAAGAAGCTGTTTCATTGTCCCTAAACAATTTTTCAGTTTGATGATGCGGTGAATGCTTTTATTTAAATTTCATTTCAAAATATATCAGGCTTTTCAGATTACATTACCACAAATAACTGGCAGTATTTTAAAAGTATGCTGATCAGATTTTACCCCACCTCAATATTATAAGATATTGAAGATAATTTAATTTATATATTTTCAATTCGCTATTAGCAGGTTCGACTAGCATACAATTTAAAAACCACCCCAATTTAAGCAGAATAACTCATAGTTTATGCATTTACCTGCATTTTCTCATGCATCGTTAACAACAACTTTTGGGTTTTTTCCCAACCTAAACAACCATCTGTTACAGACTGACCATAAACCATATCATCAGAGATTTTCTGCTGACCATCTTGTAAATGGCTTTCTAACATCACACCACGCACCTGACTTTCATGGCGCTCTTCAATGATTTGGCTTAGCACTTCAGGTTGACGTAATGGATTTTTAGCACTATTGCCATGACTACAATCAATCACTAATGCAGGCAACTCACCCTGATGACGTTCACGGATGGCTTGAATAGATGCCAAATCATAATTTGAACCTGAGTTTGAACCACGTAATATTAGATGCGCTAAACGATTACCATCACTGTCCAATACACAAGGCAAACCATGTTGCCCCATCCCCATGAATTGATGTGAATGCGTTGCAGACTGAATCGCATCTAAAGCAATCTGAATTGAACCATCTGTACCATTTTTGAAACCTATGGCAAAAGGCATATGGCTTGAAATTTCACGATGAACCTGTGACTCGCTGGTACGCGCACCAATCGCTCCCCAAGCCAACAAGTCATCGAAGTAGCCAGTTGCCATTGGGCTGAGAATTTCACTCGCAATCGGTAAACCCATTTCAATAATATTTAAAAATAATTCACGTGACTTTTCTAAACCTAATTGTAAGTTTGAAGAACCATCTAAGTTTGGATCATACATATAACCTTTCCAACCAACAGTAGTTCTTGGTTTTTCGATATATGTGCGCATGACAAGGAAAATTTGATCTGATACCAAGCTTTGTAAATGTTTTAATTTTTGTGCATATTCTAAAGCAGCAACTGGATCATGGATTGAACATGGACCTGTTATCACCATCAAACGTTGGTCTTTGCCTGAAAGGATATTTTGAATCGTTTGACGCTGCTCTGCAATTTGCATAGCAAGAGAGTGATTTAATGGAAATAGTTGTTTTAATTGAATTGGTGTACTGATCTGGGTTTCTGCTTTGCTTGTATGTTGTAAAGCTTGGTTTAACATGTTCATCATTTTTTCCTTAGGGACTTTAAGTCCAATCTTTTATTTGAGCTTATGGGGTCTATTCGATTGCAAAATACGTGTCATTGCACGGCTAAAGTTAAACCAATAAAAATAGCTAAAGTATGTGTAGTTAAAAGTGTTCATTGTATTCTCCAAAAAAAATCTAAAATTAAATGCATAAAAAACTGATCGGGGTTGCCGATCAGGTATTAACTTTGAAGGGCAACTTTATGCCCAAACGTATTCAGGCAACTATTTAAAAAATTGCCAAAAATAATAAGATACGTTATTGATCAAAGGATTAACTTGCATTTTATTCACATATAAAATCTGTATAAACTTAAAATACTCGTACTTGCTACATTTGACAAGTATTTTTTTTAAATTAATCCTTTTTTATTTCCAAGTGATTTTTGCTCAACATTTCCACAACATTTGATGCATCTATTGCACGACTAAACAAAAAACCTTGCCCCAGACTACAACCGACTTGTTTCAAACTTTCCAATTGTTCTTCTGTCTCAATCCCTTCTGCAATAATATCCAAAGATAAAATTGGTCCAAGTTGCGAAATACCTTGCACAATCGCATGAATTGGCAATTCACTATTCATACGATGTACAAAACCACAGTCGATTTTTAAACTATCTACAGGGTAATCATGTAAATGGGTTAAAGATGAATGCCCTGTACCAAAGTCATCTAGTGCAATACGCACACCCACTTGTTTCAATTTATTTAATGCACGAGCTACATAGATATAACCACGTTCAGCCAGAATATGTTCGGTGATTTCTATTTCAACCAAGTGATAAGGTATTTGGTATTTTTCAAGGCGTTTCAATAAAATTTCAGCGTAATTATCCCGCATAAATTCAACAGGTGAAGCATTAATCGAAACAGGAACAACATCTAAGCCACATTGAATCCAACATGCCATATCACTAAAAATTTTTAGATGCATGGTTTCAGCAATTTTTGTAGCAAGTTCATAATCATTAAATGCTTCTGCCACTGAACCGGGCAATTGAATGCCTAATTCAGGGTGTTTCCAACGTAATAACGCCTCAAAACTAATGATCCTACCTGTTTCTAAGTTCACTTTAGGTTGATAATATGGTTCGATACTATTGTCACGAACAATCTGGCGTGCTGTTTCTAATTGCGCCGCTTTTTGAATGGTAATTTCAAGCATTTCCTGACTAAAGAAACGTACACCACCACGCCCACCATCTTTTAGATTATTTAAAGCGGTATCTGCATATTTTAATAAATTTGAACTGTCTTTCGCATCATTTGGGTATAGAGCACAACCAATACTCATTCCCCCATTGATTAATTTACCTGCATAAGTAATCGGTAAATCTAACTGTTTTAAGACTGTTTGTGCAGCGCATTCAAAATGTTCAATATCTTGTAAATTATTGACAACAACTGCAAATTCATCTCCACCCAAACGAGCAACATAAGTATTTTCATCGCAGCTACGGTTCAAACGCTTAGATAAAATACGTAACAAATGATCACCTGCAGGATGCCCTAAGGTATCATTAATGTGTTTAAAATGATCCAAGTCAATCAGCATCAAGCCCAGTTTTTGTTTATTGGTTTTGGCTTTGAGTAAAGATTTTTTCAATTGTTGTTTAAAAGAACGGCGATTCATTAAGCCCGTAAGCTCATCACGCTCACTACTAATTCGTAATTTATTTTCTGCAATTCGTTGTAAGGTAATATCTCTTGAAACACATAAAATACTGGTGGTTTGACCATCTTCATTGACGACAGGCGTTAAAATATTATCCCAATATTGACGTGCATCGCCATTACCACTCATCCCTGCAAAACGTGCATTTTTACCTTTTGCAGCAGCAGTAATCGCCACTTGCCCTTTGTCTCGTACCTCAGGTGGCAAAAGACTTAACCATTCCATATCAAATTTTTTGACTTTCTCCTGCCCCAATAATGCGATACAACCTGAACGATTCATATGAGAAACCGTACCATTTGGTCGTACAATCTTAATGCAATCCACACTGACATCAAGCATATCCGTATGCGCACGCAATGTATCAGCCGTTTCACGCAACAACACTGCTCGCTCATGAATATTGGTACATGTAACCGTCCAATCAAACTGATCAGGCTTGATACTATGACTTTGTGCAATCAACAAAAACCAATGATAATGACCTTGGTTGTCTCGGATACGGCATTCTTTTTCAAATTTTTGCCCTGTTTTTTGGGCATTATTCCACAAGTTATATAAATGTTCAGCATCTTCTTGGTAGACACATTTCGTTAGATCACAATAAGGAATATTTTGATGTTCTACACCGATATAATCTTTTAAAGCATTATTACAATAGCTTGCATCACCACGTTGAATCCAAATCAAGTGCGGTAATAGATCGAGGTTGAGTTTAACTTCATCACTGATCACTGTTTTTGCAACAGGTAGTGTTGTTTGTGGTGTATCCGCCTGACTCAAAGGTGAATCATGAGGCAAATCTAACATAGCCATAAACTATCCTTTTACAAATAACATTTATTGATCAGTATTTTTCAGAAATTAAATACCAAATTTCGGTATAAGACGAAATTTGATTTAATATTCAGCACACAATTAATATAAGATGATTTTTTAAAAATGTATAGGTTTTCAAGCATTTTTCAGCACAGTTTGTCCTAAAAAACATAAGTAAAATAAAAAATACTAAGCACTATTTAAAATCAAAACAATATGTGAAATATATCACACTTTAGTCGTATTATAAATATTTATGCTGCCTTAACTTAAGATTAAATAAAAAATTAAATTTAAGATATTGTTTTTATTTGAAATTAACTTAATTTTTATTAATTAAATTTATTATATAAAAAAGAATTTAGGCAATTCAAACTATTTGCTTATTGTATTGTTTTTCAAATAGTTTGATTACCTAATATTTTTAACAACGATTAATATAATTCATTATTTATTTTAAATAAATCTATAACTTAATTTAAATAATTTTGAATATAGCTGAATACTTGTTCAGGTTTCTCAGCATGCAACCAATGCCCAGCATTATCCACGGTCTGAATCTCTGCATTAATAAATTGAGAATGAATCGCATTTAAGTAGTTATCTTTTGCAATATAAGGTGATTTTGCACCACGAATAAATAATGTTGGTTTCCCCCATGGCGAAACATCTGTCCAAGATAAAATATCATCATAATGTACAGATAAAGCATCCACATTAAATAACCATTGCCCTTTACTCCATGATTTTAATAGAAATTGAATCACCATTTCTTCTTGTAAATAATTGCGCATAATTTCAGTCGCTTCTTTACGGCTGTTTATATGAGCATCTTTAACTGCAAATAATGCTTTAAAAATTTGGTCATGGTGATTTTCTTGATAGCCAAATGGTGCAATATCCAAAATCACCAATTGTTGTAATCGCTCAGGTGCGAGTTCTGTTAATTTCATTGAAATTTTACCCCCCATACTATGCCCAATCACAGAAAATTGTTGAATATTCAAATGATCTAGAGTGTCTAAAATATCTTGTGCCATTACTGCATAATTCATTTCATCTGTATGTGGTGACTGACCATGATTACGTACATCGACTTGGATCACAGGATATTTTTCATATAACGCACGTGCAATTACACCTAAGTTACTCAAACTACCAAATAAACCATGTATAAGCACAAGAGGTGTTTTTTGCTGATCATGCGGTGGTTGGTGAAGTTGATAATTTAATAACATAGAAACATCCAAATCATGTATTACTACAAAGAGATGGCTATCATCGCAACATCTGTAAATTTGAACAATAATTTATTGTATCTCTCCCGTAATATTGTTTTATATTTCAAAGTATCTTGGCTGTTATTAATTTTTTAGACCTTTCCCTATGAAATACACACTCCATTTGCCTTTTAAAAAGAAAAATTGAGCAATTTATAAAAAATTATCTGCAATCCTTTATTGAGTCAGCGCAAATATCGCTTATATTATCTAGACACAATAACTTCGTTTGATTTAGGACTTTCAATCATGTTTCAACATGTCGATCCTTATGCGGGTGATCCAATTCTTTCATTGATGGAAGAATACAGTAAGGATGAACGAGCGCAAAAAGTAAATTTAAGTATCGGTTTATATTACAATGAGGACAGTATTGTCCCTCAGCTCAATGCTGTAAAAACTGCACTTAAAAATATCGAACCTTTAAATGATAAAGTGAAACTTTATCTGCCAATGGATGGTTCTAAAACCTATAATCAAGCGACTCAAGCATTGGTATTTGGTGAAAACTCTCAAGCACGTCAAGATGGTCGTGTAGTGACGATTCAAACTTTAGGTGGTTCGGGCGCATTAAAAGTTGGCGCAGATTTCTTGAAAAAATATTTCCCTGAATCAGATATTTGGGTCAGCCAACCGACTTGGGATAACCATATTGCGATCTTTAATGGTGCAGGTGTAAATTCACATTTCTATCGTTATTTTGATGCTGCAAGCAATGGCGTCAACATCGAAGCGATGCTTGAAGATCTAAATGCGATTCCTGCAAAAGGCATCGTATTGCTTCATCCATGTTGCCATAACCCAACAGGTGCAGATTTAACCCCTGCTGAGTGGGATCGTGTTATTGAAGTGCTGAAAGCTCGTGATCTTATTCCATTCTTGGACATTGCTTATCAAGGTTTTGGACAAGGTTTGGAAGAAGATGCTTATGCGATTCGTGCCTTGGACAAATCAGGCATGAACTTTATTGTCAGTAATTCTTTCTCTAAAATTTTCTCGCTCTATGGTGAGCGTGTTGGCGGTCTAAGCTTTGTTTGTGATGATCAAGAGACAGCACAAAAAGTTTTGGGTCAGCTCAAAGCAACAGTTCGCCGTATTTATTCAAGCCCTGCAACAACAGGTGCATTGATCGTCGATAATGTTTTGCATGATGAAACTTTGGCTGCCAATTGGAAAGCTGAGCTACAGGAAATGCGTGAACGTATTATTCAAATGCGTGAATTGCTTAAAACCAAACTTGAAGCAGCATTGCCTGAACGTGATTTTAGCTATCTTGTGAAACAACAAGGCATGTTCAGCTATACAGGTTTAACGGCAGCACAAGTCGATACACTGAAAGATCAGTACGGAATCTACCTTGTGCGTAGTGGTCGTATGTGTGCAGCAGGTCTAAACCTGAACAATATTGATGCTGTGGCAAATGCATTTGCTGAAGTGATCAAAGCATCTGCTTAATGATTTTTGACATGATGCTTTAAAAGTTGCTAAAAACCTGAGTACGCTTGGGTTTTTATTTTTTAAGTCATATAGATTTGACAAATTGCAGTATTTTTATACAATAAACCCTCTCCTCTATCTCTACAAGAGTAACGCCAATGAAGTAAGTCATTTTCTCATCAAATTCCTATTTTTAATTTTTTTGATGTGCAAAATGTCTGAATGCGTGACTTTGTCTATATATTCAAGCAATTATTTTCTCTGATCTTTATGTGTTTTTGAAAATGAAATGTGTTATTGCTTGAAAATTGCCTCTCGATAAATATTTTTTATTGATAAAATTCAATATTTTGTACATCCTGTTTTATGAGGTTTTCTATGACTCAACAGGCATGTATCATTTCACAACTCAGCTTAGAGTTTCCCAATCAGCTTTTATTCAAAAATCTGAATTTCAGCCTATATCCGCAACAAGCGAGTGCTTTGATTGGTCAAAATGGTCAAGGCAAGTCCTTGCTCATGCAACTTTTACAAGGTTTTCAATCGGATAATTTTCAGAGCAGTGGACAAATCATATGGAATACGCCGTATGCCTATTTGCCACAACTCTATCGACTGCACGCTGAAAATATTGCTCAAGCCTTGGGTATTGAGCATTTGCAGCAGATTTTTCAACGAATTGAACAGGGGCTTGCAAGTATCGAAGACTATGAAACTGTTGAAGATATTTGGCATTTACCACATGAATGGCAAAATTTGCTTGATCAGGCAAATTTACCCACAGATTTGAATTTTCCCATTGCACAATTAAGTGAGGGGCAAAAAACACGTTTGGCACTTTGTGCACTTTTTCAAAAGAAAGATCATTATTTATTGTTGGATGAACCGAGTAATCATCTCGATCAGGCGAGTCGTTTATGGTTGCGACAGTCGATTTTAGACCATCCTGCGGGTGTTTTGGTGATCAGCCATGATCAAGATCTACTGAATAATATGCAGCATATTTATGCGCTAAATGCGCATGGCATTCAACATATTCATGGGAATTTTCATCTATATCAGCAGCATGTTACAGCACAAACCGAAGCCTTAACACAATCAATTCAACAGCAAAAACGTCAGGTGAAACAGGTAAAACAGCAACAACACACAAGTTTGATGAAAGCGCAAAAAAGACAAAATCAAGGACAGCGTTTACGTGAAAATAGCTCCCAAGCCAAAATTTTAATGGATTTTAACAAGGAACAAGCAGGTCAAAGTTTTGCTAAACTTAAGCAACAACACAGCAGACAAATATCTGAAATTTCGCAACGTTTGGCTGAAACACAAAGTCAGCAAATCCATGTAAAATCACAGCGCTTACAATTTATAGCACCCTCACAAAAAACAGGAGAATTACTGCGTTTTACAGATTTTATTTTACCGTTTGGCATACAATCCCCGATTCATTTTGCTCTGCATGCGGGTGAAAAACTCCATTTGATCGGTCAAAATGGTGCAGGAAAATCAACTTTACTTGATATGATTCATCAGCAAAATTTTGTTGGTGATGATCCTGTATTTGTCGCAGGACGTTCAGTTTATTTGGATCAAAATTTTAGTTTTTTAGATCCCAAACGGAATGCTATTGATAATTTAAAGCCGTTTAACACCAACTTTTCAGATACAGAATGGCGTAATTTGTTGGGTCAATTACGTTTACGTGGTGATAAAGCGACCTTGGAAATCAAACATTTAAGTGGTGGTGAAAAACTTAAGGTTGCATTACTTGCCTTGAGTCAATCTGAACAGGCGATTGATCTATTGTTATTGGATGAGCCTGAAAACCATTTGGATCTTGATTCACGTGAATTATTGGCGAATGCCATTGCTGATTTTACAGGTGCAGTGATTTTGGTTTCTCATGATCAAGCTTTTGTTGATCAATGTATGATTTCACAGCACTATGAACTGACTTGATATTTAAAGGTATAAAATTCAACACATTTTTCAGCCAAGATTGCAATCAAGGTATTTCAATCTTGGCTTTTATCGTCAAATATCAACCACAACTCGCTTGTAGAATTTTTTTCGTGCTTGGCTCAATCAGCAAAGTCAAACGATCTGAACGGTAATCCATGGTCATTGCTTGATTTGGTCCAACACGGCGAATGTGTTCTGCTTTGGTCAGTTGTTTGAGCTGTGCATCGGCAAGATCAGATTGTCCGATTAATTTTTTCGCTTCAACATCAATACATTGAGCTTGGCTTTGACGGAATAGTGCCCATTCTTCAACTTTTTGACCATCTTTCAAATGGCAATAACCCACTTCGCCCTGTGCTTCTTTTACAATTTCAGAACGTCCACCTTGTTCGACACAATATTTGCTTGCAGGATTTGCCATACCGATGCTTGGCGGAGCATCTTGATTTGAAGATTGTGACTGTTGATTTGAAACGACAGCACATGCGCTGAGTGATGCAGCAATTATAGCCAAAAATACAATATTTTTCATAAAGATAAACTAAATTTTAAAAATTTAAATATAACAAATTTTTTATTTATAAATGTGTGGTTTCTGCAACGACAATTCACTTTCACTCTTTAAAATCAAACAAACATAAAAATCAGTGCTACCGAAATAGCACTGATTTGGGTAAATATTGATTTTTTAACTTAGAAATGAATCACTGTACGAATAGATTTACCTTCATGCATCAAGTCAAATGCTTCATTAATATCTTGTAAACCCATGGTATGCGTTACAAATGGCTCAAGTTGAATTTCACCTTTCATCGCATCTTCAACCATAGCAGGCAATTGACTACGTCCTTTCACACCACCAAACGCAGTCCCCATCCATTTACGACCTGTGACCAATTGGAATGGACGGGTTGAAATCTCTTGTCCTGCACCAGCAACACCAATAATCACAGATTGTCCCCAACCACGATGAGCACATTCCAATGCTGAGCGCATCACATTGGTATTGCCAATACATTCAAATGAGTGATCTACCCCCCAACCTGTCATTTCGACAATGACCTGTTGGATCGGTTGCTCATAATCTTTTGGATTTAAGAAATCAGTCGCACCAAATTCTTCTGCAAGTTTAAACTTATCAGGGTTGGTATCTACTACAATAATACGACCTGCTTTGGCTTGGCGTGCACCTTGTACCACTGCAAGCCCGATGCCACCTAAACCAAATACAGCAACACTGTCACCTTCTTGTACTTTGGCTGTATTGTGTACTGCACCAATCCCTGTAGTCACACCACAGCCCAATAAGCACACTTGTTCAGGATTTGCTTCAGGATTAATTTTTGCCAATGAAACTTCTGCAACAACAGTATATTCACTAAAAGTTGAACATCCCATATAGTGATAAATTGGTTCACCATTATAAGAAAAACGTGTTGTACCATCTGGCATCACACCTTTACCTTGAGTTGCACGAACAGCCGTACACAAGTTGGTTTTGCCTGATTTACAGAATAAACATTCGCCACATTCTGCTGTGTACAATGGAATCACATGGTCACCTACGGCAACAGAGCTTACGCCCTCACCCACTTGCACCACGATTCCTGCTCCTTCATGTCCCAAAATTGCAGGAAAAACTCCTTCAGGATCATCACCAGAAAGTGTAAATGCATCTGTATGACAGACACCTGTATGGGTAATTTTAACTAGAACTTCGCCTTTTTGAGGTGGAGCAACATCAATTTCCACAATTTCCAAAGGTTTACCTGGTGCGAATGCTACTGCTGCACGTGATTTCATACACGATCATCCTTTATAAAAATCAGTTCATTAACAGATTAGCTACAGTAACCTTTTTTCCTTTGCTGATTCAACCAATAACTAATGTTATGATTTCTTTAAATCGCCCAAATTCCCATAAGAATGAAACATGTTCCGTATTTAATTGCTCTTAGTTTAAGTTTTAGCCTTTTATCTGGATGCAGTTTGCCTATGAATCAATCTAAAAATGAAGCACCAACCGAAGTCCACAGCCAGCACTGGTTAACTGATCAAAATGTTGAACATAAATTACAACAGGGTTTAACTGCTTATTTGGCAATGAGTGAAGCTTTTCAAAGTATTGCGGCACGTATTCACCTGATTCGCCAAGCCAAATATAATTTAGACTTACAATATTACATCTGGGCAGATGATTTTATTGGTAATTTAATGCTGCATGAATTACTCAAAGCTGCAGACCGTGGTGTAAAAGTTCGGTTACTGATTGATGATCAAAATGGAACCAAAATTGATAAACAACTCAAAGCATTAAGCACCCATCCAAATATCGAAATTAAACTTTATAATCCTTATAAATTCAGAAATTTAAGATTTTTAGATTATATTTTCCGCTTACAACAAATTAACCATCGTATGCATAATAAATTGATCATTGCTGATGGCATTATTGCAGTGACAGGTGGGCGCAATATTAGTAGTGAATATTTTGATGCCAGTGAATCATTCCAGTTCACTGATATGGATATTCTATTTTTTGGCACAGCCGTTCAACATGCCAATAGTGTATTTTCTGATTTTTGGAATCATAATTTAAGTTATCCAAATCAACAATTTATTCGTCAGGGAAATGCTCAAGATTTAGAAAAACTACGTGTCAATTATCAGAAATTAGAACAAAAAGACAAAGCCACAGATATTAAAGTCGATACTGAGCAAAAAGAGCTTGCCCATGAGTTAAAACAAAATCATGTAAATTGGGCTCGTGCACATTTTCTTGCGGATTCACCCAAAAAAACGCTGGGACAAGCCACAGATCAAGAACTGATTTCACATCAGATTCGAGCGCATTTAGGTGAACCTAAACAAGAAATGGATTTAATTTCAGCTTATTTTGTACCAACCCAAACAGGAACAAAATATTTGGGACAACTACCCAAACAAGGCGTTGATGTCCGTGTATTAACCAATTCCTTTGTTGCCAATGATGTCGCTTTAGTCCATGCTTTTTATCAAAAATATCGGGTAGATTTATTAAA
This sequence comes from Acinetobacter sp. CFCC 10889, assembly GCF_003268395.1. GTDB lineage: Bacteria > Pseudomonadota > Gammaproteobacteria > Pseudomonadales > Moraxellaceae > Acinetobacter. The sequence continues at coordinate 22,140 of NZ_LQXQ01000015.1, read as the reverse complement.
AAGTGGTGTAAATCTATATGAGTTTAAACCGTATATTGAACGACAAAGACGTACGTGGTATGAAGTATTAACAGGCAATGTCATTCCTAAAAAGGGCAAGGATAAATCTAGCCTACATGCAAAATTCATTAATATTGACAATAAAGTATTTATCGGTTCATTTAATCTAGATCCTCGTTCTTTTAATTTAAATACAGAAGTCGGCTTAGTCGTAGAATCCAATCAATTGCAAGAACAAATCTCATCCCTGCTTGATTCCTCTTTACTCAAAGTTGCCTATGAATTAAAACTCGACTCGCAAGGACAACTGCTTTGGTACGACTATCAATCTGATGGCACGGTAAAAAAATATACACAAGAACCTGAAACAACAAAGTTCCAACGTGGTGTAATGCAAATGGTATCTTATTTACCGATTGAATGGATGATGTAATATTTAAAATTTTATGCACTTAAATCTTAAAGCTTGGCTTCAAATAGACACAAGCCTTGCTTTTCCATCACTAAATCTACATCTTTAAAATTTGCTGCTTTGAGGCAATGTACATGCTCTTGTTTTGACATAAATAATTCATTATTTGACATCGCATAGTCTGCAAAAACATGGTCACAGACTAAATATGTTGCATCTGCTCTCAGTAGTTTTTGAACTTGGCAATGAAAATTTGTTGCATAAGCTTTATGTCTAAGTTCATGTAATGCTTGATGAATAATCACCACATCATAGCTTGCTAGGTCTTTACTCCAATCCTCTGTTTTAAAATCTGCTAGATAATAATGTGTCTGTGCCAATTCATTTTCCGTAAGTCGTTGTTGTGATAAGACATGCATCGCTTGAGAAAAATCAACAGCGCTGTACTGAATGTTTGGACACTTTTCCAATAAATGTTTTGCCAAAAAACCTGGTCCTGAACCCAACTCTAAGACTTGAATTGTTGTCAATTTCAAGTTTTTAATCAAATTTGCATAATAGTCAAAAAACTCATAACGCCATGGACGTTTAAGATTGACTTCATTCGCCCACTGCTCAGCATCATGTGGATCTCGTAAATCAATTGGGCTTGTAACTTCTTGTATAGACATAATTTTACAAACAATGTTCAATGAAGTTTATTTATACAGAATAAAGCATCAACATTGCAAAGGTTTTACTCCATCTTACATTTCACTTAAAATGTGATTTTTATTGTATTTATTCTACTAAGTTTCTCTCCCATGCAGTTTTTTGATTTAAGTCAACAATTTAATCTCAATGATATTTTAATTCCACGTAGAACTTTAAAGGAGCTACAGCAACAAGATTGGTTTTTATATAAAGTGCGTGTTGAACATGATTGCCTCTCTGATCATGAAAATTTAACAGGACAAGCGATCTTAAAATCCAATCAAAACATAGAAATAGAACTGGAATGGCAAGTTATTGACACAGGTCACAAGCTCCAGATTTTATTTATAGGTATTGAAACTGTAGTCATTGAACAAACCTTGATTGTAATCAAAGGGGCTCAAATCGTAGATGAGACTCAACAAAACATTTCAACACACGCACTTAGTCTCTGGATTGATGGTACACTTTTACCGTTATTACCCAATATTCGTGCTGAAATCAAAGCCTGTTTAAATCTTTGGGATTATGTGGAATATCAAGATTAATCTGTGTTGATTTTCATTGTTAATAAATCTTCTAGTGCATTTTCCAACACATCAAATACTTTTTTGTCATTACACTGTGCAACATTGAAACGCATATATTGACTGGCATGTAGTGACTGACTAAATGAATTTCCTGGTGCAAGAATCACACCTTGTTTCAAACACAATTTGGACAAGGTGGGCGCATCAACATTTTCAGGGAGTTTACACCATAAAAAAATGCCTGCTTTAGGCACGATCAAAGGCTTAATCCCAAGAGCAGCTAAGCGCTGCATAGTCAATTGCATCGCTTTTAGTAATTGTTTTTTCAAACTCTCTACATGTTTTTTATAATTACTATCGAGCAAGGTATGATAAATAATCTCTGCATTTAAATGCCCACTGCTAAAATTAGTTGCAATCTTTAAATCAATACACTCATCAATAAACTTTTCATGTGAAATAATATAACCACAACGAATGGCAGCCGTGACAGTTTTAGAAAAGCTACCTATTTGCACCACTCGTTTAAAGCCCATCAAAGATGAATAACGTGGTGCTGGCATCATTTCAAATTCTGAAAAAATATCATCTTCAATAATGGTTAAATTTCCCTGTTCCACCAATTTGGCAATTTGGTAAGCAGTTGCAATAGAAAGATTTGCCCCTGTCGGATTATGAATACCTGTATTGGTCAGATACAGTTTCGGCTGATGTAATAATGCCTGTTCAAAATGTTCAACACTTGGACCATTTTCCGTAAAGGGGATGGCAATCACTTGTAACTGATGCGCTTTGATTAAAGCTAAAAAATTAAAATAGCAAGGGTCATCAATTAAAATCACATCGCCTGCTTTGAGTAACTTTCTAAAAATCAAATCTATAGACTGCGTTGCAGAATCAGTCATCAAAATTTGTGCAATATCAAGTTGAATATCATAGCTTTCATTTTTTCGAGCAATCCATTGTCTTAAACCGGCATGACCATGCGGAATCGGATAATCAATCAAAACTGAAGCAGGACTTTTTGCAACCTGTTTTAAAGCCCGTCTAATACTCATTTCAGGCATCCATTCTACAGGTAACCAGCCACAACCCGCTTTGATCACTTCTGGTTTGGCATCCAACGATTGTCTAGAAATCCATAAAGGATCTATTTCACGTTCATATTGCACTGTTTTTTCGATCAATTTTACTACAGTTTTTTTACCTGACACATAATACCCTGAACCGACACGTGATTCGATTATACTCTCAGCAACCAAACGAGCATAAGCTTCTACCACAGTTGATACTGAACAATTCAATGCCTTTGCTTGCTGTCGAACAGATAAAAGTCGTGCTCCCGTAAGTAGCTGCTTATCACTGATTTGCTGTCGAATCACAGACATAACATATTCGATTTTTGTGGTATGCATGGCTTAAAACTCAAATATTTTAAAAATTGTACTGTATACATAAGCATAACAGTTTCTTTTTATTGTATTACACTGTTTCTGTTCTCACTGTCGTTAAAACGCTTAAATCAACTTTATTTTTAAACGAAAATTTTTATGAATAAGCAAAATTTAGCGTGGTGTAATGGCTTGATTGGTGTAATCATTTTTGCAGGCTCATTGCCTGCGACACGTATTGCAGTACAAGGTTTTAGCCCTGAATTTTTAACGGTTGCACGAGCAGCAATTGCAGCGGTTTTAGGATTCTTTTGTTTGCTATTTTATGATCAATTTAAACTTAAATTTCCAAATTATGCACAAATAAAATCTTTAAGTATCGTTGCTTTAGGGGTCGTGATTGGCTTTCCATTATTTACAGCTTTGGCTTTACAAAGCATTACTTCAGCACGTGCCATTGTATTTGTAGGTTTATTACCACTTTCTACAGCAATTTTTGCAGTTTTACGTGCGCATGAAAAACCGAGTTTAATATTCTGGTTTTTTGCTTTACTTGGAAGTAGCTTTGTCATCGGTTTTATGTTGTTGGATCGTCCACATTTACAGTTAAATCATGGTGATTTTTATATGATCATTGCAATTCTTTTATGTGGTCTAGGCTATGCTGAAGGTGGTCAACTCTCACGTAAACTTGGCAGTTGGCAAGTGATTTGTTGGGCACTTTTACTGGCTTTTCCATTTATGGCAATATTCAGTATTTATTATTTTCCGACTGATTTATCCCATATTTCTCTTTCAGCAATATTAGGTCTGGTTTATGTGTCTGCTTTTAGTATGCTGATTGGTTTTTTCTTTTGGTATAAAGGTTTAGCCTTAGGCGGTATTGCTAAAATTGGACAAATTCAACTATTGCAGCCTTTTATTGGTTTTTTATTCTCTGCGCTCTTTTTGGGTGAGTCGATTAGTTTTGTAATGTTTTTGGTCAGTATTTCAGTCTTGCTCTGTGTCAGTTTTGCCAAAAAATATGCTTAATAATCAGAACGAATTCTATGACATGGATGTCAGGATTTAGGTACGTTACGAATAATTAACGATAGCGCTTATTTCCACCCGAAGTATAACAATATTGCCCTCCTCTTGGACCCACACAATTAGAAGAACCGCTACAAGGACAAGCTCCACTCCTACTATTATTCACTATTTTTGAATTTTCACGTGTGGCTTTATAAGAAGAATATATGGGTTTTTGATCATTGGATTTCTCAACCAACTGTTTAATTTCTTTTTCTTTAAAACAATTTGATTCTTTACAAAGATGAGTTGATAAGACCCATTTAGGAGCATCAAATTCTTGTGAGATTCTATCCCATAAATTATTTCGCTCATAAATAAAGACTTTATCTCCTTTTTTAAGCTGGTCAACAATTTTTCCATTTACTGGATGATCTCGTACATTTAATTTATTCGTTTTTACAAATTGAAGTTCTAGTGGATAAAATGCATCATTTGGATTTTCATAATTTCCTTGGCTTAATGTTTTACTTAATATTTCTAGTCGGTCCACAACTTCATTAGGTTGGGCAAAACATATAAAGGGTATAAACAGTAAAATATAAAACAATGCTTTCATAATGCTTCCCCATAAAGCTTTTGATACAAAACATGCTTGAATTTTATTCAAAATTTTTTAAAAAAATTAAAGATTATTCAAAATAAAAAATCCAATAAGCTAGATCACAATTAGCTTATTGGATAGATTTAGATCAATTTATAAAAATTAGAAATTATAAATTGCAACCGCATTTACACGATTATCTTCACCTGTTTTACTGCCATTTGGTGCAGCGCCAAATGCTTCACGCTCACCAAATACATATTCTACACCAAAGCTAAGTGGTTTAACTGGGCTATAAAATACGTTTGCCCATGCTTGCCATAAGTCTTTGTTGGCTTTGGTCTTGTCTGCAAGCGCATTGACATATAAGTCATTTTCATCCGCTTTCATATAGCCATAACCCAAAGTACCACGTAACTTTTCATTGAATTGTTGAGTTACACCAACTGTAATAGAATCAAATTCATTGGTTTCAAGAATTTGATTATTTGCATCTGTCACAAAACCTTGGTTCGTCCACGATACAAAACTACTATCACCATTCACATGATAGTAATCAGCCTTTAATGATGTTTTTGGTGTAATGTCATATTTCACCCCCACACCCACACCCCAAGCAGTTTCTTCATCGGCTTTGGTACGCTTTTCAGTGACCATACCTCGTGCACTGAGTGCAAAATTATCTGCAAATTTATGATTTGCTCGTGCTGTAAATGCAGGTAAACGCGTATCAGAACTTGCATCTTTAGAATCTTCTAGTGCATAGACAAAATTCGTATCTGCATTTAACTTTTGCGTATAGCGTACTTGTGGTGTACGTTTTACTGCTCCACCGACAAAACCTAATGCATCAATTGATTCTGGCATAAAGTCAGGTGGTGCAAAGTTTGACCATGTTTGACCCACTAACCAATTACCATAGGTTAAATATGCATGGCGAATACGCAAAGTATCTAATGATGAGCCGCCTAAAAAGTCAACTTCAACTTTACCACCGACATCACCCGCTGCTGTTGGCGTTTTAAAATCAAAACCTAAACGGGTTGCTGCCAATGTTGATTTTAAATTGTCGCTATTTTCACTCACACCATCCAATGCAACAGCATTGATTTGGTTATAGATTCGACTTGCAGGACCACCTTCAATTTGATACTGCAAATCTGCTCGCACATTACCGTAGAAACTCATTTCAGCGCCACCTTTAGTCAAGGTTAAACCGTTGCGCTGAACAGCATCATCTTTATTTGCAAGTTGAACTTTTTCAGCTTGATAGTTTTGCAGTTGTACCGCTTGTTGCTGTTGCTGCTGTGTTTGCTGATTTAACAACTGACGTAATTCATTAATTTCATTACGTAACTGTGCAATTTCAGGATTCACATCTTTTGCTTGCAGCATTGTGGTACTACATAAACCCATTGCCAATAAAAGCGTTTTAACTTTCAAATTTTTGTTGTGAGTATTCATCCAAACCTCATTTCTTGATGATAATGGCATCATCCTTTGATGCCATGAATAAATTTATATGATTCAAAAGCATAAAGAAATTTATAAATAAATGTCTTTAGTTTAATTGACAGATGACTCAATTACTGATTCATTTTTAACCAAAGCTTGTGATGTTGTATCTTTGCTCTGATCTGTCGATGCTTTTAAATTCACCAAGAAGATTGCCAATGCTGCGATTACACCCGGGATAGCGATCGCTAAAAAGTTCATTTGATGTGGTAATTGTAAGGTCAATAATGCGCCTGTTAAGACTGGACCCACAATTGCACCGATTCGTCCAATGCCTGATGCCCAGCCCATACCTGTAGAACGAACTGCCGCTGGATAGAACTGTGCCACAAAAGTATAAAGTAAAATTTGTGAACCAATCGTTGCAGCACCAGCAATGGCAATCAGGGTATATAAAACCGCTTGTGGACTCTTAAAGCCAAGTAAAATTAATGCCAATGCACCCAATGCAAACATAATGGTTAAGACAGGTTTTAAGTGGAAGCGGTCTGACAATACCCCACCTCCAATCGCCCCCACCATACCACCAATATTTAGAGCAAAAAGGAAAATCATACTTGCACCAAGCGAGTAACCTGCTTGAATCATCAGTTTTGGTAGCCAACTACCCAATGCATAAACCATCAGTAAACACATAAAGAATGCTATCCAGAACATCAAGGTGCTAAAAGTACGCCCTTGTTGGAATAAAGCACGTAATGGCGCTTCATCACCTGCTGTTGCTTCGTTTAAGACAAATACAGTATCAGCAGCAATGGTTTTTTCTGGGGCAATTTTTTGCACATTTTCACGGACTTCGTCTGTTCTGCCTTTATTGGTTAAGAACATCAAAGACTCAGGTAAAAATTTCCAAATCAATGGTAAAGCTACAAATGGAATCACGGCGATATAGAACATGATTTTCCAACCATAATCAGTCACTAACCATGCACCTAACAATGCTGAAGTCATACCACCAATGGCATAGCCACTAAACATCACAGCAACCAAAGTACTGCGGATTTTTTTCGGTGCGTATTCAGTCATCAATGCCACAACGTTTGGCATAACACCACCGATACCTAAACCAGCCAGAAAACGTAAAATACCAAATTCAATCGGGTTTGATGCAAATGCACCAAGGAAAGTGAAGCCACTAAAAATTGCAACGCAAATCATGATGGTTTTTTTACGACCCAATTTATCCGACAAAGTTCCAAAGCACATTGCACCGAACATCATGCCAAATAAAGCCGTACTTGCGAGCATACCTGCCTGTACCGCAGATAATCCCCACTCTTGCATTAATAATGGTAATGCAACGCCATAAATAACCAAATCATAACCATCAAAAATAATAATCAGTAAACACCAAATTAATACGTTCCAATGAAATGGGGTGAACTTCGCTTCATCCACAATTGTATTTATATTTAGATTCGCCATACACTTTGCGCCTCCTGCGCGTGAACGGTAGAAAATTTATCAAACAATGAATTAAAGTGTTTTTAATGTCCAAAACCGATTGCGTATAAATCCATACCTAAAAAGTAGGTTTTTATTTTATGTTTTAAATAACAAATATTTACAAAGATATTAATTATTTTTCAATCATTTTTATTTTAGGATAAATAATCAAATTCATGCCTTTATTTTCCATATTAAAAAATCAAATAAAGATAATTTAAATACTATCTTTCATCTAAATTGACATTTTAAGGCAACTTTATTCTTAATTTATGATGCTTAATTTTTATTTAATAATATTTTTATTTAATGTGGATAATTTAAAAAATCAGTATGATTAAATCATTTTTCTCATTAGTCTTATTATAAAATGCGACCAAGGTCGATCATCAATGCTGAAATATTATACTGGTTCAAATTTAATATGTACTAAAAATACACAATCATTCAACATCCATGACATTTCCCTGAGCCTAAAAATGCATGGTTGTTGAATATTTGCACATGATCATATTGTTTTTTCTAAAGTACCCTACGTTCATAACCAATATGTTCAAGGTCATACACCTGATAAACACAGTCAAAAAGTGAATGAATGTCACTATTTTCATCCATATTTCGCATTGCCATAAAAATAGGACTGACCGCAGCATCATCTAATAATGGGATAAAATGTAAGTGTGATAAGTGAATATTCTGTGCACTACTCGGTACGATTGAGATCCCTTCAGCAGCAGCGACAAAACCTAGTGCAAGTTGCAACTCTCGTACTTCACGAACATTTTTTAGGTCTAAACCATATTCTGAAAATAAATGCCGTACTTGAGTCGAAAAGTTAGGTTTATGATGATTTGGATACAGCAAAATATGTTGATCGAGTAAATCTGCCAAATAAATACCATCTTTATATTGGCGAACTAAAGGACTACTGGCATGTACAGCGACCATTAAAGGTTCTTCACGCAGCAACACACGTTTTACCGCAGAATCGGAAATGCGTAAACGTCCAAAACCGACATCTATACGCCCCTCTTTCAGTGCTTCTATTTGATCGGTTGTGGTCATTTCGACCATTTCAATTTTAATATCCCGATTTTGCTGTTTGAATAAATAAACAATATTGGACAATAAGCCGAACAATAATGAACCAACAAAACCAATATTTAATGTACGATCAGCCAAACCGACACGCTTGGTCATCGACTTAACTTCCTCTGCATTAGACAAAAGTTTAACGGCGTGTTGATAGAAAAATTGACCTGCTTCTGTGGTTTTAAGTGGTCTACTTCCTCTAATAAATAGTTGAACATCCAGCTCATTTTCCAAATTTTGAATCTGTCGACTCAATGGTGGCTGTGCAATGAATAATTTTTCAGCAGCTTTGGTGAAACTTTGCTCTTCCACCACTGCAACAAAATAACGTAGATGTCTAAGTTCCATGACAACGAATACCTTTAAAGTATAAAAAAATACATAATTGATCTTCGACAAGACCTAATTTATTCATTTAAGGTATATAGCATGAAGTAAATTAGCAACAAAGTGAAGTTTTTTTAAACTGATTTTTTCAGATCTAAAAATCTAAATGGAATTGCAATCACATTTGGGCCAGCCTGTCAGCCAGCTACAAAAAGGAATGCTTGTCGCTCAGGATGACCTCATACTCTAGGAGCTTAGTATGAATCGTCAAGAAATTAATGAACTTGTGAAAAAAATGAATGTTGACACTGCCACTGGTGTTGTCGATGCTCGTGTACAGCAAGTGGTCGTTCGTCTATTAAGTGATTTATTCCAAGCGATTGAAGACTTAGATTTGTCTTCAACTGAAATCTGGAAAGGTCTCGAATATTTTACTGACGCAGGTAAAGCCAATGAGTTGGGACTTCTCGCAGCAGGTTTAGGTTTAGAACACTATTTGGACTTACGTGCTGATGAAGCGGATGCCAAAGCAGGTATTTCAGGTGGTACACCACGTACCATCGAAGGTCCATTATATGTAGCAGGTGCACCAGAATCGGTTGGTTTTGCTCGCATGGATGATGGCTCTGAATCTGACAAGGTTGATACTTTATTTATCGAAGGTCAAGTGACAGATACCGCAGGCAACCTTATCGAAGGTGCAAAAGTTGAAGTTTGGCATGCCAACAGTCTAGGCAATTATTCATTCTTTGATAAATCACAGTCTGATTTTAATTTACGTCGCACAATTTTATCTGATGCCAATGGTCAGTATGTCGCACAAACCACCATGCCAGTTGGCTATGGCTGCCCACCTGAAGGGACTACGCAGTTTGTACTGGACAAATTAGGTCGTCATGGTAATCGTCCTTCACATGTGCATTATTTTGTTTCTGCACCAGGTTATCGCAAACTCACCACACAATTTAATATCGAAGGTGATCAATACCTATGGGATGACTTTGCATTCGCAACCCGTGATGGCTTAGTCGCAGTCGCTGAAGACGTCACTGATGAAGCTGAAATTTCACGCCGTGGTGTAGGTAAACCCTTTAAACATATTACATTTAATGTACAACTTGTGAAAGAACAAGCTGCTGCACCTTCGACTGAAGTTGAGCGCCGCCGCGCTTCTGCATAAGGTCGATACCACACCCTTTTATTTTTAAAATGCTTTTGGAACTGAAATATTATTTTAAAAAATAAAATGATATTTCGGTGACTTGCCCACATTTGGACAGTCGGAGAACGGACATGCCACGTATTCCAGTGATTAACACTAGCCACCTAGATCGTATTGATGAATTACTTGTAGATGATTTTGAAACAGGTGAATTTAAACTTCATCGTTCAGTATTTACAGATCAAGCCCTTTTTGACCTCGAAATGAAATATATTTTCGAAGGGAATTGGGTCTATTTAGCTCATGAAAGTCAAATTCAAAATAATAACGACTATTACACCACACATATTGGTCGTCAGCCGATTTTGATCGCACGTAATCGTAATGGCGAACTTAATGCCATGATTAATGCCTGTTCACATCGTGGTGCGCAACTTTGCCGTCATAAACGTGGCAACAAAGCAACTTATACCTGCCCTTTCCACGGCTGGACATTTAACAACTCAGGTAAATTACTTAAAGTCAAAGATCCAAGTGAAGCAGGTTATTCTGATTGCTTTAACAAAGAAGGTTCGCATGATCTGAAAAAAGTTGCACGTTTTGAAAACTATAAAGGTTTCTTATTTGGTAGCTTAAACCCAGATGTACCATCTTTAGAAGAATTCTTAGGTGAAACCACAAAAATCATTGACATGATTGTAGATCAGTCTGAACAAGGTTTAGAAGTTTTACGAGGTTCTTCAACCTATACCTACGAAGGCAACTGGAAACTCACTGCTGAAAATGGTGCAGATGGTTATCACGTGTCTGCAGTGCATTGGAACTATGCGGCAACAACCCAACACCGTAAAGAAAAGCAACAAGAACTGGATAATGTTCGTGCCATGAGTGCAGGCTCTTGGGGTAAACAAGGTGGTGGTTCATACGGTTTTGATCATGGTCATATGCTACTTTGGACACAATGGGCAAACCCAGAAGACCGTCCAAATTTCGTCAAGGCTGAAGAATATACCGCAAAATTTGGCGCACCAATGTCAAAATGGATGATTGAACGTTCACGTAACTTATGTCTCTATCCAAACGTCTACTTAATGGATCAATTTGGTTCACAAATCCGTGTGTTACGTCCAATTTCTGTCAACAAAACTGAAGTGACGATTTATTGTATTGCGCCTGTAGGTGAAGCACCTGAAGCACGTGCTCGCCGTATCCGTCAGTACGAAGATTTCTTTAATGCTTCAGGTATGGCAACACCTGATGACTTAGAAGAATTCCGTGCATGCCAAGCAGGCTATGCAGGTATCGAACTTGAATGGAATGACATGTGCCGTGGTTCAAAACATTGGATTCAAGGTCCTGATGCTGCTGCAAATGAAATTGGTTTAAAACCTGCATTGAGCTGTATCAAAACTGAAGATGAAGGCTTATATCTTGCTCAACATCAATATTGGCTCAAAACCATGAAACATGCAATTTCTGCTGAAAAAGAACTTGCAGAATTAGAAACGGCTGCACAAGGAGAAACAGCATGAGTGCACAAGATAAAGCATCTTTAGAAAATATCGCCCAGTTCCTCTACCGTGAAGCACGTTTTTTAGATGATGAACAATGGGATGATTGGTTAAATTGTTATGCGCCTACAGCATCATTTTGGATGCCTGCTTGGGATGATGACGATAAACTCACTGAAGACCCACAAGCTGAAATCTCATTGATCTACTACCCTGACCGTCAAGGCTTAGAAGATCGTGTATTTCGTATCAAAACCGAACGTTCATCTGCAACCATGCCTGATACACGTACTGCACACAACATTGCTAATGTTGAAGTCGTAGAACGTGATGGTGACAAAGTCACAGTACGTTTTAACTGGAACACGTTAAGTTTCCGCTACAAAAACAGTTATAGCTACTTTGGCATGTCACGCTATGAGATTGATTTCTCAGGTGAACAACCACAAATTTTAAGTAAATATGTGGTATTAAAAAATGATTATATCAACCAAGTTATTGATATTTATCACCTCTGATATTGACCACCTCTAAAAACAAACAAGGATGACATTCAGCAAACTCCCTATGCTGAATGTCAAAAGTATCACAATTTAAGTAGGATTCTAGCCATGTCAAACCACAATGTTGCACTTCAATTTGAAGATGGCGTTACTCGTTTTATTAGTGTTGCTCAAGGTGAAACTTTATCTGATGCAGCCTATCGCCAAAAAATTAACATTCCTTTAGACTGCCGTGATGGTGCTTGCGGTACATGCCGTGCGTTTTGTGAGTCTGGCACTTATGACATGCCTGAAGAAAACTATATTGAAGATGCTTTAACCCCTGAAGAAGCAGAACAAGGCTACATTTTGGCGTGCCAATGTAAACCCAAATCTGATGCTGTATTCCAAATCCAAGCCACCTCAGATGTCTGTAAAACACAGATTCATGCATTCCAAGGTACTCTGGCACGTGTAGAAAATCTATCTGACTCAACCATTACCTTTGATATTCAACTCGATGAAGGTCAGCCAGATATTCATTTCCTTGCAGGTCAATATGTCAATGTTGTATTGCCAGGGACGACAGAAACTCGTTCTTATTCATTTAGTTCAAAACCAGGCAACCGCTTAACAGGCTTTGTTGTACGTAATGTCCCGAATGGTAAGATGAGCGAGTTTTTAAGTGCCAATGCTCAAGCTGGCGATAAAATGACATTCACAGGTCCATTTGGTAGTTTCTATTTACGTAATGTGGTGCGCCCTGTTCTTATGCTTGCAGGGGGTACAGGTATTGCACCATTTATGTCAATGCTACAAGTTCTAGAAGAAAAAGGTTCTGAACAACCAGTACGTTTAGTCTTCGGTGCAACCAATGATTGCGACCTTGTTGCGATTGAAAAACTCAATGAATTACAAGAAAAATTCTCTTGGTTCGAGTACCGTACTGTGATTGCACATCCTGACTCAAACCATGAACGTAAAGGCTATGTCACTGCACATATTGAAAATGACTGGTTAAATGCCGGTGATGTCGACATTTACCTTTGTGGTCCAGTTCCAATGGTTGAAGCTGTCCGTGGTTGGTTAGATACGGAAGGTGTAAAACCTGCCAATTTCTTATTTGAAAAATTCTCTGCGAATTGATGTATTCATAAGCCTAGTCATCGCACTAGGCTTTCATTTACTTAGCATTCAATCATTTAGGAAAATAAAATGTCAAACCCACAAAGATTTTTAAATAAAGTCGTGATCGTTACAGGTGCAGCCCAAGGCATCGGACGTGGTGTTGCATTACAAATTGCGGCAGAAGGTGCACAAGTTGTACTTGCAGATCGCTCAGATATTGTCGATGAAGTTTTAGCTGAAATCTCACAAAATCAAGGTGATGCCATTACAGTTCATGCAGACTTAGAAACATTTTCAGGCGCTGAATCCGTCGTGGCACAAGCCATTGCCAAATATGGTCGAGTTGATGCCCTGATCAACAATGTTGGCGGTGCAATCTGGATGAAACCTTTCCAAGAGTTTTCTGAAGAAGAAATCATCAAGGAAGTCAATCGCTCCTTGTTCCCAACACTCTGGTGTTGTCGTGCAGTATTGCCTGAAATGATTAAAAATCAACAAGGTACGATTGTAAATGTATCCTCGATTGCAACACGAGGAATTAACCGTGTACCTTACTCGGCATCAAAAGGTGGTGTCAATGCACTGACCGCAGCGATTGCTTTTGAACACGCCAAAGATGGTATTCGTATTAATGCTGTTGCCACAGGCGGTACAGAAGCACCTCCACGTAAAGTCCCACGCAATGCAAATCCATTATCAGACAATGAGAAACAATGGATGCAAGAAGTGGTAGATCAAACCATTGATCGTACTTTCCTTGGTCGATACGGTACGATTCAAGAACAAGTGAATGCAATTTTATTCTTAGCTTCAGATGAATCATCTTATATTACAGGCACAGTTGTTCCTGTCGGTGGTGGAGATCAGGGATAAAACTTATTATTCACCCTATCACATTGAAAATATTAAATAATTAAAATCTGCATCACGATGTGGATTTTACTTTTTAGTAAATACATGATTGAACAAAATTTTAAACATAATTCAGCAGGATCATTGAATTAAACATGCATGGAGGCAGATGCTTAATGGCAACCCTGTTTAAAACCTTAAAACAAGATTGGTCAATTTCAGCCACAGTTGCAGGCTTTTTAGCAGTCTTGATTTCCTATTCAGGTCCCCTGATTATTTTTTTCCAAGCTGCTCAACAAGCGAATGTCAGTAATGCCATGATGATTTCATGGATTTGGGGCATTTCAATTGGCGCAGCAGTTGCAGGGATATTTTTATCCATCAAATTTAAAGTGCCTGTCATTACCGCATGGTCTGCACCCGGTACAGCGCTGCTCGTCACCCTATTTCCAGATATTTCTTTAAATGAAGCCGTTGCTGCTTATATCACCTCAGCCGTGGTGATTTTCTTGATTGGCATCTCTGGCTCATTTGATAAGTTATTGAAATGGATACCACAGGATGTTGCCGCAGGCATGATGGCAGGGATTTTATTTCAGTTTGGCTTAGGTTTATTTAAAGCCACAGACACCATGCCCATCATCGTGTTTGGTATGCTTATGGTCTACTTGGTTGCAAAGCGTATCAATCCTCGTTATGCCATGATTTTCGTACTTATTTCAGGTGTGATTTTAAGTTTAGCTTTGGGCAAAATGAATCCTGTTGATGTCGATTTTTCATTGGCTATTCCACAATTTATCATGCCTGAATGGACATGGAACTCAACGCTCAATCTTGCGATTCCACTGACTTTAGTCAGCTTATCGGGGCAATTTCTACCCGGCATGGCGATCATGAAGCTCAGTGGTTATGACACCCCTGCTAAACCGATTATTACTGCCACAAGTGTTGCTTCCATGGCTGTAGCTTGTGTTGGTGGGATTACCATTGTCTTGGCATCCATCACAGCAGCCTTATGTATGGGCAAAGATGCGCATGAGCTAAAAGAAAAACGCTATATCGCAGGGATTGCCAATGGAATATTTTATATTTTAGGTGGTTTGTTTGCAGGTAGTATCGTGATGTTATTCACCTTATTACCTAAAGAATTGGTTGCTGCTTTGGCAGGGCTTGCGCTTCTTGGTGCAATTTCGACCAATATCGCCGTGTCAATGAAAAATGAAAATCAGCGCGATGCTGCTTTACTGACTTTTTTAGCAACGGCTTCAGGCATGAGTTTTTTGGGTCTAAGTTCAGTATTTTGGGGTATTTGTATCGGCATCGTGGCACATTTGATTTTAACCAAACGTCAAAAAGCATAAACCCAAACTTCAAGTTTTAAATAGAAAATAGCTCATCTAAATTTATTTTAGGTGAGACTTTTATTTATTCAGCCTTTCCATCCACATAGTGCCAATGCTTTTGATACGCCGAGCTAAATCCACCAATGAATCGAGGAGAATAATCTTTTTCTGACTTTGGTTTAAAATAGCCTTTTTCAACTGCCCAATCATATACAGGATAATCCAAGATCTATTCGGTCAAAATACCACTTAAATTATTTTTCTCAATCCACTCTTTGGCTTGTACTATATTTGAAAATACAGCTGAGCTAAATGTTGCACATTCTCCCTGAAAAATATAAACATTTTTATTCATCATCACACCTTATTTTTTTATTTTTAAACATTTATATTAAACCCTAAATCTATATCATATGCTGCTTGTCCACCTCGTACACCAAAGTTTTCTGCAGAAAGTTCACGCAAAATTATTTTAACATGATCTTTAGGAATGCCTATAGGCGCAAGATTATTGACAATGTTTTGATATAAATTCCGTTTCGCATCTAGAGAACGCCCAACAAAAGCATCTATCGTAATCAGAGTATAAAATTCAGGCTTTTCTCGATCTGGTGGACATTGAAAACTCTGTGGTTCATGCTCTACAAAACGTATATTACGATCATGAGGCAAAATTTTAAAAGCATCTCTAAAGGCTTTATGCACAGCCTCCATTATTTCTAATTCAGTATCAGGTGTATAATGTTTTCTGACTTCAATCATAATACTTGGCATTGTAATTATCCTATTTAACTGTATTTAATCTTTCAGCAATATTTATATTCCAATATATTTTTTATTTCAAACATATAAAAAAGCCTGATTTCTAACAATCAGGCTTTTAAATCTTTCAAAACAATCAATTACAACAAAGGCAATACTGATGGAACGATGTCATGAATGGTTTTACCTTGGCAAGACTCGCCCAGCGCAGACATTTTCCAAGCGCCATTGTGACGATATACTTTCGCAATAATCAATGCTGTGTAATTACCTTGTGCTGACAGATTATATTTTGCAACTTCAGTATTATTGGTTTCATCCACAACACGACAAAATGCATTCGCAACTTTTTCAAAAGTTTGACCACGGAAACTACTGATGGTAAATACAATTTGCTGAACTTGATCAGGGACACGTGTCAAATCAACAAAGATTTTCTCATCATCGCCATCACCCTCACCCGTCAAGTTATCACCTGAATGCTGAATACTACCATCACGGCTACGTAATTGAGCAAACCATACATTATCAAGCACTTGCTTATTGGCATCAAATAAAATCGCAGAAGCATCTAAATCAATAGAACCACCACCGCCAAACATACCACCTAAAAAGCCGCCACTTTTCGCAACGTCCCAACCTGCACCCAAATAAATTTTTGTTAATGAAGAACCATCTGGTTTTTCTAACGAAATTTTTTGACCTTTTACTAGACTAATACCCATTTATTGTTTCCCTTAGTTTGAATTTCCACGACCTAAAGCCGATGCCAACCACTGTAAATAACTTGCACGATTTCTAGAACATACAATCACTTTGCCATGCCCTCGAAACTTAATCACTAAACCTTCACCACTGGTGAGGCTATTAAAAATATTACCCACAATACCGCTACCGCCTGAGGTTGGCATGCCAATGTTATAATTTAAAGAGGCATCCCATGCAGCAACGTGTCCGTTATCAATGGTGACTTCACCTTGTTCAGGGGTAATATCTAATTCAAGCAATGTACCGCTACCTGAAATACACACTTGCCCTTGCCCACTGGTTTCCATCACGACAAAACCACCTGTACCACCAAATAGTGCACCACCAATATTGCTTTGCACTTTGGCTTTGATATTGGTCTGTTCAGTTGCAGCAACAAAAGAGCCATCTGACAAAATATACTGACGTTGTCCAACCTCTAAAATCTGCATATCACCATCTAAATTTGGTGAGAGCAAGCATTCACCATCACCTTTTGAAGCTTTGATTTGCTGCTGAAATAAAGACTCACCTGAAGTAAATTTACGCATAAATGCCTGAAACACACCGCCACGTAGTTTCCCTGTCACCTCAAGGTTTTGTTCTACCATCACCATGGCATCTGATTCACAATAAATCGACTCACCACGGGTCATACTGACATGTAAAAAAGGTTCTGGACTACCGACTAAGGTAAAAGTTGCCATCGTTTTCTGTCCTATTTAATGATATTTTTTTGCTGTGCAGCTTTAAGCCACATTGGAAATTCATTTAACAATAAATCATACAGTTGCGACTCAGGCATACTGTCAATATTGTCCATCTCAAAGAAATTACAGTTGTCAATTACACGCCCTGACATTTCATCTAACTGTTCAAGCACACCATAGTTGCGCCCACCGATGCCGACAAATTGCCAAAATATTGCTTGATTCGAAGCATCTTTTAAAATCTGTTTAATTTTCTTGGTTTCAGACACACCACCATCCGAAATAAACACCACATACACAGGCAAGTCTGATGGACTTTGTTGAGTAAAATAATCAATCACTGCATTCAGTGCCACAGGTTCATTGTTAAAACGTGCGCCAGCATCCCATTTTTTATGACCACCTTGTTCTTTATTAATATAATTTTTTAAATTTCCAAGATGTACATCGCTGAGACGTAAAGCATTTTGAGCAAATGCCCAACATTCAAAACTACCGTCATCATCAAAATTCACAGCCAAAGGCATGATACGATCTAAAACTTTTTGTACATCGCCTTTTTTATATTGTTGATTCATCGAACCTGAATAGTCGAGAACCAATGCCACACGTGCTTTTACACCCAGTAAATTATTTTTTTCTAAACTCAATAAAGACTTTTTCGTCAGATCTA
This sequence comes from Acinetobacter sp. CFCC 10889, assembly GCF_003268395.1. Classification (GTDB taxonomy): domain Bacteria; phylum Pseudomonadota; class Gammaproteobacteria; order Pseudomonadales; family Moraxellaceae; genus Acinetobacter. Next base: position 3,749 of record NZ_LQXQ01000015.1, on the reverse strand, counting down.
AAAGCTGCGGTGCAGATTTTTCGATTTTATCTAAAACCAGTTTTTTCTTGAGATCAAGCGTTGATGTTGGCTGTGTATTGTTTGACTGATGACTTACATTTACAGTTTCTTGATGTGCAGATGTTGTTTCTTCAGCAACTTCACCACCAAAATGTTCAACCAAAGCTTTTAAGCCCCCGTTAAAGCCCTGCCCAACGGCAGTCATTCGCCAAGCATCATTTTTAAAATAAATTTCACACAGCATTGAGGCTTTTTCTTGCTGAAAATGGGTCGCAGTTAATAGATAACTTGCTAATACTTGCGATTGTGGATTGAGCAATTCAACTTGAATCTGTTCAATATTTTTCAAACTCAGTTGTGCATCATCTACAGTGGCACAAATCACAAAACGTGGGGTTTTCTGAGCATCTATTTCACTCAGATCAAACTGAAAAATATGTTGCTGTCCGTGTTGTGAATATTGCACTTCATTTTCAGGGCTTTTCGGTTGGTTGAAAAAAGTCATGTAATCATCATGATAAAGCTGATCATTTTGCCCCAAACCAAAACTTGCAATATCAATATCGAATGCTGCTTGAATCTGCACACGCACACTAAATTGCTGCGCTGCATGTAGCACCTGCATCAATGCAAATTTTTGTCCAGAAACCAATTGCATAATTTTTCTCTAATTTTAGCACTTGAAAACGATCTATTGAAACTATTGAAAATCATTTTCAAGTACTAAAAGATTGCTCTTTTAGTACTGTGTTTGCACAAATTTTACAGATTAAACTGCAACACCGTAGCTCGCTGCTAATGCACCTAAACCACCGTTAAAGCCTTGACCTACAGCTTTGAATTTCCACTCGCCACTGTGACGGTATAATTCACCAAAGATCATTGCAACTTCAGTGCTACCATCTTCAGACAAGTCAAAACGTGCAAGTTCTTCACCATTTGCATCTTGGTTGATGACACGGATGTATGCACGGTCTACTTGACCAAAGTTTTGGTTATTTTGCTGACCTTCATGGATCGTAACTGCGAATACAACTTTTGCAATATTTGCAGGAACTTTAGACAAATCTACAGAAATCGTTTCATCATCACCATCGCCATCACCTGTACGGTTGTCGCCTTGATGCGTTACAGAACCACATGGAGAAACTTTTTGGTTAAAGAAAATAAAACCGCCATCACCTGTCACTTTGCCATTTTCATCAGTCAAAAATGCGACTGCATCTAAGTCAAACGCTTTACCGTCAGTTACACGTGGGTTCCAACCTAAACCTAAATCCACCTTGTTCATTGTCGGTGCAGTTTTAGATAAGTTAATGTTACCGCCTTTAGATAAGCTAATCGCCATGTCTTAGTTTCCTTCTTCTGTTGATTCTAACTTTTGCTGTTTCTTACTGTACGAAATTGATGACAATACCGCCCATACAATGAACGCCACACCAATCAATCCTGTTACAACTTCTGGTACATGCACACCAGTACCACTTGCAAGCATAATCAGTGCTAAAGCACCAATGGCATAATGTGCACCATGCTCTAAGTATACATAGGCATCCAATGTGCCTTTTTCAACAAGGTAAATGGTCATAGAACGAACAAACATCGCACCAATCGCCAAACCTAACATAATGACAACAACATCATTGGTAATTGCAAATGCACCAATTACACCATCAAAACTAAATGAAGCATCTAAAACTTCTAAATACAAGAAGCCACCGATACCACCTTTCACTACTGTACCTGTTACAGTTGCGTTGCCATTTGAAGATTTCTCATCTTCTTCGTCATCATCTGAGCCACTGCCTTCTAGTAAATGTCCAATAACTTGCACACCAACATAGACCACAATACCCCAAATCCCTGCCATCACCACAACTAAACGCTGTGCATCTGGAACAAAACCTGCGATCACTAACAATGCAATCAGTGAAATAAAGACTGAAATGGCTTGAATATTACCTAAATCTGCCAGTTTTGATTCCAACCAATGAAACCAATGTTCATCTTTTTCATCATCAAAAAGGAAGTTTAAGAACACAAGTAATAAGAAAATACCACCAAAAGCAGCAATTTCCGCATGATGTGCCATCAGTTTTTCTGAATAAGTTTTCGGGTCATTCAGTGCAAGTTTTGCCACTTCGACCATACTCATATCGGCAGTTACACCCACAATGAGCAATGGAAACACCAATCGCATACCAAATACAGCAACGATAATACCGACTGTTAAGAATAGTTTTCGCCAGAACATATCCCAATGCTTCAATACCGAAGCATTGACCACGGCATTATCAAAAGACAACGACACTTCCATGATGGCTAAAATACCTGTAATCGCAAGTACTTTTAGCATCATCATCACGCCTGCTTCAGGACCGTGTGTAAATCCCCAATATGCCGAAATTGCTAAACATATAATGGTAAAAATTATCGAAAATCTAAAATGCTTCATTCATTCCACTCATCTTAGATGCTAATGCCATACTGATGGCACATCGCACGTAAACCACCCGCATAGCCCTGACCTACAGCACGGAATTTCCATTCACCGTTATGACGATACAATTCACCAAACACCATCGCTGTTTCAGTTGAATAATCTTCATTTAAATCAAAACGTACAATTTCAACATTGCTTTGATCATTCACAACACGAATAAACGCATTTTGTACTTGACCAAAGTTTTGACCACGTTGTTCTGCATCATGAATAGTCACAGTAATCGCAATTTTTTGAATATCCGCAGGCACTAAACCTAAATTGATTTTAACGGCTTCATCATCGCCATCGCCATCACCTGTACGGTTATCGCCTGTATGCTCTACAGAACCTTCTGGTGAACGTGTTTGGTTATAGAAAATAAAATCATGTTCACCACGAACTTTATCATTTGCACCCAATAAAAATGCAGATGCATCTAAGTCAAAATCAGCACCATCTGTTGCACGTGCATCCCAACCCAAACCGACAAGAACTTGAGAAAGTGATGGATCTGTTTTGCTAAGTGATAAATTTCCACCTTTATTTAAAGTAATAGCCATGTTGCTTATCCCTTTATCTATGAAATTGATTGTTAAAAATTTTAATACTAATCTTTCGACCCTTGCGTCCAACGGAAACCAAAACGATAATGTTGGTCTAAATATTGTTGATCTTGGAAATAACGCACTTCACGATTGGCTTGGATGCTACCACCAACATTTTTCAGCTCAACAATCGCACAAGTTGTTAAATGATTACCATCGGTTAAACGCACTTCGATTTCAGGTTGATTTGGAATACGAATCGTTACCACACCATCGGTTGCCGCCCATTGCGCCACACCCGAATAAATATAGGTATAAATCACAATGCGTTCGATTTCATCCCAACGATCACCATTGATGTGTAAATTCTCACCTGTTGTTCTTGCACCTGTACGATCATCACCATCCAAATGAATAAATGGTGGGCGATCATAGTGTCCAAACTGATTACCTAAAGGCTGTACTAAAGCCACTTGTCCGCCTTTAAACTGAATCATCGCACCAAGATCTAAATCAATGGTTTTATTACCGCCAACCAATTTTTTAAAGAACGAACCAGACTGTGCAGCTTGACCTTGATTCCAATTTAAATTCACTGAAATACGACCAAAACCCGTCCCTTTTTTGGTGAGGTTAATACTTGAATTACTTTTATCGAGTTTAATTTTAGATAAATTTAAACTTGAGCTTGGCGTTGGCGTTGGCGTTGGCGTTGCTGT
>NZ_LQXQ01000014.1 GCF_003268395.1 Acinetobacter sp. CFCC 10889 | reverse complement strand
GAATCAAAATCCAGTCATACACCGAAAATTGACTTAGAGATAAATTATTTTCACTTTGTAGATAAAATAAAACTCGAATATTTCAGCCTTTTTCACAAAAAAAGTATTCTAAAATATATCTACATAGTAAATTTAGGCATTTTAATTACACGTTGAAATGCAATTTTACATTCAACACACAGGAGTCATCATGACTGTTGCAGTTTTTTTTCATATGATAACTACATCAGCTAATGAAACATTGTTCCCCCAAGACAATACATTAGACAAATATTCTCCAGAATATTTCTGTTTTTCTTTCCTAGGTTTTCCCCCAAAAATCTAGGAATTTTTTTGTCTAAATTTTAGCTTTACACTCATCACAACATTATTTTAAACATAAAAAAACCCTAGCTTTCGCTAAGGCTCTTGTACATAAATATAAACTTAAATGGCTTATTTACCTTGTACTTTTTCTTCAATTTCTTGAATGTTGGTATGGCGCACATCAAAACCTTTCGCCATATAAATCACTTGCTCTGAAATATTACGTGCATGATCACCAATACGCTCTAAAGAACGCAGCACCCACATCACATTGATTACACGGCTGATATGACGAGGATCTTCAATCATATAAGTCATCAAAGTACGTGTTGCTGATTGATATTCACGGTCAATATCGGCATCTGCCAATAACACTTTTAAGGCTTGCTCTGCATCAATACGGGCAAATGCATCCAGTGCATCATGGATCATGACACGAACTTGATTGCCAATATGACGAGTTTCCATATAACCACGTGGTGACTCACCCTCTTCACAAAGTGTTTGAGCAATGCGGGCTATTTTTGCTGCTTCGTCACCAATACGTTCTAGATCTGTATTGGCTTTACTCATCGCAATCACCATACGTAAATCAATCGCAGCAGGATGGCGGCGCGCTAAAATCAATGTCAGTGCTTCATCAATTTCACGCTCAAATTGATTCACTGCATTGTCTTGGAATTGCACATCAATGGCTAAATTGGCATTGGTATCTAATAAAGCATGAATGGCATTTGCCACTTGTTGTTCAACCAACCCACCCATGGTCATAAATTTAGTATTTACACCTTGTAAATCTTCATTGAATTGTGAAGAAATATGATGTCCTAATGCAGGATTATTTGGGCTCAAGATGCTCACTCCACAACCAATTAAATGACATGAATTAAATTGGCGTATTTAAACATAGCTATTATGAAATTTTAATGACAACTGTTAAATATTTCACAGTGAGTCATCTACTTTTCAAAAGTATAATAAAAATACATTTCGGCTATACAACATCTGTCTAATGTATAAAAAACTATGGTTGATGTAACGTATTCACGTCAGAAAACTACAAAATATTGCATTCTTTACATGCGATTTAAGTGACAATAGTCTGTGTAAATTCCCCCTACTGTTCTGTTTTTTATGATCAAATGAATTTTAAATTCTCACTTAAACCCATACAGTCATTGAGTATACTCTGCAGTCTTTGCGCTGTACTTTCGGCATGCCAAAAACCTGAACCAGAGATCATCGTCGAGACCAAAGAAGCACCGAAAGCGGAGAAAGTACAACCCGATTTGACATTAATTTGTGAAAATTTAAAAAAAGAAATGTTGGCAATGAATGCTCAACGTACCGCTTTAGCCATTGAGCAAGTCAACCAAGATATTCGTTTATGTTTACCTTTGATGGAATGGGATGAACAGAAAGAGCTCATTACCCTATCCAATCAAATGTATAAACAATTTTTAAGTATTGAACGTACGCCAACACAACAACTTGCTTTTGAAAATTATACGTTGAGCAAATCAGACTACCCGACTATTCAACAAAGCCACTTTGAACAGTTAAATATTCGTGATCAATATTTGATTCGCCATCAAGGTCAAGCATATATCGAATTGGTCGATCAAGGTCCAAAACAAATTTTTTATCGCCGTAATCCACAATATTTAGCCAAAGTTTTTGCCCCTTATTTACCTGAAGCAGAACGTGTTTTTATTGAGCAATTGGCACAACAAAACAGCCAAGTATTATTACAAAACCAAAAGCTTAGCATCACACCGAATGAAATCGTACAACGGGCGATTTTTTGGGAAAGTTATATTCAAAGCTATCCACAAAGTCATTATCTAAAAGATGCTCAATATTTAGCGCAGACATATCAAGCTTTATTGTTCAAAGGTTTAGAGTCTTCTCCGATCTCAGAACAATATAGCGATTCAAATGATATTTCAGCATCTGTTTGGTTAGAAATCGAGACTTTAGCACAGCAAAATGACAGCACATTAGCGAAACAAGCGCATAAGTTTGTTGAATATATCAACATGACACCTGAACAGCGTTTAGAAAAAATTGTATTGCCCACACCACAACTTGAGAAAGTGGTCAATAATCCTCATCAATTGGCTGTAGCACAGTTAAATCATTTTCTGAATTTAAAAAATATAAATTTAAACAGTAAAAATCGTGATTGTTTTCGAGATTCTATCTGTATGACACAAAATAGTTAAATGACGTATTTGATTTTCAAATAAAATATTCTTTATGTATAAAAATCTATGTATGCTCATAGAAACACTTATCATCACGATTCATTTTCATTTTTTGATTTTAAATAAAGCCCATACGATGAAAAAAATAGTTTATTGTCTACTCAGTTGTATTGCACTCAGTGCTTGTCATCAAAAAAACAATTCAACAGAACAACTTTCTTCTAAACAAGAAAAAGTCGAACCTATTTTAACAACCGCGGATTGTTTTTCCGATACCAAAGACATTTTATCTCGTATTGATCAAAAAAGTTCGATTCAACAACTGACTGCTGCCAATACTGCCCTCAAAAAATGTGTGCCTGAATTGAGTCATGCACAAATTTATCAGTTAATTGATCATTCTCATTTGATGTATCAACGCTTTTTAACCACCACTTCAGGTGATGAGGCAATGCAGGGCTTAAACGCCTATGGCTATGCAAAAGATTATCCTGAAAATGCGCAAGATTTAGGACAAGGCGATGCTGCAACCATCAAAAAAACTTTGCCACAACGTGATCAATATTTAATGGATCAAGTCGGAAAACAATACATCCAATTTTTAGATATTGGTGAGGGCTATTTTGAGCTGAAACAGCATCCGCAATATGCAGTAGATATGTTCACAGCGTATTTACCTAAAGATGAAGCTGTGTTTATACAACGCATGGCAAAAGACAATGCAAATATTTTATATTCAGATTCAGCGATTGCGATTTCAGGTCAAGCGCTTGCTGAACGGGCATTATTTTGGGAAAACTATATTAAGCAGTATCCAAAGAGTAAGTACCGTAAAGATGCTGAATTATTATTCAACGAATATCAACATCTCATCTTTATCGGTTCGGACAATTCACCTGCATTTAGCTTTTACAACCATCGCTTTACTATTCAACCAGATACTCAACAAGCACTGGATTGGCTTGAAACACAACCTGATACACCGCTTGTTCTCAGTGCACAATTTTATCGTGAAGCATTAGCAGAACCTGCACCAAAGTTAAATGATGAGCAAGATGCCTATAATTTTGTCAAACAATACATGAGCTTAGAATCTCGCAATGATCAACGTGATTGTCATCATCACGTTTTATGTAAAGACATTTCTTACTAATCCATTTACTACCCCATTGAATAGAGATGTTTTTATCGACATCTCATGATAGTATCGTGACATCGCTTGACGGAGCGCGAGTATTCCCTCGCTGAGATCATCTAATGAAGATGAGTACCGTTGAACCTGATCAGGTTAAAACCTGCGTAGGAATCAAGCCAGTCTGAAAACCACAGCTCCAGATTTATCTGTTTCAGTAGAAATACCATTTATTCACTCCATAAAACTGTGAATAAATGCCAGATAATAGACTAAATCGCCATCGTTTTTGGTCGTGCTTGATTCGTTGATGTCATTCATAAGGATCATTGCAATGAACCAATTAACAAATCTATCCCCTGTTGATCAACTCGCTCAACATGAACAAGAAGCTAAAGATCTCACTCGAATTTTACCTGCATCGAAAAAAGTCTATATCCAAGGTTCACGCCCAGATATTCAAGTGCCGATGCGTGAAATTGAACTCACGGATACGCCTACAGGCTTAGGTGGTGAAAAAAATCTACCAATCATGGTCTATGATACTTCTGGCGTGTATACCGACCCAAATGTGCAAATTGATCTGAATAAAGGTTTGCCAAATGTTCGTGAAACATGGATTGCGGAACGTGAAGATACTGAACACTTAGACACACTCACTTCTGCTTTCGGGCAGGAACGCTTAAAAGATATTCGTACTGCTGAAATTTGTTTCGCCCACATTCAAAAACCACGTCGTGCCAAAACAGGTAAAAACGTCTCGCAAATGCATTATGCCAAGCAAGGCATTATTACTCCTGAAATGGAATATATTGCGATTCGTGAAAACCAACGCCAGCGTGAAGGCGTCGATATGCGTCAACATGCAGGACAGAACTTTGGCGCACGTAATCTAATGGAAATCACGCCTGAATTTGTCCGTAAAGAAGTGGCTGAAGGTCGTGCCATTATTCCTGCCAATATTAACCACCCTGAATGTGAGCCAATGATTATTGGGCGTAACTTCCTAGTAAAAATCAATGCCAATATTGGTAACTCTGCACTCGGCTCATCTATTGATGAAGAAGTATCGAAAATGACGTGGGCAACCCGTTGGGGTGCAGATACGATCATGGATTTGTCGACAGGTAAAAATATCCATGAAACCCGTGAATGGATTATCCGTAACTCACCTGTGCCAATTGGTACTGTACCGATTTACCAAGCTTTAGAAAAAGTTGATGGTGTCGCAGAAGATTTAACATGGGAAATTTTCAAAGACACGTTGATCGAGCAAGCTGAACAAGGTGTGGATTATTTTACCATTCATGCAGGCGTATTATTGCGTTATGTACCAATGACAGCAAATCGTTTGACAGGGATCGTGTCGCGTGGTGGTTCAATCATGGCGCAATGGTGTTTGGCACATCATGAGGAAAACTTCCTGTATACCCATTTCGATGAAATCTGTGAAATCATGAAAGCCTATGATGTGTCTTTCAGTCTGGGGGATGGTTTACGTCCAGGCTGTATTCAAGATGCTAATGATGAAGCGCAATTCTCTGAACTACGTACTTTAGGTGAATTGACCCATCGTGCATGGGAACATGATGTACAGGTGATGATCGAAGGTCCAGGACATGTACCAATGCACATGGTGAAGGAAAATATGGACTTGCAACTTGAAGTCTGTCAGGAAGCGCCATTCTACACACTTGGTCCTTTAACCACAGATATTGCACCAGGTTATGACCATATCACTTCTGCGATTGGTGCAGCGATGATCGGTTGGTACGGTACTGCAATGCTTTGCTATGTCACACCCAAAGAACACTTGGGCTTACCGAATAAGAAAGACGTCAAAGACGGTATTATCACTTATAAAATTGCAGCACATGCTGCGGATCTCGCTAAAGGTCATCCAGGAGCGCAAGTTCGTGATAATGCTCTGTCCAAAGCACGTTTTGAATTCCGTTGGGAAGACCAGTTTAATTTGAGTTTAGACCCTGATACGGCACGTTCAATGCATGATGAAACCATGCCGAAAGAAGCCCACAAGTCAGCGCACTTCTGTTCAATGTGTGGTCCAAAGTTCTGTTCTATGAAGATTACCCAAAATGTGCGAGATTATGCACAAAATCAAAATAAAGCTGAGCAAAATACTCAAGTTAATCCTGATGTTGAAGCAGGTCTCGCTGCCATGAAAACCGCTTATCAGGAACATGGGCAAAAGTTGTACCATAAAGTTTAAAGCATTAAAAAATGATTTGTCTTTGATCAATTCTCCGTTAGGATGGAACGACTATGTTTCATCCTAATTTTTTATTCATGAATATTACCCAATGTGCGACTTATTCTCATCAAGATGTTGAAATACAATCTCGTGAAATATTGTATTCAGGTTTTATACGTGTCGAAAAAGTCAGTTTAAGACATCGTCTGTTTAACCAAACAACCTATATAGCACCCATTCAACGTGAACTGATTCAACGTAAACAAGCTGCTGGCGTACTGATCTACAATGATCAACAACAAAAATTTGCCTTAATTGAACAATTTCGTGTTGGGGCAATGAATGATCCTGTATCACCTTGGCAAATTGAAATTATTGCAGGCGTACTTGATGGTGATGAATCACCTGAAGCCTGTATTCGTAGAGAAAGTTTAGAAGAATCGGGCTGTGAACTCAGCCAACTACAACATATTTTTAGTTTTTATCCATCAGCTGGTGCATGTGATGAGATTTTCCACCTTTATACCGCACAAGCAGAACTGCCAACAGTAGGTGGTGTTTTTGGTGTTGCTGATGAAGGTGAAAATATCCAACTGCATATTTTAGATTATTCTGTTTTAGATGAGTTGCTTACTGGAACTCGTCTATGTAATGCACCTATTATTATTGCATTGCAATGGTTAAAACAACGCATTGCATTACTCAATATAATGTAGAAGGAGATGACATGTCCAAATATAAGATCATCTCAAAACGCCAAGATCATGTCATTATTCAAATTACTGATACACATTTAATGACTGACCCCAATGAAAGTTTTATTGGAATCTTTCCTGAACAAAACTTTCATGCTGTTATTGCGCAAATTTTACAAGAACATCCACGTATTGATGCGATTGTACATACTGGCGATCTTGCGCAGCAAGCAACCACTGAAACCTATCAGCGCTATCAAAACTATATGCGTAGTTTAGGTATTCCCTTTTTCCAAATTCCGGGAAATCATGATGACATCAATTTATTTCCCTTTTTAGTGCCTAATCCTAAACCTGCATGTGTAGAAATTGGAGATTGGTGTATTATTTTACTCAACAGTGCTGTTCCTCATAAAGTGGATGGCTGGATTCAGGCTGAACAACTCAATCATTTAGAAAACTTACTCACTCGTATTCAAGATAAATTTGTGATTTTAGCTTGCCATCATCATCCTGTAGATATGCATTCTGATTGGATCGATCAACACAAACTCAAAAATACTGAGCATTTAACCAACGTATTGTCACAATTTACCAATATTAAAGCAGTATTGTTTGGACACGTTCATCAAGAATCTTTAACAGTTTGGGAAAATATTCAATTTTTATCAACGCCTGCAACCTGTGCTCAATTTAAACCTTTAAGTAAAAATTTTGCGTTAGATGATACAGCACCTGGTTATCGTTATTTACATTTAAAATCTGATGGGCAATTTGAAAGCACTGTTTTCCGCCTAAAAGACTATAACAAAATAATAAATGATGAAATTTCAGGTTATTAGCTTTTCATTTCAACAATTTTGCTTTAAGTTATTCCACCTTAAATGGACTTTGAGTGCGAAATTGCAAGTTTGACTGCTTTCATCTTGATGAAAAAGTCTATATGATGACGCCCCCCGATAGCAGCATTCTATCGGTAGCGATAAAAATACTTGCATATCACCATATTTTTTACGTATAACCATACGTATATGATGAGGAATGCCCTTTATGGCGAATGACAACCAAAACCAAGTCTTGGACGAACAAACCGATGTTTTGGACGACAAGACTGTAAAACGCGTACGAAAAACCAAACCAAAAGCGGCTGAAGGCGGTAGCACTGCAAGTCTTTTTGGTATTGAGCCTTATCAGCCAAAGAAAAATGAAGAATATATGTCTGAAGGGCAACTTGAGCATTTCCGCAAGATTTTACTTGCATGGAAAGCTGAGTTAATGTCTGAAGTAGACCGTACTTTAAATACGATGCAAGATGAGTCTTCTTCCCTACCTGATGTCAATGACCGTGCAACACAGGAAGAAGAATTTGCGATTGAACTACGTACCCGTGATCGTGAACGTAAATTGATCCGTAAAATTGAGCAGTCAATTGAAGCGATTAAAAATGATGACTATGGTTTCTGTGAAACTTGTGGTATCGAGATTGGCTTGCGTCGCTTAGAAGCACGTCCAACAGCGACTTTATGTATCGACTGTAAAACACTTGCAGAGATCAAAGAGAAGCAAAATAACGGTTAATTGTGACTGTTAATGATATCTCAGCCAAGCACAGCTTGGCTCTTGCGCAGCGGCAAAGCGATGCTTTGCTTAATCGCTGCTCATATAAGGGACGGTTCGCGCCATCGCCAACTGGTCCTTTACACTTTGGGTCTTTGATTACAGCTGTTGCTAGTTATTGTGATGCCAAAGCGCATCATGGACAATGGATTGTTCGCATTGAAGATACCGATATCCCTCGAATCTACCCCAACAGCGAACAACACATTCTACAATGTTTAGATGCTTTTGAATTTGAATCCGATGTCGAGATCATTTATCAAAAAGAGCGTTTAGACATTTATGAAGCTGTCATTCAGCAGCTCAAACAAAAAAACCTCGTCTATGCCTGTGAATGTACCCGCAAAATGTTGGGTTCAAATCATATCTATAGCGGTACTTGCCGTGACAAACATTTAGACTTTGAGCATCAAGCCATTCGCATCAAAGTCAGCGATCAGAACATCTGTTTTGAAGATCGCCTACAAGGTCAACATTGTTCAAATCTACAGCATGATTTAGGTGATTTTGTTTTAAAACGCCGTGATGGCATTATCAATTATCAATTGGCTGTGGTTGTAGATGATTTTCTGCAAGGCATGACCCATGTGGTACGTGGTGCAGATCTTTTGGACAATACTGAACGACAAATCTGGCTTGGACAGTGTCTCGGCTACCCACAATTAGAATATATGCACCTTCCTCTAGCGATGAATGATCAAGGGCAAAAACTGTCTAAACAAAATTTGGCACAAGCTCTTAATATTCAAAATGCACCTCAACTTCTACAACAAGCAATTTTAGCATTAGGACAAAGTGCTGTGGATATTGACCAACCACACAAAATGCTTGCTCAAGCAATCGCTCAATGGGATATTCAACGCATTCCAAAAGGAACCGAAATTCAAGGTATTTTCCAATAAAAATGGCGCTAGAATATTCATTCATAGCACCATGCTTCAAGCTAAATTTTCAATAATCAAATTTAGAAACTTGATTCTTCTTTGGACGGATTAGAAATACGTGTTGTGGCATCAATTTTCAAAATCAAACTGATCATCACTGCACACATAATCAACGATGAACCACCATAACTAATGAAGGGCAAAGTCAAACCTTTGGTTGGCAACATGCCCATGTTCATGCCTGCATTTACCAAAATCTGTAATAAGAAAATGATACTAATGCCATACGCCAAATAACCTGCTCGTAAATATTGATGCTTCAAGGCACGATGTGCAATGCGAATACAACAAAACAACATGCCGAAAGATAAAACTAAAACAGTGGTAATACCAAAGAAACCAAATTCTTCACCCAAAATTGCCAACATAAAGTCGGTATGTGCTTCAGGTAAATACGCCATTTTTTGGATACTGTGCCCTAAGCCCACACCTGTCCACTCACCACGTCCAAATGCCATCAATGCATTGGACAATTGATAACCTGTACCCAATGGATCTTCCCAAGGATTTGAGAATGACATCAAACGACTTAAACGATATGGCTCTAAAATAATCAAGAAGATAAATGCGGTGATAATCGCCCCAAATGCAATACCGAACTGAATAGCTGGTGCACCCGCAAGGAAAAAAACACCCAGCATCGAAGCAGCGATTACAACGGTTGCACCTAAATCTGGTTCTAGCAAAATTAACAATACAGTTAACCCCATCACCACAGCCAGTCGCCCAAGCCCTTTCCAACTCTTTAAGACAAAGAAACCTGCCCAACCATATTTCACCTCAGTTGAACGGCGCACTACATAGTCCGCAGTGAAAATAATCATCACCACTTTTGCAACTTCTGTTGCCTGCAAGGTAAAACCTGCTATTCGAATCCAACGTGTCGAACCATTTACCTCAGTCCCCACAACAAGTACCGCTGCAAGCAATAAGATGGTGACAAACCAAAGTAAAAACGTATTTTTAAACCATACATTTAGACTAATACGATAAGTGATCGCAGCAGCAACTGCGGCAACCACAATCGAAATCGTGTGACGAATCACATAGTGAAATGGCGCTTCATGCATACGTTCTGCATACGGCATAGAGGCTGAAGCCACCATTACCGTACCCAAACATAAAAGTGAAATGACACAAAAAATAAGTAAATTACGAGGTGTAATTTCCGCAGGAATTTTAGGAACCCAACGTTCACACACCGCTGTAATTTTACTGACTGTTGTCTGAGCAAACCCAGCCATACGTACATCCTTATGATTTTTTTTAGTTTAGTGCATTTACATAATCTACAAAGCGATGACCACGCTCTGGGTAACCTGTAAACATATCAAAACTTGCACATGCAGGTGAAAGTAAAACCACATCATGCACATGGGTATTTTGTTGGCACAATTCTACTGCTTCTTGTAAGGACTCAGCATGTAAAAGTGTTGTAGTTCCTTGAATGGCTTTTTCGATGATAGGACGATCCTCACCAATCAGCACTGCAACTTTGGCATATTTACTTAAAGATTCACGTAATGCAGTAAAATCTTGCCCTTTGCCTTGACCACCGAGAATAATAGCAACTTTGCCACCTTTCGCATCAATTGCAGCACCTAAACCATCAATTGCAGCCAAAGTTGCGCCAATATTGGTTCCTTTCGAATCGTTATAATAACGTACGCCATCGACTTCTTTAACGAACTCACAACGATGCTCTAAACCTTTAAAGGTTTTTAAAGTTTCCAGCATTTTATCTAAAGGTAAACCAATCGCCTCACCCAATGCTAAACATGCCAAAGCATTGGCAACATTATGTGTACCTTGAATATACATCTCTGCACTGTTGAGCAAACGTTCACGACCACGTGCCAACCAAATCGAGCCATTGTCTTCACGCAAAACACCATATTGATTTAAATCAGGTGCATTTAAACCAAAGCTTTGCATTGGAGTAACATCAGGAACTAAAGGACGAGTCAGAGAGTCATCACGGTTAAAGACCACTTTTTTTACACCTTGGAAAATACGATGCTTTGCAGTGTGATAAGCAAACATATCACCATGACGATCCAAATGGTCTTCACTCATATTCAGCACCACAGCCACTTCAGCATTGAGATTTGATGTGGTTTCGAGTTGGAAGCTTGAAAGTTCTAAAATATACACATCAGGATCATCATGGGTTAAATCCAATGCAGGACGCCCTAGATTTCCCCCAACTGCCACTTTTACGCCTGCTTCTTGTGCCATTAAACCAATTAAAGTGGTGACGGTACTTTTTGCATTTGAACCAGTAATGGCTACAATCGGTTTATCAGTTGCACGACGCAAAACCTGAATTTCACTGATCACAGGAATACCTTGTGCAATCGCCGCTTGAATTTCAGGGAGTTTCGGATCGAGTCCCGGACTAATAATAATTTCTTCGGCTTGTAATAATAATTCTTGGTCAAAATGTCCAAAACTGGTTTGCACATCGCTTGGAATTTTGTCATGCCCCGGTGGAACATCACGTGAATCAGTCACTGCAACCCGATAACCTTTTTCATGTAAAAAATTAACAGCTGAAACACCTGAAATACCTAGCCCTGCAACGACTTTTAAGCCACCACGTTGAATTAACATTATTGTCCCACTCGAAGTAAATTTTGAAACTTGCAAAATGTTAGCACTTTGCCGATTTGAAAGCTTTTTCTGTTTGAGATTTCTTGAGAATTTTTGTGTCAGTGCGTAAAAAAACTGTCATATTTTACCAAACTGTATCATTCAATCTGAGTTGCTTTAGGCATAATTTTGGAAATATCCAGATTAAGCTCAGACAAAAACTGCATCCCATCATTGTTGATTTGTTTTTCTGAAGCATCCCAACCCTCTTCCAAGGCTTTTAAAATGCATAAGCGGACAAAATAAGGACGATGCAAATTAACATATTCTGTGAGATGGGTTTGTGTATTGAATACGGTTGTCCCTACCGCTAAAACTGCACCATCATAATTTCCCTCAAAACACTGAAAGCCCATGATATAAGGTGCATTTCGACAACCTTCCATATAAATTCTCAGCGTTACAACTGCCGTGTTATCACCATAATATCTCGATTGAATTCTGTATAAATAAACAATGTTATTGACTGTTATTTTTCGCATTTTATTTTTCATTTTTATACATCCAAATAAAAAAGCCACTCTACTATCAGAATGGCTTTTAAACAATTTAAGAGCTTTTATTTCCACTTTACCGCTTGAACTTCAGCTTTTTTCGCAGGTGCATCACTAGTTGAACAACCACACCCACCGCCACAACCCGCCACCATCGCAGGTTGAATCCATTTTGCTAAACTATTCCAACCTTTAGATCGGCAAAATTGGGCAAGTTTAGAAAATACTGAATAGGCTGATTTGGGAAATACGTTCTTAAATACAAAAATTGCACTCCAAACCACCAATGCTGCAATAATCAAAAATTGAATCATTTCAAATTCCTCACTGATTGCCCAAAATCTTGAACGCTATACGATTAAAACCTAAGCACCGAAATAATGTGATGCAATTTGATAAGTTAAAAATGCCATCAAATATGCCAAGCCAAATAAATAAGCTGTCATACCTGCTACTGTTTTCCACGAACCTGTTTCACGCTTCACTGTTGCTAATGTCGCCAAACAATGCGGTGCATAAATAAACCATACCAATAACGACAGACCTGTTGCCAATGACCAACTCAAATCACCCTGACTGATCAATTGTGACAAACCTTGAGAGACTGCATCTTCATCTGTTGCAGACAAAGCATACACGACACCTAGTGATGCCACTAAGACTTCACGCGCTGCCATCGCTGGAATCAATGCAATACAGATTTGCCAATTAAAACCAAGTGGTGCAAAAATTGGTTGCATCAAATGCCCAAGCATCCCAGCGAATGAATAATCAATTGCAGGTAAAGTTGCACCTTCTGGTGGTTGTGGGAAAGTACACAAGAACCAAAGCAAAATAGACAAAGCGAAGATGATACCACCGACACGCTTTAAGAAGATCTTGGCACGGTCAAGCAAGCCAATCAACACACTTTGCACATCAGGAATACGATAACTCGGTAGTTCCATTAACAAGGCATGTTCTGATTTATCTTTTTGGAAAAACTTCAAAACAGTTGCAACAATCAAGGCACTGACGATCCCTGACATATACAGAGCAAAGAGCACCAAACCTTGTAAATTCAAGAAACCCCATACTGTTTGCGATGGAATAAATGCTGCGATCAACAAAGCATATACAGGCAAACGTGCCGAACAAGTCATCAGGGGTGCCACAAAAATCGTGGTTAAACGATCTCGTGGATCACTAATACTACGGGTCGCCATAATCCCCGGTACGGCGCAAGCAAAACTTGAAAGCAAAGGAATAAATGAACGACCACTTAAACCCGCTTTGAACATCAATTTATCTAAGAGGAATGCTGCACGTGGTAAATAGCCTGATTCTTCCAAAACCAAAATAAAGAAGAATAAAATCAAAATCTGTGGCAAGAACACCACAACACCACCAGCACCTGCAATCACGCCATCAACGACAAGGCTATTGAGCAATGGTGCAGAAATGAATTGACCAACAAATTCACCAAGCCATGCAAATGCATCTTCAATCAAGGTCATGATCGGCTCTGCCCAAGCAAACACCGCTTGGAACACCACAAACATCATCAATGCTAAACTTGCTAAACCTAAAACAGGATGCAAAAATATTTTATCAAGAACATCTGTTCGTTTATCTTCTTGATCAACAAAAATCACCACATCTCTTAAGATCTGAGTCACTTTGTCATGATTTGAACCTGTTAGAATCACATCACTTAGTGCTGCGTCAGGTGTACGGAATTTCTCTTGATCCAGTGCACCCATGAGGTTTTCAATACCTGCATTACGCACTGCAACTGTTTCCACCACAGGAACACCCAAACGCTGTGCGAGCTTCTCAGTACTGATCTGCATACCACGACGACGTGCTTCATCCATCATGTTCAAGACAAGTAAAATTGGCTTACCTTGAGCAATAATTTCAAGTACTAAACCTAAATGTAATTTTAAGTTGGTGGCATCGACCACGCACAAAAAAGCATCTTGTTCTTGCTCTTCTGCAATTTTACCTAAAACCACATCACGGGTAATCTCTTCATCAGGACTGGTTGCATTTAAACTATATGCACCAGGTAAATCCAACACACGTACTGCTCGCCCTGAAGGCAAGGTAAATGCACCAACTTTACGTTCAACTGTCACCCCTGCATAGTTGGCAACTTTTTGACGTGTTCCTGTTAAGTGGTTAAAAAGAGAGGTTTTACCGCAGTTTGGATTTCCGACCAAAGCAACTCTTAAAGTTTCGCTCATGCGGAAGCTCCTTGTATATTTTGTTCAATTTCAATACGTGCCGCTTCAATTTTACGTAAGGCAAAACGGGTAAATCCAACCTGAATTAAAATCGGATCACCCCCAAAAATACCTTTGGTAATTACTTGCACAGTTGTACCAGGCACAAAACCTAAGGTTTCTAAACGACTCGCAACGAGATCGGGTTGACTTGAATTATCAGCTAATGTTCGATTAACTTTAGTAATAATAGCAGTCTGCTTTACTTTCAATTCTGACAAACGCACTGCAACTGACCCTAAAAAAGAAACGGTATTTAGGTCGATTATACATACAAATGAGAATAATTACCAAGTAAGGTTTGATTACAATTCTCATTCTCTGCACATATTCGACTTCTACTTTTTTTTGGTCTACATTGCCATTATAGATTTAAGAAGCTTAGTTCATTTCACTCATGCTCAATAAAAAACCCCGCATTCCAACGGCTGTGACCATTCCTGAAAATTTGAGTTTTTTAAATGGTTATAAAGACTATTTAATTGCACAAACAGTTAGCCCACATACTCGAAACGCTTATTTATCTGATCTCATTCAATGCAGTGAATGCTCAACACAATATTTACCTGACTGGTCACATGATGACATTTCAGATGTAACAATTAGTTTGACCAAACAAGGGAAAAGCCCTCGCTCTATTGCGCGTTGTCTATCTGCATTACGCTCATTTTATAAATTCTTACGTGAACAAAAAATACGTTTAGACAACCCCATGGTGGCGCATAAAACCCCAAAAATTGGGCGAGCATTACCGAAAGACCTGTCTGAACAAGATGTTGATGCCTTAATTCAAGCGCCTGATTTAAACACAGCTTTAGGGCTACGTGACCGTGCCATGTTAGAAGTCTTATACGCTTGTGGTTTACGGGTGAGTGAATTGCTAAATCTACGTTTGGATTTGATTAATTTAAAACAAGGTTATTTACGTATTGTAGGTAAAGGCAATAAAGAACGTTTAGTGCCTTTAGGACAAATCGCCTGTGAATGGGTTGAAAAATATTTAAATGAAGCACGTGCTCAACTGTATAAGAGCAGCACGGATTACTTATTTTTGACCCAACATGGTGGCATCATGAGTCGACAAAATTTTTGGTATGCAATTAAGCGTTACGCCTTGCAAGCCAGTATTCAAACTGAACTCTCACCTCATACGCTTCGACATGCCTTTGCAACCCATTTACTCAATCATGGCGCAGATTTACGGGTTGTACAAATGTTACTTGGACATAGTGACCTATCTACCACACAGATTTATACTCATGTTGCCCAAGTACGTATGCAAGAGCTTCATGCACAACATCACCCACGTGCTTAAACAATCAATTTTTATATCGCTAATTTACCGCCCTTAATCAAGTTTTAACGTACACCATGATTTTTTTTGCTATGCTTATTCGCTCAAAATGCATTCCTAAAAATCATGCTGAACAACCAAAAGAGTTATTTATGCAATTAAAACATTCAAAATTAATGCTTGCTTGTATGCTTACGAGTGGTCTTGCACTCAGCGCTTGCTCTAAATCTCCTGATGCAAAAAAAGATGATACCTTAACAGCGACTGCACCTGCGACAGGCGAAGCATCAAATTTGACTGAACGTAATGCACAGCAACGCTTGATCCAAACCTTACAAGGGCATTTTAAGAAAGCCAATATTAATGCCAAAATTTTGGATGTAAAACCCACCGAAATGCCAAATTTATACTGGGTTAGCCTAGAAGGGATGAGTTCTGTCTATGCCACAGGTGATGGTAAATATTTAATCCAAGGTGATGTCATTCGTTTAGGGGACAAGGAACTCAGTAGTATTGGTGAATCACTGCAAGCTGCCGAAAATAAAAAGCATTTATCACAATTAAAAACTGAAGATTTATTGGTCTACCCAGCTAAAGGCAAAACCAAACATGTGATCTACGTCTTTACTGATGCAAGTTGCCCGTATTGCCATAAACTGCATGAGCAAATTCCTGAAATTAATGCCAAAGGCATTGAAGTTCGTTATATCGCATGGCCACGTGGTGAACAATTTATGCCTGCGATGGAAAGTGTCTGGTGTAGTGCTGATCGTCAGACAGCGTTTGACCAAGCGATTGCAGGTGCACAGCTTCCACCTGCAACATGTCAAAATCCTGTTCGTGCCCAGTACGAACTTGGCTTGAAAATGGGCGTGAATGGTACACCTGCGATTTATAATGCAGAGGGTGAACATATCGGTGCATATATGACTGCAGATGAGTTAGCTTCTCGCCTTAAATAACCAATATTTATAGGTTAATTTACTATTTTTTATAGTAAAACATAAAGATGCGCCAGCCTCTAGAGTCTGGCGCATTTTTTAGCTATGATCTAAGCTTATTAAAATTTATATGCATAATTGGAGTGTGACGTGAAACCAGTACGTCTGGCAATACTCGGTCTTGGAACCGTAGGTGGTGGTGCCCTTAAACTATTACAAGAAAACGCTGCTGAAATTAGACGTCGCACCGGTCGTGAAATTGAAATTACCCACGTAGGCACACGTCGCCCACGTCCAGATTTAAATTTACCTGCAAGTGTGAAACAAAGTGCTGATCTACTCGACATTGTCCGCCAACCTGATGTTGATGTCGTGGTTGAAGTGATGGGTGGTATTCATCCTGCTTATGAAGTGATCATGGAAGCGATTAAGCATGGCAAACAAGTCGTAACAGCAAACAAAGCACTACTTGCTGAACATGGCAATGAGCTATTTAAAGCAGCTGATGATCATCATGTACAGATCGCTTATGAAGCGGCTGTTGCGGGTGGTATTCCAATTATCAAAGTCATCCGTGAAGGTTTGGCTGCCAACAAAATCGAATGGCTTGCGGGGATCATCAATGGCACAGGTAACTTTATCCTCACAGAAATGAGTGAAAAAGGTCGTGCTTTTGATGACGTTTTAAAAGAAGCACAAGAACTGGGTTATGCCGAAGCTGATCCAACTTTTGACGTTGAAGGCATTGATGCTGCACATAAACTCACGATTTTGGCATCATGTGCATTTGGTATTCCATTACAGTTCGATAAAGTCTATACCGAAGGTATTACCAAAGTCACCGCACAAGATGTCAAATATGCGGCTGAGCTTGGCTATAACATCAAACACTTAGGTATTGCACGCCGTTCTGCTAAAGGCATCGAATTACGTGTACATCCAACTCTAATTCCTGCTGAAGAATTGATTGCAAATGTTAATGGCGTGAAAAATGCGGTTCTTGTTCAAGCCAATGCCGTTGGTCCAACATTGTATTACGGTGCAGGTGCAGGCGCAGGTCCTACAGCTTCTGCGGTTGTTGCTGATGTCGTTGACATTGTTCGTGACATTATCTATACAGAAGATGGCTCAGGAACTATTCCACAATTGGCATTTGAAGCACTTTCAGATCTACCCATCTTAGAAAGTGATGAGATGACAACAGGTTATTACATCCGTATCAATGCTGAAGATCAGACAGGTGTACTTGCAGATGTCACTACGATTTTAAGTCGTGCAGGCATTAGTATTGATGCCATTATGCAACAACCACGTTTGAAAGATTTGATTCCTATTGTGATTTTAACTGATCCAGTGGTTGAATCGAAAATGAACGAAGCTTTATCAAAAATTCAAGCTTTACCTGTGATTCATGGCGAAATCGTACGAATTCGTTTAGAATTGCTTGATAACTAATCGGGTTTAAATTTTCCTAAAGCTCCTCTTTTCTTTAAGAGGAGTCATTACGCAAGCAAACTCATTGAAAATGCGTAGCTTAGGTCAATTAACAAATATCTCTATTTGCTCTACATAACACTTGGAACACCCTCATGTCTAATGCAAATCGCTATACAGGACTTGTTGATCGCTATCGTGACCGCTTACCAGTATCTCAAACTACACGTGCTATCTCGTTAAATGAAGGGAATACCCCACTCATTAAACTGGACAATATTCCACGTTTGATCGGTAAAAATGTTGAAATCTATGTGAAGTATGAGGGCTTAAACCCGACTGGTTCATTTAAAGACCGTGGTATGACCATGGCTGTAACCAAAGCTGTAGAAGAAGGTTCTAAAGCCATCATCTGTGCATCTACAGGAAATACTTCTGCGGCTGCGGCTGCTTATGCTGCACGTGCAGGCATCAAAGCGTTTGTTTTAATCCCTGAAGGCAAAATTGCTATGGGTAAAATGGCACAGTCAATGATGTACGGCGCTGTGACTTTACAAATTCACGGTAACTTTGATGATGGTATGCGTCTTGTGAAAGAAGTTGCTGATCAAGCACCTGTAACGATTGTAAACTCAATCAATCCTTACCGTTTACAAGGTCAAAAAACCATTGCTTACGAAATCGTAGATGCTTTGGGTCGTGCACCTGATTATCACTGCTTGCCAGTCGGTAATGCAGGTAACATCACTGCACATTGGATGGGTTATACCGAAGCTTTAACTGAAAATTTCAGCTTTGAAAAAGACCAAGTGATTTATGATGCAGAAGCTGATGCTTTCACGGGTCAAACACCAGCAGGTCGCCCAATCATGGTCGGTTACCAAGCATCTGGTGCAGCACCATTCCTACGCGGTGGTCCTGTAGAAAACCCTGAAACTGTTGCGACTGCAATCCGTATCGGTAATCCACAGAGCTTTAACCATGCGAAAGCGGTTGTTCGTGATTCAAACGGTTGGTTTGATGAATTGACAGATGCTGAAATCTTAGAAGCACAGCGTATGCTTTCAATGTATGAAGGCGTGTTTGTTGAACCTGCTTCTGCTGCATCTATCGGTGGTGCGATCCGTGATATTAAAGCAGGTAAAATTGCTGAAGGTTCTGTGATCGTATGTACTGTAACAGGGAATGGCTTGAAAGACCCTGATACTGCAATCAAACAATGTGCTGATGCAGTGATGTTGTCAATTGATGCTGAACTTAATCAAGTTCGTGATTCTATTCTTTCAAATATGTAAAATTTGAATGGATGTAAAAAACCTGCCAAGTGCATAATGCCAGTCAGTCAAGGATTTTTGAATCCTCCCCTTGCGGAACATGTTCCCCACCTTTTCCAAAGGAGGGGGCTTTTCATTACTAAAAACCATTTTAGTTACAAGAAGTTCCCCTCTTTTTCAAAGATGAGTAGCTAGGCTACGCAAGAGGGGAGATTTTAGGAATTTTTCAAATAATTTTGCTTAACTGATCAGCATTATACCAAGTGCAGGTTTTTTATTTACAACCATAAAAAGAAACGTTATTCGTAATTATCATAACTATATTGTACAGCTAACTCTTTTTCAATTCTTTGGATTTCTTCAAGCTCTATCTCCCTAATCTCAAATAAAGGCTGTTTTAATAAAGGATTAACCGCATATAATCCCTCTTCTTCCCAGCCTTGCATAATAATTAAAGTTTGAGTTTTCTGATTATATTTCAACCCAGATTGGGCATTGATCATTGCTTGCAAAAGTACAGGCTGATCAGATAACTCTTCAAAAGAACCCTTAAGCTGAATATCACCATAATCGTAATCTGCAAAAATTGTTCTTACATTACTTTTTAATTGCTCAGGCTGGTCTGCATAAACTAGACTTGCAAAAAACTCATCATGTTCTTCCACCCATTTCTGCTGTTTGACTGACCAAAGTGCATAAAATTTAACTTCATTTTCAAATTTAACCAATTGAAATTTATGCATATTTGCAATTTGAATAAATTCCAAAGTATCCTCATCACTCAAGCTTTCAGGCAATGAATCACGAGAAACCTCACCCTCTTGATAAATATGTTTACCACAACGTGAAAAGACAAAATCATCCAATTTTTTTAATAGTGCCTCATCTGCATCAAACAATGCCTCAACCTCATATAATGCAAAATCACGTGCCCCATTAATTTCAAGTTGCTTATAGATCATTTCCGCTTGTTCTTTATGATCAAAAATACCTGCAATCCGATTGCCTGAAGCATAAAAAACTTCATCGTTATAACCAAAATATTTTTCTCTAATCACATAAGTCATCATCTTATTTCCCTGATTTTTATTTATGAAGATAAAAAACCCTTCACAATGGAAGGGTCATTTTACAACTTATTTTTAAATACGTTTTGGTAAATTACTCACCCAATTTAATAAATTCGTTGCATCATTGGTACGAGATTGTGATGTGCTTGCACCCAATAGCACTACAACAGCAGGACGATTATTTACAGTCGTGTGCATTACGACACAACGTCCTGCTTCATTAATATAACCTGTTTTTGAAATATTAATATTCCAACCACCATTACGCACCATCGCATTGGTATTGTTCGATTTTAATACACGATAGCCAAGATTGAAGTCATAATGTGCTGTGGTCGAGAACTGACGAATTAAACCATACTGTGATGCAGAACTCACCAACACACCCAAATCACGTGCAGAAGACACATTACGTGGGTCTAAACCTGTAGACTCGGTAAAATGCGTTGAGTGCATACCCAATTGACGAGCTTTAGCATTCATTGCGGCAATAAAAGCAGGGCGACCACCCGGATAAGTTCGTGCTAAAGCAGCAGCAGCAGGATTTTCAGACTTCATCAATGCCACCAAAAGCATTTCAGCACGATTCATCGTATCGCCAACTTTTAAAGTTGAGCTTGAGTTTTTACCCCCCGCACCTGCAAAATCAATAGATTGCAACATGATGTCTTCAGACATATTTAAATGTGCATCTGCTGTCACAACCGCTGTCATTAACTTAGTAATAGAGGCAATTGGCAAAGCTGTATTGGTATTTTTACTATAGAGCACTTCACCTGTATTGGCATCCATCACCAATGCAGCACGTGCACTGACTGATGGTTGGTTTAAATATCGGTTAGTATCTGAAATTTGAACAGATTGTTGTGTAGGTACTGCTGTGGTTGTATTGTATGATTTTGTGGTTGGTGGTGCTGACAAATAAGTCACTGAACCTGGTGGAGATGGCTCATCCCCATCATCACCAATGGAATCCCCATTAAGCAACTGACTTGCATCATCAGTTGACCAACTCATCGAAGCACGCTGTGTCCCCCCCGAAGAATTCATCACAAGATCTGCGAAACTTGCTGAACTCAAACTGAGTAGCACTGCGGCAGACAGGGCATGCATTAACGTTTTTTTTGACTTTTTCACGGTAACTTACTCATTTCAGGGAGGCTTTTTGCGCTATTGCTTATTACCTCAATTATGGCTTACATTTACACCGAAACATGACTAATATTGAAGAAACAAATTAGCTAGGTCATTGTGCATAAATATTGAAGAAAGATTATGAGTAGCATTGCTAATTTTGTTATGACATTGCAAGTACTTTTTGCTTTGTGTAACAAAAAAGTTGCTTTTTTGAAAATATAAGGAGGTCTTAGTGATCACGGTTTTAGTGGTAGACGACCATGAATTAGTGCGTACAGGCATTTGTCGTATGCTTGAAGATCAAGCCGATATTCAAGTGATTGGTCAGGCTGAATCAGGCGAAGAAGCCATTGCCATCGTCAGACAGCAACATCCCAATGTGGTTTTATTAGATGTAAATATGCCCGGTATTGGCGGTGTTGAAACAACTCGTCGTTTATTACAAACAGCACCCGATACCAAAGTTCTTGCAGTAAGTGGCTTAGCCGAAGAACCCTATCCTTCTTTATTATTAAAAGCTGGCGCACGTGGTTATATCACCAAAGGAGCACCTATTTCTGAAATGGTTCGTGCCATCAATAAAGTCATGCAAGGCGGTAAATACTTTAGTGCAGATATTGCAGAACAACTCGCTAGTTCTTATTTATCTGACAATCAAAGCTCACCTTTCGATGCTTTATCTGAACGTGAAATGCAAGTCGCTATGATGGTGGTCAACTGTATCAGTGCACAAGAAATTTCAGACAAACTTTTTGTCAGTGTCAAAACGGTTAATACTTATCGCTATCGTATTTTTGAGAAATTAGGCATTGATAGCGATGTAAAACTAACTCATTTAGCCATACGCTATGGTCTAATCAAACCCTAGAATGCTATGCCAATGAATACGATGTGGCCTGCGGCGGCAAGCTCCTTACAACAAACCATTTACCGTCTAGGCACATTATATTCAGTTTATCGACTGAGTTTAGCACTGTGTTTAATTGTCATTTTTATTTTTACCGCTGAACGCCACGCTCTCACTTTTTTACATAGCACATTATATTTTGACAGCTTAATTATTTTTAGCTTTGTTAGCTTTATACAATTACTCTCACTGAAATTTTTTACTAGATTTGTTTCAGAACAGCTTTTTGCTATTTTTCTCGCTGATATTTTATTTCTAAGCACGCTCACATTTGCACTTGGTGGTCCTAGTCTTTCGATTAGTCTGTTATTCGTGATCATGGTTTTTTCAGCAAACTTTTTATTGAAA
The DNA here is from genome assembly GCF_003268395.1 of Acinetobacter sp. CFCC 10889. Classification (GTDB taxonomy): domain Bacteria; phylum Pseudomonadota; class Gammaproteobacteria; order Pseudomonadales; family Moraxellaceae; genus Acinetobacter. Next base: position 65,803 of record NZ_LQXQ01000014.1, on the reverse strand, counting down.
AAAAATGAAGCCTTGATCGTAACCTTAATTTCCATCATTGCTGTGATTTATCAACAATTTGTTGGTACATTTTTTGATGTTTCTAATCTCAACAATATCAGTAACAGTGCACTTTTAGCTTTTTTATTTTTTCTTGTCTATGGACTCGGACAAGTCTCGATCCAACGCTTTAGAGTGTTAGAAACCATTAACTCTTTACAGTCTTTAGAGTTATTAAAATTACAAAATATTAACCGTTATATCTTAGAACAAATTGAACTTGGCTATTTGGTTTTGGATGAGAATTATCGTATTGTGGTCTGCAATCCTGCTGCATGTTCTTTGTTAGGAATTGCCCCGCTATATGCTTATGCACATGAACAATATTCTCTGATTAAATTTCAAAAAGAATTATTTGATTTACTACAAGAAAAGCCTTTGGAAGAAGGACAACGCTTTCAGTTTCAATCAAATCAAAGCCATTATACTGTTGATATTCGGGTACAAAAATTAATTGTGCCACATCAAGCGTTAACACTACTGACCTTAGAAGACTCTCAAAAAATTAATCAAAAAGTGCAACAATTAAAACTGGCTTCTTTAGGACAACTGTCCGCCAGTATCGCTCATGAAATTCGTAATCCTTTAGCAGCCATTGCCCAAGCCAATGAGTTAGCTTTAGATGCAGATGCTGAACAACGCCTAATGCTGAATCAAATGATTGATCGCCAAAGCCAGCGTATTAATCAAATTATTCAACAAACCTTAGACATGGCAAAAAATAGAAAAACCATCATGTCGGATATTGTCTTAGAACATTTTTTTAAAGACTTATTTAAAAATGATTTAGCAGATATTCAAAATCAAATTGCACTACATTTATTAAAACCACTCATTGTGCAATTTGACGAATCTCAACTACGACAAGTTTTAATCAATTTAATTCGTAATGCGATCCGTCATAATGCTGAAGATGCGCATTTTATTCAAGTTATGGTACATGCAGATGCTCAACATCTGTATATTGATGTGATAGACTTCGGTGAAGGGATTGCGAGACAAAATCTTGCACAACTGTTTCAACCCTTTTTTACTACGGAAATCAATGGAACAGGATTGGGCTTATATTTATCACAAAGTATTTGTGAAGCAAATCAAGCCAAGTTGATGTATATAGAGCAAAAACAAAAAGGGGCATGTTTTCGAATAGAGTGCCCATTGAAAACTTAATTTAGGTTATTGGGGATATGACCACACGACAACCATTAGTTCTACTTGTGGATGATGAACATGATTTATGCTTACTCATGCAAATGACTTTGTCACGCATGGGCATTAAAACCCATATCGCACATCATCTACAACAAGCCAAATTGTTCTTTAGTGAACACAACTACAATGCCTGCATTACTGATTTAAACCTACCTGATGGTAGTGGTTTAGATTTGGTCAAACATGTCACACAGCATTATCCCAAAGTACCTATTGCGGTACTGACAGCCTATGGCAATATGGAAATTGCGATTGCTTCACTCAAAGCTGGTGCTTTTGATTTCGTCAATAAACCGATCAATCAGCAGCATTTACACCAACTTCTGACCAAAGCCTTACATGTACCTTTAATCGATTTTAGTGAAGAAAATCTGCAACTTGAACATCAGCTTCTGGTCGGTGAATCAAAACCTATGCTGAAACTCAAGGAAACCATCAAAAAAGTTGCACGTTCACAAGCACCCGTTTTTATTTCAGGTGAATCTGGTACAGGCAAAGAAGTGGTTGCCAATCTAATTCATAAGTTAAGTAACCGTAGTGACAGCCCTTTTGTGGTGATTAACTGTGGTGCGATTTCTGAAGACCAGATCGAAAGAGAGCTGTTTGGTTATGTCAGCAACAGTTTTGCAGGAGCAACCCAAGACAAACTTGGGCTAATTCAGTCTGCTAATGGCGGATGCCTATTTTTAGATGAGATTGCGGAACTGTCCTTAAACACACAAAGCAAACTATTACGTGCGTTACAAGAAAAAAAGATTCGCCCACTTGGCAGTGAACAAGAAATTGATGTAGATTTTCGTATCATCAGTGCGACTCATCAAAACCTTGAAGAACGGGTACAACAAGGCAAATTTAGACAAGATTTATTCTTTCGCATTCATGTCATGGATTTACATTTACCCCCCTTACGTGAGCGTGGCAAAGATATTCTCATTTTGGCAGAACATTTTATAAAAAATATTTGTTTAGAGTGGGATATTGCGAGTAAAGAACTGTCTGAGGATGCTCAACGCTTTTTACAAGCACAGCCCTATTCTGGTAATGTCCGTGAATTACGCAATATGATCGAACGTGCCATTACTTTATGTGATACTCATCTGATCTGTATTGAACATTTACAATATTCACAAAAACGTAATTTTCATGTTGAAAAATCAGAGCCTTCTTTAAGTTCTGAAACTTTAACGACATCGCAAGAGGCTTCAGGAAAAATACCCTCTGAGGGCTTAGAACAGTTCTTAGAAAAAGTGGAAAAAGAAGTATTACTCAATGCCTTAAACCAGACGCATTGGAATAGAACCTTAGCCGCAAAAAAACTCGGTATGACTTTTCGCTCTTTACGTTACCGTTTGAAAAAGTTTGGCTTAGACAGTGATGATGACTGACACTTTACCCAAGATTAATCACGATGTTTGAGTAAAAGTTCAGATACATTATTTAAATAGTTATCTTCTTTCATTTCCAAGCTCCAAGGATACTCTTGATTTGGTGTGATCCCTAATCCATCAATCATCGTATCTTTGGGTGTGTAATAGTGTGATACTGTCATTTGTAGTGCCGCACCATTAGGCAATGGAAATAACTTTTGTACTACCCCTTTGCCATAACTTTTTTCCCCCATCACCCATGCACGTTGATGGTCTTTCATGGCAGCAGTAAAGACTTCCGCTGCAGAAGCAGAACGATTATTAATCAAAATTCCCATTTTAAGATTTGAAAATTCATTGCTTGGTAGTGCTTGAAACTGTTGGTTGCCTTCTGAACGACTTTTAGTTGAGACAATTGTACCTTGATTTAAAAATAAATCAGCCGTTTCAACAGCAGCGGAAAGTAATCCACCAGGATTATTCCGTAGGTCAATCAGCACCGCTTTGATCCGTGCTGCACTATATTCCTCTAACAATCGCTTAATTTCATTTGCAGTATCTTGTTGAAATACTTTTACTTTTAAAACTAAAACCTGATTGTGTAATAAAGCAGGTTCAATATCGGCTATTTCTAATTTTTTATTGCGCACTAAAGAAATTGCAGGGCTTTTTGCTCCCAATTGAAGTTGAAAACTTGAGCCAATCGAACCATGTAACAAATCATCGACTTGCTCTGCATTTAAATTCTTTAATTCTTGATTATCAATTTTAAAAACACTGTCACCATTTTTTAACCCTTGTTTGGCAACATCTGAGTTTTCCTTTAAATCAGAAATTTGCCATTGATGGCTATGGCTATCCAAAATTAATTTAAAATCAACGGTTGCTAAATCTGCTTCGGTATATTGAATCAGTTGCTTATAGTCATCAGGGCTTAAATAACGTGAATAACGGTCTAATCCACTCACCAAACCTTTAATGGCTTGTAAAAATAAAGCATCATCAGGCTTTTCTTGCACATAATTGCCTTTGACAATGCCATAAATTTGTACAAATTGTTCAATGGACTCGATCGGTACTTCAGCACTGCTCTGCTCCATTTCTTCATCAAAATCAAGGACTGCAGAGTTTTCTGCAGCCCACAGTGACAGGCTTGTACTTGCAAGTAAAGCGCTTAAAATAACACGATATTTCCAAGTTTGAGCCATGCACTTGCCTTCTTTAATGTTATGGATTGAGCGTAATCAAGTTACGTCCTTGCATTTCTTTCGGTGCAGGGATATTCATAAGATGAAGTAATGTCGGTGCAACATCTGCCAACACACCACCTTCTGCAATCGTTGCTGATGTTGGACCTACATAAATAAATGGCACAAGTTCAGTGGTATGTTGAGTATGGACCTGACCACTGACATAGTCTTGCATTTGTTCTACATTACCATGATCCGCTGTAATCAACATATGCCCGTGTTTTGCCATCACTGCTTCATACAAACGCCCAAGGCTCACATCCACTGCTTCAACTGCTTTCACTGCTGCATCAAATACGCCCGTATGCCCAACCATATCACCATTGGCATAGTTCACCACAAGTAAATCATATTCACCTGAATTCACCGCAGCAACCAATTGATCAGTCACTTCAGGCGCACTCATTTCAGGTTGTAAATCATAAGTTGCGACTTTCGGTGATGGAATTAAAATACGTTTTTCACCTGGATATTCATCTTCACGACCACCACTGAAGAAGAAGGTTACATGTGCATATTTTTCAGTTTCAGCAATACGTAATTGGGTTTTGCCCAGTGATGATAAATATTCACCAATTGAGTTTTTAAGCTCTTCAGGCATATAAGCTACAGGTGCATCAATGGTTGCTTGATAACGCGTTAACATCACAAATTTAGACAGATTTGGCACAACTTTACGCTCAAAATTGGCAAAGTCTTTTTCTACAAATGCTTTGGTAATTTCACGGGCACGGTCTGCACGGAAATTCATAAATACAATGCTATCACCATCCGCAACTTTGGCAATCTCACCAATACGGGTTGCTTTGACAAACTCATCATTTTCATTGGCTGCATAGGCTTGTTCTAAGCCTTCAACCGCAGAATTCACCACACGAACCGCTTCACCTTCGGTCATCAAATGATAGGCTTGTTCAACACGATCCCAACGGTTGTCACGATCCATGGCAAAGTAACGACCAATCATGGTCGCAATACGACCTTGATTTGGATATTGAGCAAATAAAGCATCCAGCTTTTCTAAAGAAGGCTGTGCGCTACGTGGTGGCGTATCACGACCATCAAGGAAAGCATGTAAATACACTTTTGCACCACGTTTAAGTGCAAGCTCACACATCGCAACAATATGATCTTCATGAGAATGTACGCCACCTTGTGACAATAAACCCATGATATGCACTGCACCATTGGCAGCTTTGGCTTTTTCTACAGCATCAACTAAAACTTCATGTTCAAAAAAAGCACCATCACGAATATCTTTGGTGATGCGGGTAAAATCTTGATACAACACACGACCAGCACCGAGGTTCATGTGACCCACTTCTGAGTTACCCATTTGCCCATCAGGCAAACCCACATCTTCACCAGAGCCTGAAATTAAACTATGCGGATGCTGGTCTTGCATCATGGTTAGATTTGGCGTTTTTGCTGCTAAAAACGCATTATCCTCGACCGCTTCACGATGACCCACACCGTCCATGATCACTAGAACGTGAGGGATTTTGCCAGCAGTTGCATCCGTCATAACTTACACTCTTTTCTGTTTACAAATTAATCGTCATATCTTACCTTTTTTTTAGATAAGACTCTATGTGAAGCTGATGGTATTCATTTATAAGCACCATCAGTATTTTAAATGAGAACTATTATTATCTTGCTCGATGTAATAAATAGCTACCTACACCAAACATCAATACAATTGGCACGAATACAAACCACGCAGGCGATGGTGAATACACCAAACTCGCATAGCCTAAAAAGTCTTGGATATAATAAAAACCAAGCCCCACAAATAAAGCAATCACTAAACGAAAGCCCATCGACTGTTGACGCAATGGTCCAAAAATAAAGGAACAAGCAATTAACACTAATGCTAATAGAGCAAATGGCGAACCAACATTTTGCCAAAATGCCAATAAATAAGTTTTCGGCACTTGGCTGTATTGATCCATATAGCGCATAAAACTGATTAACTGACTAGGTGCTAAATCTTCAGGGTCAATCGTGACCATATGCACATATTTCGGTTGCAATGCCAAAGCTAGATTTTGCTGACTATCATGATCTACTGTCGCACGTCCATCTGCTTGCAAATTTACTTGTGTGGCTTGAGTCAGGCTCCATTGTCCATTTTTGACAAAATTACCTTGCTCAGCATTTAATACTGATTCCATACGATAATCTTGATCAAAATCGACCACTTGCACTTGCTTTAAATTCCCTTTGGAGTTGGCATAGTCAATATAAATAAAACGCTGCCCTTCTCTTGACCAATAACCTTTGACTTCACCTAAAGCTGCCACGCTTTTTTTACTTTTAATACTTTTGGCTTGTTCATTGGTATAAGGTACAACAAATTGACTAAGCACAAAAGACAGTACCACCAACAACATCGCAGAACGCATCACCCAACCAACAATACGCCATAAACTAATACCTGACGCACGCATGATGATCAGTTCACTGTTCGATGCCAATGTGCCTAAGCCTAAAACAGCACCAATCAAAGCAGAAATAGGTAAAATTTCATATAAATACTTTGGCGCACCCCACAACACATATTGCAACGCATTCCAAGCGGTATAACCTTCTTTTAAGTCACCTAATTCACCCAAATAAGTGAATAAAACTTGTAAAACAGACAATACTGCTGTTGCACCCAACATCGCAAGTGCTGTTGTATTGACCACATGCTTGGCGACAATTTTACGTGCTAACATTATGATTTCACTCGCTGAATTTGTTTCTTAATTTTCGGTGCTAATTTTTGTTTACGGGAAAATAGCGCAGCAGCAATCGCATAGAAAAGTAACACCGCAGGATATGCCCATATACCTACTTCATCTTTACTGATACGGGTTTTGATCGCCATTAATGCCACAATCAAACTGGCAAAAATTAAAAGTGCTGGAAAAAGTTTTAAATAACGCCCTTGACGTGGACTTACTTCTGACAATGCTGTTGCCAACATCACTGCAACAATCATGCTAAATGGCACAAATATTCGCCAACCTAACTCACTACTGATGACAGGATCATCTGTATTTTTAAGCAATTTGGAAAATGGCAAAGCTTCTACATCACTGCTTTCAAACTTGGCTTCTTTATCATTTTCCAAACGTAAACGATAAGACTGAAACTCTGCTTGGGTATATTCAGGTTTACCTGGATGAATTTCATAACGGCGACCTTGTAACAGATCCACAACATTGGCTGTATCATCAGCAACTTCAACACGGGTCGCTTCTTTTGCCAAAATCATCACATCAGGTTTACCCGCCTTTTCTGCTCGTTGATAAAAGAAAATGTCTTTTAAATTCTTACGGTCATCTGACAAAGAACCTGCATAAATCGTATAAGGTCCTGAGGAAATAAACTCTTTGGGGCGTACCAAATCAAAACCCGTTCGCACTGCTTGTGTCGATACTAATTTTTCATACTCACGAATACCCCAAGGTGACATCCAAATCATCAACACACTTTGCACCGCCAAATACACCACCGTAAGTGGAATCAGCAAACGTGCAAGTTGGATTTTACTCACCCCACTCCCATTCAACACCGCCATTTCATGATCCACATACAGGCGACCAAAGACCAACATTAAGCCAATAAAAAAGCCAAGTGGCAAAATTAAAGTCAAAAACTCAGGTAAGCGATAGCCAATAATGCTAAATAAAATGGTGGCATCTAAGCGCCCTTGAGCTGCGACACCAAAATACTTGATCAAACGTCCACCCATCATAATGAGTGTGAGCAGTGCAACAACAACCAAAGATGTTGAAACAACTTGTTTGACGAGATAACGTCTTATAATCAAGGGAATCTTCCAAAGTGAGTTGGGGGAATATCAAGTTATGTATTTTACCCGAATGTTAAAAATATAAAACCACATTGAAATTCTATCATTGGTAGTGTTTCAATGGTTTAATGTTTTCAAACGTCTCTAAAGGCATATAGATCGCATATGAAATTAAGCTTAAAAACATCATCTTCAAGCAGTGCAAACAGCCAAGCCCTGTTCATTTTGGCAAGCACTGATAACTTAGCAGCTATAAAATCTAATTATCAAATCAATAATTTAGACAATTTAATCGCAGCAAGCCAATTTAAGTCTGGTGTAGCAGAAACTTTATCTTTACTTGGGCAAGTGGCGCAAAATACGCATAGCACTTTGGTTGGAATCGATAAAGCGGCTGAATTAAAAGCAGCAAAATTAGCAAAAATCGCACAAATCATTATCAAAGCGTCACAAAAAAAATTCAAACAAATCAGTATTGATATTTCTGCTTTGCCTGCTGAATTACATTATCTCTTTGCTTTGAACTTGACTCAAGCTGCTTATGGTTATGATGAATTCAAAAGTAAAAAGAATGAATTTACTTTGGCAGACGTTGAATTAGTAACGACAACCACTTCTTTAGATGCAGCACAAATTAGCTTGATCGAAGCAGTACAACAAGGTCAAAACTTTGCTCGTGACTTAGGTAACTGCCCTGCAAATATCTGTTTCCCTGAATATTTAGCAGAACAAGCTCGTGCTTTAGCTGCTGAATTTCCTGATGTTCTAAAAGTCACAGTTCTTGAAGAACAACAATTGGCTGATTTGGGCATGCATTCATTCCTTGCAGTCAGCAAAGGTTCAGAACGCCCGGGACGTGTGATTACCCTTGAATATAAAGCTAATCCTGATCAAGCGCCTGTGGTTTTAGTGGGTAAAGGCATTACTTTTGATACAGGTGGTATTTCCCTTAAGCCAGGTGTGGGTATGGATGAGATGAAGTACGATATGTGTGGTGCTGCTTCAGTACTGGGAACATTACGTGCTTTATGTGAAGCGAATTTACCTATTCATGTGGTTGGTACAATCGCTGCTGCTGAAAATATGCCATCAGGTCATGCAACTCGTCCGGGGGATATTGTCACCACAATGAGTGGTCAAACGGTTGAAATTTTAAATACTGATGCAGAAGGTCGTTTGGTCTTATGTGACACGCTGACTTATGTAAAACGCTTTAATCCTGCTGTGGTGATCGACATTGCAACTTTAACAGGTGCATGTGTGGTTGCACTCGGTAAAGTACTCAGTGGTTTATTCACTCCAGATGATGAACTTGCACAAGAAATCAATGTTGCAGGTGAAGAAAGCTTTGACCGTGTATGGCGCTTACCTGTGATTGATGACTATCAAGACATGTTGGACTCAAACTTTGCAGACATCGGTAATATCAGTGGTGCAGGTCCGCAAGCAGGTGCAATTCTAGCTGCTTGTTTCTTACAACGTTTCACTCGTGAATACCGTTGGGCACATCTGGATGTGGCAGGCACTGCATGGTTATCAGGTGCAGCCAAAGGTTCTACAGGTCGCCCTGTGCCTTTATTGATGCAATTCATTGCCAATCGTGCCAAAGCCAATGGCTAAAATTAGCTTTTATCTATTTGAAAAAAGCCCAGAACGACAGGTGCAAAGCACTTGTCGTCTCTGCCGTAAAATTTCAAAGCAACATAGCAAAATTTGGATTCATTGTCCTGATGTAGAGATACAACAGCAACTTGATGATTTACTGTGGGAATTTGATCCAAGTAGTTTCCTTGCCCATGGCATTGAGCAAGATACTGCACCTATCTGCATTTCTGCACATTTGCCAAGTTCATCTGAGTGGATTGTGTTTAATTTTAACAATCAAGCACTTGAACCAGCAGCACAATTTAGTCACATTATTGAAATTGTTGAAAATGATGAGTCAGCCAAACAACTCGGTCGTGAAAAATATAAAGCATACCGACGTTTAGGCTTTGCGCCTCAAACATTTAAACTCTAAAAGTATTTTCAAATCACAACAAGGAGATGCGTGGTGGCATTGAATGTAGGTCAAGATTTTAAAAAGCGTTGGCTCGATACGCCTGAGGCTGTTCGTCAAACCTATTTAGATGATCTCAATCGCATTTGTGATTTGTTGACACCTGAGTCCAACATCCAAACATGGATGGACAATGACAAGCGTGCCATGCAAGTCGCACAGCTTAAAGTTGAACAAGCCTATGCAGATCTCAAAGCACAGCTGATCGAAGAAGCCCGTATCCGTAAACAATTGGCTTTAGAAAAGTCTTTGGCAGAAAAACGCGCCATACAACAACAGTATAATCAACAGCTTTTAGATGATGAAATCCGTCAGTTTCAACAACAAACTGTTTCTCTTGCAGCCATTCAAGAAGATATTCAAACTGAAATTTCACAATATACCGAACGCTATACCGAAAATCCCAAAACACCTGCAACTGATTATGCCAATAATCATTTTAAAGTCGCTGATCATCAGATCATGTCTGAACTCGAAAGTGTGCGCCTACGCTTAGAACTTGAAGCTGAAACCTTTATTGAACAAGCAGTTGCTGACTTTAAAGCTAAACTCAAAGCAGCATCAGATGAAGAAATTGCTTATATTTTGAAAAATTCACACTTTTCTAAAGCAGAATAATAGCGAAGCTTAGCATTTATTTTGATTTACTTTGTCATTAAACTGACACACAAATGTCACACCATAGTCATGTTTTAATCTCTTAATGATAAAAATAGTTTTTGAGTTACTCAAAACTACATGACTAGGAAAATAAAATGGACATGTTAAGCCAAATCTCGAACCAAATTGCCATCCTCAATTCTGGTGAGAAATGGACTGTTTCTGTACAAGATTTATTGATTAGCCGAGCAGATTTTCATTGTATTTCTGCATTTTTAGTCCGTGAATCTGAAAAAGGCATTTTTTCTATCGAGCAAGATGCACCCAAAAACCCTTGGTTTCAAAAAACTGAACTCACCATCACCAAACATTAATTTTTATCAAAAACTCGACTGATCAAGTTCAAACAATATTGGACTTGGTTTTTTATACAGATCTTTTAACTGATACAATCCTATTAGAATAAATCTACTGTGTACGAGATTAAATTTCCTGTTCCATAACCAATCCCCAGTAATACCCCAATCCAAATAAATCCACCTAAGACATTATAAAACATAAAATTATTCATTTTCATATGCCCTGCACCTGCGGCAAATGGTGCAAATGAACGTACAAAGGGAATAAAGCGTGCCATCATGATGGTCTTACCGCCATGTTTTAGAAAATAAGCATTGGTCTTTTCAATATATTCTGGTTTGAAAATTTTAGGATGCTGTTTAAAGAATCGAAATCCGAGAGCTCGCCCTGTATAATAATTTACGATATAGCCTAAAATCGAAGCAATAATCAGCAAAATACCCATATAGCTTAGATGCACCGCCTCAGCAGTGGAGCACAATGCACCAATGGCGATCAGCAAACTATCTCCTGGTAAAAAGAACATAAACACTGAGCCTGTTTCTGCAAAAATAATCAGAAACAAAATGGCATAAATCCACAATCCATACTGATCAAGCAATACAGGCAATAATTGTTCTATATGCATTAAGAAGTCAATCAATAGAAAACTCTCTGCTAGTAATGTACAAACATACTCATTTTAACGACTGAGCAAAAAATCAAAACAGCCTAAAATAGGCTGTAAAATGTGAGTGTAAGCGAAAATTATTTCAAAAAGCCATTTTGTGCTAAAAATTCCATACTGAGCTTCGACTCAGTTTTCACTTCAGCGGCTTTATCACCCAATAGTAAACGTTCAATATAACGTGCTAAAACATCTACTTCCAAGTTGACTTTTGTACCGACTTTCCATGTGCCAATATTAGTACGTTCTGCGGTATGTGGGATGAGATTTAAACTAAGTATATTGCCACGTAAATGATTAATGGTAAGACTAATACCATCAACTGTGATTGAGCCTTTTTCTGCGAGATATTTTGCAATTTCAGCAGGTGCTGTCACTTCAAAATACAATGAACGTGCATCACTTCGCACCACCGTAATTTCGCCAACAACATCAACATGTCCACTGACAATATGCCCACCAAAACGTGTGGTTGGCAACATGGCTTTTTCAACATTGACCGCTTGACCCACTTTCCAATCTGCCAAAGTTGAACGATTCAAGCTCTCACGAGACACATCCGCCGCATACCAATTTTCTCCCCAATCAATCACGGTTAAGCAAATTCCATTGGTTGCAATTGAATCACCCAAATGTACATCAGACATATCTAAGTCAGTATGAATACGTAAACGCACATCACCACCTACGCTTTGTAAACTTTCTACTTTACCTAAACTTTCAATAATGCCTGTAAACATAATTCACCTTTGTTTTTGGGTTGCAATGCTATTCTATGCAAGAATGTTATGTAATTCGATCTTTTCTTTGCAACTATTCTTGCTGAGCATTGATTTAAAACATGAATAAATGAATATCACTGCAAAGATCAGAACAATTGGATTTGATATTATTAATATTAAATGTCATTGAATGGCTTAAATTAATTTTACACATCCAATATTTTCCAATACAAAAAAAGATGCTGTTTTCAAGCATCTTTTTATTTCACCTTACCACAAATCCAATTGGGTACAGACACCAGAAGTATCCACCCCGCCCAATTCAGCAAAATGATAAAGCTGACCAAGCAACTGTCGCAGTGGCGGTCCAGATTTGGCATGTGTATCGGTAATCACAATGAATTCTAAAACACGAGCACGTTCAGACTGACGTTGTTTACTGACGCGATAACGTGGTACATCTTGTGTCAATAATGAAACTTTACCTCGTTTTAAATTGGCTTCGAGCAAGTCTTTAACTTCGATATTACCATCGGTTGAATAACTGGTTAAGATATAACGCGCATTAATGGTGGACAATAATTTCTCATACGCTTCTTGCGCATGTTTAGAAGAATTATATGGACTAGGACGCTCTTTACGCCATGCACGGTCAATTCCGCTCTTAAAGCCTTTGGTATCAGGTGTTGGAATATCAACTTGATCCCACAAAGTTAAAGAATTTAAAACATGATAATTACTGCTATAAGCATGTTGGTTATAAGGTGGATCAAGATACGCAACATCGACCTCAAAACCACTCATTTGATTGGCTAAATGTTGTGCATCAACACACCACATTTCAGCCATAGGTGTACTTTGTTTGGCATCCGCACCAATTTCACAGAAACGGCTTGGCATGAGCCAAATTAAAGATTCAATCCGCTCTAAGGCAGACTGAGTACGCCCACCCCAACCATGATGGAAACTTTTAAATACACCACTGGTATTACTCACAAAGCTTGCTGAATAGAGTAATGGTGCAAGCAAAGCACTCATTTCGACATCATCAATCGCACCCTGCGCTTGCCATGTGGCAATTTGCTGACGAATCGCATCTATACGCATACCATTACGGCGTTTAAAGAATAAACGGTCACGGCTAGGATCATAAATTTCATCATTTCGTGGGCACAGATTATGCGTCACCCAACCTTTCACCTCAGGCAAACGATTTAAATAATCAATAGCTTTTTGATAACCGCCCAATTCCTTAAATGCAGGTGCATCAGTACATGCCAAGAGTGCATGATTCAATGCATGACTATAAGGCTCCCAGTCATTGGCAATCACACGATAGCCATTTTGCCGTGCTAAACGTGACACCACGCCACTGCCTGCAAAAAAGTCAGCAAAGATCGGGGCACGTTTACCTTTATGGTTTAATGTTCCCGTCTGTTCCAGTGCTTCTAAAATCAGATGTAACAATCGGCGCTTATTGCCCAGATAAGGCACAAGCTGATTGAAAAGATATTCATCTGTCGTACGGGCGGCGTGACGACGTTTGTGATATACCGAAGAAGTCTCTGAATTCATACTGACTCTTGCAAAGGAATTAATCTTAAGCGGATGTCTTGCCCCAATTGGGTCACATCCTCAAGTTTAAAGCGAAGTTGTTGCGCCATTTGTTCAAAATTGGCATTGAACATGGCACGTGCGGATTGACCTAAAAATGTCGGTGCAACATAGCTGATGATTTCATCGACCAAATTTTCTTGTAGAAAAGCTGTAGATAAGGTTGCACCTGCTTCAATCATCACATCATAAATTTGGAAATCTTTCAGGGTTTTAAGCAAATCTGATAGCGATTGTATTTCTAATTGTGCCACACCCAATTGTGCAAGCTCTTGACGAAATGGTCCCATCACCATCACAGTTTTAGGCTGCTTAAGTATTTGAGCATCTAGAGGCAAGCGCCCTTGACGATCTAAAATTACCCGTTGCGGTTGTACAATATTATCCATATTCACATCAACTAACTGGCGTACATTGAGTTGTGGATCATCAGCTAAAATGGTTTCAATGCCTGTGATCATCGCTCCTGAAATGGCACGCCAATGTTGTACATCTTGACGAGCCTCGCTACCCGTAATCCATTTCGACTCACCCGATGCCATTGCGGTACGACCATCTAAGCTTGAAGCAATTTTTAAACGCACATATGGCATGCCTGTAGACATAGCTTTTAAAAAGCCCTTATTTTGTACTTCGGCTTCTGCTGTACATACGCCTGTCACGACTTCAATACCAGCTTCTTGTAAGATTTTTAGACCTTTACCAGCAACTAAAGGATTTGGATCTGCACATGCAACAACAACACGAGCAATGCCTGCCTCAACTAAGCCCTTTGCACATGGTGGTGTACGACCATAATGTGCACATGGCTCTAAAGTCACATAGGCTGTTGCACCTTGTGCCAACTCACCTGCTTCACGCATCGCAACAACTTCTGCATGTGAACCACCCACTGGTGCGGTAGCCCCACGCCCAATGATCATGTCATTTTTTACAATCACACACCCTACAGCAGGATTGGGACGAGTACGGTAAATTGCTTTTTCAGCCTCAGCAATGGCTTGACGCATCCAATGTTGATGCTGTGCATATTGCTCAGAAGAGGTAAGGCTCATAATTTTCTCAGACATTCAGCATCAATCTTGCTTTTCTTGATCACGGTGTTGCATCAGTTCAATCTGACGACGAAAGGCTTCTACATCTTGGAAATCTTGATAGACCGAAGCAAAACGTACATAAGCGACATGATCCAGTGCAAATAAAGACTGCATGACAATTTCCCCAATCATCCGTGAACGTACATCACGCTCACCCAAACGGCGAATTTTCAGTTGAATATCGCTAAGAACCGTTTCAATTTGTTCTTGGGTCACAGGACGTTTTTGTAGCGCATGCATCAATGAACGGCGTAATTTAGACTCATCAAAAGGTTCACTTTTACCATCCGATTTATTCACCCGTGGCATGACGACTTCGTAGGTTTCAAAAGTTGTAAAACGTTCTGCACATTTAATACATTCACGACGTCTACGAATTTGACAACCTTCGGCTGCCAAACGTGAGTCAATCACTTTACTGTCTGCGGCGTTGCAAAATGGACAATGCATAATGGTTTTACTGAACACATTTGTAAGAATTGCTTTAGTGTATCAAAAAAATGGATTGTTGTTGAGCTTTACGCAATATATAGAAAAAAAACAGCCCAATTGGGCTGTTTTACACAATATATAGTACTGCTTTGGATAGGATTTTATTTTATCTTATTCGATACGTTCGCCGTGTTGACTTAAATCAAGCCCCATACGCTCATCATCTGTACCTACACGGATACCAATGATCAAGTCAATCACTTTTAAGATCACAAAAGTCATTACCGCAGAATAAGCAATCGTTGCAAGTACACCTTCAACTTGTACCCAAAGTTGATGCATCATATCAGTCGGTACTTTGTCACCCATGATAAATTCACTTGCAAATACAGCCGTTAAGATCGCACCCACGATACCGCCGATTCCATGTAAACCAAAAGCATCCAAAGAATCATCCGCTTTTAATAAACGTTTTAGACCTGAAATGCCCCAGAAACACACCACACCACCGATTAAGCCCATGATCAATGCGCCACCAACAGTCACAAAACCTGCTGCGGGAGTAATCACCACCAAACCTGCAACTGCACCTGATGCTGCACCCAATACTGATGCTTTACCACGAACCACTTTTTCAACCAATAGCCAAGCGAGTGCGGCTGCCGCTGCTGCAACTTGTGTAGTCACCAAAGCATACGCTGCTGAGCCATTTGCCCCTAAAGCAGAACCGCCATTAAAACCAAACCAACCGATCCAGATCAAGCTTGCACCGAGTACAGTTAAAGTTAAGTTATGTGGTGCCATTGATTCTTTACCCAGCCCGATACGCTTACCGAGTAAATATGCAGTCACTAAGCCTGCAACACCAGAGTTGATATGAACAACTGTTCCACCTGCAAAATCAAGCGCACCATCATTCATTAACCAACCACCACCCCACACCCAGTGTGCAATTGGTGCATATACAACAACAACCCAGATGGTAATAAATGCAATATAAGCACTAAATTTCATACGTTCAGCGATAGAACCGCTAATAATCGCCACCGTAATAATGGCAAAAGTCATTTGGAAAATAACAAAAAGAATTTCTGGAATAGAGCCGCTGAGTGCATCCGTTGTGATGCCTGAAAGCATAGCTTTATCTAAATTACCAATAAAAGCATTTCCCCCGCTAAATGCTAGGGTATAACCGACCACCACCCAAACAATACTGACGATTGCAGCAGCAAGTAAACTATGTGCCATGGTACTGAGGACATTTTTCTTACGAACCATACCACCGTAGAATAAAGCTAAGCCTGGAATGGTCATAAGCAAAACTAAAGCCGTCGATACCAAAATCCAAGCGGTATCACCTGTATTTAAAGTCGGTTCTGCTTCCACCGCAGGTGCTTCGACAGGTGCAACACTTTCTGTTGCTGATAGAGATGTTGGAGCAGCAGCACTTGATTCAGCGACTACTGTAGTGGTGGGTTCAGTTACGTTTTCTTCAGCCCACGCAACTGATCCACCAAGGAGTGCGCCAGACAGGCTGAGCGCAAGTAGCATTTTTTTCATTCGTATCCCCCAACCAAGTTTTTTCTGAGTTATGTGTTACTCAGCAAACTTCATGCCAAATTAAACAGCATCCGCACCAGTTTCACCTGTACGAATACGAATGACTTGTTCTAAATTAGTGACAAAAATTTTCCCATCACCAATTTTTCCAGTGCTTGCAACACGTGTGATTGATTCGATGACTGAATCCACCATGTCATCACTGATTGCAATTTCAATTTTTACTTTTGGTAAAAAATCAACGACATACTCAGCGCCACGATAAAGTTCAGTATGACCTTTTTGACGACCAAAACCTTTCACTTCAGTGACGGTAATTCCTTGAACGCCAATTTCTGACAATGCTTCACGGACATCATCTAGTTTGAATGGTTTTACAATTGCTGTTACGAGTTTCATGTTGTTTTCCTTCGGCTTTTCTCACCAGTAAGGTTTTATGTTCAATTTTCATGCCAAAATTACTTAACGGTTGGGGAGTGTTAAGTTATTTTGTAAGAAATCGCCTTGTACCTTATTTTATACATTTTCTTGTAGTTTTCACTTTAAAAATTTTATATTTGTGATTGATTTTTTGTATTTTATTATTAATTCAACCGATGCTCTTCAGTTAGCACTAGGGTCTATTTCAAAGCAATGTTAAACTAGCCCAATATCGTAATTTTTTGGACATTCCTATGATTGAAACACTATTACAAGCAATTTTGGAACAAGTTGATCAGCCGAAGAAAGATTTAGAACATAATTTACGTGCTTTACTGAATGAAGCAGTCAGTAAAATGGACTTAGTTTCTAAAGATGAATTAGAACGTCAAAAAACTGCACTACAAAATGCCAATACCCGCTTAACTGCACTACAAGCACAAGTTAAAACGCTAGAAGCATTGGTTCAAAAATAAAAAACCGTATTTTTGCACAAAAAAAGTGCATAAAAATAATAAAACGATTAAAAATAAAGCAAATTGGAAATAATAAAATGTCTCTCGCCAAAATTTATACCCGAGGCTTACTCGGGTTACATGCGCCACAAATTGAAGTAGAAGTGCATGTCAGTGCTGGTCTACCTTCTTTAACCATTGTCGGTTTGCCTGAAGCTGCGGTCAGGGAAAGTAAAGATCGGGTGCGTTCAGCGATTATTAACAGTGGTTTTCAATTTCCCACTAAACGCTTAACCATCAACTTAGCACCTGCGGATTTACCCAAAGATGGCTCACGTTTAGACCTACCGATTGCGATGGGTATTTTGATTGCAACAGGGCAGATTCCTGAGGGTCAAACAGATAACTTTGAATTTATTGGTGAATTAGCACTTGATGGGCATCTCAGACCAAGTTCAGGTACTTTGACCATTGCTATGGCGTGTCAGCACGCTCAACATCGTTTAATGCTTCCCAAAGAAAATGCTGAAGAAGCTGCTCAACTGCCCCATATTGAAGTCTTTGCTGCTTCACATTTAAAACAAGTTTGTGAACATTTTGCAGAAACACAAAAAATTTCTGCCACTGAAAATGTAGGTACAACCTTACAACAACATTACAAATTTGATTTGGCGGATGTAAAAGGTCAAGTGCGCCCACGTCGAGCCTTGGAAATAGCTGCGGCAGGAGGACATTCTATTTTATTTAAAGGTCCGCCAGGCACAGGTAAAACCTTGTTAGCCTCTCGTCTGCCGAGTATTTTGCCACCTTTAAATCATCAAGAAAATCTGCAAGTTGCCAGTATTTATTCGATTGCAAATTTACAGCATCATTTTGGACAACGCCCATTTCGCGCACCACATCATACGGCATCTGCCATTGCCTTGGTCGGTGGTGGTGACAATTACATTGATAATATAGACTGATACATTAATATAATAGACTGAGTTTAATTTTAAATAGATTCTATAAAGCAATTTACTTAAACATATTAATAACTATGAATCAGCCTCCTTATTCAATTAGTCATTTGAACGCGCCTGAATACAAAGATAGATTATGGCGAGTCGAATGGCTTGGAGGGGATATCAAAATTAATTCTAATGTGGAATCTGAACCAACTCTGAAAATACTTTTAGGTCTAATAAAAGAAAATTATGAAGGAAACCTTGCTTCAACAGAAGCCATTGAAAAATGGGAAACTACAGAAATTGGTGTCGGTCAAATAGTTAATTTATCTGTCGGATCTTTATTAAAGAATGGAAAACTTTTACAACAAACTGTGGGAAGCAAAGAAAAACTTACCATAAATTCAGAAAATGCAAGCCTTTTTAAAGCAACTGATAAAATTGGCAATCAAAATATAATTACTTATGCTGATCATCGAACATCAGGATTTGGTAAAGACTCATGGTGTTTGTGCTTCCCTTTAGGTGATGACCCAGCAGGAATCATTATACCTATTACTGAAATTATTCGATTTTATTTTGCAACATCAACATTACTATCAAAAGCAATTTATACAGGCGAGATTTCACACAATATCAATAAATTTGTTAACCTTAATTTCAGTGGTATGAAAAATAATACCTATTGTGTTGTTCATAGAAGGCAAATTGTTAGTGATAACGATTGCTGGGTGTTAGGTCGAATACTTAATGATGAAACAGCATACAAAGCCGCACAAGAAGTTCATGATAGTCTAATGTTCCAAAAGTATAATAAAGCATCTAACTTACACCCAAAAACTATTTTGCCATTTATGGGTGAAACCGAATTAACAGTAAGAAGTAAAACTATTGGGTACAATCATCGCCGTATATTAGTTTTAAGAATTTTAAACTGTACTCATCCTTTTCCTTTTGAAACTCTTGAAGTTTTAGCTGACAACGATGGACGTAAAGCCAATTCTGAAACAGATAAACCTGACTCAGAAAAAAAAAGAAATTAATCGCCCTCAAAAAACTAATAAAAAAACTCAAGAGAAACCTCTTAGTTCAACGGAGGAGCCTGATAATAGTATCGAACCAGATATATTCAAAAATGATACCAATAGATTTGAACATATAAAAAATAAAGAAATCAAAAAAACAGAAAAAGATCAATGTGATTATAAAGCTGGGCAAATGAAAACTCAGATACATGACACATTATATAAACAGTATGGCACTGGGGATGGTAAATTTACAGAAAATGAAACAAAGAAGGCTAATTTACAAGATGATAAAGCCTCTCTTCCAGCTGATTTTGAGACATTCAAAAAAATTATTGATATTCTAAATGAATATCCTGATGTTGATGCAGAACTAATCAGCATTGATGATCATTCTATACTTGGAACAGCACCAGCACCTCTTTTAACTTCAAGCAAAAAACGACAATGGTCATACTTTTCTTTTGATAAAAAGAAAAAAATTGGAAAACGACGCTTATTTATGATTGCAGAAATAACATTGAGAAATAAAAATCTGTTAGAAAAATTTATCATTATAGATACTGAAGGTCGGCATGAAAATGATAGCTATAAATACGAAATATTACAGTATTTTGGTGATCTGCATATGTCTACTAAATTAATAGTAGATAAAATGACACAATTATTCGGACGATTAGGTAATTTACAAAATATTTCATCTGGGATAAAAAGAAAGCAAACTGGGCTAAAGCATTCTAGCAAAACAGTAGAACATATAGCCGAAAAAATATATAAACTAATAAAATCAAATGTTTAATACTAGGAGGCTAAAGTGTTTGATTTAATATTAGATTTTTTTATAAAAAATAAGCTTTACAATGATTTGAAAAAAGAAAATGTGTCAAAAATTTTATTGGAGGATGCTGATAGTATTTGCTCCTATGATGTTTTCCCATTTCATTATCTAAAGATAGAAACTTCACATTATTATAGTCAATCATTACTCCCAAGATACACTATTAAATTCAAAATGACTGAAGAAGATGTTAATCAATTAATATCAGTATTCAACCCAATATTTGAAAAACACAGCCATAAAAATTATAGTGTCGATATATCTGAACTTGATGGTTTTTCTAATTCAAAATCACCTTTAAATGAACTTCGGTCTATAGATGAATTTGTTGAAAAATACTGTCCTTCTTATGTTCAAATAATATGTGTCGAACAATTAAAAAAAATGCTGAATCATTATGAAATTCGTATCATCCATTCACCAAAAACAACAAGTGATAATTTTCTTATTTATGGGTGGAATGACAAACTTTTCTTATCAAACTCTGGTGGTTCACACCATTTAGCAGCTGCGCAATACATTGCAGCAAGGCTTAAGGAGCCAATTAAACTAAATGCACAAATAATATTTCACACAATAAATCAAGCTAAATTAAATTTATTTAACGAAAAATATGTTGCTTTTATTATACCACGAAATGGTTTATTAAAATTATTAGACCAATTTGATAGAAGTGGGCTTAAGTTTATTAAATTTATTGAGAATAATAAAAATTTTGAAATTTATTTTTTTGAAAAAAATAATACCAATAAAATTATAATCTCAATCTTTAGACAAAAATATTCATCATTATTTGATATATTATCGAACCGATTATTAGCTCAAAATAACAATTCAAAGCTTAAAAAAATAATTGATACCTCTGACTCAAATAATTTTTAGTAATCTTCATCATAATCCCTTTCTATATAGAAATTGTTATCTGAGTTAGAAAAATTAATTTTTTTAGCGTCGTATGCTATCCCAACAATTTTATGAATTTCAAGACTGTTACTTACAAGTTCAACAGGAAATATTGAAAAACCTTCCTGATTATTTCGCCACCTGTTATTTTTTTTAGAAAAGATAACAATATTTGAACCTTTATCATGTTGTGTAGATTTAAATAACAATCCATCAATGTTTTTTGGGTAAACATATGCGATATACTCTGCTAATGCTTGAGTCATTAAATACCCATCTTCATAACCAGAAATGATAGGTTTACTTATTAATCTATGAATTTCTTTTAAAAATTTTCTACGTTTTACCTGTTCTTCAAAATCATCTTGAAAATAACTTAATAGACTATTTTTCCAAAAAGCTTTTTCAAAATAACTAAAGTCTAAAATTCTAATTGGCTCTTCAGTTTTAAATTGCCCAAGCACAACGAAACTTCCAATTGAAGTTCTCATTTCAGCAATGCATGTTTCTTTTTCCGTTGCAGCATAAAAAATTGAAACACCTTTAGCATTCATTCGTCCTTCCTTTGCATATTTTGCTGGGGGTGGAGAAATATTTTTAACTGCACTATCAATATATTGCTTACAAATTTCTAAAGTATCAGCTCTGCGTGCACGAAATAATAATGTATCTACTGGTAATTCATAAATAACGCTCTTTCTCCTTTCAGTAGGATCACTTTGATGGTCATATATATGTAAATGCTCGATATCATCAAATAACCATTCAAAAAATTCTTGTGCTCTGTTACTAAAAAATCTTCTTTTTGTTTTTATTTCATTTTCTATTTGTTGCCAACTATTGTGTATGTCATCAAGATAAATTTTTTTCTCTTCATATCCAATATCTAACCCATAAAAGGGATCTTCACCATCACGGACATCATATACATCTTGTTCAATTAAAATTTGGGCAATGTCATCAACACATTTAAAATCTTGACCACAAATAATACTAATTATTGAAATTAGATCCTCTCCTCCCTGCTCATCCCAATAGCCATCATGCTCAATATTAAATCTACGTTCATATGTTCCGTGCCTAAAATGCTCACGAATAAATGTATCTATATATTCTGCCAACTCTTTAATACTAATAGAGTAATTATTTTTTCCACATTCAATACATGTTTGATTTTTATTTTTTTCAAATACTAATTCACGAAGAAATTTATCTTCGATACATTGCATGCATATTGCTTCATCATGTTGATATTTCATACAATAGCTTTACATTTAGTGTTAATTTAAAGCATGTAATTTACAGAAATTTAAATTACATGCCAACTTTTAAGTTTAAAAGAATCAAATGCAAAAACAGATGGAAGAACTTTGTATTGCTATAGAAAATAAAAAAGGGACTAAAAGTTGGTTAGGTGAATGTGAATTCATCATTAAAATTCAGTTAATTAATCATATTTAGACATGCCAATCTGAATAGAGTGAAAGATTTCACACAATTTAAAAAAACTATCCGAACAGCACAGATTAAAGTTACAGCTTAGTTGTGAAATATTCTCTGTCTGGTGAATTCATTATGGTAGTTTGACTTTACTATTTTCAAAGACTTATCTCCAATAAAATATTTAAATCAAATATTTACAATAACTTAGGTTGTTTTTTTTCTTTTTTTAAAAAAAAATGTTAGACATCTAAAATAATTTCTATAGTATTTAAAAACAGATTCTGCTCAGTTTAAGTGAAATACGTTTTGCTTAAACTCAATGATTGAGGTAGATCATTACAATAATGATCATGCACGAAGACTCAGATGTTTTATCAAAACTTTCGGCAAATTATTTTTTTTTAAATCCTACTGAACTTAACAAATATTTCTTTCGGAGGGCCATAAAGCCTAACAAACAAAGTACTAAACACAAGAGAAAATTCTTTCTTAAGTATTTTTTCTAAAAAACCTAACAGGTATATACGGCATTAGTGAATGTAAAAAATATTGCATCATTTTTTTGATCTCTACTTTTGTATGTACAAAAATAAATAATTGATTTAATTTAGGATTTTTAATAATGAAAATTAGCTATACCGAAACTGGTATCCACGAACACGAACGTAAAGCCATAGATAAGATCAAAAAGGTCTTTGATGTATCTCCTAAAACCAAAAACTGGAGAGCATATGCTGGTTTTGAATTTATGCACTCAACAGGTAAAAAAGGGAGAGGTGCGCGAGATGTACAAAAGTTTGAATATGATCTACTAGTAATCACGCACGCAAACATTCTAGTCATTGAGTTTAAAGACTGGAATGGTAAGAAAGTAACAAAGAGTGCAGGGAAATGGTATCTAGATAACCAAGAGAAAGATCCATGTCCTGTTGAAAAGAACAAAAATAAGATGTTTCTCGTTCGTAATAAACTAGATGACATGGTGAAAGAAAAGCGAAAGCAAGGTATTACTTTTCATAATCAAAGTGTTGAACACTTTGTCGTTATGTGTGGTAAGGCTGATTATTCGAGTCTTCCAAAAGAAGATTTAGAACATATTCTTTCACTAGATGAGTTTATACAATTAGCTCAACCCTCTATTTTTGATGAGATGTTCCGCGCACATCTTGAACGTGATGGTCGCATTTGGAATATTAAAAAAGAATACCATCCAATTATTGATGAAATTTTTGCTCCAGATCAAATTCAACCACGCTCACTGATTATCAATAATCATGAACGTGGCGAGCTAATTTTTCGTCATCCTAAAAATATTTATGCCGAATATAAGGCACATTCTTTGAACATAGTTGGCGAAAAATCCTTAATGCGCTGTTGGGATTTTAATGAGTTACAGATTAGTAACTCAAAAATGAGCCAACCACAACATCGTTTTGATTTTATTTGTAATGAGCGTCAAATTTTCCAAAGAATCAAAACTGAAAAACCTGACCTTTACCAAAGCTGTTTGCACCCTATTACAAATCCGACATTAGATGATATGACATCTAAATACAACGAATTATATGAGTTACCAGATAATAGTCATCGAATTAATGAATTTATTGGTTCGTTTGCTACAAAAATGAGTGATTCTGAGAAATTCGATTTATTCCAAATTTTGATTAGTAAAGTTAATCAACTACATCAAATGGGTATTGTCCATGGTGATATAGGTGATCACAGTGTATGGATCTCTTACAAAAAAGAAGTACAGTTATCAAATTTTTCAGCTGCAAGTGATCAAACACATTCACCCCATCCAGATACTGAGCTAGTTGATATATTGCCATTTCTAAACACATCGGCCAACCGCCCGAATTTAGATTTAACAGTAACTCAACAGGATGTGTATTGGTTAGCTCAAATAATTGTTCATATTTGGAAGAACAAACGTTTAAGTCAAAAATCATTAAAAGGCTTTGATACAGCTCAATTAGATCAAGATCATTGGCTTGAAAGAATACTTATTTGTGCATTAACTGGGCGATATGAAAATACTGATACATTATTTCAAGACTTTTTGGCAGGGAAACCAACCGAAGAAATTAGCTATGAACTTGAAGAGGCTGTCTTAGACCCTTTTTTAAATCAGACAAATATTTATATTAGTTATCCTATGTTGGGAGCGCCTTTAGAAGTTAATGCTCAATATTCGCTATATGCATCTGAGAATAGTTTTGTCAAAACATGGATGGGGAAAGTCCCGTCTTCAATGACGACTTATCAAAAAAGTTGTTATAAGCGATTCTTTGAGGATTTAAAATCGATCAAGTCAATTAGCCCAAAATTTCTTCCACAAATTATTGATTTTGGTTTATCGACTATCACAGCGTCAGTATATCTAGTTACAGCATCTGTGAAAGGTGAACCATGGAAAATTGCGGTACAGAACTCATCTGATCAAGAAAAAAATGATCTTGCAATTAAGCTTTTGCAATCCTTAAAAAGTTTTCATGAACATGAATATCATCATGGTCATTTAGATGATCACAATATCTTGGTAGATCGCACAAACTTAAATGTGGTCTTTACAGATTGTTATCACCCTGAGGTTTTACAACGCGATTCATCTAGCCATTATTATCCAAAAGATATTGAAACCCCAACGATAAAACAATGTGATAACTATGCTGCATTGCAGTTAATCGCCGAATTATATGGCATAGTTCTATCTACTGAACAACATACTCCGCTAGATCAATCTTTAACTTGGTTATACGAAGCTTTTAAAACAGAATTACTTGAAGATGAAAGTGTTCGTTATATTGATAACACTCGATTTATGGAAGCATTCGAATGTAAAGGGGCTGATGTTAAAGAAGCACCTCAGATCATGATTTATACTGGTAAAGTTGATTCACCTTTCATTATTTATCCAGAAAATGGAAAGTTGTATATCCAACTTGAACCTGCTCGTGAAGGAGATATTCGACTTACTCTTAGTGGTATTAATGGCACACTTAAAGGATTCTATAAGCCACATCAAAAGGAGTTGAGCTTTATAGACTTTGTACAACAACAAGAGTTATGGTGGAGAGCAAGTAAAGACGCTGATTGTAGTATTGATGCCAGTATTCAGGTACACCCTTTATCTGGAATGAGTAAGCGCGATAATATAGTTGATTTAAACAATTTTCTTTCACAGGATCAAAATTTTTCTGAAGCGTTAGATCGGTATAATCAACTTCAGTTAAACCAAATTAAAGAGAAAAAAGAAGCACTACAAATCCAACGTGAAGTAAATCAAGTACAAGAGACTAAGCACTTTGTTCAAAATAACAATGATGCTAAGACAACAGTAACAGGAAATACCATTCAGTCTGCGTATCAACAACCATTTGATATTGAAACAAAAGAACTTTGGAAAAAAGTCATGGTTACCGAACGCCATGCGCACCCTACAATTATATTATCAGAGCCATTAAAGACTGTTGAAAATAAACACCATAAAAATTCAACTAGTGCTATTGCATATTATGACTTAGAAGAAGACATTTCTGCTAAATTCAGTAAAACTGATAAAGTTGATGTAATGTGTACTAAAGAAACTGGTAAAGGGGGGATTATACTTTCTGTATTGGTACAATGAATATTGCACAATCCAAGATTGGTGAATTGTGGATTGATTTTTGTAAAAAAGTTAATGAAGTTCCTACTGAAGCAACTTTGTTTTTACAAAGTAAAGCAGATAAATCATCTAATCGTAAACGTGCAGATGCTTTAAAGAATATTCTGGAAAATAAAGCCCGAATTACAAATCTTATTGATTTTTTTGAGCCTACACTAGAGCTTAACGCCATAGACTATGGAATCGAAATCTCAGATGCCGATTTTGAAAAATATGATGTATTTAATGCGAAAAATGAACTGATTAAAAGCTTAAATCCATTGCAACGAGATGCCTTTCGTAAAGTAGTCAAGTATGGTCCTGTTTCAATGTTAAAGGGACCACCAGGAACAGGTAAAACAGAATTTATTTCGACTTTGGCACACTATCTCTATGACAAACTAAATGTTGGTAATATTCTTATAGTCAGCCAGTCACATGAAGCTGTCAATACTAGTGTTGAGCGTATCCGGAAACAGTGTTTAAAACATAATACTGAATTAAGCATTGCTCGAATCAGTAACAAAGAAAGTGCTGTGTCTAATGAATTAAAAGATGTCTATACGGGTTCAATTATTACTAGCCAAAAAGAGCTTTTCAAATCAAATCTCAGAGAGAGAGTAATAGCACTTTCTAATGAATTAGCGCTCGATACTGATTATTTGAGTGATTTATATACAATACGAGTCGATGTATTAAATCATCTTAGATCAGCCTACCAATCAATTGATCAAGATGATATAGAGCAGAAATTCAGCTTCTCATTAGATGAATATAAACAATCATTTACATCAGCAATGAATAAACTTAAAGCTAAATTTTACGCTAATCAAGATTATATGAAGCAACTCGAAGCTTGTATCTATGAAAAGAATATATCTGTTTTGAATCAGTTAAATAAAATTGACACAATTACGTTTATCGCACTCAATCAATACCATGGAGTATCCAATGAAGAAGGACTAAAAGCAAAAGCTCTGATTAATATTGCACTCGACTATGAACCGTTGATTGAAAGCCAAAATGCTAATTATGAGAGTTTTTTGGTCAAAACTAGACAATTAGTTTGTGGTACATGCGTTGGTGTAGGACAACAAAGTATCGGTATTGCAAATCAAGTATTTGATTGGGTCATTATTGATGAAGCAGCACGCTCTATACCTTCTGAGTTAGCTATTGCAATGCAATCAGGTACGCGAATTCTTTTGGTAGGCGATCAAAACCAACTTCCTCCACTTTATTCATCTGAGCATAAAAAAGCATTAGCAAAACAACTTGGTATTTCCAAAGATGATGTTGAAATCAAGTTGCAAAGTGACTTTGGTCGTATTTTTGATTCATATTATGGTCATCAGGCTAGTGCTGAACTATTAACCCAATATCGTATGAGTCCGAGTATTGGCAATCTAGTTTCAACATGTTTCTATGAAGGAAAACTAGAAACTGCTGTAATTGACTCACGAGTTGAGTCGGCTGAAGGAGTCAGACTAAAACGTGTAGTTCCTGATATTTATCAATCCAATATTGCAACTGAATTAAATGCAACAGTTACTTGGGTCGATACAGGAAATGCAGAACACTTTACCTTAGAAAAAGGTAGTAGTATTTACAACCCACATGAAATTGATCAAATTATTGACTTTCTTAAAAGAGTTGACCAAGACAAGTCTTTATTACAACGTCTAATGCCTTCACTCAACTCTATCAAAGAACCAGCGATTGGTGTGATTTGTACATATGCTGAACAAAAAAATCGGCTAAGAAAAGCTTTTGCTTTGAGTGATGTATCTAATGAATTGAGATCAATTGTACGTATTGATACGGTGGATAGCTATCAAGGTAAAGAGAATCAAATCATTATATTATCTGTAACTCGAAATGATTCAAGTATGTTTCCAGCATTCCTACAGTCTCCAAATCGAGTTAACGTGGCTCTATCTCGAGCTATGGATAGACTCGTTATATTTGGTGCAGAAGAAATGTGGCAAGGTGTGAATAAAGATATGCCTTTAGGCCGCGTATTAACCTATATCAAAGACCGTACAGAACAGTCTTTAGAATATCAGCGTATTAATAAACGATCAAAGCATAAAAAAGTACAAGTAGACTCACCCAATCGTAAAAAAAACCGTAAAAAAACTATAGTTGAAGGAGTGTAATTAATGGAAAAGTCACTGATAGCTTATCATGATATTGATGTAACCTTACCATCACAAACATTCAACGTGGCATTTAGTTATACTACGAAGGAAACCTTGGATTTTATTGATTCAATGGTATTGCGCCTATTGGTTATCGCTCCAATGTCCGCTGAAAAAATTGCTCAGTTTCTAGAGCTTTCTAATCACGAAACTGATGTGCTGTTAACAAGCTTATTGCATCGAGAACAGATTCAACATCTTGAAGATGGTAAATTTTCACTTACTAAACAGCTAGAAAAAGCGTTTTCAGATGTTTGCGCTATCCCCTATGTAAATAAAATTGAAGATAGTATTCAAAAAATGAATTTCGAAATGATTGGTCTAAACCCAGAACCGGTGAACCAAAACTCATCAGATAATGGACTAAATTCAATTAAGTTAGAAGCATCGAAGGAATTTCTTTCTAGTAGTGAGTCATTGGTCTATAAAGAGTTTCAGAAAAATTTTCGCTTTTATAGCAACCAAGATTTAATTAAGTTCAACCTTGCTGAAAATGAAGATGAGAAGAAAGTTCAATTATACAAAATGAGTCAAGTTGAAAAGTTGCGAGATCATTCTCGTCGTTTCCAACTTAATCTTACATTCAATGATAATGCAACTCCTACTGAAATCAATGATTTTAACCATTTGCAAAATGTTGATAAAATTGAAGATGCGCTTTACTCAGCTCTTAGATCATCCAAAAAATCGGAAAATATTAAAGATATTGTTAAAGTACTTGATAAATTAGATATGGAAGAATATTTGGGTATTGAATCCATATTTAGCCATCAAAAATTCCATTTAGATCAGTTATCTGAATTAAATCATGGTACGAATCATTACTTTATAGGACCTATTTATTCCAAAGAAAATGCAGAATTATTCTTTGACGCGGTTAAGAAATGTCAAAGTAATCATTCAGAACAAAAGCAGTTGTACTGGTTAGCACCTTCAGACAATTTTTGGGGTAAATCTGATCGATTTGGTGATTTTGTTGATCGATTATCCTCTAACAAAATGACGAATAACTTCAAATGCTTACTACCTGTTTCATCTCAAGATGATAAGCATTCTCTAAGTAATTATAAAAAAATAATTACAAATCAATCAGGAGGAAAAAACTTCCATACAATTAGAGAAAGCAGCTTAATGTTTGAAGGAAATTTTGAAATATTAGTCATGGAAAATACATTTTGTGCTTTTATTATTCATGTAAGTAGTCCATCCAAAGATATATTGACCACAGTGCCAGTAGGTATCATGATCACAGATAGCAATGCAGTTGAAGGATTTTTTGATTTTTTTAAACAACTTGAAGCAGAAGAAAATTGTATTTACGGTTTATTGAATCAAAGAAAGTAAACTGAAACTATTCCCCCTTAATCAAGAAAAGTCAGTCATGTAATCATGGCTGACTTATATTGAATTAATAGGAGACTTCCACTTAGGAGATTTTAGGTAGCTGATTAGCTGGAATTTAAGTTATGCAAGTTGTCTAATAATCAACTATAACTTAAAATTACTAGCCATGCTTATTCGTACCGTAATAGATATTCCATACTAATAAGCCGAAATGGCAATATAATTAAAATATACCAAATTATTTACGATTAGACGGAAAACTATTTAAAGGCAATTAGATTTCAGAAATTTCATATAAAAAATCAGAAACACGTAGTGCCAATAATTCTTGATCATCCTGTGATTCAACAATATCGACCATAAGATCATCAAGACCTGTATGGACTGCCACCACTCTCCTAGACAAATATGATCTATTCTTTTTGCATAGGAAAAACATTATGAGTGGACAACGTTATACCCCAGAATTTAAAGATGAAGCTGTAAAATTGATTACTGAACGCGGATATTCGGTCACTGATGTCGCAGAACGTTTAGGCGTATCACAGCACAGCATTTATAAATGGTTATAGTGGTACGTTTGAAACAAGAATAACTAATAAGAAACGAATAGAAATAGATGATAAATTAATTAAAATTTCTAGCAATAACATCAATTCCTCTTAAATTTAAATCGATTTCTTTTGAGAACCAAAACGGTAAAACTTCAGATCTTGTAATTTTTGAAGCTGTTAAATTATATTTTTTACATAACTCAACCATTCTAATTGGCCAATTATCTAATAACCAAAGAGTGCAAGCTAATAAAATAAATCGTTCATTTAAGCTTCGAATTTCAAAAACCTGATTTTTTCGATTTTGCAGAAAAGTTGAAGTATTAAAATTCAGATCAATCAAAGCTTCTTCATATAAAGGAGTTCCAACTTTAGAATTTAAAAATGAACTTAAATAATGAATTACATCATAATATGCAAAACTATATGGCAATGCATATTGACCTTGTTTTAAATACCACCATCCATCATCGTGCTTTTTAATTAAATCAAAAATGTCTTGAATTATTCTCGAATCACTTAACGCTATTAACTTAATATTTGAATTTCGTAAGTCAAACTTACAATAAGCGCAATCTGTAATTGCATTTACAAAATATTTTGAACGTTCGCCTAACTCTTGCCTAAAAAAATTGATCGGTTGACTACACTTAGGGCAACTCTCTAGCATATATATTTGATGGGTTGGGCAAACAGTAAATAAAGATAAACGCCAACTTTTTCTAAAATAGGGAACTTGATCAGCAGCCAAACATAGAGGACAAAATACAAGCCAATTACTTTTTCTAGTTCTATGATAAATCCCACATGGCAATATCCATCTGTTAAAACCAGAATTCAATTGAGTAAAAAGAACCCCTTCATAACTTCTAATTGTAGTCTGAAATATTTCACTCTCATTTATTCCTGTACGGTATGATATTTGACTTGAACGATTTTGATCAATAAAACAATCAATATCACGAGTCCAAAAACTATGACCATATTGTTGCCCAAATATTTCAATTGCAAAAGAATGTACTTTTGACACATTATCAAAGGCTAATCGAGCAAACCAAGATGAAAACAATTCACCATCTAATGGGTGAGGGTGTGCTGGTAAAATCTTGAAAGTTTCCATGAAAACCTCACTATATATTTAAATTATCTTCTACGAGAAGGGGCTTCCCACTTCAATTCATTTAATATAGTTAAATCTATTTTTTCAGTACCTTTTTCGATTGCTAAGACAGCCGCTTCAACAAGAATTTGAGATACTTCTCCTAGATAGCCTTCAGACAAAAGAAATAATTTATTCGCAATTTGAGGAGTGATTAAATCAGATGGTTTTTTTAGTGGTAATAATCTTTCAAAACTGACTAGTAAGCGTAAAAAATCATCATCATTTTTCCAAAGTGGCAATTCAACTCTTTTAAATCGGTTTGATAATTGAGGATCTGTTGCAATACTTCTTTTGGCTGCTTCAGTACCAACACCAACTATTGGAATTTGTAACTCATTCCCTAAATATTTAATCACATTTAAAAAACCACGTTGTTTTTCTGTACTTCCTGCTAATAAATGGTGAATTTCATCAATAACTAAGACTTTTAACTGCACATATTTAAGCAAATGAATGACTTGAAATAACTTTTTATCTACTCGATCACTTTGCTTATAATGTGCAAATAGAGAATCTAAAATAATATTATATAACCGAGTTTCATCAGGTTTTGGAGGAGCCTGTATAACCATGACAGGAATGTGGACACCTTCTCCATTAACATTTTCACTTGATGGATACATTTTTTCAAATCGCTTAATCAGCATAGTTTTGCCATTATTTGTCTCACCATGAATCAGAAGATTTGGCATGCGATGCGTTTTAGGCATTACCATTAACTTATTCAGTTCTTTTAATACGAATTGTGATTGTGGATATCCAATCCATCGAGGAGATCGTATTTTGTATATTCGCTCATCTAAAGGTAAATCTATATAACTCCTTGATGATTCATTTAAATGCATATATTCACTATTCATTAATAAAATCATCCAGCTCATCAAAAGGTAAAATTTGCGTTGTTTTGATTTCTTGAAAATCTTCTGTTAACTGTTGATCATTATTTAGCTCATCATTTTCATTTGCTGATTGAATATGATTTTTCGCCTTATTAAAGCCCGAATTTCTTCTTTGATAAGATTTTCTTGCAGCCTTTGTCTTTTCTGAGGATATTTCCTCAATCTTTCTAAGCCTATTGAATGCATCGATAATATCTTTCTCAGATTTTTCATCTAAATGATCTATTTTCGCTTTCTTTTTCGCTTCACGAAGATCCCATATACTCATTTTAGGATTCGAAATATTTCTATATGGGATTGGATAGTATGTATTAACTTCTGGGTCAAAAAACCAAATTTGGCTAATATCACGAGAATCACGTCGAAAGGTAAATTTCTTCTTTTGTCTAGGATTGTTCGGATCTTTAAAATTAATCCAGCGTCTGAGTACGTCATGATAATAATGAATATTATCAATAACTACTCCGTAATCCTGAATACTTCGAGAAATAAAGGGCATGAAATCTAATTTTAATTTATTTTCATCTAAAATCCTTGAAGGTAAGCCAGTTCCTTTTTTCTGATCAGTCCCTAGAATTCCTTCTGTGAATTTGGCAAGTGGAGGCATGCCAATCACACTATGCTTTTGTATGTGGTAAGTGTCTACAACTAAAATCGCAAACCATTCTTCAAGTTCAGATAGAGTTTTATCAGCATACTTTTCAGAATCATAACCTTTCCTTTGTGCAATATTTGAAAAAGTAGTTCCCGCTAAATCATGAATTTTTCTTAGAAAAGTACCTTGTAATCTTTCAATATGACCACCAAAGTTTGGACGAGCAACAGGTCTCCACTCTAAATTAATACCATATTGTTGACATGCTCGAGTGAGCATTGCACCTCTAAATTCCTTAGCATTATCAGCGTGTACCTTTTTAGGCAAACCCCAAACTGGCCATTTTTGCTTCAATTCATAACTTTGTGTATATGTATCTTTAGGTAATATGGCTTGCGTTAAACATAAACCAACAGATAAGGCACTTGGTGGATCAAATGAAATATAAAAGCCAACCGTCATACGACTGTAGACATCAATTGCGACTGTAATCCATGGACGACCAATTGGTCTCCTATAAATATCATCTACTAAAATTATATCCAATTGAGTATGGTCAATTTGCCAAACTGCCTGAGGATAGTCAGCATTGGGGAAATGCCCTGTTTTGGGTTTAAACTTATCTTCTGCTGCTTTTTTACCAAATCTATGTGAAATCATAGAATATTCTGAAAGTTCTTTAATTCGATTTCTTATCGTATTGTGATGTGGAATTTCTAACTCTGAATTTTTACAAATTCTTTTAATTTCAGTCTGTATATAAGATATTGATTTTCTTTGTGGAGTTAAATAATGTTGATTTATGACCTGAGTAATTATCAATTCAACATTATCATCTAACCGCTTCCCACCTTTATCAACACGTTCTTTTGGCAATAATGAAGTCACTACACCTTCAGCTTCATAAGCTTTGATCCATTTATACAATGCTGAGACATTAAAACTGTATTCTTTAGCTCTTTTTATTACATCAGCTCTAGTTCTATTTGGCGATTCCAGTAAGGGCTTAATTACTTCATATTTTTTTAATGCTTTTGCCCAGTGATCATCACTGACACGTTGAATATCATGATCAAAAGAAATATTTTCAATTGCGATTTTAGGTTTATAACTTAACTGTGAAATATTGATAATTTTTTTTTCATTTTTATCAATATCTAAAAGTAATAATTCCTCAAAGTTTAAGATAGCTTTAATCAAAAATTTCTTATTTTGAAAATAAATTTCTGCACCAACTTTAAGCACAATTTCATTCAGATTTTGCATTGTTGTCACCATATCTCACTATCCATAGTTAAGGGATACATCAAATTTGTGCGTATCTGAAAAGTTGAAATTAAGTACCATAAAGCTGTTAGATATTGTGCCTGTTCCCATTGATCTTGTGAAATAGTTGCCAATAATTGCTTCGGGGTAGTGTATTTTAACTTTTGTAATTCATCATCTAAGGTCGTAATTAACTCAATCTCTGGAATTGGATAGCGGTATCCTAATAAAAAACGTGCGTTTTCATTAAAGTCATTACGAATTTCATTCTCTGTTAAAATTTTGAAAATCCAACCTTGCTCTTTAGCAAATTTTTTTGCTTGTTTGAGTTTTGGTTTGAGCTCAGCCCAATTCTTTTTAAGATCTTCCCTATATTTTACTTCCACTAATTTTGGTTTTTCAGCTACTCCTTTATATTCAATAAAAACATCTGGAGTATAAGTTCTTTTCTGACCACTATCATCTACCCATTCAAGCATTATTGGTTGAACTGTATATGATTTCACTTGTGCATTAAATTCTAGTGAGGTTAGTAGATCACGCTCCAATGAAGATTCATAACGTGCTTCATCTGAGGATTTTTTTGACGCAATAATGCCTGTAACACTTCTGTAATTTTTAGGAATAATCCTAACTGATTTTCGAATTTCCAAACCAGTCTCTCCAAACAATGTAAATCCTGATTCAGTCTCTAATAGTACTGGCATAAAATCTCCATTAATTTTGTAAAAATTGAGTTTTATGCCTATTTGATACACTTTATTTTTGTTATTGTCAGGTGGTTCACACCCAAAACCTGGTGAAATTACTTTAGCGCACTTAGGCGTGCTCTTTTTGGATGAACTACCCGAGTTTGACAGAAAGGTTTTAGAGGTTTTACGACAACCTTTAGAGGGAAAAGAAATCGTGATTTCCAGAGCTTCCCGTCAGATCACTTTTCCTGCTGACTTTCAACTCATTGCAGCGATGAATCCCTGCCCATGTGGCTATGCATTTAATCAAGACAACCGTTGCCAATGCTCAACAGAGTCAATTAAACGGTATCAAAATCGTATTTCAGGTCCATTACTTGACCGTATTGATTTACACATAGATGTCCCACCATTAAAAGCCCAAGAGCTACAAAGCACAACTGAGGTCGAAAATTCTGCCACAGTACGTGAGCGTGTTTTAGCTGCCTATGATTTGCAAATCCAACGTCAAGGTGCAAGCAATCAAAGTCTATCACCTCAACAACTTGAAGCGCATGCTCAGCTCAATCAAGCCTCTAAAAATATGTTAGAAATGGCTCAACAGCGTTTGAATTTATCAGCACGGGCATATCATCGGATTTTGCGTGTGGCACGTAGTATTGCAGATTTATCGCAAAGTTCTGACATTGAAACGGCACATTTAAGTGAAGCTTTATCTTATCGTAAACAAGAAGCTTAAAATAAAATAATAATTTAGATCAAAAAATCCCTCCTTGTCTTTAAGGAGGGATGGAGAAGATGTTTTTATTTGACACTTATTTTGCTATGTCTCTTTTTGATTTTTTGTTATTAAAATGCTTTGGTCAAGGTAAATACTGCACCTGTATCCACACCACGCTCCGCCGCAGATGTCCAACCATCCGTGTCAATGTTCGTGCCCACTGCTGCAAGTTCAGCACTTAAACCTTGTACAGATTTAAAGCCATAATTTACGCCCACTTTCCAGTCCACATAATTGTCATCACCATTAAATGAATATTTTTCTTCATCATCCACCACGGTATAACCCACTGCTGCAACACCACCAAATCCAGTGTCACCAAATGGTAATGCATAACCAAAGTTAATATTCCAACTGTTGGTATCCGTTGCTGCATAATCATTGGTAAAGTTAATATTGGTCAATAAACTATCACCCGAAACAGCGAGATCTTTCAGGGTCACTTTGCCGTATAACTCTGCCCAGTTTGCATCGCTATAGCTTGGATAGTTGTAATACACCACACCGACATCAATCACTGGCTTTTTACTAAAATTTTCTAAAGTTGTGGAATAACCAATCGAAGGATCAAGCTCTAAATGTGGGCTACCTTCACCAAAATCGACATTTGAGCCCCAAACACCTGCATAAAAACCCGATGAATGTGCCAGCGTAAAACCTGCTTGTACCGCAGGATCACTGCCTGTTTGCGTCACACCACGAAAACGATAGTCACTGGTTAAAGCAGCACTGCCTGAAAATGTCAGTCCTAATTGAGACAGTGTATTATCTTCTGCCATACTTACACTTGCAGTTGAAGCCAAAATACCCAATGCTAAAAGTTTAGTTGTAAATCGCATGTCTAATGCTCCCCCATCGTGCTGATGATCTGTTCTGCTTAAATTTTTAAACTCATATAACTCATTAAATGTTTAGCAATAGCTATGCCAACTTCAGCAAAAAGGGAATGTTCAATATACAACTTATCAATTTATAATGTTATTTTTCAATAATTTAAATATTTAAAAAGCAATCAAAAATGATCAAATCATTTCAATGGCTAAAATTCACTGTGTACACATCAGCTTTTTATTCTTGTCATATTGATGTTCATGTTACGATCACCTTGCATGCTATAAAACATTTCAAAAACAAAACTGTCACTTTTTTAAGCACGATTTAAGATCATGCTTATTTTATGCATAAAAAAAGTGCATTTTATAAGAAATACACTTTATCCAAATCATCAAATTTAAATATTTTGTTTAAAAATTATAATTCAAACCAAAAACCACATGATTATCAAAGTCTTCACCTAAGCGATCTTCACCACCAACCACATAATCTACAGATGCAACGAGACCTGTTTCTGCTAAATCTTTACTCAGACCGACTCGTGCTTCATTGAACGCAAAATCTTCCGTCGTTTGAATGATTTCATCATCACGGCTACTGTTATATGCTGAACCACCTACCGAAGCATTCACAACAAAATCTTTCGGTAATGTATGACTATACGCTGCACTTAAATAGACATCACCTGCATTACCAAAAGACGCATCAGCAAGTAAGACCGATGCTGCAAAAGTGACGTCCTTATAAGCCAATTCACCAAGCACATCAAAAGCAGTGGTTTTACGTTTATTCTCATCGCCGTAAACTGTTCCACCCTTATGGTAAATATAAGCTGTGGCTTGTAAGTTATAACTTAAATCTTGGCGAATCTCATCACCATAAGCGATGTAAAGATCGTGCTCAAAACCACGATGACGATTTTCATCTGTCGCATCATAATCTAGCGTTGAACCCCAATAGCCAACACTGATACCACTGTTATGGGCATAGTCCAAGCCTGTTTGAATCGCAATATCATCATTTTCCACACCACCACGATAGACATACTTCGATACAGTTCCAATACTTCCAGATAAAACTCCTTTTGAGGTCGTGAGTGGTATATCTTCTGCATAGCTCACACCAGAAATAAGCAACATAAATGGCACAGCCATTATTTTTTTTAAGAAAGATGCAGTCATTTTTCGTATAGACCGAGGGAGAGAGAAAGGCGGAATTTTACTGTGTTTTTTAAACTTTTGGTAAATTATTCAATATGATTGGTGATCTATTTGCATTTTTATTTTCTGTTAAAAATCTAGTAATATGAGATTAAAAGCTAAGATTAGAAAATAAAATTGTTACAAATACTAGTTTTTTCTGTAATTTAATTATACAATTCACTGAAATTAAATATTTTGAAACAAACACTGTAAGAGGCAAGCCGAATGCTAACCCCACAAAAACTTACATTAGCAGTTCTAATTCAGGCCGCTCTTCTGTCTTCAGCGTATGCAAGTGAGCAAAGCGAAGCAAAAGGATTTCTTGAAGATGCTGAAGGATCAGTTCTATTCCGTACTGGTTATATTCATCGTGATAAAAAAAATGATGTAGTAGATCAAAGCTCTTATGCACAGTCTGCTATTGTCGAATTAAACTCTGGTTTCACCCAAGGTGTTGTTGGTTTTGGCGTAGGTGTATTGGGCGATGGCTCAATCAAACTAGGTTCAAATAACAATGCTGGCAACCAAATGATTCCTAAGCACAAT
Source organism: Acinetobacter sp. CFCC 10889 (assembly GCF_003268395.1). GTDB lineage: Bacteria > Pseudomonadota > Gammaproteobacteria > Pseudomonadales > Moraxellaceae > Acinetobacter. Next base: position 27,266 of record NZ_LQXQ01000014.1, on the reverse strand, counting down.
GATGGTTCTGCATATGACCATTGGGGTCGTGGTGGCGGAAATGTAAAAGCACGTTTCTCAAATACAACTGTTGTATATGGTACTCAAGTCCTTGACTTGCCTGTACTTGCAAGTAACACAGGACGTATGGTGCCAGAGTATTTCGAAGGTACATTAGTTACAAGCCGTGAGATCAAGGGCTTAGAATTAACCGCAGGTAAATTTACCAAAGACCAAATGTCAGACCAAATCAAAAGTGATGCTGATGTAGGTGGAAAAGGTCTTGATCGTGCAATCGTTTGGGGCGCAAAATACAAATTTGATGATCAACTCAGTGCATCATATTTTGGTTTAGACTCTAAAAATGCTTTAGAGCGTCATTATGTCAATGCGAACTATAAGCTTCCACTTGCAGATAAAAGTTCTTTAACTTTTGATTTTAGTGGTTATCACACTGAGTGGGATAAAAATGCAGAAACTTATTCATCTCCACTAGGGGATAAAGATGTTGAGGGTCGTAGCAACAACATCTGGGCATTATCAAGTACTTATAATCAAGGTCCGCACAGTGTTATGTTGGCTTACCAACAAAATACAGGCAATACAGGTTATGACTATGGTTCAAATGCTGATGGTTTCCAAAGTATTTATCTACCTAACTCTTACATGTCTGACTTCATTGGTAATCATGAAAAATCAGCACAAGTTCAATATAATTTAGACTTCGGTGGCTATGGCGTTCCTGGTTTAAATTGGACAACTGCTTTTGTTTATGGTTGGGACATCAAAGTTAAAAACTTAACAGATGATGCACAAGAACGTGAATTCTTTAACCAAGTCAAATATACCGTTCAAAATGGCTTTGCAAAAAATGCCAGCTTACGTGTACGTCACTCGTACTATCGTGCAAGTGATGCATATCAAACCAACGCTTATATTGGTGACACCAATGAATGGCGTGTATTCTTAGATATTCCTGTTAAATTATTTTAATTTTTCAGAGATTTAAAAGACTAAGCCTGCATTTCAATGTGGGCTTTTTCTATTGCTACATCATTTTATCTTTCAATATATTTTCAATAAAAAACCACCTATTCACATAGATGGTTTCCATTTGGATGAGATCTGTCTTTTATCGTTTAATGTTGTGCTTTTAAAATATGCACTGTCGCAGTCCGCCCCGCCACAAAAGCCAATTCATTATGCGGTAATTCATCCAAAATGATTTTTACAGGGACACGCTGTGCCAAACGTACCCAACTAAAAGTTGGATTTACATTCGCCAATAAACCTGATGATGTTGTCCGTTCACGATCTTCAATCCCAGATGCAATCCCTTGTACATGTCCTTTAATTTTCTCAGAATCGCCCATCAACTGTACTGTAGCAGGATCACCTACATGGATTTTATTCAGTTTAGTTTCTTCAAAATACCCCACCACAAACAGTTGTTTACGGTCTAATAAAGCTGCTACAGCTTGCCCAACTTTAACGTAATTCCCTGCACGCATATCAAAATTTGATAAAGTTCCATCTGCAGGTGCAACCACTTCAGAACGAGTAAAATTCAGTTTTGCTAGATTTAAATTGCTCTGTGCCACTTCGATCAACGCTTTTTGTTGTTTAATATTCGCTTCAGCTTGTTGAATCGCAGCTTGCAATTGTTCATGTTCCGCATGAGATTGATCACGTGTCGCAAACACTTGATCTTGTTCCTGACGTGAAATTGCGCCATCCATCAAGTCCGCATAACGATTTGCGGTTTTATCTGCGAGTTTAATGTTGGCTTGGGATTTGATCAAATTGGCTTTGGCTTGTGCCAAAGAAGCTTCTGCTTCTGCGAGTCCAGATTGTGCTTTGCTCATGTCCGATTTGGCTTGCTCTACATCTAAAGCCTGACGTTCAACATCAATTTTAAATAAAGTCTGTCCTTTTTTAACACTTTGGTTATCCTGTACCAAAACTTCAGTAACCAAACCTGAAACATCAGAAGATACTTGAATTACATCACCTCGTACACGCCCATCTCGTGTCCAAGGTTCAGCATTATAATAATTCCACAAATGTACAATACACAGTATTGCCAAGATCACGACCACAAGCAAACCAAGGGGACGTATTGCTTTACGCATATCAAAGTTATTCATTTTACCTCATCCAAATCATCAAACTTCGCTTAACTCACATACACCACATATAGACTGTGGATTCCCCAAAGCAGCACAATGTACACACACAAATTAAAAATACTCGGCAAAGCAATCCAACCTTGTTCAGCCCATCGATCTGTCAAGATATTGATCAATTTAAGCAATATGTATACAACGATTGCCTGTAACAAAAAAATCGGAATATAAACCCCATAAATATTCAATTCACTCATTGAGATACTCCTAAATTGGCATGAGCAAGGTCATGCTCATCAACATCTAAGACCTGTTGATGGCACACACTATTACAGATGTTATTCACCGAAATTTTTAAACGATGGCGAATATCTTCATCACCAATATGATCTGCACCTTGTTGAATTTTCTTTAATTGTTGTAAAACATTCTGCAAAGCAATTTCTGTTGATTGTTGTTTTTCTTTCGCATTAAACCATTGTTCTAAATCGCTTTGTAACTGTGCAATATCTGCCACAACTGAGGATTCATTTGACAATTTTCCTGCCAGCTCTTGTAAGCGTGTAAAATCAATCACTGCACTCGACTCAATCAAAGCTGCGTTGATATCATGGCTTAATTTTTCTGATTGCACTTGTTTGGTATTGAGTACCCCGATGCGATCCAACATACTACGTAAGTGAATCCGAAAATTTGCACCATAATGCATCCGTACCGCTTCACGCATCGCTTGATAGTGCAGCGCCAAGATCCGTTGTACAGTCATTTCAGGTGACATTGCCCGCACAATATGTACGATATACACTGAAATAATCGGACCAATTACCGTACCAAATGAAAAATCAAAAAACGCCACTTGATCCATAAAATAACGATTTTGAATGTTCATGCCCATAATACTGCTCATGATTAAAGGCAATCCCAAACCATTTAATGGCGGATGTAAATACAGCATCAAACAGAAAATGAGCAATGGTGCTAAAACCAACATCAGTTCTACAAAAGATTGTACATGCGGGAAAATCCCATAAGCATAAATAAACACCACCACCGCTGCATAAATACTGGCACGGATAAACATTTTTAAAGCAGGCACAGGATTATCTAATGCAGTCATAATACACGCACTGATTGCCGCCATTTGTGCCATCATAAAACCTGATTTCCAACCACTTAAAATCCAAATACTTGAAGCAATGATAATGGTCAAAAAGGCAGACAAACCTCCACGGACAGCCACACCATAATCACGGTGTAAACTTGGATAAGATGTCGTTAATGCTGCAATATTTTCAGGTAAACTATGATCACCCTGTTGCATACGTTGCCAAATCAACCGCACTGCACGTACATTTTGAATAAAATGGCGAATGTCCATTTTCAGACTGCCCAACATCACCTGTTGCGAATCAGCTGCATGTCTTAAAATCACATCAAATTCTTGGTCAAAATGTTCAGGTAAATGATTGAGTTCATTTTCCAAAATCGGATGCTGATCATCTAAAAAAGCATCCACATGTTGATGTAAAGTTTTTAAATGTTCTCGATAGCTCATATCAATATCATCAAGCTGTTTCAGCCGTTCAGACATTGCCACTAGATTTGCCACTAACATGGTGACTTGATGCAATAACTCTTGTAAGGGTTTGGTCATGCCTTTAAATTTGGATTTTTCATAACTCAAATGCACTGCCATGGTATGAATATCAGATGTATCTCGGGTGATATGTGCCATCAATTGGGTATAATTTTTTTCATGATGATCTGTCCCCGATAAAATCGAATCAAATAGAGACTGGGTATCACTCATGGTTTTGTTGACCCGATTTTCAACCACAGGACCGATATGCATTGGCATCAGCGTTGTGGTCACCACTGCACTACAAATTACCCCAATCGAAATTTCTAAGAAACGTCCCAATGCCATATCGAAAATCGAAATGGTGTCGATATAGTAAATACTGTTAAAACAAATAATAACGGCGGTATAACCTGCTAGCATCACCACATAACTACGAGGTGTACGATCTAACAGGGAAATATACAAACAAATACTGACCCAACTCGCCAAAACCAAAATAAACAACCAAGGAGTATTGATCAAATATGGTGTCACCGCCACAGCGAAAATCGCACCAAATGCAGTACCTAATAGACGATATAAACTTTTCGATGCCACCATCCCTGCATAAGGATTTGCAATCACAAAAACTGTCCCAATCGCCCAAATTGGATAACTAAGATTCAATTCAAATGCAATAAACAGCGCAAGCATCCCCGCAATAAATGTCTTGATCGAAAAGATCCAATCCAATTTATTGGGACGAAAAGCCAATAGCTGTTTGGTGAGTAACATGCGTAGTCTCTATGTAAAGATGATCAATACAATGAACAACACCTCTTTACATTTTTCAGCGACCAAAAAAGCGCACCATTTATCTACATAAATAGCGTCGCAATTTAATAATCTTAAAATATCAGCAAGACTCAATAAAATCAGAATAGATTTTATTGAAGTTTCATCAGAGGGTATCCATCATCAACATGATGACAACTTAGAAAACCAAGTTTAAAAATTCATCATTGGATATTTATTTGGTTAATTTTTTCAAAAAAAATATAAATAGTCAACAAAAATATCTTATATTGATAATTAAAGCATCTTTATATCAAATAACAGCGAATTATCATCCATATTTTCTAAAATTTTATGAAAGCGCATACGACTGACCACACATCATATTTTGCATTTTTCCTTTAACTTTTCGTGTATTTAAGCTTTATTGATAGATTTTTTTAAAACACAGCGATTTATGATGAAATTCCTTTTTATTTAGGATTTTTTTGTTATAAAGTAACATTATAAATTTTCATTTTTGGTATACAGGTACTAAGTAGGTAATCAATGGCGCTTTCAAGTTTTGGTAAAATTCTCACCGTACTCGATTTATTTTCGGTGTCACGCCCAGTGATTAATGTTGATGTTATTTGCGAAGAATTAAACCTATCAAAACCAACAAGTTACAGATATCTTAAAGAACTCGTTTCAGCAGATATCTTACAACGCTTGAGCGGAACCTCAGGGGACTACACACTTGGACCTAAAATTGCGGTGATGGACTATATCTCTAGAACCACAGATCCCTTAGTGCAAATCAGTAAGCCATTTATGCAGGAAATTTCTGAACGTACTGAACTCTGTTGCCTGCTCACCCAACTTAATGATCATTATTGTATTGATATTCATCATGAAGTATACCGAGATGAAACGCTTTTAACCTATGGTCGTGGTTGCCCTCGCCCTGTGTTTATGGGCTCATCACCCAAAGTGATCATGGCACATTTGTCAAAACACAATCTACAAAATTATTATGCACGCTTTCAAGCTCAACTGACTGAAGTTGGTTTTGCAGAGCATGAAGATGCTTTCATTCAAAAAATGAAAAAAATCAAGAAGCAAGGCTATTACTTTTCTCAAGGTGAACTTGATCCAAATGTGTCAGGATTGTCAATCCCGATCAAATTTTCAAGCAAAGAAGCTCCACTTGCATTGACCGTTTTAGCATCTAAAAATCGCTTTGAGTATTTGAATTTACAAAAATTAATCGAAACTTTGCAAGATTCAGCCGAGCAAATTGAAAAGCGCTACCAAGCCTTATCTGAAAATGATCAACTCTCTGAACTCAATCCAACTGTGAAACATTTTCAAATTAATATTTAAATGATCTTTGATAATCTCAAGAATTTTTACAATTTTTATGATTGTAAGTTTTAAATAATTCTCATACTATGATTATGTTCTCCAGCAGTTTAGCCATTTAACGATATTGTTTTTACGGAAATAATACGTACTCAGAGGAATGCCAGTTAATCATCAATTAACTGGCATTTTTTATGCCTGATCAAACATTTTGTCATCGAAAAATGTTTGCATTTACCTTATTCCACATAAAAATATTTTTTGGGTGATTGGCGAGCTAGATGATTTCGTGAATAATTCCCCTATCGAATAACAATTAGCCTGTAAAAAAATTTAAGGAAAATCCTACATGAATATTCTGATTGTCCATGCACATCCTGAGCCGCAGTCTTTTACTGATGCCTTAAAAAATACTGCGATCGAAGAATTACAGAAGCAAGGTCATCAGGTTGAAGTTTCTGATTTGTATGCCATGAATTTTAATCCTGTGGCTTCGGCTGCTGACTTTACTGAACGTGGCAATCCTGACTATTTAAATTATGCACTTGAGCAACGTCATGCATCGAAGCAACAGGCTTTGGTCAGTGACATTCAAGCAGAAGTGGAAAAAGTTCAAAAAGCGGATTTATTGATTTTGAGTTTCCCTATGTATTGGATGTCGATGCCTGCTTTGTTAAAGGGTTGGATTGATCGAGTCTTTGTTTCAGGCATTTTTTATGGCGGCAAACGTTTTTTATAATCATGGTGGTATGGCAGGTAAAAAAGCCATGTTGAGTTTCACTTTGGGCGGGCGTGACCACATGTTTGGCGAGGGTGCAATTCATGGTTCGATGGAAAATATCCTGATTCCGATCCAACGTGGTACTTTGGCTTATGTCGGTTATGAGGTTTTACCGCCATTTATTGCTTATCATGTGCCGTATATTTCACAGGAAGCGCGTGAACAGATGTTGGTCAATTATCGTCAGCATTTACATAATATTGAACATTTACAGCCAATTGAGTTTGCAACTTTAGAACAGTTTGATGACAAACTTTATCCATTGGCAAAGGGGTAAATTTTTACCATTTTATAGAAATCCATTCATATCTATTTTCATTAAACACAGCCCCAAATTTTATTGAAGAATTTAGATAAATTTGCGTAGGCAATGCCTCACCTTGCGCTACGACCAAAGTCGTACTTTGTTCTTGCTCAGGATAAAAAGTGACAAAAATCCTTTGTGGGGCAAAGGGTTCATCCATGTAACCCTTGCCCAACGTGGCGATATCCATGTCGCCTAACGTGATAGCTACACTGATCATGAAGTCACAAATCAAAATATTTTTATAACATTCATTTCAAAGATTGAAATGATATGTAAGATCTTACCACTCATTCTCTAAGCAAAATTCGTTATACATTAAACTCTGAATAAAAATATCGAAAAGTTAAATTAATCCTCGGTTGTAAAACCTTGGTGGTTTTTGCTAAACAATGTTTCCAATACTGTTGTGTCTGCCCTCGCATCACGATTAATTGTCCACGCTGTAATTGTAAATCGACCTTTTGGGCGGTGGTTTTATGTTTAAAACTAAACTTTCGGGTTGCACCAAAACTTAAAGATGCAATCACTGTTTCTAAACCACGCTCAGCCATAAAAGCAGGCTCATCATCACTATGCCATCCCATACCTTGTGTACCATCGTCATATAAATTGGCTAGACAAGTATTAAATGGATGTCCAACGAGCTTCTCAATATGTTGTTTGAGCCGAAATAATGCAGGCTGCCAAATTTGAGCTTGTTTCACCATACCTGAATAACGGTATTGATAATGCTCATCACCATACCATGCAACTTTACGTTCCGTTTGGTGATATTGCCCCAAAATAAACACTTCATCCTGTTGCCACGCCAAATGCTGTAAAAAGTAATGTAAATATTTTTGGCTCTGTTCATCATTCAGGATTAAGCCATAATCTTTTACCATGCCATCATAAGGCAGGACATTTTCATTTTCTTCAGGCTGAAATAGATCTAGATTCATCGCTGTTGATCCTATTTTCATCCTTATATTTTAATGCAATTTTCTTATTCACAATTCAAAACAGTGTATATGCTTGTGACAAAATGATTTCAGAATTAGACTAAAAATCAGCTTCCCAATAAAAACAATTGTCTATGAACCTTTGGCACTTATTTCAAAAACTACGTCCTTTTGTCCGACCTTATCGTTGGTTGGTGATTGCCACGTTGATTTTAACGCTGATCGGTTCACTGACAGCGCAGGTCAATGCACTGACTTTACAATATGCTGTGGATAGCATTAATAAATTGGTCGAAGTAGGTCAAGGACTCAGTGCAGGTTGGCACATTCTGATCACGATCACAGCGATTTTATTGGGTAAAGAAATCATCAATGCCATCGTACAATTTGGGCAAAAATTTTATGGCGAAAAGCTGCGAATTTTAGTGTCACAAGATTTGGCTCAAGGCATTATTGAGAAATTTCTGACTTATCGTTTGGCTTTTTTTAACGATGATAATAACCAAGCAGGCAAATTACAAACCCGTATCGACCGAGGCATCGGCTCACTGACCCGTTTGGTACAGATCTTTTTTATTGATATTTTACCGTTATTTACAAGCGCATTTGTGGCGTTGGGATTGATGTACTATGCCAATTTTTGGGTGGGTTTGGTGGCAACCGCCATTGTGCCGATTTACTTTTGGTTGACCTATAAACAAGCACAAAAATTGGGTGGATGGCGTAGAAATTTACGGGACGGGCGGGAAAAGAAAAGTCAGGGTATTTTGGGCATTATCAACTCGATTACCGTGATCAAGTCCTTTAATCGTGAGTCGATTGAGGCTGACAAGCAGCTCAAACTGCAAAAAGAACTGACTGAAAACCAAATGCATACGCGTCAAACGAGTTTTCTGTTTGATGGTCTAAAAACCTTTATTGAGCAAATTGGCATTGTGCTGATTATTATCCTGACTGCTTATTTTGTCTTGGATGGGCAAATGAGTATCGGCATGATCATGTACCATGTGTTGTTGTTCAATAACGTGTCTGCCCCGATTCGCTCTTTACATCGGATCTATGATGAAGTGAATGATGCGATGATTTATTCAGAAAGCTTCTTCAAAATCCTTGAAGCTGATCATGAAATTGAATCAAGTGGTTCACTGAAACCGCAGATTCAAGGTCAGTTTTCTTTGGAAAATGTCAATTTCAGTTATCCAAACGGGCATCAGGCACTGTACGACATTAACATGACCATTCAACCGAATAAAATCACCGCTTTGGTCGGTTTATCAGGTGCAGGCAAGTCAACTTTGATCAGTTTATTGGATAAATTTTATGTGCCTGAATCGGGCTGCATTCGTTTGGATGGCATTGATTTAGAACAGATTGATACGCAATATTTACGTGATCATATCGGTTTGGTGCTACAAAAGAATCATATTTTCCAAGGCTCTATTTTTGACAATATCCGTTATGGCAAAACCGATGCAACACTTGAAGATGTGATAAATGCAGCGAAAAAAGCATCTATTCATGAGCAGATTTTAAAGCTGCCACAGGCTTATGATGCTGATGCCCTTATGCTGTCAGGTGGGCAACAACAACGGATTGCATTGGCACGTATGTTCCTGAAAAATCCACCGATTATTTTTCTTGATGAGCCAACTGCAAGTTTGGATGCCATTGCTGCCGAGCAAATTAAGCAGAGTTTGGATGAGATCAAACAAGGTCGAACAGTGATTATTATTTCACATAGTTTGTCACAGATTATTGATGCGGACTATACCTATGTGATGAAAGAGGGGCATATTGCAGAACATGGCGAGCATGATGATTTGTATCATCAAGATGGTGTGTATAAAGAGATTTTTGATGCGATGGCAAAGAGTTTAAATATTGAGAAAATTGCCAAGACTTTTGAGGATGATGCAGAGGAAGAAACGCATAGTTAGACTTTTCAGCAAAGCTCAATATGCTTATTACGCTTACTCCTCCAAAAAATAATCACCATGCTTAGGCACTCGCAGTTGCTCGATTAATGCATGATATTCAGGCATTTGTGAAATATTTAAACAACTCATCAGGTAGGCAGGTAAATCGGAATATTGATAACCGCCTACGCCTTGTTTCAACTGTGCATCCACAAATTCTTTAACTTTGCGATATTCAAACTGTCCATGTGCGCCAAGTTGCAGGTAGCCTCCCATCGCAATACCTGCCTCTTCTTTATAGCTTTTTGCATGGGATAAGCAGTAAGCAATGCCATAATTATGTAAATAGCCCTGCGCCTGTGCTTGTTCATCTACGCTATTTTCATCGGCAAATGTGACAGCTGAGCAACAAAACACAGCAACGAGCAGTAAAATTTTGTTCATTATTTTCACTTTTCTTGCTCCTTTTTATTGTGACATCATGCCATTTTAATCCATAGCTAAAACCATACAAATTAAAACGTATTTTAGCTGTATTGTATGTCATAAATAAGCACTAAAACTTTAAATTCTATAGATAAATATTCACGGAAAAATAATCAATGACTGCGGACACAGCACACTCATCTACAGCCAAAACAGTACAACTTTTACAAAAAATCCTTGCTCCACTGCAACATATTTCGGCTGAACTTCCACAACAGGCTCAAGACTATATTTTAAATGGGCAATCACTTGAGATTTTAAGTTTTCTACAGCAACAGACGGATGAAAAAGCATTTTCGCTGCTTGATTATCCTGCGGCTGATTATCGTTATACAGCGCAATGGTCGAAAAAAATTGAGAAACAGATCGAAAAAGCGGCTACTGCACGAATCGAATTATATGAGCATTTATTTCGCTATTTCAGCTTAGAACAAATTGAACGTTGGGGGTATTTTTTAGTTGCCTTAGCACAAGATCAACCAAATTATTTTATGCGTTATGATGCCCTGCCACCACAGCTCAACGTTATTTTACAAGACAGTTTTGATCGCTGTTGGCAAAATGAATATTATGTTCCTATTCAACGACAAGATTGGACATTTCAACAACTTGCAGCATTATTTGAACATGTTGAAAATGGCTCAACAAGGCATCTTTTCAATCTATTTTTTCAGCATCTCAACTTTGGTGGTACCTATTCGATCTTTAAATGTTGGCTGAATTTTCAAGATACTGAAGCCTTTTTCACACAACATTTCCCACAAATTCGGACCTTATTGTTTCAGGAAAATGATGATGAATTTGCCAATGAAACACTGCTGACCATCTTTCAGGTTTTTCCGTCTCTGCGACAACAACATATGGATTTACTTGCAAAATTGTATCTGTCAAAACATAAAAAAAATCAGCAAGCCGCACTTCAACAGTTGTTGGAACTGCCAAATCCGCAACAAATTGAATTACTGTTGCCCTATTTACAACACGGTGATGCCAAACAAAAGAAAAAAGTCATTGATCATTTCATACGTTTAGGCAAAGACAGCCAAAGCTTCTTGGAAAATGCACTGCAAAATGAAACGGTAAAATTGACCATCACTGCACTCGAAAATGCACTCAAAAATATTCAGGTCGCTGAGAAAACTGAAAATATAAGCTTGGACATTCAAGCATTTACTCCACAAGCATCACAAAATCTACCTGAAGATGCATTAGAACAATTGTTAATTGAAAACTGTCAGCAACGTTTAAGCCATATACAAAAGTTACGTCAAAAAGAAATCGACAATTATGGATTAAATCCTGATGTTTATCAGGATCATTTATATGAAATTCAAAGGCTTTCCGCACTAAAACCTGAACATTTTAAATCCTTAGTGGCATTGATCAATGGTGCTGATCTCGATGACGGATTTGCATTATATTCACAAGATCTGATGTATTGGAAAAAGAAAATCTATACATTTCCTGAGTTTAGTCTGACACATTATTTAAGAATTAATCGTTTTACGGCGAATGATCGTGATGATGTGTATTGGCGATGGTTTTTTGGTTTGCACCAAAAGCTTTGTATTGCCATTTAGATTTACGTCAATTTGCTGTGCATTTAAAAGAAGCAGGTTATGAACACGCTGAATTTCTTTTAGCACGAAATATCTTGGGTGGTGATGATTGCAATTTGGAAAATTACCTCATTGATATTCAACAAGTTGTTCCTTTCTTAATGACACATCTTAACTTTTTGGAAGAAGCCCTTGAGATCATCAGTCCACAATTTAATCATCTTGATCTTTATTATCAGTTTAAAAAATCGCAAGCACTGAAATATCTCAAATTATTTCCTGAACTGCCTCAACAATTTATTTTACCTTTGCTGCAAAATGCTCTTGCCACCCAAAAAAGTTATCGACAAATTTCACAAGAAATTTTAAGTAAAGTGCCCAATATTCACAGCCGTGTCATTGAAGCACTGACCGACAGTAAACAGGAAATTCGGGCAACCGCAGCAGAATGGCTAGGTAATTTACAACATGAAGAGATCACGCCTGCCCTGCTCCAAGCGATTGGCATTGAGAAAAAAGAAATTGTATATGCAAGTTTGCTGAATGCTTTGGAGAAACAAGGATATGATATTCAAAGTTTTATTTCTGAAGAAACTTTACTGAATAATGCAATTAAAGCCTTAAAAGCCAAAATAAGCAGCAGTTTTACATGGTTTGACCTCAGTACATTACCTGCTTGTGCTTGGCAAAATGGCACAGCGGTGGATGCAAGAATTATTCAATATTGGGTAATTTTGGCAGAAAAGCTCAAAGATCCGATACCTAACCCATTGTTTATCCGTTATCTCAACCTGTTAGATTCGCAAAGTCAGTCCATTTTAAGTACATTTTTACTGCAAAGTTTTATTGAATATGACAGCCGTTGTTATAGTTTTGCAGAAGCGACTGCCATTGCAGAAGAAAAAGCACCTGATCGTTTACAGTCGATGCAACAAATGTATCAACGTTATCCAAGTGAATATACTGAATTTGCACACTATACCCTGAACGATATGATCAACAGAATTCGTAATGATTACATGCGTATGGTTGTAGGTTCAGCCACCAAAAGCAAAGGTATCCTAGCCCTGAGCTATCTTGCAGATGGGCAAACAACAGTTAAGTTACTGCGTCATTACTGTAAAAACTTTTATTATTGTACAACCCAAATCGACTACATGCTGAGTGCATTGTCCTATAGTGATGATGCCAATATCATTCAATTATTGATGGAGATTTCACGTGCATATCGCACAAATTCCATTCAGGAAAAAGCCAAAGTTTTGTTGCAGCAAATTGCAGATCGGCTTGATTGGTCAGCAGATCAGCTGCGTGACCGTACCATTCCAACCGCAGGCATGGATGCCTCAGGAAAGATTTTCCTGAGTTATGGTGAGCGTGAATTTGAGGCTTATCTTAATGAAAAAAATGAATTCATTTTAAAGAATATCGAAACAGGCAAAGTAGTAAAAAGCTTACCCACAGCACGTCCTACCGATGATGCAGTGATATTAAAAGAAGTCAAAAATTATTTTAATCAGTGTAAAAAAGAGCTAAAGACCACTCTCAGCGATCAACGACAATATTTATATGAAAATATGTGTCGGGAACGTGTATGGTCTGCGCAAGATTGGATCACCTATTTATATCAACATCCCATTGTGCATGGTTTAACGCAAAAATTGCTGTGGATTGAACACTATACTGATGGTCAGTCTCGCATTTTTAGACCGAGTGAGGATCAATGCCTATTGGATTTAAACGATGATGAAATCCAACTCAACATGGACAGTCAGATTCAAATTGCCCATGCCTGCCTCATCACTGAAACGGAACGCCTTGCGTGTTTACAGCATCTTCAAGACTATAAAATCACGCCTTTATTTGAGCAATTTACCCATCTATTCCCACAACTTGATCAGAACAGTTTAAATCATCAGGAAATTACCGATGCGCAAGGCATACAGTTAAATTTCTCAACAATCAAAGACCACTTAAAATCCTTGGGTTATCAAACAAGTTCTTTCGATGTACAAGTGAGGGATGGTTTATATTTGCCATTGGACAGTCATGAGATCAAAGCCTGTATTTATACGAGTCCAAATCAGTCACAAGAGCAAAATCAGCCTGTGGTTTTACACAAACTTAACTTTCAAAAGCATCACCGTTTTGCAACGCCCGATGAGACGATTGCCATTGAAGATGTTCCTCAAATTTTTGTGGCTGAATGTTATGCGCACTTTCAACAACTTGCTGCACAAGGTCAATATATGGAAAATTGGCAAGACTATTTTGAATAAAGGACTTTGTCTTGCTTTACAAAAGACAGCGTTGCATCCAATCACAAAAACTTAAATCCACGCCACAAAAAAGCCCTTATTTTCAAAAATAAAGGCTTTTAAAATCTGCAATCTATAAGATGATTAAGGCTGTTTTAAATACGGCCAAGCCGCTTTTAGATAAATAAACATCGACCATAAAGTCAAAATTACGGCGGTATAAAGCAAACCATAAGCAAGCAATTCAAGTGGCTGCCAATTCAGTAAAAATACAGTGATCGCAATCATTTGAAAGGCTGTTTTATATTTACCGACAGTAGACACAGCAACATTGGTACGTGCGCCTAACTCTGCCATCCACTCGCGCAGTGCAGACACAGTAATTCACGTGAAATAATCACAATTGCAGCGAATGCCATCGCCACATTCGGTTGCCATTGCACCAAGACAATTAAAGCCGCAGCCACCATCAATTTATCAGCGACAGGATCAAGAAAGCGTCCAAAAGCAGATGTTTGATTTAAAGTTCTTGCCAGATAGCCATCAAACCAATCGGTCACTGCTGCAATCACAAAAATTCCCGTCAAAACTAAGTGGCGGGTCATCCCCCCCTCATGTCCACCTACACCAATCGCAGGTGGCCAATATGCAATTACCAAAAACACAGGTATTAACGCAATACGAGCCAGCGTCAAGATATTTGGAATATTCAGGATTCGACCTGTAGTCATAGACACCGCCAGTTTGTCCCCTCTTTGACTTGAAAACAGTCAAAAAATCAGAGATTACACTTCATTATGTACGCTACTTTAAACGATTCATCACAGACTGTCGACTGGACAAACTGTTCCTAAGCAAATACCGTCACTGTCTGACGAGCAATGGCAAGCAGTCGATTTTGTGCATCCCATATATATGCATGTTCTGCTGCATAACCATGTTCCGCATGGTCTGTGATGACTTGATATTTAAACCAATCATGCAGTTGACTGTGCAATGGATGAATAAAAGTTAAATGCCATGTCAATGAACTTGCAGGTGCAGGCTTACGGAACATTGGCAGTACACCCGGGGGCCAAACATCCATCAACGTCACCAAATCAGCCAATTGCATTTCACGATCAGCATGTAAGTCAGGGTCAAAACGACAACATCCTTTGAAATCAGGCGTTTTACTGCCTGACATTGGATAGTGTCCATCGGTCCAAGCCAATTGAAAATTTTTCACACATTCAGGGAAAGGTAAATATTTCGGAACAATATTCAGTTGTTCTACAGGTGGAAATTCAACGTTTGGGATCGTAAGTGGTACATTAATTCTTGACTCACGTTGACTGCCAAAACTCGCAATTAAAATACTTTGCACAGCATCATTTTGCCAAAGTCGAACTTCTATTGTGGTCACAGATTTACCTTGACGCAAAACTTCAGCCGTCAACTTCACTTGAGCGTCTTCAACAGGACCAACAAACGTCACACTGCAACTGAGTAGTTTTTTCAGTGGGTCATTAATCGTCACTGTTGCTTTATGAATCAACATTCCTGCAACCAAACCACCAAAAATCGTTCGTCCTTGCAACCATCCTGTTGGCAATTCAATCCATTCCTGTTGTGCGATTTGCTCAAATACTTCCGTGAGTTGCATGACCATTCTCATTGATTTTTATATTGCTCTATCTTGCACATTTCAGCGTATGTTGTGAATGATCAATGACCGTAGCGTCTATAGAATTTTGGGTCAAATATTACAATTGATCTAAATGTAAAACCAAACTTTCCCCAAGCCATTTTGCATGTTCAGTATGTGCCAAATATTCATCTTCAATTAAAGGATGAATTAAAACAGGAAAATCTGAAAACAAATCTGTGAGTTGTAAAATGACCTCATCTAAAAAATGCTGCTCAAACTCTATTTGAAACATTGGTTTGGGTAATGGACCAACTGCTTTTAACAATAATCGCCCTGTAAAAATTTCAGGCGAAAATCGTTCGCACAGCTTTATTCTTAACTGTTGAATATACGGTTCTTGTGCAAGATCAAAAAATACATGGGCATGATAATTCATTGTCTTTCTACTTTAATGTTCTTCTACTTTAATGTTCTTCTACTTCAATGTTCAACTGCTGCTGATGATTGATCAGTACGACAGCTTTACTCATGTAAAACCTTATAAATGGTTCTCGCCATCACATCACCTAAACCGGGAACAAGTTTCAATTCATTTTCAGAGGCTTTCAACACGCCCTGAATTCCACCGAAATGAGTCAATAAATCACGGCGACGCTTTGGACCAAGTCCCGGAATTGCTTCCAACACTGATCCACCACGGCGTTTGTCCCGCTTCGCCCGATGACGTGTAATCGCAAAACGATGTGCTTCATCACGCACTTGCTGAATCAAATGCAAGGCTTTATTGTCCTCAGGCAACTGAATTTTTGTACCATCAGTAAAATGCAAAGTTTCCAAACCGGGCTTACGTCCCTCACCTTTCGACACGCCAACCATAAAGGCATCCAAGCCCAACTCCTGCATCACTTCCATTGCCATGTGTAACTGCCCTTTACCCCCATCAATGAGTAATAAATCAGGCAACATGGCTTTCTTATAGCGACGAGTCAAAGCTTGACGCATCGCTGCATAGTCATCACCGCCTGTAATATCTTCAATGGAGAATTGACGATAATCACGCTTGCGTGCGCCACCCGCATCGAAGACCACACATGAAGCAATGGTCGCTTCGCCCATGGTATGGGAAATATCAAAGCATTCAATCCTGTCGATTGGGCGACCACAAAACTCTTCGAGCTGATGAAAACGCTCATTCAGTTCTAAATGATTGGCTAACTTACCTTTAATTGCATGCTGAACATTCATTTCTGCGAGTTCGAGCCATTCCGCACGGGTTTCTCGAACATTATGTTTGATTTGAATTTTCTTCTCGAACTGTTGATGCAGCGCTTCTTCCAACTCTTTACGATCAGAAACTTCAACATTCACAATCAATTCACTTGGTACTTCATCTGCAACTTGGAAATAGAAATTCGCCATAAAGTCGGACAACATTTGCCCCAAATCATCGCCCAACATGTCAGGAAAATAACTTTTTCCACCGAGCATTTTACCATTGCGCACATGCATGATTTGTACGCAAGTCACTCCTGCTTGGTAGGCAATGGCAAGAATATCAGCCTCACCCTTAATTTTATAAATTGCCTGTTGTGCCTGCACATCACGCAATAAAGCCATACGATCACGATAGAATACTGCCTTTTCAAATTCTAAATTTTCAGCAGCCTGTTCCATCTTTTGAATCAATTCCTGATTCAATTCTTTGGTATCACCATTTAAAAAGCGAATCGAGTTTTGCACATCTTCGTTATAAGCTTCAGGCGAAATCAGACCAACACATGGCGCAGTACAACGTTTGATTTGGTACTGCAAACATGGGCGTTTACGTTGTGAAAAATAGCTGTTTTCACATTGGCGGACATTAAATAATTTTTGCAAAACTAAAAGCGTATCTCGTGCATTATAAGCACTTGGATAAGGTCCAAAAAATTTACCGACTTGATGTTTGCCTTTGCCTCGTCCCGATGCAATACGTGGATAAGGTTTGTCTGCCGAAACAAAGATATAGACATAGGATTTATCATCACGCAGCATGATGTTATAAGGCGGGCGATGCAGTTTAATCAGGTTTTGTTCAAGTAATAGGGCTTCTGTTTCCGAACGCACCACCAACGTTTCAATATCATAAATCCGAGCGACCAATGCCTGTGTTTTTGGATGTTCAATGGTCTTCACAAAATAACTCGACACACGATTTTTTAGATTTTTGGCTTTACCAACATACAGCAATTCGCCCTCTTTACCGAGCATGCGATAGACACCCGGAAGCGTGGTCATATTGGCTAAAATCTTTTCGATATTTTCACGTGCGTTTTCGTTCACTGTTGACCTATTCTTTTCAGTTCCATCTCATGATGTGATGCTTTTTATTTCAATTTCAAGCGATTTATTTACTGAGCGTGTAGAAACAAAGAATTCACCGATCATCTCATCATTAAAAGTAATCAGTTTTTTGCTAGGCTGATTCATTCGACTATTCTCAAGTTCAATGCTGCCATCCATTTTCCCAAGTCTTGCTCTATATCCCTTTCATCTGTGAATCAAAATCATTCATTAGACCATGATACAAAAAATTATTGGTTAAAAATTAATAGTCTGTTAGCTTCATCTTGAATTAAAACATTCTTACTGATCATAATATGCACGAAAAATCACCTTTTTTAATGAAAGTTGAATTACTTCAATCAATACCTGATGATTTTCCTTTTTATCATCTATACCCACTTCATTTTAAGAAAAATATTACCGTCATTGTTGGTGAAAATGGTGTTGGAAAATCCACTATTTTAGAAGCTTTAGCAGTTAAATTTGGTTGTCCTGCTGAAGGTGGTTCAATCAATTTTAATTTTAGTACTGAAGATACACATCTGGATTATACAAAACACCTACGGATTGCCAAAAATGGTAAAAAAATTAAAGATATTTTCTTTTACCGCTCAGAAACCTTCTATACTTTTTTAAGTGAAATGCGTCGTTTAGATAATGAACCCGAAGGTGGAAGCAGAATTAATACTTATTATGGTGGGCGAGATTTACATACCGTTTCGCATGGCGAGTCAATGATTGCACTTTATTCACATCGTTTTAAAGAACAAAGTTTATACTTTTTAGATGAGCCAGAAGCCTCTCTGTCTATTGCCAATCAAATCAACCTTGTAGAGCGTATTTTACAACTCAGTCAACAAGGGACACAATTTATTATCGCCACACACTCTCCTGTTATCATGGCAATACCTGATGCGACACTCTTGCAAATTACTCAAAATTCCCAATATGAAACTACTTTTTCGGAAACTAATCATTATTATTTGCTTAAAGAGTTAATCAATTCAAAAGGTGACTTCTTAAGGCATATCCTAAATTCCTAAACTGTATTAATCCTGCCTTATCTGTCCAAACTGATATTTTATTACTATTACTTAAGAATAAACTTTTGATTCAAAGTTAATAGTCTGTCGATATTTTTATCTCTGCCTCAAACGAAATGTAATGTGCCAATAATGTTGCTCAGAATCAACATATCGAACTTCAGCCACCCAATTATTTTTAATCCATCGAATGGTCTGTCCTGTAGTCAATGGTTCCGCCAAATCATTGGCTACCATTTTCCAGCCCTGCTGCTGATAACGTGGCAGAATCTCTTGTTGAAGATCACTCAAAGATAACTGTGACAGTGGAAGATCCTCGGCAAAGCTTTTGGTACTCGTAATCCATGTGAACTGATGATATTGATAAGCTGGGAGTTTTTCCTGATAAATCAATGTTGCATCTTGATATAGCTGCGTCATGACATCGGGTAAATAGTCCAAACGCTGCTCTAAAGTCACTTTGTCTTCATCCTCAAACGGCTTCACATCCAAATGCGGAAAAATAAAAAAGGGCGCAAGCATCACAGCTGCAATAATAAAATAAAGTATCCGATTAAGATTCTCATTTTTCTCTTGAAAAATGGCAGGTTTATTTTCATTATCTTGTTGAGAATTATTCATTTTTAAAGTTTCTAAATAAAACGCCCTTTCGAGCGTTTCATCAATATAAATGGATGTTAATTTCTTAAATAACGCTCAAAAATCTCAGAGAAATCATAATTTTCGATCTCTTTAATCCGTTGATTGGCATATTCTTCAACTTGATGTGAAGTTTGATTAATAATTTCAGGTAAATTTAAAATCACCTGTTCACTCAACTCGCGTAAATTAAACATTTTCTGCACATTTTCATTACTTTGCAGCAAGATATTACGCTTACGATTAATCTCTTTACAGGTTTCACCAATGGTAAATAAAGCTTTGTACAGATCACGGATTTTTTCAATTTGCTTTTTATCAATATCAATCGAGAAGTTTTGTTCACCCAATTGAAACTTAATCTCTGCATCCAAATCCACTGTACCTGCGGTTTCCAACAATACATTTTTGATCGGATTATGCTTATATAAATAACGATACAACATGCGCTTTTTGCTCATGGCACTTTTACCATCCAAGTGCATAAAAGCCACATTGGTAAAGCAATATTCATCGGTTTTGCTTTTAATCACAAAAAAGATTTTTTCATTATCTTCATGAAAAATATAATCATCAATATCAGTTTTATTAAAATCATGTGGCTCGATAATTGTACCGATATCACTTGTTCCCATCATTTCTGAGGCTAAATTTTTAAACATATACGATTTCCTTATAATTTATCCTGTTAAAGAATTTAGCAGTTTTAAACGTGGCTACAAGTTGATAATTGTTATTCAAATACCCTTGTTTTTCCAAATTTAAAATACAAAAAACGCCCCGAAAGGCGTTTAAATTCAAAACTCTATCATTTAATGAAAAACATAAGGTCGAATAAAAATCAAGAAAAATAGCCCTAACATTAAGAACCATTTTAAAACATAGTACAGTTGACGATTGGACTTTTTCAATGCTTTGGCTTTGATACGGATTTGGTACACATAGCCAAAAACTTTATTTAAGCCACCTGTTTGATCGCCTGCCTCATTCGGTGAACTTGCCGCAGTCATCACCTTTTTACCAAACCAATGGTTAAAACGCTCCATCCATAAAGTTGTTAATGGACGCTCAACATCCGCAAAGAAAATGATGCGATTTTGATCAGTTTTATTTTCAGCATAGTGAATATAAGTTTCATCAAATACCACGCTTTCACCATCACGCCATGAATATTTTTGACCATCCACATCAATAAAACAACGGTCGTCATTTGGCGTAATCAAACCTAAGTGATAACGCAATGACCCTGCATAAGGATCACGATGACGCACCAAACGACTATCAGGTGCAAGCTCAGTAAACATCGCTGCTTTAATGGTCGGTAATGTTTTTAATAATGCTGTCGTTTTTGGACAAAGATCCGCAGCCGACGGATGGGCTGAGTCATACCATTTTAAATAAAAACGTTTCCAACCTGTTTTAAAGAACGAGTTAAAGCCCAAATCATCATAACTACTTGATGCCTTAATACCACCTTGCGCATACAGTGCTTGCGCCTCATCTCGAATCATTTCCCAGTTTTCATCTAACACTTTTAAATCTTGAAAATGTTGTGTTTCGATATAAGGCTGATTCGGCACTTTAGAAAACATATACATCAAAAAATTAATCGGTGCGAGCAGCGTAGAATGGTCAAAAAATTGACGATAAAACGAATGACGCACTTTACCGCGATTTTGGATATACAGCGCTGAAATCACAAAAATCGCCAATATGATCCATTTAATCATATAGCACTCTTTATCAAATCTTTAGGGAGGAATTTCATCTGATCTAGATGAAATTTTGAGGTTTAAAACCTCGAGGATGGACAAATTTTAACAAATCCAAAACATAAAAGCTGAATTATTTTCTCATATCAAGAGAATAAATTGTAAAAAATCCCATTTTTCAATACAAAAAATGGGATTATTATTCAAAAAAATGTCTGAAAAATAAGGAACTTATTAAACTAAAAATTTAATTTGTCCAACGCAATAATCTAAATTCAAGCAATGATTTTGCAGCTGTTTCATTATAGATATAACAACCTGACTGGTTTTGTGCCATTTGCAGTTGGAAAGTACGTTTTTCTCGATCGCCTTTTGCTGAATTGAGTAATTTACCCAACGTTTTATATTCTTGTGCTGCTGTTTTTTCCAGACTTGGTGTAAATTCAGCCTCATAAAGTTTATTTTGAAATTCAACTGCGGTAGCATCTTTTGCATTCAACGCAAAATCTAAATCATAAATCGTTGTCCACGGAATCGCTTGCCAAATACCACTGGCATAACGATATTGAAGTCCATTGTTTGCAGCATTTAAGTCATCGATATAGTCTATATTTTCATCATCAAAGTCTTCAAAAGACTGTTTAATTTCGTAGTCGGCATCAACATCAAAACTAATCGAATCTACACGATCTTTTTGTGAAACGAGGCGATAACAACTACTGCCATTTGGAAACTTTTCTTTGCCATACGCACTTAAGAAAATACGAGCATAACCATAGGTATTTTGATCATCAAAACCGACTTGGCGATAACCTGGCAAAACAGTATCAAACATGTTACGACCTGATAAATTCACCTTTTCAAAGCGCCAGTCCGATTTTACATTGCCAATGGTATTGACTGTCCAACGCGTTAAGTCATCTAAATCAATGGTTCTTTCTGCAATATCATTAGGTGTATAAAGTTTACTATTGGTCAGTAAATAATAGCCCAATGCTTTATGGCTACTACTTGGATCTTTAAACTGTTTATTTTGCACTTCTTCATAACTGGCTGTGAAATCATCTGAATTTTTAGATGTTGAATAATTCATATAATAATAACGTGTGCCATTCACTAAAGAATCTTTCGATACAGAAGAATAATCATCGTCTGAGTCACTACCTCCGCCACCACAACCTGTCAGAATCAAAGAGGTCGCAACCATTGAAAATAATATTTTTTTTGCAAGCATTTGAGGTTCACTAAATTCTCTTTTTAAAGCTAGAATCATAACGAGCCCCCTCACCAAGCTCAATTTGATTTTTAAACATTTCTTGTAAAAAGCATTATTTTTTGTATCTAGCATTGACCCAAGTGACAAAATAGACAAAACATGATGTACATATTTTAAAGTTTTAAAATCATAAAAATACGTTTACAAATTAATAAATTATTAATAAAAATAATATTTTAAGAATAACCTATCCATCACTTTCTTGATATCACCTACAGACTTCAAGCAAAAGTATGTAAAAATTTCATGACCCTTGCGTCACGGCTTGATACAACTTGTTAGGTTATTTTTAGATATAGTTATCGTAAGATTAGAGAAGTCGAAATGTGTGTAGGAAAAACGCACACGTACTTCAAAACATCAATTTAAGAAGTCCTCCAAAAAAGGAGATCAGGGCATGATCCACGCTGGCAATGCCATTACCGTCCAAATGCTTGCGGACGGAATTGCAGAATTCCGCTTTGACTTACAAGGTGAGTCGGTTAACAAATTCAACCGTGCAACGCTTGAAGACTTTAAAGCTGCTATTGAAGCTGTAAAAAATAACAGTGAAGTAAAAGGCTTAATTGTTACCTCTGGCAAATCTACATTTATCGTTGGTGCAGACATCACTGAGTTTGGTGATAACTTTGCTCAAGGCGAACAAGCTATTATTGAATGGGCGATGCCTGTACATGATATTTTCAACGCATTTGAAGATTTAGAAGTTCCTAAAGTTGCTGCGATCAATGGTATTGCATTGGGCGGTGGTTTTGAAATGTGCTTGGTGTGTGACTACCGTGTCATGTCACAAACTGCATCTGTAGGTTTACCAGAAGTTAAGCTTGGGATCATTCCAGGCTTCGGTGGTACAGTGCGTTTAAGCCGTCTGATCGGGATCGACAATGCAGTTGAGTGGATTGCCACTTCTGCAACGAAACGCCCTGATGCTGCACTGAAAGATGGTGCTGTAGATGCAGTTGTTGCTGCGGACAAATTACAAGATGCTGCCATTGACCTTGTTAAACAAGCAATCTCAGGTCGTTTAAACTGGAAAGCAAAACGTCAAGAAAAATTAGAGCCTGTTAAACTTGACATGCTTGAACAAATGATGGCGTTTAACTCATCTAAAGGTGTGGTCCTTGCCAAAGCAAACCCTGCTCAATACCCTGCGCCGAAACTTCTTCTTGATTCACTTCAAGCGGGTGTGAGCCAAGGTCGTGATGCTGCGTTGAAAGTTGAAGCTGAAGCGTTTGCTAAAGCTGCGATTACCCCACAAGCAGGCGCATTGATTGGTTTATTCATCAATGACCAAGTTGTGAAAAAAGCATCGAAAAAACATGAAAAAGGTGCGCATCCTGTAAACCAAGCTGCCGTTTTAGGTGCGGGTATTATGGGTGGCGGTATTGCTTACCAAGCGGCAAGCAAAGGTACACCAATCATCATGAAAGATATTGGTAATCCACAACTTGCTTTGGGTATGAAAGAAGCAAATGGCTTGTTGACCAAACAAGTTGAACGCAAAAAAATGACACCTGCGAAAATGGGTGAAACCCTTGCACGTATCCGTCCAACTTTAAGCTACGATGAGTTTAAAGAAGTCGATATCGTGATCGAAGCGGTGACTGAAAATCCAAAAATCAAAGAAGCTGTATTACGTGATACAGAAGCAAAAGTTCGTGAAAATACGATCATTGCATCAAATACTTCTACGATTTCAATCACGCGTCTTGCAAATGCATTAGAGCGTCCTGAAAACTTCGTCGGTATGCACTTCTTTAACCCTGTTCACATGATGCCTTTGGTGGAAGTGATCCGTGGTGAAAAAACATCTGAAGAAGCGATTGCAACGACTGTTGTTTTAGCTCAGAAAATGGGTAAAACGCCGATCGTTGTCAATGACTGCCCAGGTTTCCTTGTAAACCGTGTCTTGTTCCCTTACTTCGGTGCATTTGACCTATTGCTTAAAGACGGTGCTGACTTCCAGCAAGTTGATAAAGTGATGGAAAAATTCGGCTGGCCTATGGGTCCTGCATACTTGATCGATGTTGTGGGTATCGATACAGGTGTACACGGCGCAGAAGTGATGGCGGAAGGTTTCCCTGACCGTATGAAGCCTGACTTTAAAGGCGCGATCGAAATCATGTACGAAAACAAACGTCTTGGTCAGAAAAATGACGTTGGTTTCTACAAGTATGAACTTGATCGTAAAGGCAAAAAAGCCAAAGTGGTTGATCCAACTGCATACGAGCTTGTTGCTTCTATGGCAACCACTGAAAAGCATGAGTTTGATGCTCAAGAAATCATTGACCGTATGATGCTAACGTTCTGTAACGAAACTGTTCGTTGCTTAGAAGACAACATCGTATCTACTGCGTCTGAAGCAGATATGGCAATGATCATGGGTGTAGGTTTCCCTCCATTCCGTGGTGGTCCATGCCGTTACATCGACCAGACAGGTGTTGCTGAATACGTTGCGCTTTGTGACAAATATGCACACTTAGGTAAGGCTTATGAAGCGCCACAAATGTTGCGTGACATGGCTGCTAACAACAAAAAATTCTACGGTTAAGGAGCAACGTGAATGGCTACTTTAAATCCACGTGACGTTGTCATCGTTGATGGCGTACGTTCTGCAATGGGTAAAACCAAAAACGGTATGTTCCGCAATGTACGTGCTGACAGCTTATCTGCTGAATTGGTTCGTGCTTTAGTTGCTCGTAACCAGTTTGATGTCAATGAAGTTGAAGATGTAATCTGGGGCTGTGTGAACCAGACTTTAGAGCAAGGTATGAACATTGCTCGTAACATCGTGCTTTTAGCTGATCTTCCTAAGACTGTAGGCGGTCAAACGGTTAACCGTCTTTGTGGTTCTTCTATGCAGTCGATCCACACTGCTGCGGCACAGATTGCAACCAACCAAGGTGATATTTTCATCATCGGTGGTGTTGAGCACATGGGCCACGTAGGCATGATGCACGGCATCGACCTGAACCCTGAAGCATCTAAGCACTATGCAAAAGCATCTAACATGATGGGCTTAACGGCTGAAATGTTAGGTCGTATGAATGGTATTTCTCGTGATGAACAAGATGCGTTCGGTGTTGAATCTCACCGTCGTGCTTGGGCTGCAACTCAGGAAGGTCGTTTCAAAAATGAAATCGTTGGTGTTGAAGGTCATGATGCAAATGGCTTTAAACAACTTTGTGATATCGATGAAGTGATCCGTGCCGATGCTAACCTTGAAGCGTTCAAAGCATTACGTCCTGTATTTGATCCGAAAGGCGGTACAGTAACTGCTGCAACATCTTCAGCTTTGTCTGATGGTGCATCTGCAATGTTGCTCATGTCTGCTGAACGTGCTCAAGCGCTTGGTCTTAAGCCACGTGCTGTCATCCGCTCTATGGCGATTGCAGGTTGTGATGCTGCGATCATGGGTTATGGTCCAGTTCCTGCAACTCAGAAAGCACTTAAACGTGCTGGCTTGTCTATGAATGACATCCAAACCATCGAGTTAAATGAAGCGTTTGCTGCTCAAGGTCTTTCTGTTATGAAAGGTCTGAACATCTATGACAAGCAAGACATCATTAACCTGAACGGTGGTGCGATTGCGCTTGGTCACCCATTGGGTTGTTCTGGTGCGCGTATTACGACTACATTGCTTAACGTAATGGAGCAACAAGATACGCAAATCGGTCTTGCGACCATGTGTATCGGTCTTGGTCAAGGTATTGCAACCATTATCGAACGTGTTTAAGTTTTAAATACGTGAAAAAGAACCCCGCTGAGTGCGGGGTTTCTTTTATCTTCTTATAATTTTCAATTCATTCTTTGCATCTTCATAGTTAGATGCAGTAGCTTTCATATGATCGACATAGTATTGTAACATTTCAATCTGATTGGCATGAATCGCTTTGATGCATTGATCTTTAGTAGGTTCACGGGCTGACTCAGCTTGTAAGTTCATCATTGTAATAATAAAATAAAAGTCTGAATCATTCCAAAATTTAGAATTTTGTACGCGTAATAAAGGAATTTTTTCAGCATACAGTGCACCACAATGCTGTTCATAATTATTCATGACTTTTTGAAAATCAAATTTGGATAATATCTCCATATCAGCAAAGATCTCATCGCATCTGCTCATCTGTTTCTCAAATTTAGGGCGATACCAAGCCTGATCCTGTTTCAGAAATTTATTTAAATTAGTATCTGCCACTAATGTTTTCGCTGTGCAAGATACTTCACTTGCACCGATTAAATCGGCGCGTTCAATCCATTTTTGTACATTTTCCCTATCATTCAACTTATAAAATGCATAGGTCAAATGTTCAGCAACCGCTTCATTTCGCATGACTTCTTCAAAGTTTGCATGTGGGTATTTTTTATGAAACTCATCTGCCAATAATTGATTGTCATAAAGCTGACTATATAATTTCACTATGCTTTTGACGCGTTCAAGATCATTAAGCTGTATCGCACTAATCAACTGATATGCTTCATTAGAATAATCAAATTGTGTGATGAAAACAGGAAATATTTGTTGAAACAGTAAATCATCATGTAGAGAAGCATTTTTATAAATTTGTTTAAATATTTGGTGGTGTAT
>NZ_LQXQ01000238.1 GCF_003268395.1 Acinetobacter sp. CFCC 10889 | reverse complement strand
ACAAGACAGGAGGCAATCCAAAGTATGAACGTGATCTGATTCGTCGCAGTGGTTTGCTTGGACTGTCTATTCCTAAGCAATATGGTGGGCAAGGGGCGGATTGGAAAACTATTTTCCAAACCATCCGAACTATTGCACAAGTCGATAGTTCATTGGCGCATGTCTATGGTTTTCACCACTTGTTGATTGCGACAGTGCAATTATTTTCCCAGCCTGAGCAATACGCAAAATGGTTTGAAGATACGGCTAAAAATAATCTGTTTTGGGGCAATACTTTAAATCCATTGGATCGACGGACTACAGCAACTCAAATCTCAGAGAATGAATATATTTTTCAGGGTGATAAAAGTTTTTGTTCAGGTTCGATCGATTCAAATATTTTGCTGTGTTCAGGTTTTAATGAAGCAGGGAAATTATTGATTGGGGTGATTCCCACTGCGCGTCAGGGCGTAAGTTTTTTAGGTGATTGGAACAATATGGGACAACGCCAAACTGATAGTGGTGCAAGCCATTTTGAACAGGTCAAAATTTCCAAAAATGAATTGTTACTCAATCCCGGTCCTTTAAGTACGCCATATTCGAGTGTACGTCCGTTGATTGCACAATTGATTTTTGTACATTTATTTTTAGGTGTGGCGGAGGGGGCTTTTGAAGTCGCTAAAGAAACGGTGCAAAGTCAGAAAGCATGGTCAAAGTCGTTGGCTGAAAATGCTGTGAATGACCCATTTACCCAAAAGCATTTTGCTGAATTTTATGTGCAGCTTGAAAGTGTACGTTTACTTGCCAATAAAGCCGTGGAAAGCTTACAGGAGGCATGGAATATAGGTGAAGATTTAACAGCAGAACAACGTGGGCAGGTATCTGTTGCGATTGCCACTGCAAAAATTGCAGCGACCAATACTTCGCTCTTTGTGACGCAGAATATTTTCCAAGTGATGGGTGCGAGAGCGACCACTGCAAAACTGAATTTAGATCGTTTTTGGCGGAATGTACGTACGCAGACTTTGCATGATCCAATTGATTATAAATATCAGGAAGTAGGCGAGTGGGTGCTGACAGGAAAAGTGCCTGATCCGAGTTTTTATTCTTAAATGCCCTATCTCAGTCGAAAAACCTCATTCAATGCAATGAGGTTTTTTTATTTAACATACTGAAAAATATAATTATATAGAGTAGATTGGGCAGTAAGTGTGAGAAGAACGAAAACTTGAGTGGAAACAGCATGGATTTGTACCAAGCAATTTTAGATTTTAGCCATCAGCATATTGATGATTTAAAGCAGAGTTATACGTGGGAAATTAATTTAGAACATCTTCCTGTTGATCTGAGTTTGAGTGGAAATAATGTCTACGAACAAAATATTTCGCTGCGTCATCAGCTTCATCACGCATTTTCAGTTGCGACTGATTTTGAAGAAAAATATAAAATAATCAGGTGGTACATTTATCATTGGGGTGGAGTGAAAGCCAACAGTGACAGCACATTGACTGAATATAGCCAAAGCTCACCTGAAACTTTGATTTTAAAAGGAGCGGATGGCATTGCGTCTTGGTCAAAAGCTTTGTCGGTGATCGACCCTATACGTTACGCAATTTATGATGCTCGTGTTGCAATGTCGTTGAATGCTTTGCAAGTGATATATGCTGTAGATTTACCACAATATTTTCCACCCTTGAAAGGGCGGAATACTTTAATTAATTTTTTCCAAGCTAAACTGCAAACGACTTTTTTACAGTGGAATAAAGCCAATACTCAAACCTTTTATCAAGAATATTTAGCTTTATTACAGCAAGTCGCTGATCAATTTGCAGAAAATGTGACTCGGCATGAAGTTGAAATGTTATTGTTTGCACATGCAGAGGAATTGAGCTTTCAGGCTGCGGCAAAGCTCACTCATTTTAAAACAATTTAAAAAAGCTTAAATTGAAAAAGGGTTAGAAAAAAATCCCTCAAGCCGAGCCCTGAGGGATAAAAACTGATGATGGAGTAAAATTATTTATTGTTATGGGTTAAGCACAACTTTTAAGCAGATTTCGCTGTGATTTGATTCTTTTGAGCCTCCTCTAATTCACGAACTAGAGGCAATACTTTTTTACCAAAATATTCGACTTCTTCAATAAAATGTAAGAAACCTGAAAGGACTAAATCCACACCAACACTTTTTAATTCAACAATACGTTCAGCAATCTGTTGTGGTGTACCGATCAAATTAGTTTTAAAACCATCGTTATATTGCACCAAATCTTCAAAAGTAGATTTTGCCCAGTTACCTTCACCTTCTTTGGAGGCTGCACCTGCTTCACGTGTGGCATCACCAAAGGCATTCACAGCTTCAACATTGGCTTTGGCAATGATTTCCTGCAGTACCGCTTGCGCTTCTTCCTCTGTATCACGTGCAATAACAAAGGCATTCACGCCGATTTTAACTTGATGATTATTGGCTTTGGCTTTTTCACGAATATCATCAATTTGCTTTTTCAACTCAGCAGGGGTGTTGCCATTGGTAAAGTACCAATCAGAAACACGGGAAGCCATGTCACGTGCAGCGCGTGAACTACCGCCTTGGAAAACTTCAATATGTGGTTTTTGCACAGGTTTTGGCTTTAAAGTGTAATCTTTAAATTGGTAATATTTACCCTCAAAACTATAGTTATCCGTTGTCCAGATGCCTTTTAAGGTACGGATAAATTCTTCAGAACGGACATAACGTTCATCATGTTCAGGCCAAGGCTCGCCAATGGCATCAAACTCGCCACGGAACCAACCACTGACCACATTAATTGCCACACGACCATTGGTTAGATAATCAATGGTTGCCAATTGCTTTGCTGCTAAAGCAGGTTTCCAAGGGCCGGGTAGAATTGCCGCAATGACTTTTAATTTTTCAGTCTTTGCCAACAGTGCATGACTGAAACTTACCGATTCATGTTGATTTTCAGCACCATAACCTGCGGTAAAACGAATCTGCGTCAGCGCATATTCAAAACCACTTTTTTCAGCAGCTTGCGCCAAACGCACATTGTAGTCATAGCTCCAGTCTGTGCGTTGTTCGATATGACTGACCACCAAGCCACCGCTGACATTGGGAACCCAATAAGCAAATTTAATATTTTTATTCTGTTGTGACATGAGCAAACCCTCGGAATAGCAAATGATTAAGCCACGTGTGTTTTCGGCTTTTTATGGTGAATACGAGCTTCTGCAGCATCCAGACTTGGTACGGCAGCAGATGGTAAAACTTCTTCTTGTTCAATTTGTTTGTTGATGCCTAAGCTTTGAGTTGCGTGTTGTGACTTCTCTTTGATGACATCAGCACGTTGACCTTTGGCAGGTGCCCATTCCAAAATTGGCAATGCACGAGCAACCGCAAGCGTGATTCGATCACGTAAAAATTCACTGTGAATGGTGTATTCAGGCGTGAAATCACGATCTGTCGCATAAACCCCGATTGGTAAAGTCTGCGCTTGGAAGAAACTGAACAATGGACGCAGTTGATGTTCAAGCACTAACGCATGGCGATCGGAACCACCCGATGCAGCAAGCAGTACAGGCACATCAACCAATGCAGTTTGTTCAACAAAGTCAAAGAAATGTTTGAATAGACCTGTAAATGAGGCACGATACACAGGGGTACCTACAATTAAAGCATCGGCTGCTTCTACGGCAGCTAAATCATCTTGTACACGTTGAGGCAATTGATTGCGATAAATTGCACCTCCGAGTAAATGTCCAATTTCACTGAATTTAATGAAATGTACATTGATTGGTGTTGCTTCACCCAGCTCATCCAAAATCGCCTGAACAAGTGCTTCGGTTTTTGAAGGATGATTTAAGCCCCCCGATACAGCAACGATGTTGAGTGGTTTTTGTTGAATAAATGTCATGTGAATAACCTAAAAGTCTTTAATCTCGGAATGACATTCATTAATCAACATTCGATATATTCTGTAAAATAAGCAAAAACAGATTGGTTATCAGATTTTTGAATATATGTGAAAAAATCATTTTTCCTGAGTTTTTACTTTTTTAACTGCTTGATATATCTGTTTAGTTTTAAAAATAATAAGTAATTCTTTTGTATCGCTAAAATTTATATTTAAAAACGATAAAGAAATATAAAAAAAGATAAATAACATAAAATGTGTAGGGATTTTATATTTAAAGCGACAAAATTATTAAAAATTCGTTATATTTAATTATCTTTAACAGCAATAGTACGGTTAGAATGAAAGACTGTGCTAAAGAGCTCTCACTTCGCTTATGAATATTTTAATCGTTGATGACCATCCACTGTTTCGCCATGCTTTAATTCAAGCGGTGCGTTATAGCTTACCCCAAGCTCAAATTCATGAAACTGCAGCAGTTAATGAATTTTATGAGCGTTTAGAGAATGGTCCTGAACCTGATTTAGTGCTGTTAGATTTAAATTTACCAGGCGCATCTGGGTTTTCTGCATTGGTGCATGTTCGTGCACAATATCCTGCATTGCCAATCATTGTGGTCTCGGCGCATGAGGAAGCTTCAATTATTCAACGTGCAATTGCGCATGGTGCAATGGGCTATATTCCTAAATCAGCGCATCCAAGTCATATTGGTGAGGCGATTCGTCAGGTGCTAGAAGGTGATATTTGGTTGCCACCAAACTTACCTGCAAATATGAGTTTCGACCCACGTGCTGCGGATGAAGCGGCATTGGCAGAGCGTATTCAGTCATTAACTCCGCAGCAGTTCCGTGTGTTAATGATGGTGGCAGAAGGTTTGCTCAACAAACAAATTGCTTATGAGCTTGAAGTATCTGAAGCAACGATTAAAGCGCATGTGACTGCGATTTTCCGTAAATTGGGCGTACAAAATCGTACCCAAGCTGTTTTAGCAATTAGTGCGCTTAATATTGAAGAGAAGAAAGTGTAATTGGTATTTTGTGATGTTAAAACCAGTCGCAATGACTGGTTTTTATTTGCGTAAATGCGATGGTGTATAACCAAAATATTGCTTAAATCGTGCACTGAAATGACTTGCTGAACTAAATCCACAACTGAGAGCAATGTCCGTGAGATCTTGTGGGCTATGCAAAACCAAGTCATGCGCACGTTTCAAACGTTGTTGCAAAACATATTGATGCGGTGAAATGTGCATAGACTGTTTGAACATGTGTGCAAAATGATATTCACTGAGCTCGACTTGTTTGGCAAGGTCAGCAATAGTTAAAGGCAAATGCAGTGATTGTTCAATCCAATCTTTCAAATGCTTTAATGCATATGGTGCGATTCCCCCTGTAATACGAGGCAAAGCCCATTGCACATTGCTATAATTTTGCAATAAATGATTGAGCAAAAGATTTGCAGTACTGCTTAGTTGTAGTTGATTACTACTTTCTTGCCAATCACAGCCCAATAAAAAATGTCGATAAGCAGCACTAATCATGGGATCAGTTGAAAAATTTTGTTCATTGAGCTGGATTTGTGCGGGTTCTTTGTCCCAAACTTTCAAGGCAATATCACGCAAATGTTGATCGGTATAATACAAATGCACGAAACTTAAATCACCTCGAATATCCCAGACAGATTCTTGTCCTTCAGGCATTAAACAAAAGCGATCAGGTGCGCCACCATTCTTCCAACCTGACGGTGTTTTCCGATAACTTTCATAACCTCCACGCACATACAAACTCAAAGTATGATGATTACTGCAGACGCTTACGGTGTCATGTTGATTACTCCAAGCCGCCATTTGCATACCTGAACCAAGCATGACTGTATCCAACAGTTGGGTTTTGTGTTGCTGTAGTTGCTCAATGGTTTTATATTTCATTTGACTGAACAATGGGAAAGGTTTGATTTGAGTGTAACCATGAATGTATTCTGCACAAAATTTTCCTGATAAAAAATCGCAAGAATATATAAGTCCCCCCAAGAATATGAATGTTCCGTAGTAGAAAAATTTGCATACTTACTACATGACTTTTGACAGAGCAATGGTTATGAATGGCTTACTTTATATGGCAGTGGTGCTGATTTGGGGAACGACATGGATCGCCATTACTGCACAGCATGGTCAGTTTAGCCCAGTCATTGGTGTATTTTGGCGTTTTGTAATTGCAGCAGGATTGCTGTTTTTATTTCTCATTGCCACTGGACGTTTAAAGAAGCTCAATCTGCAAGATCACCTGTTTTGTATTTTACAGGGATTCTGTATTTTTGGTTTTAACTTCATTTGTTTTTATACCGCAATCGAATATATCAACAGTGGTTTAGAATCGGTCATTTTTTCAATGGCAGTTTTATTTAATGCGATCAATAGCCGAATTTTCTTTTCCCAAAAAATTTCAGCCTATTTCATCCCTGCAGCAAGCCTTGGTTTTTTCGGCATTTTAGCGCTATTTTGGCACGATGTCGTCAGTACCCAAGTACAATGGCAAACCTTATTTGCCATCGGTTTATGTATGCTTGGAACCTATGGTTTTTCGTTGGGAAATATGATCAGCATTCGCCATCAAAAGAATAACTTGGATGTGTTTACCACCAATGCCTATGGCATGTTATATGGTGCGATCTTGATGGCTATCATTGGTTGGCTACGTGCAGATGTATTTTTGCCAAAGGTGATCACCACACAAGCATTCGTTGCATTGGGTTATCTGGCAGTCGTGGGATCAATCATTGGTTTTAGTGCATATTTTGTGTTGATTAAGCGCATCGGGGCAGGGCAAGCCGCTTATAGTACCTTGTTATTTCCATTGGTAGCATTAACCATTTCAACGATTTGGGAAAATTACCAATGGCATTTGGGTTCGTACTTGGGTGTGATTTTTATTTTACTGGGTAATTATATTTTATTTAAACAGCCCAAGTGGTTGCTGCAATTTTGCAATAAAAGCAAAGTTGCTTAACCATAAAAAAGCAGCCAATTCAGGCTGCTTTTATAGGTCATGAAATTCACAATTAACGTTTAACCACAATAGAATCAATACCACTGTGCTGTAAAGTTTGTTGGGCAATCACTGCTGCATTTTGTGAGTCATAAGGACCTGAGACTACACGATACCATGTTTGTCCACCTTCAGTTGCTTTAACTACATCTGCGGATAGACCATTTAAAATGATTTCAGCACGACGAGCATCTGCACTATCAGGGTCTGGATAGCTACGCACTTGCAAAATATATTCAGGTTGCATTGGAGGAGGTGCTTGCTCAGACGTATCTAAGCCAACATTAACTTCTTCACTGCTTGGCGCTTCAGGTGCTTCGACAATCACAGGTTGCGAGCGAGTTTGTGTTTCAGGTACAGCTTGATCAGGAATCGGTGTCACTTGTTGATTTGGTAAGAGGTCATAAAAACGGTAGTCTTTATTGGTATCTTCTTGATAATGATCAGAAGTGACTTCATTACTACGTGTTTTCACAGGTGCCCATGGTTTCCAGAGCATCAGTGCAACAGCAAAACTGAGGAGAATTAAAATAACGACAAGTATCCCTAACCACTTTGGAATCAATGGTTTTTTAGGTTTATTTGGTCGTTCAGACACGCCGCGTTGCGTTTTTCCAAACACGTGGAATTCCTCTTATTCTTTATTTTTAACATCAAGCTAAAGCATAATTTTGCTTTAGCTTGATGTAAAGTAATGATTTATTACTTTTGGACAGTTTTGCTTACATGCTCTCAGGTGCAGACACACCCAATAATTCAAGACCATTGCGCAATACTTGCTGTACGCTGACAGAAAGCAATAAACGTGCTTGAGAGAGTAAAACATTTTGCTCATCTAAAATACGACCATGAGTTTTATCATCGTACCAACCATGGAATAAAGCTGCTAGCTCTTTTAAGTAATTACCAATTTGATGTGGTTCATAAACATTAGCAGCACGAACAATAATTTCAGGATAAGCAGCAAGTTTTGCAAGTAATTCAGTTTCTGTCTCAGAGACTAAAAGCGTCTTATCGTAAGATGATAATTGTAAACGATTAAATGGGACACCTTTTTCAGATGCACGAGATAGCATTCGATTTACACGTGCATGAGCATATTGAATGTAATACACCGCATTATCCTTGCTTTGTGAAACTGCAAGGTCTAAGTCAAAGTCAATGTGCTGTTCTGACTTACGCATTACATAATAAAAACGTGCTGCATCATTGCCCACTTCTTTGCGAAGATCACGTAAAGTTACAAACTGACCTGAACGAGATGACATTTGTACCATCTCACCGCCACGCCATAAGCTCACAAACTGCACAAGTAATACAGTGAGTTTTTTAGAGTCATAACCCATCGCATCAATCGCAGCTTTTACACGAGCGATATAACCGTGGTGATCTGAACCCCAAATATCGATGATATCAGTATAGCCACGTTGCAATTTATTTAAGTGATATGCAATGTCAGATGCAAAATACGTAGTTTGACCATTACGGCGTTTTACAACACGATCTTTTTCATCGCCAAATTCAGTTGATTTAAACCAGATATTGCCATCTTTTTCGTATAAGAAACCACGTTGATCAAGCGTTTGTAATGCTTCATCAATTTTTTCAGTGAGTGATTCTTCACTAAACCATTGATTGAAAGTTACACCAAACTCGCCAAGGTCATCTTTGATGTCATCCAAAATAGCTTTTAAGGCAGCTTGTAGGAATACACGATAACCTGCACCAATTAAGGTTTGAGCATTAAAGATCAAACCATCAATATGCTTTTCTTTATCGCCTGACAGAACCACTTTGTTACCATCAGCATCAAGTTCCGCTGCATATTGCACATCTTCAGGTACGTCTTTATACACATCCGCAACAGGGCGTACATAAGCATCACCATCTTTGTCGATAATGCTTTGTGCGATTTCTTTAACATAATCGCCTTGATAGGCATTTTTAGGGAAAACTAAAGTTTGCCCAGTCAATTCTAAATAACGTAAATAAGTTGAAGTCGCGAGGATGTCCATTTGACGACCTGCGTCATTAACATAATACTCACGGTCAACCTTAGCACCTGTTGCTTCAAGTAAATTGGCAACAGTCATACCATACGCTGCACCACGACCATGACCCACATGCAGGCTTGAAGTCGGGTTTGCAGACACAAATTCAACTTGAATTTTCTTTGCAGCATTGGCTTGAGTTTTACCAAACTGATCTTTTTGTGCTTCGATGCGGTCAAGCACAGCGAAACGTTGGTCTGCATTTAAGAAGAAGTTAATAAAACCAGGACCTGCGATTTCAGCTTTGCTAATATCTGCAACTTCTGGCAAGTTTGCCAAGATTTTCTCAGCAAGATCACGTGGTTTCATCCCCGCAACTTTTGCACCCATCATGGCAATGTTAGATGCGAAATCGCCGTGGCTTCGGTCTTTAGTTCGCGTTAAAACACTGGTATTTTTCCAGTCAGATGGAAGAGTCCCTTCAGCTTGTAGGGATTGAACTGCATGATCAAGAGCTGCTTGGATGGCCGTATTCATAATCTATAGAGAAATAAATGTCGCAGAAAAACAGCAAATATAGCAAATTTTGAGCCTTTTAGGTGAATGCATTTGTATGCAAAGCACAAAAGAAGACAAATAGATTTGTTTAATTTTTGATAAATGCTGAAAAAGATTCAAAATCTCGATACTTTCAATTATTGTAGCAGGGTTGTAGAGGTTATAAAGTTCGCTATATGAGTCAGAAAAAAGCCATGATTATTGGTAATATTCCCAAGCTTCCTGCTAAATATGCGGCTTGGATTTTACCTTTATTATTGTCTGGATTGATGAGTGGTATCATTTCGTTTATAAATACTGTGAAGAACTTAGGCTGGATTGAAAATTTATTCTCCATTTTTCTTTCAGCGTGGATGATGTCATGGATGTTTGCTTATCCTATCGTCTTGATCGTATTGCCAATTGTGAGAAAATTAACAGCTTTATTTGTTGATATGACACCTAATTCACCGCATAAATAAGCTGATCTGTTGTTTTTAAAGCTGTATTACATGTCTAAATCTATCTAATATCATTATAAATTTAAGAAATACCCTAAACAGGTAAAAAAGGGCTAATCTATAGCCCGAGATAGATGAAACTCTACTATTTTTGTCTGGATTTACATCTAAATCTAAACATAATGAGATGGGACATGACCACAGAAAATTTGAAAGCGAAAAAACCGTTATACACCCCTTATGCAGGGAACACTTTACTTGAACTCCCACTTTTGAATAAAGGCTCAGCCTTTACCGAAGAAGAGCGTAGCCAATTTAATTTATATGGTTTGATCCCGCATGTGATCGAAACTATCGAAGAACAAAGCCAACGTTCATATAAACAATATTGCGATTTTAATGATGCAATCAATAAACATATTTACCTTAGAAATATTCAAGATACCAATGAAACCTTGTTCTATCACCTGATTGAAAACCATCTCAGTGAAATGATGCCGATTATCTACACACCAACAGTGGGTGAAGCATGTCAGCGTTTTTCAGATATTTATCGTCGTCACCGTGGGACATTTATTTCTTATCCTGATCGTGAACACATTGATGATATTTTGCATAATGTGAATAAGAAAAATGTCAAAGTCATCGTCATCACTGATGGTGAACGTATCTTAGGTTTGGGTGACCAAGGTATTGGCGGAATGGGTATTCCAATTGGGAAATTATCGCTATATACAGCATGTGGTGGTATCAGTCCTGCATATACCTTGCCAATTACGTTGGATGTGGGAACGAATAATCAACAATTATTAAATGATCCGATTTATCTCGGTTGGAATCAGCCACGAATTAGTGGTGAAGAATATTATCATTTTGTTGATGAAGTGATTGCTGCGATTAAGCGCCGTTGGCCAAAGGCATTAATTCAGTTTGAAGATTGCGCAAAAAATGCGATGCCAATATTGGAAAAATATCGCAATCAAATTTGTTGTTTCAATGATGATATTCAAGGTACAGCAGCCGTATCGGTGGGCAGTTTAATTGCCGCTAGTCGTGCCGCAGGCAAACAATTGAAAGATCAAAAAGTGGCATTTTTAGGTGCGGGTTCAGCAGGTTGTGGTATTGCAGAACAAATCGTGGCGCAAATGGTGGCTGAAGGTCTAAGTGATACCGAAGCCCGCGCACGTGTCTTTATGGTGGATCGTTTTGGTTTAATCACTGAAAATCAGCCGAACCTGTTGGACTTCCAGCGTAAATTGGCACAAAAAACTGAAGAAGTTGCACACTGGGGCAATGCTGAAGAAATCATTTCATTACTTGATGTGGTGAAAAATGCCAAGCCTACCGTTCTCATTGGTGTATCAGGACAACCGGGATTATTTACTGAAGAAATTATCCGAACTTTAGCAGCCAATTGTGAACATCCAATCGTCTTACCTTTGTCCAATCCAACTTCACGAGTAGAAGCTGTGCCAGCAGATATTATCGAATGGACAGAAGGTCGTGCATTGATTGCCACAGGTAGCCCATTTGCACCTGTGAATTATCATGGTCAAATTTTCAATATTTCACAGTGTAATAACTCGTACATTTTCCCAGGAATTGGTTTAGGGATTGTGGCTGTGCAGGCAACACGTGTGACTGATAACATGTTGATGGCATCAAGTAATGCCTTAGCAGATTGTTCACCAAAATTACAAGATATCAATGCAGACTTATTGCCTGATCTGAATGAGCTACAAAAAGTATCTAAAATTATTGCATTTAAAGTTGCAAAAGCAGCAATTGAAGATGGTGTTGCACCTGTGATCAGTGATGAGCAATTGCAAGAAAATATTGAAGCAAATTTCTGGAAACCTGAGTATCGTCGCTATAAACGCATACCATTTTAAGTTGAATTTACAATAAATTTACATAAGATGGAGTCTAAATAGGCTCCATTTTTTATGTTTAAAATTTATATTTTGAGTGATGTAGATATGAGAAAAATAGTTTTAGCACTCGTTGCATGTTTATCGATTTCAACAGCATATTCACAAGAAAATGCATGTGAAAAGCAGTGGCAAATCGAACAACAAAAAACCATTCAAATTAAAAAACTTAAGCAGCAACAATGTGCGTATCTTTGGGATGATGCTAAAGTCGTTGCACTATTGAAAAATATGAATTTAAAGTCAAAAAATGGGCAATGGATGAGCACTGATCAGTGTGATGTAATTCAAGTCGGACAACAAAAATATATGTTATATGCCGCTTATTATAAACATGATTTGAGCAATCTTTATGTGATTCGAGATTCAGCAAATAATCTGTATGGTTTTTTTAGAGATTTGGGCAAATATTCTTTTGTGGATGATAAATTTACGCCAACAGCGACAGCCAATCAACATGGTGTAGATTTGAAATGTGCTGCTTTGGGAAATAATCCGAAATTGCCAAATATTTTAATCCAAAATATTTTCCAACGAGGCATCGACTTGACCCGTTATTCTGTTGAGGATAGTAGTAAATAACACAGATAAAACAAGACGATGAAAAAACATGTAGTTCTGATTTTGCTGCTGAGTAGCGCACAGGTATTTGCAGAGAATATTTCGTGTGTACAGAGCAGCCGTGATCTGATTTCTGAGTTGTATCGAGATTATCCCGTGCAATCAGACAAAGATATCGCAGGCGAACCTCGACCTATTTTACGCAATTATTTTGATGCCAACATGGTGCAACTTTTGTTACGTGAGCAAAAGTGTGCAGCAAAAATACAAGGTCAATGCAACTTGGATTTTAATATTTTGAGTAATGCACAAGATGTAGAAGATGATGTGCAGATCCGTGTTTTAGATGCGACAGAGCATCGTGCAATGCTCAAAGTTGGTGGACAATTTATTGATTTTAAAATGCGTATGGAGCAAAACTGTATGCGAATTCAAGACATTGAATATGAAGAGACGGATAGTCTAAAGCAAAGGTTGAGTAAAAAATGAAAAAAACGCTATTCTTTTCACTATTCATCACATGTTGTCTGTCGATAACGCATGCTGAAAATACAGCTCAAGCTGAGTTTAAGCAAATTTTTGCTCATCAAAATATTTTACATGCGTATAGGGAGAAAAATGAGTATCAATTGATCTGTACTGAATATGTGGAGCAGGGGAAGAATAGACCAGCACCATTTTATTATGATGCAGATAAAAATAGTATTTCTTTTA
This sequence comes from Acinetobacter sp. CFCC 10889, assembly GCF_003268395.1. Classification (GTDB taxonomy): domain Bacteria; phylum Pseudomonadota; class Gammaproteobacteria; order Pseudomonadales; family Moraxellaceae; genus Acinetobacter. The sequence goes on along the minus strand of NZ_LQXQ01000238.1, from coordinate 32,663 downwards.
TTTATATGGAAAGAAATACATATCAGATTCAATCTATTAAAAAACAAAAGCATGATTTTATTGTGACTTTGGATAATGGTGCTTTGAAGTTTAAAGTACATCAAATAAGTGCCAATATTTATGCTTGGGATGCTTTTCCAAAAGCAGATGATGTCGATACTATGTATACTTTATTTTATAAAAATAGCTGGCAAGAATTAAAAACACAGCATGTGGTCAATGCCTGTCAAGATCATGGAACTTAAATGAAAAAATTCAATAAAATGCTCTACTTAAAAGTAGAGCATCGAGTTTGATACTTATTCAGTATCTAAAATTTCTTCAAGCAAATCTTCATTGGGCGCAAAGAAATAAGCACCATCTACTGCAGTGACAAAGTGCAATAAACGGTCATGAATGCCATCACCACTGGTACCAAACATACGTACAAGCATTTGATCAATACGGCTTAAGTCCTTGGTATAGGCAATAAAGAACAAGCCTTGTTCGCCTTGTCCATCACCATAAGGCAAAGAGTGACGTAAGATTTCCAGTTCTTCACCTTCATCATCCTCAATTACGGCACGGGCAATGTGAGCATTCTCAGGTTTTACATCATCATCCAATTCAATACTTTCAAGTTTGGTACGTCCAATCACATGTTCCTGTGCATCAACTTTTAAATGTTTCCATTTTGCAAGATCATGCACATAACGCTGAGCAAAGACAAAAGACCCATCCGCAAAAATACCTGCTTCATCACCCAGCAAAGCCACTTCGTCACGGTCATCAGGGAATTGTGGATTTTCAGTTCCATCAATAAAGCCTGTTAAATCACGACCATCCAAATAACGGAAGCATACTCGTTCATCCAAAACTTCGACTTGATCTTGAATACCATCAAAGAATGATTGACTCATGGCAAAACACAAATCTGCACGAGCAGATGCGATATGAATCAAGACATCCGCAGGCACTACAGGCATGTTAAAAGAACTTTGAATCGGTTCAAGTTGTTTAAATCCTGCTGGAGTTTGATCATGAAGTTTTGCCCACAGCTCAGGTCCAAAAGCCACTGAGGTTTTAATTTCTGCATCAGGATGCTGGGTGATTAAACGGTCACGGGTGCTGAACAAAGCATTGAGTTGTTCTTTTAAAGCATCAATCGAAAGATCTTTTAAATTTAAAACAATAAAACGTGCATGATTTGAGGGTAAAGGCAAAATTACAGATTGGGCTGTCATTGCGAGATGGCTCCATGATTTATTATTCATTCAATACAGCTATTGTGCATGATCAAGCACAGACTAGAAAGCTCAGCGTGATACTTTTTAACGATTAAATTAATCGAAAAGTGTTGTATCAAAATCGGTATAATCAGATTTTAAAAATTCTCCTGATATTCATTATGTCCTACCAAGTCTGGTTTGCTTATATGCTGGCGTGCTGGGTGATTAGTATTTCTCCTGGAGCAGGTGCAATAGCCTCGATGTCAAGTGGTCTGAGCTATGGTTTTCGCCGTGGTTACTGGAATGCTTTGGGTTTGCAACTGGCATTGATCGTGCAAATCGGTATTGTTGCGGCAGGTGTTGGGGTGTTGTTCGCCACCACGCCTTGGGCATTTTTAGTGGTGAAATGGTTTGGAGTATTGTATCTGCTGTATTTGGCTTATTTACAGTGGAATGCGCCAATTCAATCCATTGAAGTGAAAACCGAGAATAAACCGAAAACTATTCCCATGCTGATTTTGCATGGTTTTTTGGTCAATATGAGCAATCCGAAAGCGATTGTATTTTTATTGGCAGTATTGCCACAGTTTTTGGATTTATCAAAACCACAATGGATTCAATATGTGATGATGGCGGTTACCATGATTACGATTGATTTGATCGTGATGGCAGGCTATACAGGTTTGGCAGCCAAAGTTTTAAGATTGTTAAAATCACCAAAGCAGCAAAAATATATGAATCGTACTTTTGCCATATTATTCAGTTGTGCCGCTGCTTTGTTGAGTTTGGTGCATCAGTAAAAATCTATGGTTTTAAAAAATAGAATTTCATAAAATGCCTATAGCCAAATTTGGATTATAAAAATGAAACTAAAAAGTATGTTGCTCTTATCTTCGATATTCATGAGTGCAAGTGTAGTTGCTGCTGATTGGACACCTGTATTTAAAAATTTTGAAAATGGATGTGCAGATTCAAAATTATTACAGCATATTGTGAATAAAAGTATTTGGACAGAGCATGGAACTACACCTGATGCTTTTGTACGTAAATCTGCATTAAAAGGGAATTATGCGAATGTGATGCTACCTTATAAGAATGATATGCTTGCTGCAAAATCGAAGCTCTATAATGATGGTGAACAATATATCGAAGTTACGATTCCTTTAAAAAATGCCACACTCTATGGCTTACCACTGAAAGGATTTACTGTATATTCAGGTACAGCAAGTGGTTTAGCAGGACGAACTCTAGTTTTTGGTCAACTCAATGCTACACAACTACAAAAGCTTAAAAGCATAAAATTTAAAGCAGATGCAGAACAAGAATTTAAAGCTGTTATTTCTACCGATAAGCAAAAACAAACCATTCTCGCATGTGATGTGAGTATGTAAGATTTAGGTCATATTGTTTAATTTTCAATATGACCTTATTTAGATTGTTTAGAGGCATAAACAATAAAAGAGAAGAATAAAATCAAATAACTGCTGAAAAGTCTTGCAGATCTTGCCCAATAAGTCTGATATTCAAGTTGACTCACTTCAGCGACAAAGCGAGCTCTTTCAAATAAATGATAACTCTCGTCAACTTTTTCAACACGAAAATTACCAACCAACTGATAGAAAATCAAAAATTGAAGCAGTGCATAAATGAATAAAATAATAAAAATACTTTGGAAAGGAGTCGACCAACTTGAAAAAGACCAAGGCGGATTTTTATTATTTTTCTGTTTTAGAAATATCCAAAAGGCATTTAAAAATAAAGACAAAACTAAGCTGATGAGAATCCCAAAGGAAAATGGCAAATAAGAAAAAAAGCTATATATATGGATAAATACACAAATCATTAAACACAACAGATTGAACATTGCCAATGGATTTAATGATTTGAGATCATACATTTTTAACTCATTTTTTTAATTTTCTGAAAAATGAAGACAACCGCAAACAAAATTGACATGGTTAAAACGATGCTTAAACCTGTCGAGATATTTAACCCTGCACTTGACCATAAACCAACAGTCACACCGATTTGTGCAATGATAAAAGCAGCGATGACCATTTGCTTTGGAGAGTGCGACACTAAACGTGCAGTTAATGCGGGAATCACCAACAATGCGCCCATAAGTAAAGAACCTACCGCACGTAATGCTAAAACAGTAAATAAAGCCAACAGCAACATGAAAATCAGACGTTGCCATTTTGCATTGATGCCTTCACTGACTGCAATATCAGGGTCAATGGCGATCTGAATCTGTGCCTGCCAGTAGCGAAATAAAACTGCTAAGGCTGCAATGATAATAGCAATAAATACAGGTAGATCAGACCATTCAATCGTCAATAAGTCACCAAACAAATAACTCAGCAACTCGGGTCTTAAAGCAGGTAAATGTTGAATGAGCAATAAGCCAGAACAGAGTAAGGTTGCAGAACATAAAGCAAGCAAGGCATCATTAGGTAAACGAGGGTCATGCAATGCCCATAAAATCGCCACCAATAAAATCGCCGTAAAACTCACCCCAACCCAAAGTGGCAAAGTTAACACTGCTGCCAATGCTACGCCCAATAATGTGCCATGCGCCATGGTATCAGCAAAAAAAGACATTCTACGCCAAAGCATCAAACAGCCTAAAGGTGCTGTTAAAAAAACCAAAAGCGTGCCCATGATCCATGCAGGTAACAACAGTTGTAACCATTCCATCATGATTTAGGCTTCCGGTTCAGGGTGAATGTGGGGGCGAGTATCATGTTCACAGGTTTTTGCAGAGTCACCATGCGCACAATGATCGTGATGGTGCTGATAAGGAACACGATTTGTCCCAAAAATGGCTTGATATTCAGGATGCTGTTGAATATTTTCAGGTAAACCGCTACAGCAAATATGTTTGTTTAAACAAACAACCCGTTGCGTACCTTGCATGACCCATTGCAAGTCATGAGACACGATCAAAATTGAACAACTATAGCGTTCAGGCAGGCTACGCACATAGTCATAAAGTTCCGCTTCGGACTGAATGTCCAAACCTTGCATGGGTTCATCTAAAACTAAAACATCAGGTTGACGTAATAAAGCACGTGCAAGCAGTACTCGTTGACGTTCACCCCCTGAGAGTTGTTGCACTTTTGATTCTTGTAACTTGGCAATACCCGTATCACGAATGATTTCAGCTTTAATCGCTTTATCGCATTTTTCTAAATTTAATAAATCTTTTACACGTAGTGGCAAACTATGTGATGGATTAAATTTTTGTGGCACATAAGCCAGTTTGAGCTTTTTGGGGCTAATAATTTTACCTGAATTTGGTTTGACTATACCCAGTAAGACTTTAATCAGGGTGGACTTACCTGCACCATTTGGACCAATCAGCGTGACAATTTCTTTTTCGTATAAAGAAAAATCGACATTTTTTAAAATATCACGCTCATCAATCCGAACATTAATCTGTTGTAATTGAACAAGAGAAGATGTTAAGGGAATTAAGCCTTGTTCGAGCACTGCTGACATAGTCCTGAAATCTCGATAATACTGTGGTGTGCTTTAAATCCATCCGAGTCTGAAAGTTGGTCAAGTTGCTCAATCAAACCTTTAGCAGAAGCTTCTTTCACTGTATGACACTTAGAACAAATTAAAAAAGCTGCTTGGTGTCCCGCACGAGGATGACAACAAGGGATATAAGCATTGATCGAAGTCAAACGATGAATAAAACCTTTTTCCAATAAAAAGTCTAAGGTTCTATAAACAGTTGGTGGGGCAGCTGGACGTTCAGAAGCACCTTTTAGTTTTGCCAATAAATCATATGCGCCTACAGGACCAGCTGCATTTAAGATCAGTTCTAAGACTTCTTTTCGTAAAGGTGTGAGGCGAGCACCTGCAGCAGCGCAAATATTTTCTGCTTCTATAAGGCGATTTTTGACATTTTGATGGTCATGGACGCCATGTAAAGTATCATGATGCTCGTGTGAACATAGGTTCATTGCACACCTCAAAAGACGTTTCTAGTAAAAGGACAATCGCAAATAGTAACATGAAGCCCGATCATCTTACGAATGGCATAGGTTTTTTTTCATATTTGTTATATTATAACATTTAAGTAATTTTGGTAAATCTCTCCGCATGAAACGCTTCTTTGCTTTGTGTATCAGTGCATTATTTGCAGGTATGACTTGGGCACAAGCACCTTTAGTGGTGTCAACACATCCTATTTATTTGATTTCAAAAAAAGTAACACAAGGCATTGAAGAACCTGTACTGCTTTTAGATCATCAAAGTGGACATGATGTACAACTTACCCCACTGAATCGAAAAACGATCAAAGAAGCATCTTTGGTGATTTGGTTGGGCAAAGCACATGAAGCACCATTAGAAAAGGTATTGAAAGACAATCCAAATGCGATTTCTATTTTAGATTCAGGCATTATCCAAGCTTTACCATTAAGAAGTCCACGTGGTGTAGCATTAAAAGATACTGTTGATACACATGTGTGGTTAGACCCCAATAATGCTGTACGTATAGGCTTTTTCATTGCAGCACTGCGTTCACAGCAACATCCTGAAAATAAAACTGCTTATTGGAATAATGCCAAAAAATTTGCCAGTGAAATGTTATTCGCATCGCAACGATACAGTGGTGATAGTGCGGATCGAGGTTATTGGGCATATCATGATGCCTATCAATATTTAGAACGTTCACTAAACTTAAAATTTGCAGGTGCAATGACTGATGATCCGCATGTTGCACCCACCATTGCTCAGATTAAATATTTAAATGATCATCGTCCAAGTAAAAAAGTATGTTTACTTGCAGAATCGAGTGCAAGCCCAAGTCAATACAAAAAGTTGGGTGCAATTACATTCCAATCTGTGGATGAATCTTTGGCAAAACAACAAGATTTTGTGGTTGCGTGGCAAACTTTAGCTGCACAAACACAAGCTTGTGTAGTTAATGCACGAAAATGATGCAAATAATAAGCAACAATTGTACAGATCAAAAGCAATTTAATATGTGAAAAAAACTCGACTAAGGTCGGGAAAAGATTGCATGTTTAGGGGGGTAACTCTATAATGCCTGCGATTAAAAACGATCATCAGCTAAACTTGTCAAGCATTTATGCTGTAAGTGGATAAAAAATGAGCCGAACTAGTCGCATGATTGACCGACGATTAGCGAAAGCTTTGGTCTATTTACAAGCATGTATGATTCCTGTTTCAGCCTTGATAGGGTGGGTCTTGAAAGACTCGACTGCGGCTTTGAGTGCAGCATTAGGTGCACTGATTTGTTGGCTTGCCAGTTGTTATTTTTCTTGGCAGTCATTTCGAGCAGCAGGCGCGCGAGCATCCAAACAGGTTCTTTCGAACATGTATCGAGGCATGATGGGCAAATTTGCAATTGTGATCGTTGGATTCATTTTAATTTTAAGCAATGTTAAACCGTTATCCCCGGTAGCATTGTTTTGTGGTTTTATACTTGTACAAGCCATGACGTGGATTGCTCCTTTTTGGGCAACTCGTTTACAAAAATGAGTATAAACACAGCAAAAATTGAAAAGTTTTTCAGGAATAAGCGAGATATCAGGCAGCACGCGATATTCGTTTTATTCTATTAGTTTTTTTACATTGACCAGGTGTGATTTATGGCTGCTGAAGAACATGCCCTTACTTCGACCGAGTATATCAAGCATCACTTGACCAATATGACCTATGGCAAAATGCCAGACGGTACATGGAAATTGGCAGAAAGTGGTGCTGAAGCTCAACAGATGGGGTTCACTGCTATTCACTTGGATTCAATGGGTTGGTCTATCGGACTTGGTTTGATTTTCTGTTTGTTGTTCTGGTGTGTAGCGAAAGCTGCAAACTCTGGTGTTCCAACCAAGTTCCAGTCTGCAATCGAAATGATTATTGAGTTTGTAGATTCAAGTGTTCGTGATACTTTCCACGGGAAGTCTCGTTTGATTGCACCGTTGGCACTAACCATTTTTGTGTGGATTTTCCTCATGAACTTAATGGATTTAGTACCAGTAGATTTCATTCCGCATTTAGCTACGCTTATTGGTAGTAACGTGTTTGGTATGGATCCACATAGCGTGTATTTCAAAATTGTACCTACTACAGATCCTAACATTACTCTTGGTATGTCTTTATCTGTATTTGCTCTTATCATTTTCTACAGTATTCGTGAAAAAGGTGTGAGCGGTTTCGTAGGTGAATTGGCGCTGAATCCGTTCAATCCTAAGAATCCAATCGCTAAAGCGCTTTTAATTCCATTTAACTTGCTTTTGGAATTGGTAACTTTCCTTGCGCGTCCAATCTCTTTGGCTCTTCGACTTTTCGGTAACATGTATGCAGGTGAGTTAATCTTCATCTTAATCGCGTTACTACCGTTCTGGATCCAGTGGGCATTGTCTGTGCCATGGGCGATTTTCCATATTTTGATTATCACCCTGCAAGCATTTATTTTTATGATGCTAACCATCGTTTATCTAAGCATGGCAAGCGAAAAGCATTAATGGTATTACCTAACTATCAACCGGTGGTTAGGTACAGTTTTTTTAACTTAATTTGGTATAAAACCTAACCTCTGAGGAATTATCATGGAACTCACTTTAGGTCTAGTTGCAATTGCATCTGCTATCTTGATCGCTTTTGGTGCTTTAGGTACTGCGATTGGTTTCGGTCTTTTAGGCGGTCGCTTCCTTGAAGCTGTTGCTCGTCAACCAGAATTGGCTCCACAACTTCAAACTCGTATGTTCTTAATCGCGGGTCTTCTTGATGCTGTGCCTATGATCGGCGTTGGTATTGGTTTGTTCTTCATCTTCGCAAATCCATTTGTAGGTTAATCAGCTTAATTCCTAAATTAAACCATTGAGGAATTTGCAATGAATATCAACCTCACATTGATTGGCCAAGCGATTGCATTTGCGATTTTCGTCGCATTCTGCATGAAGTTTGTATGGCCACCACTAATCAATGCGATTAGTGAGCGTCAGCGTAAAATCGCTGATGGCTTAAATGCTGCTGAAAAAGCAAAAGCTGATCTTGCTGATGCGCAAGCACAAGTGAAGACAGAAATTGATGCAGCAAAAGCACAAGCGGCTCAATTGATCGAACAAGCGAACCGCCGTGCGGCACAATTGGTCGAAGAAGCGCGTACTCAAGCATCTGCTGAAGGTGAGCGTATTCGTCAACAAGCGAAAGATGCTGTTGATCAAGACATCAATTCTGCTCGCGAAGAATTACGTCAACAAGTTGCTGCTCTTGCAGTTGCTGGTGCAGAAAAAATTCTGAACCAACAAGTTGACGCAGAAGCTCATAATGCCATGCTGAATCAGCTGGCTGCTAAACTTTAAGAGAGGCGAATATGGCTGAACTCTTGACGTTGGCACGCCCATACGCTAAAGCAGCATTTGCTTATGCATCTGAGCAAAATGCAACTGACTCTTGGTCACAAGCATTACAAGTGCTCAGTGCTGCGGTGCAAGATGAAGCATTCTCCGCTTATTTAAATCGCCCTGAGTTGACACCTGTTGAGCAGGTAGCACTTTTTGCGAAAGTTTTAGGTGAACAGCAAACTGAAGCAGTGTCAAACTTTTTGACACTTCTTGCTGACAATGGTCGTTTGACTTTGTTACCTGAAATCGAAACAGAATTTGAACAACTCAAATCGCAAAATAACAAGACTGTTGACGTTGTAATTGAATCAGCTTTTCCGCTTGATTCAGTACAAGAACAGAAGTTGGCTCATGCGTTGGAAAAACGTTTGAACAGCGCTGTGAAAGTTACAGTTGAAGTAAACCCAGCATTGATTGCTGGTGTTGTTATTCGTGCAGGCGACCAAGTGATAGATGATTCTGCGCTTAGCAAGCTTGAAAAAATGCGTACTCGTCTTTTAGCGTAATTGTTAACAATCACTGCAAAGACGAAGACTGAACTAATAAAAGATTGAGGTATAGCGCAATGCAACAACTGAATCCATCCGAGATCAGTGCGCTCATTAAACAGCGTATCGGCGATCTGGACACCAGCGCGACCGCTAAGAACGAAGGGACCATTGTTATGGTTTCCGACGGTATTGTGCGTATTCACGGCCTTGCTGATGCAATGTACGGTGAAATGATCGAATTCGACGGCGGCTTATACGGTATGGCACTGAACCTAGAACAGGATTCAGTGGGCGTCGTTGTTTTAGGTAACTACTTAAGCCTTCAAGAAGGTCAAAAAGCGCGTTGCACAGGTCGTGTATTAGAAGTTCCGGTTGGTCCAGAACTTTTAGGCCGTGTAGTAGATGCTTTAGGTAATCCAATTGACGGTAAAGGTCCAATTGATGCGAAATTGACTGATAAAGTCGAAAAAGTTGCACCTGGTGTAATTTGGCGTCAATCAGTGGATGAGCCTGTACAAACTGGTTATAAATCAGTAGATACAATGATTCCTGTAGGCCGTGGTCAGCGTGAGTTGATCATTGGTGACCGTCAAACTGGTAAAACAGCGATGGCGATCGATGCGATTATCGCTCAGAAGAATTCTGGTATTAAATGTGTTTACGTTGCAGTTGGTCAAAAGCAATCAACGATTGCAAACGTAGTACGTAAGCTAGAAGAAACTGGTGCTATGGCGTATACAACTGTTGTAGCAGCAGCGGCAGCGGATCCAGCAGCAATGCTTTTCCTTGCTCCGTATTCTGGCTGTACAATGGGTGAATACTTCCGTGACCGCGGCGAAGATGCGTTAATTATTTATGATGATTTGTCTAAGCAAGCAGTTGCTTACCGTCAAATTTCATTGTTATTACGTCGTCCACCAGGTCGTGAAGCATATCCAGGTGACGTATTCTATCTTCACTCTCGTCTTCTTGAACGTGCTTCGCGCGTTTCTGCTGACTACGTTGAGCAATTCACGAAAGGTGAAGTTAAAGGTCAAACTGGTTCTTTAACTGCATTACCGATCATTGAAACTCAAGCAGGTGACGTATCTGCATTCGTACCAACAAACGTAATTTCGATTACTGATGGTCAGATCTTCCTTGAAACTTCATTGTTCAACGCAGGTATCCGTCCAGCAGTAAACGCAGGTATTTCGGTATCACGTGTTGGTGGTTCTGCTCAGACTAAGATCATTAAGAAATTGTCTGGTGGTATCCGTACTGCTTTAGCACAATACCGTGAATTAGCAGCGTTTGCTCAGTTCGCTTCTGACCTTGATGAAGCAACTCGTAAGCAACTTGAACATGGTCAACGTGTAACTGAATTAATGAAGCAAAAACAATATGCTCCATATTCAATTGCTGACCAAGCTGTTTCAGTTTATGCATCTAACGAAGGTTATATGACTGACGTTGACGTGAAGAAAATCGTAGACTTTGATGCTGCATTGATTTCTTACTTCCGTTCAGAGCATGCTGCATTAATGCAAAAAATCGATGAAACTGGTGATTGGAACAAAGACATCGAAGCTGCATTTAAAGCGGGTATTGAAAGCTTTAAAGCGACTCAAACTTACTAAGATTCAACGATGTTGAATCTAGTTATGGTTTGGTTCACGGATCAACCTTCGAAGGCTCGAAAGGGCTTTCGAATACTAGGTTAAGCGTATGGCAAATTTAAAAGAAATTCGCGCCAAAGTAGCTAGTATCAAAAGCACGCAGAAAATTACTCGCGCGATGCAGATGGTAGCAGCTTCTAAGATGCGTCGTGCGCAAGAGCGCATGGCTCAGGGCCGTCCGTATGCCGAAAATATGCACCGTGTAATTGCTCATTTGGTACAAGCGAATCCTGAATATAAACATCGTTATATGGTTGAACGCCCTGTAAAACGCGTTGGCTATATTATTGTTTCTTCAGATCGTGGTCTTGCTGGTGGTTTGAATATTAACTTGTTCAAAAAAGTGGTTAAACACGTACAGCAGCAACAAGAGCAGTCAATTGAAGTTCAATTTGCTTTAATTGGTCAAAAAGCGGTTTCGTTTTTTAAAAACTACGGCGGTAAAGTACTGGGTGCAACAACTAATTTAGGTGATGCTCCAAGTCTTGAACAGTTAACTGGTTCTGTACAGGTGATGTTAGATGCATTTGATAAAGGCGAATTAGATCGTATTTATCTTGTGTCAAACGGCTTTGTCAATGCCATGACTCAAAACCAAAAGGTTGAGCAACTTGTTCCTTTAGCTGCGGCTGAGACACAAGAAGGTCTAAACCGTCAATACGGTTGGGATTACCTCTATGAACCAGAAGCTGAAGAGCTGTTAAATGGTTTATTGGTTCGTTATATCGAGTCTATGGTGTATCAAGGTGTGATTGAAAACATCGCATGTGAACAATCTGCGCGTATGGTAGCAATGAAAGCTGCAACTGATAACGCAGGTGAGATCATCAAGAGCCTACAACTTATTTATAACAAGCTGCGTCAAGCCGCGATTACTCAGGAAATTTCTGAAATCGTTGGTGGTGCCGCTGCCGTTTAACATTATTTTGAATTGAGGAGACAGCAATGAGTAGCGGTCGTATCATTCAGATCATCGGCGCGGTTATCGACGTCGAGTTTGAACGCAACAGCGTTCCTAAGATCTATGACGCTCTACAGGTTGATGGCACTGAAACTACTTTAGAAGTTCAGCAACAACTTGGTGATGGCGTAGTTCGTACTATTGCAATGGGTTCTACTGAAGGACTTAAGCGTGGTTTGAACGCAACGAATACTGGCGCTCCAATCTCTGTACCTGTAGGTACTGCATGTTTGGGTCGTATCATGGACGTTCTTGGTCGCCCAATCGATGAAGCTGGTCCAGTTGCGACTGAAGAGCGTTTGCCGATTCACCGTCAAGCGCCTTCTTATGCTGAACAAGCAGCTTCTACTGACCTTTTAGAAACTGGTATTAAAGTCATCGACTTACTTTGCCCGTTCGCGAAAGGTGGTAAAGTTGGTCTGTTCGGTGGTGCCGGTGTTGGTAAAACCGTAAACATGATGGAATTGATCAACAACATCGCGAAAGCTCACTCAGGTTTATCTGTGTTTGCTGGTGTTGGTGAGCGTACTCGTGAAGGTAACGACTTCTATCACGAGATGAAAGATTCTAACGTTCTTGACAAAGTAGCAATGGTCTACGGTCAGATGAATGAGCCACCAGGTAACCGTTTACGCGTAGCGTTGACTGGTTTGACGATGGCTGAATATTTCCGTGACGAGAAAGACGAAAACGGCAAAGGTCGTGACGTTTTATTGTTCGTAGATAACATCTACCGTTATACACTTGCGGGTACTGAAGTATCAGCATTGTTAGGTCGTATGCCATCTGCTGTAGGTTATCAGCCAACTCTTGCAGAAGAGATGGGTGTTCTACAAGAACGTATTACATCGACTAAGTCTGGTTCTATTACGTCAATCCAAGCGGTATATGTACCTGCCGATGACTTAACAGATCCATCGCCTGCAACTACGTTCGCTCACTTGGACGCAACTGTTGTATTGAGCCGTGACATCGCATCTTCTGGTATTTACCCAGCGATCGATCCACTTGACTCAACTTCACGTCAGTTAGATCCACTTGTAGTCGGTGCTGAGCATTACGAAATCGCTCGTTCAGTTCAAAACGTTCTTCAACGTTATAAAGAATTGAAAGACATTATTGCAATTCTTGGTATGGACGAATTGGCTGAGGAAGACAAACTTACTGTATACCGTGCACGTAAGATCCAACGTTTCTTCTCTCAACCGTTCCACGTAGCTGAAGTGTTTACTGGTGCGCCTGGTAAACTTGTACCGCTTAAAGAAACAATTCGTGGCTTTAAAGGTCTTCTAGCTGGTGAATACGATCACATCCCAGAACAAGCGTTCTATATGGTTGGTGGTATTGACGAAGTGATTGCTAAAGCTGAGAAACTTTAATTAGTTCCCTAATTTAGGAGATTCTCATGTCTACAATGCAATGTGATGTTGTCAGTGTTAAAGAGTCTTTGTACTCAGGCACTGTAACAATGCTAATCGCTAAAGGTGCTGGCGGTGAATTGGGTATTATGCCTGGTCATGCTCCGTTGGTCACTTTACTTAAGCCGGGCGCGATTCGCGTTCTGCTTGAGAATGGTACAGAAGAGTTAATCTATGTATCTGGTGGTGTACTTGAAGTCCAACCGCATGTTGTGACCGTTCTTGCAGATACTGCAGTTCGTGCTGACAATTTAGATGAAGCTGCAATTATTGAAGCACGTAAAAATGCTGAAAACTTGCTTGCAAATCAAAAGAGCGATTTGGACGCTGCTGCTGCTTTGGCTGCTCTTGCAGAAACTGCTGCTCAGTTGGAAACTATCCGCAAAATCAAAAACCGCGCTCAATAAGACGCAGTTTGAGATTGAAGAACCGTCCGAAAGGGCGGTTTTTTTTATAAATATTCAAATGATAAAAAATGATTGTTGATATATTTTTATGTTAGTATTTAATTTACTCAGATAAAAATTAAAAAATTATGAAATTTAGAGTCACACTACAAAGTAATGATTATTATCAATTTTATATGAAAAATTATCAAAAAATAGAACCTCGTATATATCAAAAGAATCAGATGCGGGTATATGGTTTATTGATGATCGTTTGTTCAACTATAGCAATTTTTTTTCTGTACAAGATGTTTCGTGAATATCATATTGAACTATTGAATTACGCATTAATTGCATTGATTTGCCTTATTATTACACTTATATTTTATGTTGTTTCGTATTCAAAATATTATATTGATTGTATGGCAGAAGACTCAAAGATCATTGTAGGTGAAAAAGAAATTGAATTAAACGCACAATATATTATAGAAAGTACAGAACTTTATAGCTTAAAGACCGATTGGGAACTTGTATCTATAATTGAAAAAACTGAGAAGCATCTCTTTATTTTTTTTGGTTTAGGTGTTGGTATTATTCTCCCATTGGATCAAATCACAAGTGAAATTGAACAAAAAATCAAAGATTATTGTCCCCATATACCATTCACCTTATGCAAGAAAAAATTCAATCAGTAAGATCAAAATCAAAAATGAGCTTTAAGTTAAAGCTCATTCACTGCTTTGCTGGAGTTTGGAATATACAAAGTTTCTTCAGGCAATAAAGCCTTTGCTTCGTCCAATTTTTCTTCTAAAACCAACTGATGAATATGTTGTGCTTCTTGTGTAATATCGGTGATATTGACAATCCAATCTTGGATATAATGTTGAACAGCTTCACCTGTTAAACCAATTTGAATTGCACGATAGTCCAAAGGTTTTAAGTAAAGGTTTCTTTCGGGATCCCATTGAATGCGTACGGGATGTTGATCTTTAAATTTTTGCCAAGTCTCATTGTCCATATGTTCAGCTTTATGGCTTGTACAACTATGTTCCAAAGCCCAATCAAAGCCTTGCTTGGATATATCAATCGCAAGTATGCTCTTTTGCCCATCATCTTTATAGCCCCATCCACAGCGGTACATCATCCATAAATAGGATGGTTTAATCCATGTCATTCGACTTTCTTTGAAATATGGATTATCGATAAAACTATTATTTTGTACCGCATGTTGAGCAAGTGCTTGGTTATAAGCTTGATATACTCGGATAGTATTTGATGTTTGAGATGCTCTAATTTCTTTGAATTTATTCACTTTTTTCCTATAAAATTATTATTTTAAAATGATAGGTATTATCATTTTTAGATTTTATTTTAAATGAATTTAAAATAATTGGCAATATGACACTTTAAATTTTTTATTCAGAACAATGCTATGTAGTAATTTCATAAAGTATTTTAAATGATTTTATGATGATTCATTTTTCTCCAATAAAAATTGCTTTTGGATAAATTGACTATAATCATCCCCCAAAGCCAATTCATAATTTTTAAAAATTTCTCTACGAATAGACGTTGTTGCTTGATTACTTTTAGGATTAAAACCTATTTTTTCTACATCTTGCCAATACAGACCAGTCCCTCTTTTTTGCCATGCAGGTAATTCATTAAAATTAATATCACGACTCAAAAGCAGATCATGCTTTGCTTGGCGGTTCAGACCTTTAACTTGTGCGGTTGCAGTATTGACGGATTCACCTTCTTTACGCAGCATCCAATAACAATGCGCATTTAAAGCATTACGATGAGCATCTTCATGTCGCCAACGGAAATAATCTTCTACCGTTTTTGCATTGGGTAGAATACAAATACGGGTATCAAAAATTGCTAAATCGCCCTGCATTAAACTAAATTTGGCGCTGGCTTCTGCCGCCAAAATTGAAATAATTTTGCGTGTCTTACGATTAAAACTATTTTCTAAAGGATGAAATAGCAAAGAAATTTCATCACTTTGCGTATAGCCATAGATGATATTAAAACCACATTGCATCAAATGAGCAGTCGTTTCAACCATCAAATCTCTAAAGCAGATGTCAAAAGGTGCATCAAATTGCCAAACTTCTTTGGTCAGTCGTGTAAAGCCTTTACCATCAAGTCGTACCACGATATATTGCTCAGGCGGTACACAAAAATCATAAGCAGTTTCAAAAACACGCAAACGTTGGTCTAAATCATCAAATCTCATGCTGTTGTTCTTTTATGTCGAGGAGTTGTATGGAGAATTGTCCTTGTCCTATGATTTTAACTTGATAAATTTCATCAAAACCTTCTTGAAGCAGAGGACTTTCAAATCTTTTTGCAGTTGCGAGCACACCTTGATCAGGAATGCGTTCTTTACCTTCACGTTGTCGATTGCGCTGTAAAGCATCATCCAAATCTGTGGCAAAATAATAACAAATCACTTCAAACTCAGCATCTTTAGCATGTTGCATGTAGCGGGCACGATCAGCACGAGTCATGTTGGTATTATCAATCACCATTTTAGTTTTTGAGACTAAGCCCGCTTCAAATAAAATATTTTCACGATGCCGAGTTTTTAACATATCCAAGTTGATACGAAGATGAGTTTTATAAAAATACTCTTTATAAAATGTAGATTTACCTGAGGCTTGGACACCTATAAAAATGATCAATTGCATATTTAAATTCTGTCATTTTTGTATGTTCAACATTAAAGCATGCTTCAAATCATAAAGACAATCTCACTTGAAAATGTCAAAGTTGTACCGCTAAAGTTGCATTGGGTTATATTATATTTCCACGTATGTTAGAAGAAATTGTCAAAGTTGAATAATTCATGATGAAACTGATCGAGCAACAAGCACATTTTTGGGAACTGTATCAGGATGCTGTACAGTATTATTTTAGTATTGCCATCGACATGAGTTCAGTTGTGTCATGTTGGTATATTCATTTAGATGCGGAAGATGAATTGTTGTATCGAGAAAATGGTCGACAATTTTTAGAAGATTTTGCACAAGAAATTATTCAACAAACCTATCGTGGTGACTTTTCATTCGTAGAACAACGTCAGGTATCTGATCAGATTCAACAAGCAATGCAGCAAGCATTTAAAGTACATTGCTAACTTTGACAATAGTATGGCAATAAAAGGACATTTCACTTTGAGAAATATCCCTTTTATTTTTGAAAATGGATGAATTTGAAATTTTGCTCAATAGGCTATGTTAACTATTTGACGATTCATTTTTAGGAATCATCATCCCTGCGAGTTTGAGCATTTCAGATTGGATTGTTCCCATTTGTTTTTCGATTTTATCAAAATCAATTTTACTAAAATCTACTTCACCATTTAACAATGGGGCATTAAGCACCTGCTTGTTTGTAGATAAGACCTGTTGGCGCATACTGTCGATTTCTTGGCTTTTCAAATCTAAAGAAATCAATGCAGTATTAAAGCCTTGTAATTCACGACTTAGATTTTTAGCAGTTTCTTGTAGCTGTTGTGGGTCTTTACTGTCAATCGCCGCTTGTAAGTCACTTTGCGCTTGTTGCAATTTTTCAATGTAGTCACCAGTTTTAAGCTGAACATCTGCTACATCTCGTGCGATATAAAACATATTGCCGCTTTTTAAGTTTTCATTATTTTGTACTTGTGCTGCTTCAGTTTCGACTTCTGTGGCTAAAGAGTTATTTGTATGGGATTCACTTTGTGGAGTTTCAGTTTGCTCAAATTGTTCAGTGCGTTCTTGTGGTTCAGCCGCTTGGTTACAACCGAGTAAAAGCATACCTGAAGTAAAAATAACAAAAGGAAGAAGTGCGCCTTGAAGTAGCTTTTTCATAACATCCAAATTCAAAAATAATCTTATGATTTTCAATATAAAACTGAACTATGGATAAAGATAGGATTGTTGCAAAGAGATAACAGTTTATTACTTTATTTATATTCTCTATATGTTTAATGGATAAAAAAGATGACTATAGCCATCTTTTTTTATATTGAGTTGGAAATTATGCTTTAGCAAGTTCCGCTTCGATCGCTTGTACAATACGTGGATCATCTGCTGTGATATCTGGTGCAAAACGAGCTACGATTTCGCCATTTTTATTGACTAAAAATTTTTCAAAGTTCCAAAGTACTTCTGGTTTTGGATTTGGTGTTAAACCATAATCTACCAAGTCTTTCCACCACGGACCTTCACCGATACGTTCAGGAATAGCATGAATTAAGGTGTCATATAGAGGATGTTTATCATCACCTGCGACTGAAATTTTAGCAAAAAGTGGAAAATGTACATCATAGGTTAATGAACAAAATTGTTGAATTTCTTCATTAGAACCAGGTTCTTGTGCTAAGAAGTTATTTGCAGGAAAAGCTAAAATTTCTAAACCTTGCTGTTTTTTAGTTTGATAGAGTTTTTCTAAGCCTTCATATTGTGGGGTAAGTCCACATTTCGATGCACGTTAACTAAGAGTAAAACTTTGCCTTGATATTGATTGAGAGTGACGTTTTCACCTTGAATGGTTTGAACTGGAATGTCGTAAACGGATGCGCTCATGTTGTTGTCCTAAAGTCATTTTCAAAAATATTATGCTTTAATGTTGTAGCGATTATTCACATTTTCAGCAAGATATAATTGTCAGAATCATACAATTTAAGACAAAAAAATCATGGGTTTTGCTTTTTTGTATGTGCTGTTATTGATTTACAGTGTCTATTTTATTTTGCACATTAAGAATTTCTGTTGATAATATTTCTTTTAATTCAATTGCTTCAACTTGTAGTTCTTCGATTTTTTCCCAATCAGGTGAATGCCTTAAACCTTCTTCAGAAAGCTGAATACTTAAATTATTTATTTGCTTGGTTTTAGTTCGGATGCTATTTACCTCTGGACTTTTTAAAGTGAGCGTATCTAATTCTTGATTAAAATCTTCGACAAATTTTTTCATTCTATTCACAATCATTTGTAATGCTGCTTTATCACTTTTTTGTGCAGCCTGTATCACTTCATTTTGTAAAGTTAACGCTTCTTTGGCTTTATGTGCGGAAAGTTTTTCGATCGTAGAAAATTCATCTTTGATCACTGTATTTGCTTGGGGAATCAGTGGCTGAGTTCTTTTGGGTTGTAGGGGAATAGTCGTTGCAGAAACGACTGATACTTGTATAAAAAGGAATACAAATAAGAAAAAGATTTTTTTCATTGTCATTTTTTCAAATCTTAAAAAGAATTATATTTTAGCGGAATTTATCATTTTTATTGTGATCATGACGCATCTTAAATAAAGTTTTTATTTTTCAAGCAACTGTGTCGGTGTTTGCCCTGTATAACGCTTAAAAAATTCAATAAAACTCGAACTTTGCTTATAACCTAGGGCTAAACTAATTTTTTTAATGGAATGACCACGATGTAATTGGGTAATGGCATAAATAATTTTACTGCGATTACGCCATTCGGAGACTGACATCGAAAGTTCACGTTGACTTAGCCTTAAAATATGCCGTTCACTCAGTTCAAATGCTGCTAAAATTTGCTGTAGCGTTTCAGAAAATCGAGTAGAGTCAGCCAATTGTTGTAAAATAGGAGCTAAAACAGGATGGTGACTTTGTGGTAAATACTGATCATAGCAAGGTGCAAAAGTGAGTTGGTCTAAGAGTATTTGTAACAAATGCTGTTGATATTGCTGTGAAGAATTTTGACTTTTTTGCTGTACTAAAATTTCATGTACAGTTTGTCTGAGAAAAGGTTGTACAGTCAATGTTTGGCAACGACTAGAAAATTGCTGACATAATTGGGGATGAATACGAATACAAATAAAGTGCGTATTGTGTAGATCCAAAGCAATCGAGCAATGCTCAGTTTGTGGTGGAATCCAAATGCCATAACTGGGTGGGGACAAATAGCATTGTTGATCAATGGAAAACTCAAGTAAGCCATTTAAACTAAAATTAAAATCCCCCCATAAGCAGCTATGGGGAGTAACAACATCATCTTTTTTATAATGGAATTCTTCAATTTCAATCCATTGACTGAGTTGGCTTACATTGTCCATTAAGCACATATTTCCTAAATTTGAATTCCAAAAGTTATGTATTTTCACAACTGATTTTAGGATTATTCAGCCCACGTGACCATGTGAAAATTGAAAGCAAAGCCAACACGATAAAGCTTAAAACACTATACAGTAAAATATTGGCATTAAAATGATCAACAATATAACCACCAAACAATGAACCTACAGCGATCATGACTTGGAAAAATCCAACAAATAAAGGCATGCCTTTTTCAACAGCATGAGGTGCATGTACAAACATCCAGATATTGGCAGTGGTTGGAAATGCGCCAAATGAGAAGCCCCAAAGTGCAGTGAAAATAATTGCACCTATTTTATAAATTGCAAATATTGGGAAACAGAAATAGACCACAGCAAAGCATAGGCTGACAAAAGCAAAGGTATAGCGCACATTGAGATTACCTGCATAACCTGCAAAGGCATTACCAAAAACACCTGCTACACCATAGAGCAAGAGCAAATAACTAATGGTTGCACCGTCAAAACCTGCGACATTTTTAAAAAATGGTGCGAGATAACTATAAGAAGAAAAATGCGCCAAACCGACTAAAAGAATAATAATCAAACCTTTACGTGCTTTAGCCTCTTTAAGTAAAGCAGGGAGGTCACGAAAATGAATCGCTGAACTGGGTTTGAGTGCAGGCAAAAACAAAAGCTCTAAAAGTAAAACGATAGCACCCACTATAGAAGTTAATAAAAATGCGGTTCGCCAACCAAAAAACTCACTGAGCCATGTCCCGATTGGCACACCCAATACTGTTGCTAATGTGACGCCTGCCATAACAATCGCTGTGGCTTTGGCAATAGGTAAATGTGAGGGAGCTAATTTTCCACTTAAAGCAATCGCAGTCGCCCAAAATCCTCCTATTGCAATGCCGAGAATGAACCGACTGATGAGGAGTAGTTCAAAACTATGAGACATTGCGGTGATGACATTCGCAATAACCATGATCGCTGTGAGTCCAATCAGTAAATAACGCCGATCTAAAGTTTTGACTGAAACTGGGACAAGCGGTGCAGCGAGTGCTGCCATGATCCCGGGTAAGGTGATGACCAAGCCTGCTGTGCCAACAGAAACATTGAGATCAGTAGCAATCGCATTCAAAACGCCAATGGGTAAAAACTCACTGGTGACCAATGCAAAAGCAGTGACTGCAACTGTGATTAGAGCAAGCCAACTGCCATTTTCACTGGGGGGAGAGTCTTGTGTATTGTTTAAAGAAGAAGAATTTATCGCTGACATGGGGGTGTAACTCCTATAGGGAATTTTTTCTTTAAATAATGATCGTTACAAAAATAAAATATTTGATTGAAAAGCCAATGTCAATTAATTTAATAATGATTGTTATAAAAAAATATGTGAAGTTTATGACAGAGCAGAAAATTGCAGCATCTGAAGATTTAGAACAAACGGTGACTAAACGTAAACGTGGTCGTCCAAAATGCTTTGATGAACAACAAGCATTACAACAAGCCATGTTGCTATTTTGGGAATATGGCTATGAAGCCACGTCTATGAGTGATTTAACACAGGCATTGAATTTATCTGCGCCCAGTTTGTACAGCAGTTTTGGCGATAAATCGCAATTATTTCAACGCTGTTTAGAATATTACTTGCAGCATGAAGCTTGTCCAATTGAACCAATTTTCCAAAGTGCCAAAACAGCAAAAATCGCTATAGAATTATATTTGTATGAAAATATCAAACGTTTAGTGCAAGATCATAAACCAACAGGTTGCATGTTGGTGGTTGCGGCGATGAATTGTTCAGAAGAAAATCAGCCTTTACAACAAGATCTATTGTCAAAACGACAGCAAGTGAAACAGCGTTTGTACCAACGCTTAGCACAAGGTGTGCAAGAGGGTGATTTGTCTACGCAGGTGAATGTACAAGAAATGACAGATTTTTATAGTACTGTGATCCAAGGTTTAACTTTGCAAGCTCGAGATGGCGTGGAAAAAGAGCAGTTGAATCAAGTGGTGAAGCATGCGATGCAAGCATGGAGTCTCTTTGAAAAATAAACGATTTGCGAAGTTTCTTGTTCAAGAAAAAATCCAATCTGTCGTGTCCAAACTCAGATATAAATGTCTGAAATACGATATTTAAAAGTTTTTAGACTTGCTTAAAATAGAACAGGTCTTCTTTGAATGTGACTTGAACGATGAATGCAAAAACGAGCACAGTGTGGTGGGCATTTAGCTTACCGATCATTGCCGTATTAATCTGGTCAATGAATATTGCAGTGACACGTTATGTTGCTGATTTTATTACACCTGTAAGTATCAGTTTCTATCGTTGGTTGGTGGCATTTATTATTTTGACGCCATTTATGGCAAAGAAAATGTGGCAAAATCGTCATTTGATTCGTCAACATTTTTGGCAGTTTGCCATTCTTAGTGCTTTTGGCATGGTGCTATATCAAGGTTTAGCCTATTCAGCAGCACATCATACTTCTGCAACCAATATGGGCATCATTAATGCCTTTATTCCTGTTTTTACCATCTTTGTCTCTATGCTGATTTTGCATGAAATTCCCAATCGTTTTGCAGTGATTGGCAGCATTTTGTCATTTTTTGGCTTAGTTTATGTGATGGCACAAGGAAATTTTGCCAGTTTGCTCGGTTTAGGTGGACATTCGGGCGATTTCGTGATGATTTTGGCGGTGTTCTTCTATGCTTTTTATGGGGTTTTCCTGAAAAAATGGCAGTTACAAGTACCACTTCTCATCAGTCTATATATTCAAATTGGTTTTGCTTTGATTTATCACTTGCCATTTATTGCATGGTTTGGGCTACAAAGTATTGATGTAAATAATGTTGGTAGCGTGTTGTATGCGGGGATTTTTCCATCCTTGATTGCACCCTTTGTTTGGATGTTAGCCGTACAGCATTTAGGACCCAATCGAACCAGTATTTTTATAAATCTTATGCCCGTTTTTACTGCCATTATCGCCTTTTTTTGGCTTAATGAAGCATGGACGATTTATCACAGCATTGGTGGTTTAATTATTTTACTGGGCATTGTACTTGCACAGAAAAAAGTCAAAGCGTTGAATTAATAACCAAACGGTATAAAATATTAAAAATTTTTTATATTTTATTTTGATCGATTGAGAGCTAAAAGCTATTAATCAGGACTTGGTTAAAAGTTGATATGCTGCTTTTTAAAAAATATAAAGTAAATAGAGCAATTTAATTTTATTGAATTCCAAATGATTTACTTGGATTGGAGTGTCGTTTAGATTTTGTAAAATATAGATGAAATTTGTATTAAGACTGAATCTATAGCATAATACACACATAGACAACATGGCACGAAATGTCATTGAAAAGTTGTTTAAGCCAATTTTTTATACCCTCTGGATGTGATCCACATCCTTTTTTATGCTCAGCCGACCCTATATGGCTGAGCTTTTTTTTGCCCGAAATTTAGTGAAAGTTTATTGGCTTTTTCAAATAAAAAAAAGCTTTAGTTATATGCTTATCTAAAGCTTTAAAAGATCGATTTCGAGTCTAAAATAAGCATTAAGCCCGAATCACTTCACCTGTAATTGCATCTAAAATGCGGCTTGGTTGCTGACTTAGTCCCAAATCACCATTTAAATAGTTGAGTTGGGCAGCAAAATAACGATTAGCATCTTGTAATGAACGTGCAGGTTCTAAACCCGCTGGGTTAGCACTGGTTGAAACAATAAAACCATTAAAGGCATTACATAATGCTGTACAGAGGGGATGTGTGGTGACACGCACTGCAACTTGGGGATGATCACCTTTAATCCATTGTGGAATACTTTCATCAGCAGGGAGAAGCCAAGTAGTTGCACGTTCAGTTTGTGTGCGATGTGTCCAAGTTTCAATGACTTGTTGGCGGATTTGCGGCGCTAAGTTTTTCAATAAATGTTCAACTTGAGAAATTTGTCCCGCAAGTAAAATGACACCCTTTTCAATTGGACGCTGCTTTAGCCGTAAAATTTCTAAAAATGCCTGTTCATTCATTGGGTCGCAACCTAAGCCCCATACTGCCTCTGTCGGATAAGCAAGTACTTTGCCTTGACGCAGAATTTGAGCAGCTTCAGCAACTGAGGTTGTCATCATGGATCTTCACCTTGTCAGTTTTTAAAGGACTATTGTGAACCTTAATGACTCGCTCGGCAACGTAAGTACAAGCCAGATTGTTGAATGCATAAGCCCAAAAGCTCTAATTCCATTAGATAGCCTGTTAAAACTGCAATATCTAAATTAAGCTTTTGATGAAGAATATCAATCTCTTGCCCGACCCAATCAAGCTGCTGATAGAGTTGAAATAAATGCTCAGGTAATTCGGGTAACTTTTCTTTTTCTTCGCTTTTTTCAGTATTTTTACAATGCCAATGCGTGGGTAAAGCCAAATCTTCAATGATTTGCTCAGGATGATCCACCAAAATTGCACCTTCACGAATCAATTGATGGCAACCTTGATGATATTCACTATAAATATGACCGGGGATTGCAAAGATGATTTTACCTTGTTCTGCTGCGGCTTGTGCAGTGATGAGTGAACCACTTTCTAGGGCAGCTTCAGCCACTAAAACCCCTAAACTTAAACCACTGACGATGCGATTACGGCGTGGGAAATTTGATTTTAACGGTGGCGTGTTTGGCAAATACAGAGAAATAATAGTACCTGCATTATCTAAAATCTGTGCATGTAATTGTCGATTTTGAGAGGGATAGACCTGTTCCAATCCTGTGCCTACTACAGCAATGGTGCGTAAATTTTTCAGTGCGCCTGTGTGTGCCGCAGCATCAATACCTTCAGCCAAACCACTGGTAATAAAAAAGCCTTTTTCACTGAGATAATAAGCAAAATCATAAGCGACTTGTTTACCGTGTGGGCTCGGTTTGCGACTGCCCACAATTGCAACTTGTGGTTGAGCTAAATTTTGCCAAGCACCTTGTCCAAATAAAATAGGTGGATGATCCGAATAGGGTAGCAGTTGCTGTGGATAATGGGGATCATGATCCAAAAGAATAAAATCACTATGTTGCTTTAATTTTTCAAGACAAGCATAAAATGCGGTTTGTCCTTGATCAGTTAAAAAATCTTGAGCACGTTGGACATGGTTTTTATGAACATTTACCTCAGACCAACGTGCTAAATTTTCACTCGAAACAGCTTGAGCCACTGAACCAAAGTAAGTTTCGAGACTACGAAATGCAAGCTTAGAATGTTGAACCAAATACCATAACTTGATGGTGTCTAATTGCACATCAGATATAAAGTTCAACATGCGCGCATCACATTTTTAAGTTGCTTTTAGGGTTTAGTTGTCCGCGATAGCAGGTGTTTGAATCGCAGCACCAACTTTGATTGGTAGGGCACTATCAAGCACATAGCCATAGCTAAAACGGTCAAAGGTTTTAAATACCATCAAAGTACCAACATTCTGGTTAGGGAGTTTGATTGCTTCTTTGGTTTTTGGATCACGTACTACTTCACCTTGCTGGTAAATGCTAAATACTTGTCCAGCTTTTGCACCATCAATACGACCACGATCAATAGTGACGACACCATTTACTGCACCTGTGCCGATTGAGCCTTGTACACGGACAATTTTACCACCTGAAAGTACTTCATTTTGTGCTGTTGGGTAGAAAATTGAAGGTAAATCATAATCATAAACAGGGAGAACAAAATCACCATTACGTACTTCAGCGTTATAGCTATTTGTTAGTTCTAATGTGGTAATGTCATTTTCACCAGCAACTGCAACGGCTGAAGCAACTTCACTTAGTTCTTGACCAGCATTGTATTTTTTGCCTTTTTCATCAAGGAACATATATGGTTCTGCTTGACGATAAACGCCATAACGTTGCCCAACAACTAAACCATTACCACGAGCATAGACGGTTTGACCTGCGCCTGTGATCACACGATTGTCGGCTGCACCTAAGATATAAGGTACACCTGTGAGTGACTCTGGTGACACGATAATGCTATGTTCTAACCATGGTTTAATGTCTGCACTGGAAACGATTGGAATGGTATTACCAATAGCTTCGACACGAACTTGTGGATGTAGAGATGCACCGCCTTGATGGCGACGAATGATACCATCACAGCCATCACCTTCATCTACACCGATGAGTGGACGACCATTTAAGCTACAAAGCAATAACTTATCACCAGGATAAATCCAATGTGGATTTTTAACATGACGGTTACTTGCCCAAATTTCTTTCCAGCGCCATGGTTTACTGAGGAATCTGCCTGAAATATCCCACAAGGTATCGCCACGTTTTACAACATAAACATGTGGCGCATTAGCTTTTAGAGAAGGAGGATTTTGATTTGGACTAGGTGCCGCATGTGCAATGTCCACTACAGCTACACCTGCACTCACGCACAATGCCATAGCCAAAACCTGCTTTCTAAACCCCGTGGCATTAATGTTTATGCCATTGAAAAACTTTATCATTATCATAATTCCTGAAATTATGCGTATAAATACGTTATAATTGCATCTTACACACTTTTATTTAATGAAGCATATTCTTCATTTAGTTTTTTAGATCAATGGCATAGCAAGTGAGGATAAGTATGGCCTTATTACCTATTTTAAGTTTTCCTGATCCCCGTTTGCGCACCATTGCAAAACCAGTCAATGAAGTGACGGATCAGATCCGTCAGCTTGCGGCAGATATGTTTGAAACCATGTATGCTGCACCTGGTATAGGTTTGGCTGCAACACAAGTAGATCATCATATTCAGCTCATCGTGATGGATTTATCTGAACATCAAGATCACCCTATGGTCTTCATTAACCCCAAAGTCGCCCCGCTTACAGAGGAAACCCTCCCTTATGAGGAAGGCTGCCTATCTGTGCCTCAAATATACGATAAAGTTGAACGCCCGTCACGTGTCAAAATCCAAGCACTCAATTTAGAAGGTGAAACTTTTGAAATTGAAGCGGATGGTTTACTCGCAGTGTGTATTCAACATGAAATCGACCATTTAAATGGTAAATTATTTGTCGATTATTTGTCACCATTAAAACGTCAACGTGCACGTGAAAAAGTGGAAAAAGTGGTGCGTCAGCGTGAAAAACAGAAAGTTCCAGCAAAACGTTAATGCTTTGTAGGAGATTTTGTTGAATAAAAGCCCAATTTTAATTGGGCTTTGTTATACTGTAACAACTAAAATGTTGGGTTAAACCTATTGAAATGTTGTTAAGGAATGGCTTACTGCTCAGTACATTGGCAGTATTTTTACAGATTGCTGTTTTTTTACAGCCTTTGTTGCCGAAGCAATATCAAATTGCACCGGTCTGTGAAACCATTTCCCAAGCGTTGATACAAACCAATTTTTATCAAAAACATCAACATTCAACCCACCATCAACATACTTCTCATGAATCCTCTATTCATGACATGCAGGTGAAATCTGCCAGTCTTGGGCATGATCACCATGATCCCAACCATCAATGTCAGTACTGTACTGTATATGGCAATTTGGTTTTGCCTCCTGAACTTGAGGTGAAACAGGTTTTGGATCGAATCCAAGTCCGTTTAATCGCTTTTCAACAGACATTTAGCCATGTTTGGTTTGTTTTACAGCGTTTATTTCTCATTCCTCAAGGGCGAGCCCCACCACTTTTCGTTTAAATCCAATTCTTTTTTCTGGGTCTGTATAGGCTCCAGTCGAGTTTTATTTAAAATTTAAGTGAGAAATGAAAATGGCTCAGCCAAAATTCTTTTTACAGCCACTGACGGCTGCGATTTGTGTTGCGTGTTATTCAGGTAGTGTTCAAGCAGAACAAGAGGTACAACAGTTAGCACCTGTGGTATTAACTGCACAAAAAGCCAATGATGCCAATGGCTTGATCGTTCGAGCTGATCCAAAACAGCCGATTCAGCCAGTACCTGCAACCGATGGTGCAGATTATTTACAAAGCATTGCAGGTTTTAGTTCAATTAAAAATGGTGGTACTAACGGTGATGTGACCTTTCGGGGAATGTTTGGTTCACGAATTAAAATATTAACCGATGGCACAGAAAATTTAGGTGCATGTCCTGCACGTATGGATGCTCCAACTTCTTATATTCAACCTGAAAGTTTTGACCGAATTACAGTCACCAAAGGACCACAAACGGTGCAATATGCCAATACAGGCTCGGCAGCAACGGTGATTTTTGAACGTCAAAAACCAAAACTGTCTGATGAGAAAAAATATCAAGGACAAGCCAGTGCATTGATGGGTTCTTATGGACGTATTGACCAAAATATTGAAGCCATTGTGGGTGATGAGCAAAAATATATGCGTTTAAACACAGGACGTTCAGAATCAAACAGTTATCAAGATGGTGATGGCAATACTGTTCCATCTGCTTGGGAGCGTTGGAATGCTGATCTTGCATTGGGTTGGACACCTGATACCGATACATGGGTAGAACTGACTGGCGGCAAATCAGATGGTGAAGCGTTGTATGCAGGGCGTGACATGGATGGATCGAAGTTTGCCCGTGAAAGTTTGGGGCTGCGTTTTGAAAAGAAAAATGTCACTGATGTGATTCAAAAAGTCGAAGGACAGATCAACTATAGTTATAACGACCATGTGATGGATAACTTCAGATTACGTACACCGCCAATGATGGAAATGGATCATGGTGGGCATAAAATGAAAATGCCGAATCCATCTGAAATGCAAGTGACACGCCGTACTTTAAATTCACGACTTGCTGTAACGTCTGAATGGGATAAATTGAGTTTGATCACAGGGATAGATTCACAACAAAATCATCATGCAGGCAGTATGACCTCAATGATGATGAATATGCCATTAAGTACCAATATGAAATTTAATTCCTATGGTGCATTTGGTGAATTAGCATATCAATTCAATGATCATTATAAGTTGGTATCAGGTGCTCGAATTGACCACGTGAAAATTGATGCCATTAAACTTAATGATGACCGTAAAGAAACTCTGCCAAGTGCTTTTATTCGTTTGGAAAATCAACATCCTGAACATGATGCTAAAACCTATATTGGCTTGGGTTATGTAGAGCGTGTACCTGATTATTGGGAATTGTTTAGCACTGCTCATGGTAATAGCGGAATGTCAAAACCGACATTCAACGATTTGGATACTGAAAAAACTTTGCAGTTAGATCTCGGTTATCAACATCAGCATGGCGCATTTAAATCATGGGCATCTGCATACGCAGGTCTGATCAATGACTATATTTTGCTGAGCTATCATAATCATGCAACAGGGCATGGGCACGGCTCTAGCTTTAGTGCAGGTGCTAAAAATGTTGATGCAACTATTGCAGGTGCAGAAGCTGGGATTGGTTATGATTTTACAGATGCATTACAGTCTGATGTGAGCCTTGCTTATGCATGGGGTGAGAACAGTGACAGTAATGATCCATTACCACAAATTGCACCTTTAGAAGGGCGTTTTAACTTACGCTATGTGCAAGATAAATATACACTTGGGTTGTTGTGGCGTGTTGTGGCAAAACAAGATCGCATTAGCCTTAATCAAGGTAATATCGTGGGCTATGATATGGCGGAAAGCAAAAGTTTCAATACACTGGCTTTGAACGCTTCTTATAACCTTGTGGATGATGTTAATCTCGCAATTGGTGTGGATAATGTCCTAGATAAGACTTATACAGAGCATTTGAATAAAGCAGGTAGTTCAGGATTTGGTTTTGCGAGCACAGAACAGTTCAATAATATTGGACGTAACTACTGGGCGCGGATCAGTATGAAGTTCTAAGCAACACACTCTCAAATAATTCAGCACAAAAGCCATTGTTTTTATACAGTGGCTTCTGTCAAAATCTATAAAAATAAAGCGTTTAATCTTAGAAATGACAATCGATATTGATGAAATTGCTCGTACATTAGCTGCATGTCAAGAATATGAAATCTCAGCTCTGCACTGGGATGAACATCATAAAGCAGCATTAGCTGTGGCACTAAAAAAATATACAGATGAGCCATTTAAAGTTTATCGTTTACTGCGCAAAGAGCAGGGTGAAACGCTTTATTTACTGTGTCTTGCTTCGCATCAAACAAATAAAGCCTGTGAAGCAGAATATCGCAAAACAAGTTTTTTTAGACGCAGTATGCCTTTTTTGCTTTTATTTAGCATATTTTTACTCACTGCATTTTTTGCTAAATCTAAAGATTCATTTTTATCAGCGACATTTCTCATCAGTATGCCTTTTGTGATGGGCGCTTTATTTGAATATGTGCGTAGCGTCAGTAGTCAACGTGTTGCAAGTATCAAAAATGTTTTAAAAACCCAATTATGGGTCATGCTTATTCTGTTAATAGTGAGTGTTTTTGTACTCAAAGAAGGCACAATTTGCGTGATCATGGCATCGCCATTGCTTTTAGCAGCACTCATCATAGGTGCTTTGCTCATGCGTAGTGTCTGTCAATATTTATGGAAACCAACAAAGAAAATTTATTCTTTGGCATTGTTACCACTTTTGTTAATTGCTTTTTTACCAAAACAAAGCAGTGACTATTTTGGACAAACCCAACGAGAAATGATTATTCATGCACCTCAAACTGAAGTTTTTCGTGCAATTAATCAGATTGGTCAAATTAAAGTAGAAGAAGTTCCTGATAGTTTTATTTTTACCATGGGTTTTCCAAAGCCGATTTTTGGTATGACTGAACAAAAAGCCGAAGGAATGGTGCGTACGATCCAATGGGAACGTGGGGTGAAATTTGAAGAAAAAGTATTGGCAAATCATTCACCTTATTTACTGAGTTGGGATTATCAATTCAACAAAAACTCATTTCCTAAAGGTTCTTTGGATGACCATGTTGAAGTCGGTGGACAATATTTTGATTTGCTCAAAACTGATTATCAGCTTGAAAAAATTGATGATCAAACAACTAAGCTTATTTTAACTATTGATTACCGTGTTTCGACTGAATTTAATTGGTATAGCAAAGTTTGGATCAATTATGTTTTAGCTGAGTTTAGTGATGTAGTGATGACAATTCATAAAAACCGATTGGAAAAGAGTTAAAAAAGGCGATACGACTGTGGGAGAGCATGTACAGTCGTATCACAGCTGAAAAATTATTGATGCATACTTGCCAATTGCTGACCTGCATTTTGATATAAAGTATTGGAATATTCCTGTTGCGTTCGACCATGACGCTGTAAAAACTGCTCTAAACGTGAGTTATGGCGAGCACTACGATAAATAACGGTATTCTTGGCAAATAAATATAACGGATACCATGCCACAGGGCGTGGTTTTAAACCGAGCGCTTTCATTTTCTTTTTACCAATAAACAATTGGGTAATGTCCAAATGATTCCGATAGGCTTTCTTCTGTAAAAAGGTTTTAAAATGCGGATATTGTCGTTCAAAAGGCTCTTTGGACAAGCTGACTGCTAACTGACGACTACTGTCATCGGTCGCAGGATGCGCATAGTTCATCCAGTGTAATAATTTCCATCCTTCAGACTCTTTATTCACTAACCATTTTTCATCAATCCCCATTAACCATCCAGCATATTTCCAAAAGTGTAATATAGCTTCCGATTCCGTTTTGCTGGGGAAAATGCCCAAAGCACGAGAACCGATTAACAACAAACCACTGAATGCAATATTGGTCATGGCTTGATCATACTGATTAATGGGTGTACCCCAAAATTCATGATCCCAATCTTTAGATTTATTCAATTGAAAACGTACTAAAGAATGAATAAAACGCACATAAATGGTTGAGGTAAAGCCTGTATTAAAACGCTCAAAGCTATGATGTTGATTGACATCCAACCACCATTTTTGTGTTTCAGCCAAACGCTTTCCTGCATATTGACTCAATGCACCCGTCATAATCAAAGGTTGATTAAAGCCCGGGAACTGATAACCGACCATCAACGCCGCATCGCGTAAAATAAACGTAGTGTTATGCCCAAGTCGATGAGTAAAATTAACTGCTGTGGTTAATTTTTCTGGTTCAAGCCATGCAGGTGGTGTAGTCACTAAATTGAAAAACGCCGTTAGAATCGGCTCATCAACATCAAGCTTTTCAACGCCTTGATACAGCGCAGTTTCAAATAATTTGCGATTACGCCGTGGATTCTCCATCACCCATTGCATGACTTGATCCATCGCAACATCGCCTGTGAATAGACTTTGATTCAGTGCAAGGTAGTCATCATAAGTAGGAATAAAATTCTGATCGGTGAATTGATGAAAAACTTTTGAAATCAAATCACTGTGGCGCATTTTTTCAAATGATGCCAAACGTTTTGCAATTATTTGTTCTGACATGACATTCTCATATTGATTGTTATTTAGTCAAACTTTAATATGAATAATTATTCGCATTCAATTCGCATTTAAAAAATACGCTAAACCTCTAATAAAAGAGACAATAAATGAGAAAACAACCACAACAGCAAAGAGCCATTCAGATTGTGAATGATATTTTGGAAGCTACACAGCGATGTATTGCAGAACAGGGCATACAACAACTGACCACACCCAAGATTTCAGAAAAATCAGGTGTCAGTGTCGGCTCTATCTATCAATATTTTGAAAATAAAGAACAAATCATCCAAGAATTATTACGTAGAAAGAGTGAAAACTTAGGAATGGCACTCAAACAACTTGCGACCCAACAAGAACAAATGCCATTAGAACAACTGATTCCGATCAGTATCCAATTTGGTTTTGACATGATGAAAGCGGATGGAGGGTTTTTTATAGAGGTGCTGAAACATTGGCATGGTTATATTAATTCCGATGCAGCACAGATTGTTGAGCAACATTTTTTTGAAGTTGGGATCTATGTGTTTAATCAGTTTTTTCAGCATTGGAGTTTTGAAATGTTGAAAAATAAATCCTTTGTAATCATTAACAGTACTTTATTCACCATGATGCGCTATGTGAGTAATAATAGTTTTCTTATTTCAGAACAACAGCTTAAGAAAGAATTAACGATGATGATTTTGGCTTATTTAGAAGTAGAAAATATAAGTGAAATAAAATAATAAATAAAAATTACAATAAAAACAAAGATTTGATATTTTGTT
>NZ_LQXQ01000013.1 GCF_003268395.1 Acinetobacter sp. CFCC 10889 | reverse complement strand
GAGTCTCCTTTCCCGCTCCAAAATTTTTTCATTCAGTTTTTTATTTAAAAAATTGGACAGACTCCGCGGGAATAGCTCAGTTGGTAGAGCATAACCTTGCCAAGGTTGGGGTCGGGAGTTCGAGTCTCCTTTCCCGCTCCAGATTCAAAAAGCCCTCATCGAAAGATGGGGGCTTTTTTATTGTTGATTTAATTGATATTTTTTCATCTAATTCAAATTATTTACTACAGCCTACTTATAAATTTTATTCACCTTTCCTATCTTTGGTGACCAAGATGTGACCATTCGGTGCCCCACCGCATATAAATGACCTTAAATGATCTCAATTTCCATTAAATCATTTGTTCTTTTTAGCTTATTAAAACTCCAAAACTGGATCTAAGAATAGAATTTTAGTCCAAGACTTGAACTTATTTTTCAAGTTTGTGACCAACCACTTTTCTAAAGTGACCATCGGTGACCAAAATTTTTACCTAAAAAAGCTCATTTTTCGATATTCATCTAGGTTTTAAATACATCACTTCAGATAGTCTATGTTAATTTTAACGACCGTTCAAATTTTATATCTACTTTTGTGACCAATCACAATTTCAAAGTGACCATCGGTGACCAAACTACTCTTCATTTATATGATTAGTAAGATTTTTTTTAAAAACTAATAAATCTCCCACTTCTACCTCTAACGCTGTGCAAATTTTATCAATTGTCTCAAAATCAATTCTTACTGACTCATCATTATAAAGTTTATGTAATGTGGATTTGTTAATTCCAGTACTCCTGACTAAATCAGCAACTTTTAGCTTCCTTTCAGCTAACAAAACAGCTAAGTTTGAAATAATCATAAATTATCCTAGTTAAATAGTAAAAAGTACTTTCAAAGACATAAAAATATGATAATTTACTTAAGAGGAATAATTTTTCCTACTTAACTAGTAAAAAATCAGAGGCTCTTATTATGTCATATACCTATCTTACAGCCCAACAGCTGGCTGAAAAATTCAATACGACGCTCGTACTATTCGCAATCAACTTAAAGATAGTGTATTCATTGAAGGTGTTCACTATATTCGCCCTTTTGGTGGACGAAAAATTCTTTTTGTTTGGGAACGTATTGAAACCGAAATGCTTAAATTTACAGGTTTAAGCATGGATGCTCTTCAATAATTCACTAGAGGATCTATAAATATGGCGACTATCCGTGAACGTAATGGCAAATTGATTGCTGACTTTCGCTATATGGGTAATCCTGCAACAGCCAGTCAAACCAATACTTCACAACAAGCAGGGATGTTGACTGATGCTCAATGCCAAAATGCACAAGGAAAAACGAAAGCACAGATTGAAAGTATGGCAAATGAAAAACTGACAGATGCTCGGGCTTATTCACTCACATCATTTGCAGTAACGTATAATTTTAAAATAAGTGATAGAGTTAGTCGCTATGGTATGGATTCTCGATCTAAGGCGATTTGTTCCCTCACATTTGAAGGAAATCAGCCATCGTCCAAAGTGTTACATTGGAGTGTTATTGGTTAGGATTAAATAGTTCTAATGACCTGTTAAAATCTAACGACAAGTTTTGGCGCGAAAAGATTAAACAATCTATATTTTTAGGTTGTAGTCATATACATTAATCTGCTCAGGGGAGGGATACTATGACTACAACACTTGATTATTATAATAAAAATTCAAAAATATTTTATGAGCAAACAGTTAATGTTGATATAGGGTCCTTATATCAACCTTTTCTACGTTATATTCATCAAAATTCAAAAATATTGGATTTGGGTTGTGGCTCTGGACGAGATGCTTTAGCGTTTAAAAATAAAGGCTATCAAGTCGAAGCAATCGATTATTCAGAAAAGTTGGTGGAGCAATCAAGAAAACTGACAGGTATTCAGGTTCGACTGGAAAGTTTTTATGAACTCGATGATCAAGCACAATATGATGGAATCTGGGCTTGTGCTTCACTATTACATTGTGAAAGAAATCGTTTGGGAGAAGTTGTTGGACGCATCTTAAATGCCTTAAAACCGAATGGTATCTGCTATATGTCCTTTAAATATGGTAAGACAGACCGAAGCAAAGATGGGCGCAGTTTTACCGATTTAGATGAAGCGCAAGCCCATGTATTGTTGAGATCATTTGATCATATTTTACTATTACAACAATGGATTACTGTGGATAAACGAATTGATCGATCTGAAGAATGGTTGAACATTATTTTTCAAAAGAGGGCTGTTTAAATGTCTACTATAGCCATTATTCCAACACCACAAGAACAGCTCAAATTTCTAAAACAAATTCTGCAAATTCTGCAATCAGGTACATTTACTTCTACCTATAAGTTCGCATTATTAATGAGTTTAGTACGTTTAGCGATTGAGCAAGGCGAAGATACAGGTTGTGAATTAGTTTTAGACTATTTAGATATTGCGGAAAAATTTATAGATTTATATTGGAAGCAATCACTACCTTTTCAATTTAATGAATATGATCCTTTTGTATTACAACAAAGTACAGGTCAACAAGCTGCAATCATTAACCACATTCGACTAGCGCAAAGCCAGTTTAAAACTTTAGCAGCTGTACGTAGAGACTCAGTGTTTTGGTTAAAATTAAAAAAATCTGTAGCGACTACAGTCAAACAAATGCCAGTCGTATATTTACAAAATATTAATGGTCAAACTTTCGAATTTCTTTATTGTCTGGAGGATTCAAAACAAAATCTAGTTTTACTCCCTAAAGTAATGTATTGCCTCAGACAGTTCAGTGAAATTATTGAAGAATTATGCCAGAAGCGTTGGATTGATTATATTCGTGGGAATCGCAAAAATTTATTGGTTTTAGATGGTTTACCTGATTTAAATGAATTTATGTTTGCGCCGAGTCGTAACCAATTGGGACAAGTTGCCAATGTCTTGATTGATTTGCAACAGTGTCAGTGTTTTTATTGTGGTAAGAGTCTAAAAAATAAAAAGTATGCCGTAGATCATTTTATCCCATGGTCACTTTATCCAGCTGATACTGGACATAATTTTGTACTGGCAGATGATGTGTGCAATTCACAAAAAAGTAATTATTTAGCTTCAGAAAACTTTTTGGAGCAGTGGATGATTAGGAATCAATTGCATAACCAAACCATTCAAAACGAAATCTCTCAATTAGGCTTTTTGACAGATATTGAGCGTTCGCATCGTGTTGCAGGGTGGGCGTATGAACAGGCGAAAGAAAATGGCTATTTGATGTGGAGTTTAAATACACTGTAGATATCTAAAATTTATTTATATCTTAGTTTTTTCTTAAAGTATTCTTTGAGAAGTGCTATGCTTAACTCAAGGATGCTTTTAAAAAATCACATTAAAATACAGTTAGTTGCATATAATGATGAAAGTTATGGTTGAGTTTGAATTTGTAAAAGGAATTGATCCTTTAATGTATGCATTATTGATCAGTGCAGAAGCTTCATATTAGGAAATGACCGAAGGTGAAGATAGTATCCGTGATGACGCACAATATCTTTCAACTTATAGACGCATTCATAGTTAATAAATTCTTAATGTATGTCTTGCAGTCACCATATTTGCAGAAGCAAATTGATGAAAAATCTAAATCTACTGCACAATCAAATCTGTTCTTGGGTCAAATTAAGGAATTATCAATTCCTTATCCTAGTTTAAAAGAACAGCAAGAGATCGTTCTGCAAGCCGAAAGTTTATTTAAGAATGCGAGTCTAATTGAAACAGTAGTCCAATCAGTACAAAAACGAGTGAATTTATTTACACAATCCATTCTCGCTAAAGCCTTTAGCGGTGAACTGGCTGCCGAATGGCGTGAGCAGCACCAAGAATTAACCACGGGTGTGAATAGTACAGAAAGCCTATTTGCCAAAATATAGGTGGAAAGAGAAACGAATAAACCTGTGGAAAAGATGAAAAGCAGCAAGAAATTGGAAGCTTAAAAATTTAAACGCGCTCATGGGAGTGAATGCGTTTTTTGTATGCAAAAATTTAGAATTAGGAGGAAAGTGTGTCAGTAGCACAAGAGCAAAATTGGGATGAGTTTTTAGAAAAATGGCCTGTTAGCCGTGTAGAAACTATGACACTGGAAGAATATAGTCAGGTTGGAAACAAGGACTCATTTACCTATTGGCTAGAGCAAGCGACACGGCCCATTGCAGATATTCGAGGTGGGGATTCTTCAAAATTTGGCATATTTAATAGAAAAAATGCAGAAGAAAAAGAAAATGGTCGTGGTCGTGTTTATGATGGTGACTATTGCTGGTTTGAAAAGTATGGTGCTACGAAAGAAATAGCATTCCAAAATATTAAAGATAATATTTTAAATATAATTTCGGCGGTCAAACAGCGAAATCTCAAAGAGATAGAGACAATTCCAACGAGTGACATGTTTAAATGGAAGATTGCATTTTTATATCAAGATAGACATAACCCACAAATAATTGCAATTTTTTGGAAAGTTATGTTGGATTTTTTAACCAAAAATAAAAAATTGGGTTATGCGGAAACTTACGAAAAAATAATGCAAGACCGTCATGAACAGCCATTATTTGAATACAACGATACTTTATTGCAAGAGTATTTTATTGCGAATCCTAAGCAAAGCTATTTAACCCCAAGTGAAGCAAATGAAATTTTAAGCCGAAAATATCCAGATAGTTATATCAGCCGTGAGAAGATGACTGTTGTGACCAATGAACGTGGTAGAGAAATTGCCTTAGTTTTAACAGGTTCCAAAGTTTCAATTTTTATTGAAATTGATCCAGAAGATAATGGTCAGTTTAGTTTTAATTTTAAGTCAACTAAAGATGTGCCAAATGGGAAATATTCAGAGCAAGATGGTCGCCACAGTGGTTTAAAGTCACAAAGTAAAAATTTGTGGCTGGGTAATCAAATGTATTATATTGAAATTGGGACTGCTGAAGAATTAGAAAAATTTTGTGATTGGTATGAACAAAATAGTGATCAAAGCAACGTATTGGAATCTAAAGTTAAAGTGTTTTTAGAGCTTTGGCCAATTGAGCGTCTTAAAAATTTAAAAATATCTGATTACCATCAAGCAAAAAATACAGAATGTTTTATTTCCCAGGTTGATAGATTTGATCCAACCCAAGGCAATCCTACCTTTGCTAACTATTTTGATATTTGGGAGCCTATTAGTTTAGGTCAGGATGATAAATATCATAATGAGAAGCCATATTCATGGCATAAAAGGCTCGGTGATGATTCAGAGCAAGCATTCCAACAGATTAAACAAGAAATACTGGATATTGTCGCTGCTGTTCAGCATCGTGATTTAAATGCAATTGATCAAATTCAGTTCCCTAAAGGACTGAAATGGATGATTGCATTTTTATATCAGGACTTTAGTGATCCTTGTGTCATTCCAATCGTGACTAAAACCAATATAAAGAGAATAGGCTATGAATCTTATCTGAAAACGCCCTTACCTGAATTTTTGTCAATACTCATACAAAATCAAGGGGGACAAAGCTTTTTTCCATATGTAGAAAAGCTTTTTGCAATGGTAAGAAAAGGCTATTTAGCGAATAAGCAAAAGCAACAAAAAAATGAAGAAATTGAGGGGAATGTTATGATGGAACAGGCTTTAAACCGTATTTTATTTGGTGCAGCAGGGACAGGGAAAACCTACCATAGTATTAATCATGCCTTGTCGATTATTGAAAATAAGCCTTTAGATATTTTAGAAAATGAAGATCGGATAGAGCTAAAAAAACGTTTTGACCAATACAAAGACCAAGGTTTGATTAAATTTGTTACTTTTCATCAAAGTTTTAGCTATGAAGATTTTGTAGAGGGGATTCGAGCTGAAACAGATAAGCAGGGGCAGTTACGTTATGATGTAAAAGCAGGTGTATTTAAAGAGATTTGTGATCAAGCAAAACAAATAGATAATAATCAAACAATTACTCAAGTTGCACAGCCAATCGAGTTTGGGAAAGGTTATATCTTAAAGAAAATGAATACAGAGTTGCTTGAAATTCAGAAACCAAATGGTAATGTTATTCATCTATCACGTGTATTGACCGATTTT
Organism: Acinetobacter sp. CFCC 10889; assembly: GCF_003268395.1. Lineage (GTDB taxonomy): Bacteria > Pseudomonadota > Gammaproteobacteria > Pseudomonadales > Moraxellaceae > Acinetobacter. The sequence continues at coordinate 87,752 of NZ_LQXQ01000013.1, read as the reverse complement.
TTACTAAGAGAATTTAGGAATGGAAAAATTACAAATAGAAATTTAGCTGAAAAAACAGTCATTGAGATTTTGGGTGAATCAGAAATATTAGAGCCCTATTTAGTTAATGGTTATAGTGCAATTTGGGCAAATTTAATTCCATTTTTAGATAATTTTCTACAAGGTGTAAACTCTGTAGTTAAAGAAAAATCGAAATATGTAATCATTATCGATGAAATCAACCGTGGCAATATTTCCCGTATATTTGGTGAACTTATTACCCTTATTGAAGATTCAAAACGGCAAGGGGCGGATGAAGCTTTATCAGTTACATTGCCTTATTCTAAAAAAGAATTTTTTGTGCCTGATAACGTTTATATCATTGGTACTATGAATTCATCAGATCGTTCTTTAACAGGTCTGGATATTGCTTTACGCCGTCGATTTACCTTTATTGAAATGCCTCCGCAACCTCAGGAAATCAAAAATGAGGATGGTAAATTAATAAAAATATTTGGTAATGATAAAGAAGTGATTGTTGCTGATATTTTATCAGTCATGAATCAACGGATAGAAGTGCTTTTAGACCGAGATCATTGTATCGGTCATGCCAACTTTATGAGCTTAAAAGAAAAGCCTACACTTGAGCATTTGGCACATATTTTCAAACAAAAAATCATTCCTCAACTCCAAGAATATTTCTTTGATGATTGGGCGAAGATTAATTTAGTATTCTTCGATAACGGTATGATTGTTGAGGATAAAGACATCAATATTGCAGGGTTATTTCCATCAAAGTTTGAGCAAGAACTGGGTTATTCAAATGAAAAGAAAATTTGGAAAATCAATGATGATACATTTAAAACGATAGATGCTTTTATTCAAATTTTAGGCCTGAAAGAATAAGAATGTATGTCTGATTTTATTGTTCGAGAATATGCCTTCATAAGTATAGCTTATGAAGGTTGTCCAAAGTCTACTATTGAACATGCTTATATATCTGAAAAAGCATTTGAGCATTTATGTGAGCTGTCTGCATCATTTTCCAAGCATGGGGCAAAAGTCTTTGAACTTGCAGGACGTAAAAAGCTGAAGCTTGATCAGCATGTGGGTGTGATTGAAACTCCATGTGGTACTCGTATTGAAATATTACCTAAACATGTTGATATGAAAGAGGGTGATGAGCAGCAGATTATTCAGCAAGAACGCAGGCTTCTGCAAAATATGCTCAGTGTTTCACTACATTTGCCTTATCGGGAAGTGGGTGCAGCAGATTTAAGTCAGTTTAAACAACCTTTGCATGAATGGATCATTACCCAGTTTTTAAAATGCTTTGAACGATTAGTACAATGTGGTCTTCGTTTTGACTATAACCGTGTACAAGAGGATCAAAAATTTCTACGTGGACAGTTACAACATGCTCAATATATGCGTCAGCCTCCTGCCAAAAAACATATTTTCCCCATTGAGCATGATGTGTATGAGGTGAATCGACCAGAAAATCGTTTGATCAAAACAGCATTGGAAATTGTTTGTAAAAAAACCAAACATGCAAGCAATTGGAAACTTGCACAAGAACTTCGCTTAATGACAGGTGAGATTCCGAAGAGTTTGAATGTAAAGCAAGATTTTAAACAATGGCAATCAGGACGGTTATTGGTGCAATATACAGAGATCAAGCCTTGGACTGAACTCATATTAGGTGAATATATGCCTGTTTCCACGCAAGGAGACTGGCGTGGTATGAGCTTACTCTTTCCGATGGAAAAATTGTTTGAGCACTATGTCGCACATTTCTTAAAGAAAACTCAAAATGAATGGGAAATTTATACTCAGCATAGTACTGAACATATGTGCCTACAAGGGAGTAAATCTATGTTTAGACTCAGGCCTGATATTTTTATGAAAAGGGTCAGTTCTGAGGGAGAGGCTTTAAAGGTTGCAGATACCAAGTGGAAATTATTGGATTCAAATGATTCAAGTGGACGCTATGGTTTAAAAGACAGTGATATTCAGCAAATGTTTGCTTATAGTGCATTTTATTTAAATCATGCTCATGAAGTACTTATGATTTATCCTGCAAAAGGAGATGTATTTAATCAACCTTTGCAAGATTTTCACTTTAAATATGGAGCTTCAACTTTAAGAATTTTACCTTTTGATCTGAATATGAAACCTAAGTGTGAAAAAGGACAGCTATTCATGAGGTGGGTTTTGAGCTATCGAACTTGCTAGTCGAGTCCGTCTTTTGAAAATAGTTGACTCAGTCAAATTATGACGTACTCAATGACTTATATGCTTATAAGTACAAATAAAAAAATATATACTTATTTTAGAATAATTTGCAAGAGCTTCAAATGAGTCAGGAACCATCAAAAGTATTAATTAGACAATGGAACATTATTCAATTTCTATTAGATAGTAAATATGTGAGTACAACGGATATTGAAAAATATTTAAAAAAAAAGGGTATAGAAACAACACAAAGGACTATTCAACGAGATCTGAATTTACTTGAAACATTATTTCCTTTGGAATGTCGTAGAGATTGTATGCCATTTAGTTGGAGATGGAAAAGAGTTGAGCAGACTATTAAAGGGCTTAATTTATCACAAGCCCTTATTTTAATACTGGTGGATGAACAATTAAGAGATCTATTACCAGAAAATACAGTTCAGGAATTTTTGCCACTTTTTCAAAAAGCAAAATTAATAATTTCTAATACAAAGTATTTAGAAGATGAGTCTAGTTTTTTAGATATTTTGATTAAAGATCGCAGAAAAGGTGTTGGTTTTGTACAGGCTTCCTTAATGCGGGAATTAGCTTTGACTATTAGCAATAAAGTAACAAGAGTTTATCAAGATATTCTTAATAATGAAGAGAAGGAGATTAAAAAGAACTTAAAAAAATTAAGTATAGTGCTCGAAACATATGAAATGCCTGAGTTGGTGAAAGCTTTAAATATATAATTTATAATAAAATATATTTAAAAACTAATAAATTGAGTGGATGGTAAGTGTTATGGATTTGTTATTAACGGAAAAAGTAGTAATTGATGAATACTCAAAATCAATATTTGATATTGATGCCTTTAAAGAGGCTGTTTTTCTTAATCAAAAAGGTATACAAACAATAGATTTTTTAGATTTAGATGAAAAATTTGAAATTAATAATAGTAATTCAAGATTTTTTCGTATTACAGAATTATCAGCTCAAGAACAATTTATCTTAAGACAAGATTTGGAAAACGTAATTGCGAGTATGAATAATGTTCATTTTAATTGGGTTTATTATTTATCTGGTACCGAAACAGGAATTGAGATTTACATTGGGATAGTCTTGTTGTTGGATCAGGGGGATGTGTTTCATCAGCAAAAATTATTAGAAAGCCAATTATTAGGTAATATTTCAGGAATTTTATTAGAAGATGTATCTTCTAAAAATTTACAAGATCATATTTTATCACCTTTAAGAAATGCTCAGCATTTTGGATTATTAACAGGCGTTCCATCTTTGACAGTTGATCAACAGGCTCAAAGTAAAGGCTCTAATATTAATCAAGGTATTGATCGTTTAGCTCGTAGTTTAACTGGTGAAACGTGGCAATTATTATTGGTCGCACAACCAGTAACATTAAATGAAATTAACCAAACAATCGAAGAGCTTTTAAATTTATCTGCGAATTTACACCCTTTTATCAAAAAATCGGTTCAATTGGGTACAAATACAGGTTCTTCTGTGACCGAAGGTGCTAGTACCTCTATTAGTCATGGCTTAACGGATCAAACAGGTTCAAATAAATCGTTTACAGAGCAGAAAGGTGTAAATGATTCTAAAACTGAGCAGACCTCAAAGAGTGGAGGGGATTCATCTAGCAACTCTAAGAATAATAGTTCGACGAGTACAAGTGAAAGTAAGAACAAAGGTTGGACAGCAGGTGAAAGCTTATCGAAGGGAACTAGTAGTGGTACATCAGACTCTACAGGAACAAGTGATAGTAGATCTGTGAGTCAGAATGATACGAAAGGGAATTCGTCTTCATCTACCAAATCTGAAGGTGGAAGTTCCACAGAAAGTACAGAAGTAGTGGACAAGAAAATCGAACGTGTTGAGAAATATATTACTGAAAAGCAACTTATTCGTTTTGAGTTAGGGCGTAGCAAAGGTCTTTTTAAAACAGCTATATATTTATCCGCTTATAATAAAAGAACATATGAAAGTCTTGTTTTAGCTGTTAGATCTATTTTTCAGGGTAATCAGTCCGTTTTTAGCCCACTACAAGTGCAAAAACTGGATATGAAAACGAAAAATATTAACCAGTTATTTAAAATTCATTGGGAAAAAACTGATCTTAATAAAGATGCATTGTTATTGCAAAGTACACCTTTTACAGCGAGATATGCTGCATATGCAACTTGGTTAAATTCATCAGAGCTGTCAATTTTGTCAGGTTTACCAAGTCGTGAGGTTTGTGGAATTCGTTTAAGAAAAAATGTAGATTTTGCGGTTAATCCTTTAAATTCTAAGGATTCTGAATCATTTGAGCTTGGACGGATTATTCAAAATGGCCGGGCTTTAGAAAAGAGCAAAGTCTTATTGGATAAAAAGTTGCTTAATCAGCATATTTTTATAAGTGGAGTTACTGGTGCAGGTAAGACAACGACTTGCCAACAGATTTTGTTGCAATCGAAATTACCATTCTTAGTGATAGAACCTGCTAAGACTGAATATCGAGGTTTATATGAGCTTGATAAAGATATTCAATTTTATACTTTAAATAATGAACAGATTTCTCCATTCCGTATAAATCCATTTGAACTTTTACCAAATGAGCAATTGGTTGGTCATATCGATACCTTAAAAGCGACTTTTGCAGCGGTATTCCCTATGGAAGCTTCTATGCCTTATTTGATTGAAGAAGCGATTATTCGTAGTTATGAGTCAAAAGGCTGGGATATTCACACATCAAGGAATTTTCTTTTTGAAAATCCATTTAGTTGTCAAGGACAAGCTTTTCCGATTATGTCTGAAATGCTTGAACAATTAAAAATTGTGATTAAAAGCAAGGGTTTTGGTGATGATTTACAGCAAAAGTATGAAGGCTCTCTCATTTCGAGATTGGATAATCTCACGATTGGGAGTAAGGGCAGAATGCTTAATACGCGTGTTTCAATTGATGTATCAAAATTACTCGGTCAAAAAGTCGTGATTGAATTGGATGAACTGAAAGATGAACAAGATAAAGCATTAATGATGGGATTGTTAATCGGTCGTGTAGCTGAAGCAATGAAGCAACGTCATTATTCAGATCCTACTTTCCAACATTTAACATTGATTGAAGAAGCACATCGTTTATTAGAAAAACCACAAGGTCATGATGATGGTGCTAAAAAGTTGGGTGTGAGTCTATTTGCAAATCTACTTGCTGAAGTCCGTAAATATGGTGAGGGACTGATTATTGCAGATCAGATTCCAAATAAGCTGGCGCCAGAAGTATTGAAAAATACCAATACTAAAATAATTCACCGTTTATTTGCAGCCGATGATCGACAAGCAATAGGTGAAACTGTTGGTTTAACCGAAGAGCAAATTAATTTTCTGCCTATGCTCAAAGCGGGTGAAGCCGTTGTTTATAGTGCCGGTTGGCATGAAGCGGTTCGCACTCAAGTTGGTCAGTTGCACAATACCAACTCGAAACCTTTAGATATTCAGGTTATTGCAAACCATAGCCAACAAAGAATTTTCAACCAAAGAGCGCAATTATACCCGAGATTATCCAGCGTATTTGGTTCAGACATTACAGCTGAAAAATTTAATCAATTTATTCAGGATGGTAGTTTTGTCTTGAATCTATGGTTGAAGTGGTATGCCTTATCACAGAATGATGAACAGGGTCATAAGCTAATTATTACTCAACGTTTATCTAAAGAAATGGAAAAGATGAATCAGATGTGGAGTGATTCAGCGTTTGATATTAAATTGGCACTTGCGCAGCTATTTTTGGATATTGCACCAATTGCATATATAGAAGATAAGTTATCCAAAAAATATTTGGCAGAACAATATCTTATATTTTTATTTGGTTTGTATGAACATGATAAATTAAATGAAAAAATTACATCTGATACGGTATTTGGACAAGATACCGGAAGACTCATTACAGGGGCTCTTCAAGCAATGTTGCAAAAGTTAAATTCAATCTAAAAAGGGGAATAGACATGGGATTTTGGAGCTCAGTGGGTAGTGCAATAAGTAGTGCATTTTCTTCTGCATGTAGTGCAGTGGGAAATGCGATTTCTAATACTTTTGGTAATGTCACAGATACCTTTAGTAAAACAATTAATGACTTAGGTACTGTTTTAACAGCGACGAGTGCAATACTCACAGCATTAAGTGTAGTGATTCCACACCCACAGTTGCGTTTAGCTGTAAAAGTAATTGATAGTGCTTTGGTTGTATTAGGTTTGTTGAAAGAAAATGAAACAACAGAAGATATTGGTGACATGGCTTTACAAGCGTATGAGGCTGACATTAAACCTGCTGATTTTTCATCTTATGATGAGTATATCAGTGCGCTCCGTAATTTTAAGCTTGATCCAGAAAAATCAGAAAAATTCAATTTTGGTGAAAAAGTGAGTGCAGGAATTACTGTTCAAGCTTGGGGATTAGAGGAAAAAATTGGTCAAGGAAGTAGTGATTTATTGGTTCATATTTTAAAAGATGCTCCAAATGTATCAAAAGGCGAAGGTTATTTTACTGAAACACGTGTTCAAAATATTATTGAAAAAATAAAAGATATTTCAGATGTAGCGAAATATTTTAGTAACAAGTTAAATCCTGATAAAAACAATGACATTGAGAAAGAACTCGTTAAAGCAGAGCAAAATCTAAATCCTGATAAATCAGTAGAAGAAATCTATCAAGAACTTGATAAGCATAAATTAGAATAGTGGGTTAACAGGATGAAAAATATTGATATTTTCATCCTTATTTCTTGTTAATATGCTTTATAACTTTCGTAATATGTATAAAATTGAGGGAATCGTGTCAAATACAAATTTAAGTCTTTGTTTGTTGGAAAATGAAATACAGGTCTATAAAAGCCAGAATCAAATAGATTGGTCTATTGTACCAATAAAAGGAGATGACACATTTATTCATCATAATGATCAGTCGAATATAAAAGCTGTATTAGATGAAGTTAATAAATATTTAAATTTGGATGATGGATTGGCTTCTGTGGAAGTTAGCATTTTATATACAAACTCCACTTGGCTTAATGAAACAATTATACAATTACATGCTTTTAAAAATACTAATTTTCAAGTTTTGAATTTCTATAATCTAGTGGACTATGTTTGTAAAAGTTTAAATGTAAAGCAACCAGATTCACTGAATTCAGATTGGATAAGACAAAGAATTTTACCATTAACAAGTTTACAAAATAGTTGGAAAGAACACCAAAAGTTGCTTGATGCAATTCATTTACAAGAGCAATTGGCACTGTCACAACAACAAGAAAATCATAGCCAAATACAGATTGATTTTTCTCACAAACTTGCTGAATTACAGCAGGAACGTCAAAAACTACAGATAGAAGTACAGCAAATTCAGCAACAACTTGCTTCTGTACAACGTCCGAATTTAGAAAATCTTTTAAGTTTCTTACCAAGTATATTTAAAAATTTTTGGAATACAGTTCGTCCTGATGAATTAGCTAACATTGCAGGTTTATTAGATGTTCCACAAGTTCCATCACCTTATCATAATCCAAGTATTACAGCTGTTCGGACAAAAAAGCGTCAATTCTTAATATTAGAAAAAAGTGAACAACAAAAAATTATTGGTTTTTGTCAGCAATTAAAACAGCAATATGATTTGCATCTTCATCTTGAATTTCAACCGATTATTGGAGCATTGGACTAATGGCTAAATTGATGGATATAGATAAATTATTAGAGCAATTAGAGGACAGTGTCATGCTGAAAAAACTGATTCAAACAATCAAACGTCATTGGGTTGGAGATGCTGAACAAATATCGAACTCTTCGCAGAAAGTGGATCAGCAGCTTCAGGGAATCATTACACAAAAAGAAATTGTTGAGAAAGTAGTCAAAGTCCCAGTCGAAAAAATTATTTATAAAGATAAAATAGTTGAAAAAAGCATCGAAATCACACCAACTTGGGCATTGAGTTTAGAAGAGCAAAAAGGATATTTAGACTTTTTAGTACAATTTCCTGAATTAAAAAGCATTTTTAATATTGAGCAATATGATGATGCAACTAAAATTTTAGCGTTTATTAGTGCCAGTTCTCAGTGGCAAAATATTGTACGTATTTGGGATAAGTTGGCAGAACAGTGCAAAAGTTCGCAGCAAGAACTTGAAGAAGGGAAACTCAAGTTATTGGAAAATGCAATTTTTTTATATAACTTAACCCTATTAAATACGCAAGCTCAGTTGAAAACACCGGATTTAAATACTGACTATGATTATAACATTCATCATCAAATTTCAGGTTCAGGCAGTCAAATAAAATTAGTACTGCTCTCTGGACTATATAACGCATCTGGTGAAAAAATTAAATCAGCTTTAGTGATTACAGCTTAAGTATTTTAGGGGGAAAGTGTGTGAGTAATATGATTTTTGTTCCAAAGTTAAAACATCAGCGACTGTCAGAACAGGCAATTATTGAAGATCAAAAGCAAAAAAAAACTGAATTTGATGAGTCCTTAAATAAAGCCGAAGCATATTTTTACCAACATCGTTGGTGGAATCTAGCAAATGGGAAATTGATTTTAGATACAAAAACAGGACTAATTTGGGAGTATTTAGAATCGAAAGGAAGACCTTATTATAATTCTAAGGCTATTGATTTAGTTAAACAAATAAGAACAGCAAATCTTTCAAATTGGGAATTGCCAACTAAAGAGCAATTATTAAAAGTTAGTAAAGATAATTTTCCTTTAAAATCAGGTTATAGTAATCATATTTTAAATGAGGCTCGTTGGGCTGTTCGTACAGGATGTATAGATTTAGGTTATTCGGACCCAGCAGTTGCAAATTGGGAAGGGTATATTATTGCGGTTAATCGGTTGTTTGTTGGAAAATCATTTTTAGAAATTTTCATGATTTGCGCAGAGAATGAATGGTCTATTGCAAAATATGGAGTCAGTGACAAAATAGAATATTCACATTTTACAAAACAAGTTCAATTTATAATTTTTTATATAAATAAATTTTCAACAGATCCAAATTATCAGCCACCAATAGATCTAGTTTGGAAAAACGTAGATTATATTTCTACTCGCTTACCTAAAATTGATCAATTACGTTTTACTGATATTGATCAGGGGATGTGGGAATTTTATATGCCCCATCAGGATCTACAAGATAAATATTTAAAAATAGAATCAAGTGAGTCGATTCGCCCTCGTAATCCTGAACTTGATATTCGAAATGCGAAGGTTGCGATTGATTTTGGTACAAGTAGCACAGTTGTTGCGATCCGTTCAAATGGCAAAGATGAGCTGTTACGCATAGGTTTACAGGAAAAAGATTTTAAAAAACATACAATTTCTGATAATGATTTTGAAAATCCAACTATTTTAGAGTTTCTTGATATTCAAGAAGTGTTAAATGCATGGGAAAGTGAAGTCTATCGCCCATTAGTCGATTGGAATACTGTACATTGTTCACACGAGGCTCGTACCCGCTTTAGAGAAAATGATAGTGATCCTAAAATTGTCAGTAGTATTTTTGCACGTCTAAAGCAATGGGCATTACGTGAGGCAGAACAAGCTAAAGTTAGAATTACAGATCAAAATCATCATGAATACGAATTTAAACGGCTATTTGAACTGAATCCAATTAAAGGGCAATCACTTAATATCCAAAAAGATTATCCTCAGTTAGATCCTATTGAATTATATGCTTGGTTTTTAGGGATGAATATAAATTGGCGAGAGCGTGGTATCTATCTGAGATACTATATGACTTTCCCAGTTGCGTATCCTAATGAAGTAAAAGAAAAAATTCTTGCCTCTTTTCGAAGAGTTTAATCAGAAGTTTTCCTGAAAGTTTAATATATTCAGAACGTTTTAATGAATTTTCTGTACAAGAACTTGCTTCAGAACCTGCTGCATTTGCTGCATCTGCATTAAATGCTTTAGACATAGAACCTACTGAAAATGGTACACCTTATGCTGTTTTTGATTTTGGTGGTGGAACCACTGATTTTGATTACGGAATTTATCGTTTAGCGACTGATGAAGAGCTGGAGGATGAAGGTGTTGATGATGTTATTGAGCATTTTGGTTCAGCAGGTGATAAGTATTTAGGTGGTGAAAATTTATTAGAAAATTTAGCCTATAAAGTCTTTCAATATAATCAAAATCAATGTCGTGAAAAGGAAATTAGTTTTACGCAACCTATTGATGCAGATCCTTTCATAGGTTCGGAACGTTTAATTGCAAAAACACAAGCGGCTTTTACAAATACAACAATATTAATGTCTCGATTACGACCACTTTGGGAAAAAGGTAAAATTAATCAAGATCATGAAGGTATTCTAAATCTTACATTATTAGACCGCCATGGGCAAAGAGTAGAATGTGAAATTCAGGTTCCTCAGAGAGAGTTAATTGAGTGGTTAATTACTCGGATTCGTCAAGGGCTAATAGGGTTCTTTACAGCATTGAAATCTTCATTTGAGAATCATCTAAAGTATTTACCCGAAGAAATTCATATTTTATTGGCTGGTAATTCAAGTCGTTCAAGAATTGTTTTGGGACTGTTGGGATGCTTAGAAGAAGATGATGAAGGTCAAACTTTAAAAGAGTTGTTTCAACAAGATTTACTCGAAATATTTTGGGATAATATTCCAACTTTTGAAGTGCACTTGCCATTACAGACAGATGAAACAAATCCGTTTAGACCAACTACAAAGACTGGAGTTGCATTGGGGCTATTACGAGTCTCTCCTGGTGAAACACTCAAAGTGATTAATCATGCTCAAAAAAATAATGCAGATAGTCCATTCCAATTTTACATAGGAACGCATCGTAGAGGCTTATTCACTGCTGCGATTAAAATAGGTGATGATTATGAGCAGTGGCAGGAATTAGGTGCTATACGTGCAGGTGTATTTCCTTTGCTCTATACAACACAATCTCAAGCTTTGTTGGGGATTGAGCGTGGTACGTTTGGTCTGGTTGAACACGACATTGAGTTTTCTGGTGGTGAGGTAAAGGGCAAGAAGGTATTTGCTCGAATTATGACACCAGATAGCATTGAAATTGGACTTGCTGAAGCTATAGATAAAATCGATCAAGTGACACATCGTCAAATGATTCAATTGAAATAAATATTGGGCTATAGACTAACAAAATAGATTTGTTAGTCTATAACGGCTTTGTTGTAATTAAGGATTACACCTGATGATCTTTGGTTTGCCCCTGTAAAACATTGGTGACTACATGAGCAAAGTACTGACAAGCTCCAATACATTCAGCAGATGTATGTGTGGTTTGTGAACTTAATGCAGCATAACGATATAACAGAGTTAAATCGTGTTGATAACGCAGATTCAACAACGAAGTGCAACACTTTTGGAAGTAGTTGAGAAAGTTAGGATATATTACTTTTATTCTGAATAAAGTAACGAGCGGATTCTAAATTTTCTTCTGGATGACCAGTAGTGCTGAGTACAAGTGTGCGCATATTATTGTATTCAAAGTAAAAGTATAATGAGTATTGGAGTTTTTGCTTTTAAATGCAATATTATGTTTCTAACTTGTGTAATTACGAGCTTACTTATATCCATGATAAAACAGTGAATTAAGCTCGGTTTATGTTTTTCATGTCACCATTCTCAAAAATCACAGTATTTTCAGGAAAACGTAAAGCTGCAAGCCGATCTGTAAAAGGGCGTTGCTGATGGCGATCTAAATAACGTTTACCTACAGAATAATCCACGCAAAAAACATTGTGCTTTAAGCCAAACCAAGCCAAGGGTTTAATCTGTTTAAACAGTCCTTGTTTTTCAGCACTCGATTTAAAATTACGCCAATAGTGTCCAATCACCACAGGGACATCATCTGCATAATGCTCCCACCATGCCAACCGATCCAACATACGCCATTTTCCACCTGCATAAAAAGGATGCTGTGCCAAAACTTCAGCGCCTGAGGTCAAAACTTTGACTGGGTTTTGCATTTGCTCGAGTAGATCTCCTTGTGCCAAATTTTTCAGGAACGGTGGTCGGGTGCTTGGGTCTCTGAGTTGAGCTGTATAACTTTGCATTTCAAGCTCTGCATATTCCGCAATGCCTGATTGTTGAATGAACATTTCTGTATGTTGGACAAAATAATCATAAATTTCTTTTAAAGTGTCCATTTGTACAGTTTTCAGCATGTCGATGGCTTCCTGATGCCAACACGCATGCACAATCCTTAACTTTGAGGACTGCAAAACCAACGGTAAATCACTTAAAAAATTTAAAATCCACTGCTGATCATTTATAGACGCAGCCTGAGAATGAAAGGGCTTTTGATCATCTTCATGGGGCGAGCCAAAAAACCAACCATTACCTTCACGTTTGGAATCAATCAGCAAATTTAATTCATGATTACCCAAAATACATTGGGCATTGCCATATTCCATCAAGGTTTTGACCAATCGAATGACAGCAATGCTGTCAGGTCCACGATCACATAGATCACCGACAAAAATCAGTTTACGTTGTTCTGGATGGTTTCCCTGTTCATCATAGCCAAGCTGCTGCATTAAACTTTGTAATGCCTCAATTTCACCATGAATATCACCAATAATATCCAACGGTGCATCAAATAAAGTTTGAGAAAATTGATAAGTCATCATGTTCCTTTAATTTTTTAATCGCCATCCCCAAGTGGTGGCACCCAATGCAACAATTGTTCAACTTGATGTTGATATTCATCCAAATCAAATACCACTCGTCCAACATGAGCAAAAGTTTCCGTGGCAGGATGATTTGGCTTGAGTAAAATGATTTTGGGGGAACGAGCTTGTAAATTTTTTTGATCAAGCTGTGCAAATTCAGGATGATATAAACCATAACCTAACCAATATTTTACTGCATAGTCTAAAACAAGGTTATTTTCAGCAGCATATTCAGCCATCAATACTGTTTCATCATGATCAGATGCTTGCTGTAAGTGCTCAATCTGCATTTGAATATTATCTGTGGTTTGATCGACTTGAAACTGTTGAATTTCAGTCTCGCCTGTCGCAAGTCGAATGGTATTGAATATTTTCATCAGCACTCTCGATTTATTGTTCAGGGTGAATGAATATAAAACACTCTTTAATTTTTATAAAATCAATAACTTAAATAAGATCTGCAAATAGAGCAGCTTCATCTTGTTTAAATTTTTCAATGGCATGATGGAGTTGCACAAATTGTTGCTCATCCAATTTTAAATACTGTTGTGAATTTGATGGATATTTCTCCCAAATATTGGGTAGATTGATCAATTGATCTGTGTGCTTAAAAGGCAGTCGGGCAATGATGCCGAAATCTTGCGGCAGTTCAAGATAGTGCGCATCGGACTTCCAAACTTGAGTAATATCTTCCACTGTAAATTCATACAACTTTTCTAAAAAAGTCATAAAACTGAATGGAAAGTGAATATTTTTCGGTGCATTGAGAAAAAGTGGTGCAATTTGATCAACTCGATATTTGGCAAAACCACAGCCAATTTCAGTCATCATAAACTGTAAATGTGGATGCTGTTCAGCATACTTTTTGAAGTTTTCAATATAATTCTCAATAGCTTTTAGATCTAAAATCTGACCATTTTTAGCAATGGTTGGAATGCCATAAGCCTGTCCTTGACGACCTTCACCTTGACCCAATACCGCACCAAAATGATGTAAAGCAGTTTGTGCATAACCTGAATAATGTTTACCGAGTTCATGACAACCAAATACCAAAATTTGATGTTCTGAAAAACGATAATCTTTGATTTCTTGAAAATATTGATAATACATACACACCTAAATTTTTAAATAGAATGAAGTTTGTAGAAGAAGTGTTGTGATTTGAGTGCCTAAAACCAGCCTTGGTTTATATTGTAAAAATGAGTGAGATTGTTAATTGGAAAGTTTAAATTTCCATTAAATCCTAGCATGTAAAATAACAAATAAAAGTAGGTAAATTATACTTTGCGACAGTTTGTGTCGCTTTGGCGTGTGAATATATTGTGCGTAAATTTTTAAAATCGTAAATTAATGGTTGAGAGAAAACTGAATAAAAAATATGTTTGTCTATAGATAATTGAGTGATAAAAAATAATGAATCAACACGCCAATAATGATTTTAATCTAATAAATGCATGGCTTTTAGAGGCTGAATCTAATGAAAGTACTTGTATTTATCTGATACCTATTGTGCAGCAAAAGGTAGAAATTGCTGCTGTATTATTTGCTTTGCATTACCCATTTCAACAGTTTGTTATAACAGATCCAAATCTAAGTGCACCACAATTATTTTTTTGGATCATACAACCAAAAAATGTTGCAATTGAAAAGTTTAAATATCATTTGAGTAAGATTTGTCGCTTTGCACATATAGATACTTTTTGTTGCCTTTATTTTGTGAATATGCGTGTGAATATTCTAATTTTAAAATCGTTTGCTTCAATTGAAAAAATACTTCATAAAAATGAAGTTGCAACATGGTTAATTGCAAATTTTTGGACAGATTTTATTGTTGATCCTACACAGACAAAAATTCAGCAAACCGATCAACAATTTGTGATCAATGAACCAAAAACTAATTTTGCACGTTTAGCACGACAACTCAAAGGTAAAGCGGTATTAGAGGCATTGAATTTATCTTAATTTAACTTCACAGGAGGTACAGTGATTATTAAAGAAGATTTATATATTGATGATTTACATTACATTCTTCAGTTTAATCATTACAAGTTTACTTTTTATTTAATTCAACCAACACGTGCAAAACTGAATATTAATTATCGAAAAAATCCAGAACTCGCTTTGTTCCGTGATGACCCAATTTATGAAGATTTAGATTTAAAATTACCTGCATTAAAAATTTTAAGACAAGTCAGTCAGCGCATTGAGCAAATTATTTATACGTATAAAATTCAATACTGGACGTTTCATGCAACCTCTCACAAAAAAGCAGATGTGTATGAAAAATTTTTAGTACGTTGGATCGCAAAGGGTGGGTTATCTTTGCGTTATGATCGTTTAGGTGATGAATTTTTTGTCTACGCTAGAACTAATATTTTATAGAAAGATAGACGTTATATTAGTGAAGTCGTTGATATTATTTATATGTGGTGTTTTAGTTGTTACAACTAATATTCAATATATGTGCCAAATAGTTATATTTGGTAAATATATAAAATTGATAATAAATCATATATTTTGTTTTCTAAAAATTACTGTGTTTTTGATAAGGATAAAAGAGAAACCTATCAGTATCTATTTTATCAAACTTCTGTAAATCGATAACATATTTAATTTACGTAGATACTTAATTGTCATATTTTTAGACCAATTCTGATTTAAAGTTTAAAACTTAACTTTTTATTGGGTGAAGTGTCGATATCATCATATTTGTAAATAATTATTATGGGTTGAAATTTATTGGTAACTAATTGAATGTAAAAATAAATATTTCTCTATATTTATTTATGAAATAATTATATTAATTTAAAATAATCATAATTATGTTATGAAATCTTTTATAAAAATTTAATTAATATCCTTTATATTCATTTGTTTAATTTTTATTCTAATAAAAGTTGTTTTAAAAAAATCTATAACTTTATAAAAATGATTTTAATTGTTTAGATATTTTAATAAATTTGAAACCAATATGAAACAAATTTCCCTTAGTTTATTTACCTATGGTTAAAAAACAACCTAAATTTTTGAAGTGTTAATTATTTTAAGTTTTAATTTAAATAATTGAATTTAATGTAAAAATAATTATTTTGTGAGTTTCTTTATGTATTGTAGGTATCACTATGGTCAATAAGAAGAATTTAAGTTTATATCTGTTTTTTTTTACTGTGATTAATTTTACATTAATAATTCAGGTTCGGGCTGAGGGTGATTCTGAGCTTTCTTCAAATAATGTGGCACAAGCCTCTGGAAATGTTGAAGTAAATAAATTTGATATTTATGAATATCGTATCCAAGGTAATTCAGTGCTTTCTCAAGAACAAATTGAAAATACTGTTTATGCATTTTTAGGTCAAGACCGTGTTTTAGATGATGTTGATCGTGCGAGAGAAGCATTGGAAAAAGAATATCAAGATCAAGGTTATAAATCCGTTCAAGTATTAATTCCACAGCAAAGTGTAAAAGATGGTGTGGTGTTTTTACAAGTGATTGAACGTCGTGTAGGTAAACTATCTGTCCAAGGTGAAAAATATAGTTCTACTGAAAAAATTAAACAACAAGCTGCTTCATTTACAGAAGGTCAGGTTCCAAATTTTAATCAAGTTAATAAAGACTTAATCGCATTAAATAAAAATCCAGACCGACGAGTAAGTCCTGCGATTAGTGAGGGGCAACAAGCTAATACGATTGATGTCGATTTAGTTGTGGATGATGATTTACCTTTGCATGGTTCGCTTGAATTAAATAATAGGCGCAGTTTTGGTACAACCGAATTTCGTACTTCTGCCAACATTTCATATAGTGATTTGTGGCAACGTGGTCATGTTGCAAGTTTAAGTTATCAGTTTGCACCGAAAAATCTAGACGATTCTCAGGTGATTTATGCCTCCTATTTAGCTCCTATTGAAAATACGCGCTATAGCGTGATGGCAAATGTCATTCGTTCCGATAGTAATGTTTCGACTTTAGGAGGGATTGAGACTTTAGGTAAAGGGAATATTTTGGGTATTCGTGGTATTGCAAATTTACGTTCTAAAGAAAATTTTAGCGATAATTTATCATTCGGTATAGATCGCAAAGACTTTAAACAAAATATTGGATTTGCTGGGAAAGCTGGAGCAGAAGATCAAAAAACCCCTCTTTTATATTATCCAATTTCTTTAAATTACACGGCTTTATGGCGTGCAACACAAAATACAACACAGGCAGATCTTGGTTTTGTGTTCGCTTCACGCCAACTTGGTGATGACATAAAAGAATTTCAAAACAGTCGTATGGATGCAAGTGGGCAAAACCTTGCCTTACGTTTTGGTCTTTCAAATATCTATGATTTTAAAAATGGTATGCAACTGCTTTCTAATTTAAAAGGTCAAATCACAGACCAACCTTTGATTTCATATGAACAATTTAGCATCGGTGGTGCAGATTCAGTTCGAGGCTATTACGAAGCTGAAGTGGTGGGTGATTATGGTGTTTCAGCAGGCGTAGACCTAAAAAGCCCAGTTTTATTTCGATCTTTCTTAAAAAATACATTTGTCGATGATTTAAATCTGTACGGATTTTTAAATGCTGGTTCTGTGCATACAAAAAGAGCGCTGAAAGGCGTAGATCGTTCTACAACGATTTCAAGTACAGGCTTGGGCTTAAGTTTTCGTGTTTTTGATTATGTAGATGGAAATGTTGAATGGGCTTTACCACTACAAGATGGACTCAACACTCGAGAGGGTGACGATCGCGTTTTATTTCAAATTAAATCATCATTCTAAAAGGTTTTTCAATTATGTATTCATGTAGTGGCTTTCCTAAAATATTAAAACAAAAGCTTTCAATAAAATGGTTTTTATTGCTAAGTTTTTATTTACTTGGTTCTACGCAAGCGATGGCGTGGTGGAATAATGAATGGGCTTATCGTAAGCCATTGGTCTTGGACACCAGTAATATTAAAAATACAGGTGAATTAGACAGTGTCCCTGTACTTATTCGCTTACATGAAGGCGTATTTAATTTTAAAGATGCGCAAGCCAGTGGCACTGATTTACGTTTTATCAGTGCTGATGATAAAACGCCTTTGAAATTTCATATTGAAAAATATGATGCTGCATCAAATCTTGGCTTTGTTTGGGTGAATGTACCAAAGCTTAAACTGAATAATAAAACCAGTATTTGGATGTATTACGGTAATGCTAAAGCGCCTAAAGGAGATACGCCAAGTGCAACGTATGATGGTAATCAATCCCTTGTTTATCATTTTAATGAAATAGCCACGCCTGTATCTGATACAACAAGTTATGCCAATAATTCAACATCTACAGTTGAAACTGATAGTGGAATTATTGGGAATAGTGCCAAATTTACAGGCACTAATGTTGTGATTGTACCTGCTTCAGCTTCTTTGGCACTTACACCAGAATCAAAATTAACATGGTCTGTTTGGATAAAACCGACAACAGCAGGATCAACAGCGGTACTTTATTCACGTCGTGAAAATGATCAGGCTTTTGTGGTGGGTTTAAATCAAGGAGCACCTTATTTACAAGTCAGTAATAGTGCGGGTGCAAATCAAACTACTACAGCAGTTAGTCCATTGGCAGGTACGGACTGGCACCAGATCTCAGTGAGTGCTACAGAAAATAAAATTAACTTATTGGTTGATGGGCAGATCGTGGCAAGTTTGGCAACGACATTACCGACATTATCTGGTGTTGCTGTATTAGGTGCTGATATGGTGGTTGGTGCAAGTGCTGAGGAAATATCAGCAAACCCTCAAAATGCGTTTATAGGCAGTTTAGATGAACTTTCAATATCTAAACAAGCACACAGTTCCGATTTTATTCAAGCACAAGTATTGAATCAAAATATTGGCAATAGTTTAGTTGCTTATGGTGAAGATGAACAAACTTCAACATGGCAAACAGGTTTCATGGGCATCATTTTAGGTGCATTGACGATTGATGGTTGGATCGTGATTGTGATTTGTAGCATCATGGCAATTATGAGCTGGATTGTAATGTGGCGCAAAGCAGTATTAATTAAAAGAATATTAAAAGCCAATGAAGCATTTCAAAACTTATATCACGATGTGAATGGTGATTTTGCTGTATTAGAAAGTGTTGCAACAGGACAGAGCACAGCGATACAACTTTCAGAACAAAGTAAAGCACTCGTAAAAAAATCACCGCTTTATCACTTATTCCATTTAGGTGAAAAAGAGCTCGAAAAACGTGTTGAATCTGAAAATTTTAAAAATAATGAACAGCTTAGTCCTCAGTCTATAGAAGCAATTCGTGCCAAGTTAGAAGCACAACTCACCAAAGAAAATTTAGGTTTAAACCGTCATTTAGTTTTACTCACTATCGCAATCAGTGGTGGACCTTTCCTTGGATTGTTAGGAACAGTCATGGGCGTAATGATCACTTTCGCAGCAATTGCTTCTTCGGGTGATGTCAATATCAATGCCATTGCACCGGGTGTTGCAGGCGCTTTAGCAGCAACTGTTGCGGGTCTATTGGTCGCAATCCCTGCATTATTTGGCTACAACTTTTTAATTACACGTATTAAAGATGCCACCTCACAAATGTATAGCTTTCTCAGCGTGATCGTGACACGTATGGCAGAAAACTATGCAAATCCAAGCAAATTATTACCTAGAAATGAGAGGGAGTAGTCATGCAATTACAAAGTGAAGATAAAGCTTATGACGATATTAACGTCACACCAATGTTGGACTTGGCTTATGTATTGTTGATTGTTTTTATCATCATGACAACGGCAACTGTACAAGGTGTCAAGGTGAATTTGCCTAAAGCGAGCGATACGCCGAGCTTAGCAAAACCGAAAACAGTGGCAATTACGATTACAGATAGTGGCAAAATTTTTATTGATGCTATTCCTGTAACTTTAGATGAGCTTGAAACAAGGTTAAAGACTTTACAAGCTGAAAATCCAGAACTGCCTGTGGTAGTCAGAGGGGATGGTGCAACACAGTATGACAATGTTGTGGCTGTATTAGCACTGTTAGGAAAACTAAACATCACGCAGTTGGGTCTTGTGACACAGCGATTGGTGCAATAGACGGGCGATTCATTAGGCGAATGTCATGAAACTAGATATACGCAAATTGTGGAAATACCGTTGGGTAATAGGTGGATTCATTCTATTGCTTGTGCTTGGTAGTGTGATTTATTGGTGGATGACATCGACCAGTGCAGTGAAACGTAAGATTGTACCTGAAGCAATTCAGATTCAAATTATTCAACCGCCTCCACCACCGCCACCTCCCCCACCGCCACCCAAGGAAGAGCCTCCTCCTCCTGAAGAGCAACCTCCTGAGGAAAAAACCATTGAACCACCGAAAGAGGAATTGCCACAGGATCAACCGAAAGAACCAACACCAGATCAACAAGATTCCCCCAAACCTGCAGGACCTTTGGCATTAGATGCGGAGGGCACTGGACCATCTGATGGCTTTAATTTAGGAGGGAAACCTGGTGGCTCAACATCATTAGGAGGTAGTGGGGGTAGTGGTGGTTTAGGTGCAGGATCAAATGGTGGTGGAAATAATTTAGGTTGGTATACCGCAATGTTGCAAAACCATTTCCGTAGTGTACTGCAGAAAGAACGTAAGTTACTGAGAACACGTTACAACTTAGGTGCAAAGGTTTGGTGGGATGCGGATGGAAAAATGACAAGAGTAGAGCTAATTGGTTCTACAGGAAATCCTGAAATGGATGAGATTTTACAAGAGACCATTTTAAATGGACCTAAACCGAAACAAGCAGCACCAAATGGGATTCAGCCACCTGTGGAAATCAAGGTGAGATCTTCTTAAGTATATAAATATGATGAAAAATTGTGGAGCTATAATGATTAAATTAAGTAAAAAGTCAAAGTTGAGTACATGGATAAAATGTTCTTTTTCGGTCTGTATTTTTGCTATACCGATGGTTGCTATAGCGGAAGATCAATCATCTGTTGCATCTGAAACCGAAAATCTAGCAGCAGTTGAAGATGCACCATTACCTGTCGAAAAAGCATCAACTGCATTGACAACACCTGAGCGTGAAGTACGTGTGATTTATTTACCAGAAAGTGAACGCAAACGTATTCGAGACGAGATTAAGCAAGAAGTTCTTGCAACAGCAAAAAAAGAGAATTGGGCACAACCATCTGCATTACCTGATTGGATTAATAGGATCAAATTATATGGTGATATTCGTGTGCGTGGAGAGGGCAATTATTATGATGAAAGCAATTCAAAGCAATTCATCAATTTTAATGCCATTAACAATGGTGCACCATACGATACCCGTGTAAATAGTGGACAATTACCAGCAATTTTAAATACAACAGAAGACCGCCATCGTTTACGTTTACGTGCACGTTTGGGGTTAACGGCAGATGTATCAGAAACTTTAAAAGCAGATTTTCGTTTGACGACAGGTGGATTTACCAATCCAGTAAGTAGCAATGACACACTAGGAAATAATTTCAATCGTTACAATATCGGATTTGATCGTGCGTATTTGACGTATCAACCCATTGAAAATTTATCGCTTTATGCAGGACGCATGGAAAATCCTTGGTATAGCAGTGATTTACTTTGGGATGATGATTTAGGTTTTGATGGTTTTGCTGGGAAATATCAGTTTGAATTAACGGATACGTTCCGTCCATTTATTACAGCAGGTGCATTGAGTGTACAAAATACGTCTGTAGATTTACCAACTTATTCATTAGATAAACAGTCAAGTGATGATAAATGGTTATTTGCAGGTCAAATTGGTGCAGATTGGAAAATTCAAGAAGATCTTAATGCCAAGCTCGGTTTAGGATATTTCCATTATTATAATGTTGTCGGAAATTTATCAGATCCATGTCCAGCATATACAACACAGATTAGCTGTAATACTGACAATACTCGCCCAGGTTTTATGCAGCAAGGTAATACTTTGTTTGCACTTCGCCAACTTGATATTTCAAATGATCCAACAGGTCCACAATACCAATATTTTGGTTTAGCTACACCTTATGAAATTTTAAATTTAAACACACAGCTAGACTTTACTTTAGCTGAGGACCGTCATGTTTTATTTAACTTGGATTATGTGAAAAATCTTGGTTTTGATGAAGGACGTATTAAAAAGTTAGGACCAGTGACGAACTCAAGTAAAGGTTACTTTGATGGTGGTGATGAAGGTTATCAAGTCAAAGCTATGTTTGGGCATCCAAAACCTACAGAAATTGGTCAGTGGAATATTGGTGCTGGCTATCGTTACTTAGAAAGTGATGCTGTACTAGATGCATTTACGGACAGTGATTTTCATTTAGGTGGAACAAATGCCAAAGGGTTCTTTGTGTCTGGAAATTATGGTTTTAGTAAAAATGCATGGTTAGGTATGCGTTATTTAAGTGCAGATACGATTACTGGTGAGCCCTATAAAGTTGATGTTTTACAACTAGATTTAAATGCACGTTTCTAAGAAAAACAAAAAATAAGATCAATATTTAACAGGAATGTTGATCTTATAACATTTCAAAATGATTTCACCTTGTAGCCAATAAAACCGAAATAACGTGTGTATGAGTGAATGCTTTTTCACTGATTCGCTATCTAAGACAAAAAATTAGATGAATGAGGACAAAATGAAAATTAAAAAGCAACGTCACACCGAGTTGACGTTAAATACAAGCCAAAAAATATCACCATTATTGACACAGCGTTTATCAGCACAGGGGATACTGCGCTATTTTATTCGCATGAGTCATATCAGTTTAGGTCTGTTTGTTGTATACCCAACGACAACATTATTACATGCAGCACCAACATTTGGTTCAGCAGCTTGGTTTGCTCAAGCTGGTGCAGCGTCAGCACAGCCGCCACAAACTAGACCGAATATCACCCAAACGACAAATCCGAATGTCATTGGTTCAGTCAATAATCCACAACAAGCTGCACAGCACACCCAACGAACGATGGGGGATATGAGTCATACTTTGCAGGCAATCGCAGCTGCTCAGAAAGCACAAAGTGCAGCCAGTCAGTTGAGCATTAAAACAGCCAATAATGTGGCTAATGGCTTGGGGGTTGGAGGGCTTGAAATTGCGAAAAATGTTGGAAAAGACCCCAATGCGTGGCAAAACGCCAAACTTCCAACCCAAGCAGTAAAAGACGGTAAAGCCAATGTTGAGATTGTGCAAACAGACAAGAAAGCCATTTTAAGCTGGCAGAAGTTTGATGTGGGTAGCAACACGGTTGTACATTTTGACCAAAAAGCAGGACAACAAATCAATGGTTCAAATGACTGGGTGGCATTGAACCGTATTTATGATGCCAATCCAAGTCAGATCTATGGTCAGATTAAAGCGGAAGGAAGTGTCTATTTACTCAATCAGAATGGTTTCTTGTTTGGTGGAAGCAGTAAGATCAATACACACTCCTTTTTAGCTAGTTCACTTGACTTGCTTGATGGCGATATTAATCAAAGTAACCAACGCTTTTTAAAAGAAGGCTTACCTAAACTTAATACAAAAATATTGTTAAATGGCGCGACGTATGAAGACCCTAATGCAATTCCGCAAGATAAAAAACTGTTAAGTGCTCGAGGTGCGATCACCATTGACAAAGGTGCTTCAATCAACACAGGTGAAAATGGTTTTAATATGTTGGTTGCACCGAAGCTAAGCAATCATGGCACAGTTAATGCCACGCGAGGGCAGGTGATTTTAGCAGCAGGTACGGAACTTTTTAACCAAGATAGAAATGATAATAAAAATAATGAAATGGATGTGCGTATTGGTGATAATGCTGGATTACTGACCAATACAGGTTTAGTGCAGAATAGCGAAGGCAATATCACCCTTTTAGGAAAAAATATTCAACAAGGCGGGATTGTAGGAACAACCACAGGAATTACCCATACAGGTAGTATTAATATTTATGCCCAAGAAAATGCTTCTGGTAGTCTTGATGCTTCGTTATCTGGGCGTTTAGATTTTGAGAAAGACTCGATTACGACGATATTACCCTCAAATAATAAAGAAACTACAACATCCAGTGATGAAGCGACCAAAGCAGTAAAACCAGCTGAGCTAAATTTTAAAGCGGGTTCGGTGTTATTTCAACCGAATGCTTTAGTACTTGCACCAAGTGCTAAACTGAATATTAATACAAATTTCAAAAAAACGTCTAACGATTTATGGAACAAAGATAATACTACCTTTCAATTTCCATATTATATTACACCTAACTTAGATTACGTCGCTGGACGTATTTGGTTAGCGCCGAAAGTAACTATCAATGTTGCAGGTTTACCTGATGTTTCAGCTTCCGTTGCAGACTATATGGTCAAACTGCCTCGAATTGGTTTAAATGAACTCGCAGACTCGCCCTTACTTAGAGACAGTTTTTTATATACCAATACCAATGTGATTGTTGATAGTACTCAACATGGCACTCGTTCAGATGGTCTAGATTGGGAAGGAAGCCCAATATTAAATATCAAAGGTTATATAGAACAAATCCCGAGAGATATTAAACAATTACAAATCAACGGAGGAATAGTTAACTTAGTGGGTAATGAAATCATTACTCAAAAAGATTCACTGATTAATATTGATGGTGGTTATTTACACTATAAAGCAGGTCATACACCTTCAAGCACTAAACTACAAGGAAAAGATGGTCAAATTTACGATATCGGCGAGGCAGAGGCTAATTTTGACTATACAGGTTTTGCAGGGCAGCATCTCTCTGAGCAAGAACGCTGGGGGGTAAAACAAAGCTACATTAACCCTTTACTTTCAGGGCAGGTGGCAACTTATAGACCTGCACATATTCATGGTGGAAATGCTGGGAGTCTAAATTTAGTTTTTTTTAATACCGCAATTTTGGATGGAAATATTAGTGCACATGCCTTTGCAGGACTGAATCAAGTATTAAACTCAGTACAGCCGAAAGGAGGTAAGCTATCTATAAATGATTATGATACAAAGTATAGATTCCCTAGCTTATCTATTACTCCTGATCAGGTTAATGATCTAACAACTTTGATTCCAGATTTTGATCCAACCAAAAACTTATATAAAAATACAACCAATTATCTACAAGATCTAGTATTTAATGGCAAGTGGTTTGTGCCAACAGAACTTGTACCTGAAAATGAGTTAAATCCAAATTATTGGGTGAGACTAAATGCGAAAAGTTTTAATGATTCAGGACTGTCCGATATCAAACTGAGTGCGGAGAGTAACAAGATTGTTGTTAAAAAAGATGCAGACATCAAAGTACAATCTGGTGGCAAAATTGATCTTAATGCAGTTCAGGTTAATGTGAATGGCAATCTTACAGCACAAGCGGGTGAAATTAATATTCAAGCATCACCATTTGCTAGCGATTCAACTTTTGGAACGACAATTTTATCAAGGGATGGGGATTTAAGTGAAATATCAAAAACAGAAATTGAAATTGGTGAGAATGCCAAACTAGATGTACATGGGAAGTGGGTGAATGACCAAGGAAAAACTATTGAGGAAATAGACGGTAAGCAATTTATGAATGCAGGGTCAATAGTATTCATAAATAAGGCAAATAGTTTTGTAGTTCGTGCTAATGATGGAGCCACTCAAATTGTAGATGCTACGGGTGACATTAACATAAAAAAAGGTAGTATTTTAGATGTATCAAGTGGTGGATATGTCACACCAGAAAATCAATTACTTATAAAAAATGGCACAGTTCAGGGAAGAGCAGGAAATCTTACAGTTAGCAATTATGTAGGATGGTTTAAAGAACCAGAAGTAAATAGTAGTTTACCTAATAAACCAGATAAAATCCCTACTCAAGGTAAAATTCGACTAGATGGTGAGATACGTAGTAGCGGTTTTGCTGGAGGAGGAACTCTGACACTACAAGCTTTAGGCATTCAAATAGGTGATACTGAACCTACATCTAAATCTGATAGTAGTATTGAAAAACAGCATGATTATGAAAAACTGTGGTTAAAACCTGAGTTTTTTTCAAACTTAGGATTTGGTGCTTATAATTTAAAGTCGATCTACGATACAACTTTGAGTGCGGACTCTAAAATACAACTTAAACAAAAAACATATATCCCAAATATAAATAATTTATTGGAAGCGAAAACTGGAACAAAGATATCCTCCCCATCATTTACACAACAGGGCTATCTGGATGATTATCACCGCCTGCCAACAAACTTAAAGTTAGTAGCAGGTTTATTAAATGCAGGTAATGGTCGTGTAAAATATTATGACTTTGAACAAAAGCAGCTCAGTTCGGCGGTGATGCTAAATAAAGGCAGTGAAATTTTTGCTGATGCAAATGCTCAGATTGAACTTGTGTCAACAGATCAAATTGCGATAGAAGGGAAAATCAAAGCACCCGGTGGAACTATTAAATTATTATCAGATACCCAAAAAAATGGTTACAGTGGATTATTGGGTCATGATGATACTCAAAATTCTTTTCAAGCACCTGATCAAGCGATTTGGTTAGGAAAAGAGAGTTTATTAGATGTTTCAGGAATA
The DNA here is from genome assembly GCF_003268395.1 of Acinetobacter sp. CFCC 10889. Taxonomy (GTDB): domain Bacteria; phylum Pseudomonadota; class Gammaproteobacteria; order Pseudomonadales; family Moraxellaceae; genus Acinetobacter. The sequence goes on along the minus strand of NZ_LQXQ01000013.1, from coordinate 61,308 downwards.
AGTGTCCTAAATCCGCTTGCAAAGCCACAAAATATCAATGGTGTAATGAAGCAACCACGGACAGGTAAAATTTTAGCAGGTGGAGATGTTGTGATCTCTACCGATTCTGGTTATATCGCCGCTAGTCCTACAGCTCAAATCAATGTTTCTGGCACACATGATCATTATGACTTGCTACAAGATACGAAAGGTGTCAATCATATTCAACCAACAGAAGTATGGAGTGACGCGGGAAGTATTACGCTTGCAGCACATAAGGGCTTATATTTTGATGGAAAATTGATCGCACAAGCAGGGGGAGAAAAAGCCAAAGGCGGTCAATTGAATATTATGGCACTAAATAGCTTGGATGAATATTCACAACCAAAAAGCCCTAAATCCGTGGTTCTGAGTCAAAGTGGAGAGTTTGCAAAACTCGCAGGTATACGTGAAAGTGGGCAAACACCCACTGCTCCCGAAAATACTTTATATTTTGCAGCAGATCGTTTAAAAGATTCAGGTATTGATTATTTAAATATCAATGCTGACCCTAAATTTGATCAAATATTTGAAATGGGTTCAGCTCCGATTTATACGCCTATTTACTTTGATGGCAATGTCAATCTCGATGTGAAAGGCAGTATTGTTTTAAATACACCAAAAATAATTGCTGTTGCTCGCCAAGATAAAATAAAAAATCAGCTTGTAAATCCGAGTGAATTATCTACAGGTTTTAATGACTCAGGAAATAGTAAAGTTAATTTGAAAGCTGCTTATATTAATTTAAAAGGTACGCAAACTTCTCAGCTAGAAGCTGTAAAACCAATTGCAGCACGAGGAAATAGTATATTCAATGTCAATGCTAAATATATTGACTTAGAGGGTCATCTAGGTTTGGCTCGATTTAAAGATGCAAACTTTAATAGCCAAATGGATATTCGTTTAAATGGTTCATTATTTACCGCAGCAAAATCACTGACAGGAAGTTTGTATACACCTGCAAATCTTAATTTTACAGCTGCACAAATATATCCAGCAAGTGGCAATAGTTTTGTACTACTTGCCAATGCCAATGTCGACAGTTCAGAACAAGCTGTTGATGAACAGGGCAAATTGATCAATACCAAGATTACGATTAAAGGCAATGGCAATAAAGTTCCTCTCCCTCTTTCAGCAGGTGGAAAACTGTTGATTGATGCCAATTATATAGAGCAAGGCGGTGTGTTACGTGCGCCAGCAGGACAACTCATACTTGGGGTGAACAATCCTGATGATGCAGCGATAAAAGTAGAGTTTCAACAATTACCATTAACCAAAACCAGTAAATTGAATATTTTGCCAAATAGTATCAGCTCAGTATCTTTGGGTGATCAAGGTCGAATCGTCCCATATGGGCAAACTGAAGATGGTCGTACATGGCAGTATGCTACTGTAGTTGAAAATGCCAACAGCGTAGAATTAGGTAATCTCCCTTTACCTCCAGAGAAAAAGATCTCATTGAGTGCCGAAGCTGTTAATTTACAAAAAGGTGCACAAATTGATTTATCAGGCGGTGGTGAATTACAAGCGATTGAGTGGATTTCTGGTACAGGTGGATCACGTGATTTACTCAGTCAAAATAATATTAAATATGTTAATGATGCTGAAGGTAAAAAAATCGCTACGGATGTGCCTTTATATCCTGATGAACGTGGGGTGTATGCGATTATTCCGAGTTATCAATCACCCATTGCAGCCTATGATCCACACTTTGCAATGGGGCAAGCAGCGATTGAAGCAGGACAGCAGATTTATTTAACTGGAAGTAAAGATTTACCCGCAGGAAACTACACATTACTACCTGCAAAGTATGCAACTCTACCTGGTGCATATCGTGTAGTGGCAAATTCTGTACGTGGGAGTGTGAAGAAACAAAATGTCACTTTAGCAGATGGAACTCAAGTGATGGCAGGGTATTGGGTTGATGGGCTGACAGGCGCACGTGATGCTGTGAGTTCAACTTTTGAGATCCAGTCTCGTCCAGTGTGGGGGCAGTATTCAGAATATATCACAACTCATGCAGACCAGTTCTTTGCAGCACAAGCCAAACAAGCAGGTACACCATCACCTTTGCTTATGCGTGATGCTGGGCAATTGGTGCTTGCTGCGACTCAGTCATTAGATTTAGGTGCGAAGTTAAATACGGCTGCGGGCAAAGATGGTTCTAAAGCACGTGTGGATATTGCATCTGAAGCAATACAGATCGTTGGAAATAGTAAAACCAAAGCACTAGATCAACATTTACAAATCACAACAAAAGAACTTAATGATCTCAATGCGGGTAGTTTGATGCTTGGCGGTACACGCAAACAAGTGAAAGAGGGCACGCAAGTTGATACTTTGGCAAGCAGTATCGTGGTACAAAATGACAAGAATACAGCCTTAGAAGCACCAGAAATTATTTTGGTGAGCCGTCCTGATATAAACACAACTTTGCAGCAAAAGGGAATACAAATTAATTCGGGGAGTGTGATTAATGCCAAAGGAGAGCTGGCAGCCAGTAATGCAAAACCCCTGATCTTTGGTGAAAAAGCGACAGAAAATACAGCTGCAATCAGTGGTGATGGTTCGATGCTACGTGTGTCGAATGCAGGTTATACCACAGTCAATAGACATGCGCTGCCACAGGATGAACTTGGGCAAAGTACTGCACAAGGTCAGCTCAATATTGATGCGGGTGCAAGTATTCATGGTGGGAAGTCCCTGACAATTGATACCTCACGCTATTCAAAAATGGATGCTACAGCGCAATTGGCAGGTGAAAGTATTGCATTGAACAGTGGCAAAGTGGCAATTACCAATGATCCATCAAAGGCAAAAGACTATGACGGATTGGTCATCGGTCAAACAAGTTTAGAGCAATTTGCAAAATCTAACCAGTTAATTCTCAGCAGTTACAGTACGTTGGACTTCTTAGGTAATGTCAACTTAAAAGTCAATAAAGCATTGAATCTCAGTGCAGGTACTTTTAAAGCCGATCAAGGTTCGGTCAATATCAGTGCAGATCATTTAACACTAGAAAATAACTTAAATGGCACACGCTTAGATCAAATCAATACGACAGACAATAAAAACAGTCTAAATCTGAATGCACGACACATCACCTTTGGACAAGGCGATAAAAACTTAAAAGGCTTTAGCACAGTAAATGCAAGTGCCAAAGAAAATATGGATATGGTAGGGCGAGGTCAGTTTGATTTAGGGAAAACGAATACTACACTGAAAACACCAGTATTGATCGCAAATCAAGGGGCTGATAATACTGTAAAAACAACTGGGACATTGAATTTACAAACTCAAGGTGCGATTACTAAAGAAGTTGAAGCACTGCAACCATTGGGTGGTAAGGTTGTGCTGACGGGTAGCAGTATTAACAGTAACTTAAAAATACGTGCTAACAGTGGTCAGATTGATTTGAATGCTACAAAAGGCGATTTAAAACTAAATAAAGATGCAGTACTTGATGTTTCGGGTATAGAGAAAAAATTCTTTGATCTCGATGCTTATGCACCTGCAGGTGCAATCAATTTACAAGCAGATCAAGGCTATTTAAATGTTGCAAATGGTGCAACACTGGATTTTTCAGCACATAAAAATGGCGGAGATGCAGGGCAACTGAGTACAGTTGCAGGCAAAGCGATCCAGTTATTGGGAACACTAAAAGGAAATGCTGCAAAAGGTAAAGGCAGTTCATTGCGCTTTGACAGTGGTCAAGCCGTAGATCTCAACCAATTAGCACAACAGATGGCAAGTAGTGGGATAAATCGATCAATTGATATCACCACACATCAAGGCAATCTAAACCTTACAAAAGATCAGAAATTGGTTGCGCAAGAAATTAAACTCACAGCAGATGGTGGGCAAGGAAACAGTGCCAAAGGTTTGGAACTAAATCATGGCAATGTGAATATTGACGGCGTCATTGATGCCAGCAGTAAAACACAAGGACAAGCAGGCGGAACCATTACGCTAAGTGCTAAAAGTGCTATCAATGTCAATGGTCAACTTTTAGTTTCTACGACAGACAAACAAAAACGTGGTGGTACAGTCAACTTAAATACCATTGGCAAACCTAATGGCACTCTAAATAAAGACTATGGTTATCAGAATGTCGATGCGGCAGATTCTGGACGGATTCAGATTGGACAAAATGCCGTTATAGATGTATCGGGTGGAACTGATCGAGGACTTTCAGATGGCACAGTCAATATTCGTGCGCCACTACTGAGCAATGGTGATATTGCAGTCAACATTGCACCGAAAGCACAGATCAAAGGCGCACGTGATGTCGCTGTCAATGCCTATGCGGTGTGGAGTACTACGGATAAAAATACAGATGCGAGCAAACATTTTGATGGCATCATTGACCCAGCAGGTTGGTATGACCGTCATGGAAAATTGGTTGCAGGAACATTTATTGACCAAAAAGGTGAAACAGTTGGAAGCAATGCAGGATTAACAGATGAACAAATCGATGAATACTTAACTAAATATACTTTTGTTCCTGATGCTGCCAACAAAGACCATCAAAGTTTTTATGGCTATGTGGATGGTGATGCAAACCAAGCACAAGCAGGCACACTGATGGGCTTTGTACAAAAGCCAAAATTTGCTTTTGAGTCACGTTTAAGTGGAGTTAAAAACCTGAGTGTACGTCCTGAGATTGAGTTAAATAACCCTGATAAAAACATCAATTACGGTGATATCACGGTAGCTACCCCTTGGAACTTAGCAGCAGGGAAAAGCCATCGTGGAGAAGTCACCAAACTAGATTATCGTTATAAAGACCAAGCACCGACACTCAACCTAAATGCAGAAAATGATGTCAATCTCAATGCCAGTATTTCGGATGGTTTTTTCCAGTTTGAGAATTTAAGTCGTTCAAATATCAAAAATTCAACATTTAATGAGGCTAAAATTAAATTCAATAAAACTCTAAGTAATATTGAACAAGCAAAAATTAATGCTGGTGGAACTTATGAAATAGAGTTACACAAAGCATATGAACTCTTCAAAGATCAAAATCCTTATGTCGTAGCGCAATATTATGGTGTATACCAAGACTATTTAGATGTATTGGCAGTTGATCCGATCACTACAGCCTCACTTTATGTACAGATTAAATCTCAATATAATCCAAATGGTAAAGCTGATGCTGAGTCTGGAATTGTCGCACCCACAGTTCCTACCGATTTAGCTGATTATCCTGCATATTTAATCAGTTGGAAAAAATATATTAATGAAATAAAAACATTATACAACTCAACATTTATGCCAATCCAAGTGGAGATGTTAGCCCCACCCCCAACTCAGTTGTCAGAAATCAAACCAAATTTGAATAATACCCCTTCACCTATAAGCACAGCAGATAATCCTTTGCCAATGCAAGCGGCAAATCTGTTGGGAGGTGCAAGCAGTTCATATCGTATTAGCGCAGGGCGAGATTTTAATTCAAGCTCACCAACCAATGTACAAACACTACATAAAGATGGTGATGTTCAGCTTCAAGGACATACTGAGTATGAATATGCAGCAAAAGATCGGAAAATTATGTCTCCAACAGTACTACGCACAGGTACAGGGCAGATCGACATTAATGCAACTCAAAACTTAAACTTAAATGATGACGTTGCGCCAGGAGTCATATACACAGCAGGACAACCTAAACAAGGGGTGGCACAGACTTATTCTGCAAATATTCGAACATATAATTCAAATTATATAGATTATCAAAATATTGTTGTCACAAGTGCTGTAAACCCTGAAACTGCTGGAGATATTCATATCGCTGTCGGACAAGATATAATGGGGAACGAGCATTATAAAGATCAGGATGGTCGAGTATCTGGCGAACTGGATCGGTCATTAGCACAACATTGGTGGGAATGGATGCAGACAGGGAATCCATATCAAGAAACAGATAAAAATGTGAAAATCGCCAATAGTAGTTCAATTAATTTTGCCAACTTTGCCCAAGGCATCATGAGTGTTGGTGGTGATGTAGATATCTCAGCAGGACGAGATATCCAAGAATTATCAGTTTCTCTACCTACCACGTGGCATTTTACGGCTCCTGATCGTAAAAATTATGCGGTTTTGGGTGGCGGAGATCTAAATCTCAATGTCGGGCGAGATCTTTTAAGTGGACAATATTTTGTTTCCAAAGGCTTAGGAAATATCAATGTTGGTGGTGCAATTAAAAGTAGTGATCTGTTAACGGGAAATAATAAAGCATCCACTGTGTTGGCTTTACAAGATGCAAAACTCAATATCACTGCTAAACAAGATATAGATATAGCACATGTATTTAATCCATCATATTTATTTGGTTTTGGTAATCAGGACAGTGCACAACCTTTCTTTAATGGGTTTAGTACGATAGATCTTCAACCCTACAGTACACGTTCAACTGTCAATTTAAATTCCATTGCTGGCGATATTCAGTTTAACACGCTATCAAAAACTTCTCCATTTTACGGCGCAACTACAACTAACTATGTTTCATTTGCTGGGGATGATGTTTTACCCGCAAATCTAAATTTTATTGCATTAGCAGGAAGTACTCAGTTGAATAGTGGAGGTATTCTATTTCCATCACAAAATGGTAACTTGCAACTAATTGCAGAAAAAGATATCCGTTTTATAGACTCATTAAATAGAAATGATCAATTGCGAATGAGTGATTTTGTTGTAGATAACATCGGCGATGATGTATTACCTTCACCTTTGCAACAAGTGAATCGAAATCATGATGCTATTAGTAAATTCCCTGAAAATTCTTCGAGTTCAAACATAAGTGCTGGTTCGACTTTACATGCACTCGATAAAATGCCTGCACGTATCTACAGCTTAAATGGCAGTATCATCAATGGTGTTGAAAAAGCCAATACAGGCACTTGGACGCAAAGATTAAAACTACAGCTTCCTAAGCTTGCGCAGATCTATGCAGGAAAAGATATTCAGAATTTAGTTTTTTATGGTCAAAATTTACATCAATCCGATACTACAAGGATCGTCGCTGGGCAAAGTATAGTGAATACACCTTTGGCTTGGACGAGTAGTAATTTGCCTGTGATCATATTAGGGGGTGTCGGTACTTTAGAGGTGATCGCTGGTCAAGACATAGGACCTTTAACAAATCCTGTTTCTGCAAATAAAGAAATAGGTGGTGATAATAGCAATAGCGATTTTGGCATACTGACTATAGGCAACCGTGATAACCATGCCCTATCCACGGAAGGTGCGAATCTGAACATCAAATTTGGTATTGCACCTGGTATCAAAACCCAAGCCTTTATCGATAAATATATCGCACCAACTGCAACAACGACAGAGCTACCCAATTTTAGTGAAGACTTAGTTAAGTTTATGCAAGAATATGAAAATGGTCAGCAGCTCAATACAGGTTTAGTTAAAGACCGTGTGTTAAAACCACTGAGTAAAGAACAAGCATGGACAGATTTCCAAAAACTGAGTTTGGAGCGTAAGCAACTCTTCGTTGATCAAGTCTTTAATAAAATACTGACCACCACCGCCAAAGACTATAACGATCCAAAAAGTGATAACTTCCAAAAATATGCACGTGGTTATGAAGCCATCAATACCTTATATCCTGCTGAGTTAGGTTATACCAAAAACAACTTATCTGGTGGCGCATCTGGTGCAACGGAAACCGTGAATACTGGTAATTTAGATATGCGTAATACCACCTTACAAACCCAACAAGGTGGAAATATTACGATATCTGCACCGGGCGGTGAATTATTGGTTGGTAGTATCGCCGCACCACCTGCAGATAAACCAAGTGCATCAGGTATCATCGCTGCGGGTAAAGGCGATGTGAATATCTTCTCTGACCGTAGTGTGCTTCTTGCACAAAGCCGAATTTTCGCTTTACAGGGCGGTGATATGATGATCTGGAGTTCCAATGGAGACATCAATGCAGGAAAAGGCGCAAAAACTACCAGTGAACTGGCACAAGCAAACTATGTCTGTAATGTTGACCATTACTGTACGCTGAATCCAATCAGTGGGGTGTCAGGAGCAGGGATCGCAGCATTGCAAACACAACCAAATGAAGAAGCAGGCGATACGTTCTTGGTTGCACCACGTGGTACGGTCGATGCAGGGGATGCAGGGATTCGTGTGGGGGGAACATTTATGTAGCTGCACAACAAGTTGCTAATGCCGATAACATCCAAGTACAAGGTGAAAGTGTCGGTGTACCTGTTGCTGCAACCGTGGACACAGGAGCGCTGTCTGCTGCAAGTAATGCAGCAGCGGCTGCGGCACAACAAAGCAGTGCACTTGGAAATAAATCAAATACACATAATGCAGATACCATGATCAATGTTGAGATCGTTGGTTTTGGTGGCAAAGCACAAAATGACTGTTCTGTAGATGAACATGGTAAATCGCAGTGTAATAAAAATAATCAAAATAAGTTTTGATTGATTTTAGATAATCTAAGCAGATTATATTTCATATAATCCTGCTTTTTTTTGGGTAATAAAAATAAATTAAAAATACTTTAATTTATAAAATTCATCATAAAAAATGATAACTTTATAATTGTTTTTTTAAAGTCATTTTATTTTTTATTTTGTGTAAAAATATGTAAATATAATGTTTTAGTTACATGTTTGTTAATGCTTATTTTATTTTAAATATCTTGATTTTAGGATTTAAGTTTATTGTTTTATAACAGTAAAAATAATAATTTTAGTGAATATTAATATAATAACTTAAGTGATTTTTAACTTTTTATTCATAATTCATCCTTATTTTGGTTTATGTCATCGCTGCTGACTCAAAATAAAAAGTCTAAGAAATGACATGTTTTTAATAACAATGCGTCATGGTCACAATAAATAACATCCCTACATGTAATGGAGTAATTGTAATGAAAATGAATAAATTATTTGCTTCTGTAAATGCGATTGCATTTGCAGTTGGTGTATCTGCTTCTGCTCAAGCTGCTGTGTTTAATGGTGAAGGTGCAAGTCTTCCTGAACGTGCTTATACAGGAAATGTGAATGCTACAGCTACCCCTCCTGCACCCATTGCAGATTCAATTTTTGGTCAATATAATGCGGATCCAGCAAATGCAGCTCATCAAGCGACGTATGCTGGAACAGGAAGTGGTGCAGGAAAATCCTCAATTATTGCAAATACCAAGCAATTTGCAGGTACAGATTCACCATTTACTCAACAGAACTATGCTGACTTTTTAGCAGGAGCAGGTGGTACTGCACATGTTAAACCCGTTCAAGTTCCTGCAATTGCAGGTTCTGTTGCTGTGGTTTATAACATTGGAGCAAGTACTGCAACGATTAATCTAACTTCTGTTCAACTTGCAAAGATTTTTACAGGTTTAATTACCAACTGGAACCAAGTAGGTGGACCTAATTTAGCGATCAAATTGGTTGGACGTACTTCAGGTAGTGGTACGACATTTAGCTTTCTCAACCATTTAAATAAAGTGATTCAAACCAATTTATCTCAATTCCCAAGCAAAAATATCTTGGTGAAAGAGGTTTATACCGCAGGTGTGACAACACCGAGTACGACTAAAAAAGCAGATGGTACAGATATTAAAAGTAACCAAGATTTGATTACAGTTGTAAATGCAACGGCTGGTGCGATTGGGTATGCTGAAGCTGCAAATGCGTATGCAACAACTGGAACCAAAATCGCTCAAATTAACAGTTTATTACCAACAACACCGACAACGACATTTGTCACAGATGCAAATATTGTTGTGGGTGGTGCAATTGATGGCGCAACGAATAATCCAGATGGTTCTGCGAAAGTGGTAACGTTGACAGGTACTCCTGCTTCTGTAACCTTGGTAAATCCTTCAGCTTACGCAAACCCAGCAGGCGGTTATCCAATCGTAGCAATTTCGTATTTATTAACCTATACCAATAACAATGGTGATGCTGCAAAAGTAGCGGCACTGAAAAGACTGATAAATTCGCCATCTACTAAATTTAGCTTATTATCTACAAATGCTAAAAAGGGTTTTAGTGCTTTACCAGTAACAACTAAAGTAACTACTGCGATTAATCAGATCGTTAACTAAGCTCTATTATTTATAAAAAAGCATACTCGTCAGAGTGTGCTTTTTTATAAAATGAATAAATATAATAAGCCTTTAAAAATTTTTAAATCATGGCTTAGTTTTAAAAGTATCATTATGTTTTAAAATATAAATATTGTTGTATTTATTTTAAAGGAAAATATTTTATAAAAATTAGCATATGAAGTTTCAGTTTTTTTATATGCTAATCAATATTTAGCAGAAAATTAAAAATGATCTATTGGTATATAATTAAAAAATATTTTTATAGAAATTTTAATATCTCAACTTTTTATGATAGATATTGCCTTTATCAAAAGAGACCTAAATTTTCTGCAATGGTATGCGTTAGGCTAAGAAAAATGTTAGAATGTGGCGCTTATATTCGTTGCCTACATAGTTGTATACCATGACGACCAATACCCAAATTACTGAAGATCGTATCCTCATCTTGGATTTCGGTTCTCAATATAGCCAGTTGATTGCACGTCGTGTACGTGAAGCTGGTGTTTATTCAGAAATGTACGCATTTGATATGTCTGAAGAAGACATTCGTGCATTTAACCCAAACGGGATCATCCTTTCAGGTGGTCCAGAAAGTGTTTATGAAGCGGGTAGTCCTCGTGCACCAGAAGTTGTATTCAACTTAGGTGTGCCTGTACTCGGTATTTGCTATGGTCTACAAACCATGTCGCAACAACTTGGTGGTAAAGTTGAGCCAGGTGATGTGCATGAATTTGGTTATGCAGAAGTAGATATTCAAGTTCGTGATAAATTAATCGGTGATCTTGAAGATACAGCGAACCAACTGAAAGTGTGGATGAGCCACGGTGACAAAGTGACTGCGATTCCTGAAGGATTCCAAGTGACTGCAAGCACGCCAAGCTGTCCATTTGCGATGGTGTCCGATGAAACTCGTCGTTTCTATGGTATCCAGTTCCATCCTGAAGTGACACACACTGCAAAAGGTGCAGAAATTCTGTCGAACTTCGTGCATGGCATCTGTGGTTGTCGTAACCTTTGGAATTCTGAAAACATCATCGACTTACGTGTTGAACAATTACGTGAGCAAATTGGCGATCAAAAAGTTCTTTTAGGTCTGTCTGGTGGTGTGGATTCATCTGTAGTTGCTGCGCTTTTACATAAAGCGATTGGCGATCAATTGACCTGTGTATTTGTAGATAATGGCTTACTTCGTTTGAACGAAGGCGAGCAAGTGATGGACATGTTTGCAAAAAACATGGGTATCCGTGTGATTCGTGCTGATGCTGAAGAGCGTTTCTTGTCTGCACTTGCAGGTGAAGTTGATCCTGAGAAAAAACGTAAAATCATTGGTCGTGAATTCATCGAAGTTTTTGCTGAAGAAGCACGTAAGCTTGATGGTGTAAACTTCCTTGCACAAGGTACGATTTATCCTGACGTGATCGAATCTGCTGCGACTAAAAATGGTAAAGCGCATGTGATTAAATCACACCACAATGTGGGTGGCTTACCAGAAGATTTAGCGTTTGAATTGGTTGAGCCAATCCGTGATTTGTTTAAAGATGAAGTTCGTCGTTTAGGTACAACTTTAGGTTTACCGCACGAAATGCTTTACCGTCATCCGTTCCCTGGTCCAGGTTTAGGTGTTCGTATTCTTGGTGAAGTGAAAAAAGAATATGCAGATATTCTTCGTCTTGCTGATGACATCTTTATGCAAGAGCTTCGTGCAAGCGGTTGGTATGATAAAACTGCGCAAGCATTTGCTGTATTCCAACCAGTGAAATCAGTGGGTGTAGTGGGTGATGGTCGTCGTTATGCATGGGTGATTGCACTTCGTGCGGTTGAAACGGTTGACTTTATGACGGCTCGTTTTGCGCATCTTCCTTATGATCTTGTTGATAAAATTTCGACTCGTATCATGAATGAAATCGCTGATGTTTCTCGTGTTGTTTATGACGTGTCATCTAAGCCACCTGCTACGATTGAATGGGAGTAATTTAGGGATTTCAAGAAGTGAAACTTCTTGCCTAAATTATGCCAAGAGCTACGCTCGCGGCAGTGCAGTATTTCAAGATGCTTTCGGCAGTGATTGAAATCATTTAAATGAAAAGAGCGCTTAGGCGCTCTTTTTTATCCTAACCCGCCTAACGCTGAAGGAATTTTGTATAAACCTTCAATTAATTCTTTATCATGGGTATTAAGTTCTCTACAAACAAAAGGAAATAATCTTATAAAAATAGTTTTTAATGAGTCGATTGCTTCTTGGGAGTATGAAGAATGTGAGGAGTTAAGTTCATTGATAAAGCCAATAATATGCCTTAAGTAAATTAAAGGTGATTTTAGGTCACTCAAATCTTCCCATCCTGATAAAAAATCTAAATTTTCACTTAAAGTTCGATCACATTTACCTTTACAGCATGTGGTAATTTTGACATACGATTTATGAAAAGGTTCAGATGTAAACTTGTAATAGAAAACTATTATAGATTTTCTAACAAGTTCATTATTTATAAGTTCTTTTTTACAAACTTCACAAAGTAATGTCGGTACTTCATCAAAAAGTTGAATAGGTCTTGGATTTTCAATTAAAAAGGTATTCATTGATTTTTGAAAGTATCTTCTTGCTAGTAATTCGCCCTCTAAATTACCTATAAGTTTTGATTCAATTAAAGAAGAATCAAAAACTTGAAATATAAATTTGTCAGTTAGACTAGATAATCTAGCCATTAAACCTGAGCTTGCTAAAGTTGAATAAAAACCAATAAAGCCATCACATTTGTGATGTTCGACTCGATCACTAATACTTTGTTCATCAGTTGGTGTTATGGATTTTCCTGTAAAAGCGTAGTGTTTACAACTTACTAGCCATTTTATATATGTATTACCAGAGATACCACTTCTTGTTTCTTGAATGATTAAATCTTTTCCGCCATCAGCTCCTCGTGATGGATTTTCTAAAATGGTATAACCTAAGTATCCTAAAAAATCACGTGCAAATAGTTCAAATGTATCAGGTGCATCTGATCCATTAGCTTCAGGAATATCTTTAAAGTTCAAAATCGTCATTTATTATCCTTTATTTACTTCAATATTTTGAAAAATAAATTATTATGTTATATTTAATTTCAGTAAAGAAGCTATCGAGTCTGCTAGAAAATCAGATATCGTTTTAATAAATGGTGATTTATTAACACTCTTATAATCGAATTTGGATTAGGTGTACAAATTGAAAGAAGTTTCCACATTTATAAAATCGACCAAGATCGTTTTGATGAAGATGCTTTTTAATGATATTGAATCATCCAGAGTATAAAGAGCGAATAAAAAAATCAGCAGCTATGCCATTGTGGGCGCCTTGCGCTTTTGCTGTTTATGCCATGCTCATGATTTTACCTTTGATTTTTGCAAGTTTTCCTATTTTTCAAAAAATTGAACATATTCAAAATCCTGAAAATATAAAATTAGTCTGTAAACCTGATAAAAAAGGTAATCTTGTCCATTTTTATGATCAAGGCATAGAACGTGTAATGAATGAAAGCACGTTATGCAATGAGTTAAGATTTTATGCTGATTATCAGGTGAAGGACATGATATTGATCAATTATCCAATGGGGTATAAGCCTGATTTGATCAAACTAGAAATGATTAAAGCAAGTGATTTTTCTGATATAGACGATGACCGATATTTTTATGAAGTAGATTGGGCAGAAAAAATTAAAACAGCACGTCAGTCTTTTTATCGGTATTTTATGATTATTCTACTGAGTATGTTTTTAGTGATGGCAACTATGTATTGGCAAAAAAGAAACTTAGCTCTTGATTTAAGATAACTCATTGATGTGATCACATTCCTTACACTCCAACATCATCCCAATCTTCTCTTGACGACCTTGTTCCGTCATGACCCAAGGACGATTTTGCCAAGGCGGTGTATGTCGCACATGTTGCGTATGACCACAGGCAAGCTCAGCAACCCAATGGTTTTCTTCATCTAGGTGAAAGTCGATCATGGCTTGTTGCATAAGATTCCCCAAATCATTCAGCATAATATCAGCTAAAGGTTTACCAAAAATCAGGGAAATGCAAGAAAAATCTCCGCTATACTAAAGCAATATGACATTGAAAAAGAGCAGCAATATGCGTGTACTTGTAGTGATGGACCCAATTGAAAATGTAAATCTTAAAAAAGATTCAACTATGGCAATGCTTTGGGCTGCATCCCGCCGAGGGCATGAGTTGGGTTATGCTTTACAACAAGACTTATATATTGATCAAGGTAAAGCATTTGGTTTGATCAGTCCGTTGCAAGTGTTTGAAGATTACGATCATTATTATGAATTAGGTGAAAAGCGCAAAGAATCTCTTGCTGATTATGATGTGGTGTTGATGCGTAAAGACCCACCCTTTGATATGAACTTTGTCTATACCACGTATATTTTAGAGCAAGCAGAACGAGAAGGTGCATGGATCATTAACAAGCCGCAAAGCTTACGTGATTGTAATGAAAAGCTATTTGCGACCCAATTCCCTGAGTTACAAGTACCAACGTTGGTGACTTCACAGCAAAGTTTAATTCGTGAATTTTTACAAGAACATGGTGATGTGATCGTGAAACCATTAGATGGTATGGGTGGGATGGGGATTTTCCGTTTATATCAAGATGGCGTGAATATTGGTTCAACCATTGAGATTCTAACGGAAAATGGTACACAGCCGATCATGGCACAACGTTATATTCCTGAAATTGTGGATGGTGATAAACGTATTTTGATGATCAATGGTGAGCCTGTACCATATTGTTTGGCACGTATTCCGCAAAATGGTGAAGTACGTGGTAATTTGGCTGCGGGTGGTTTGGGAGAAGCTCGCCCATTGACTGAAAATGACAAAGCCATTGCAGCAAAAGTCGGACCATTTTTAAAAGAAAAAGGCTTGGTGTTTGTAGGTTTAGATGTGATTGGAAATTATGTCACTGAAATTAACGTGACTAGCCCAACGTGTATCCGTGAGATTGATACCCAGTTTGGAACTTCGATTGCTGATGATTTATTTAATGTCTTAGAAACTGGCGTGGATAATTTAAGTCGTTAAATGCTTTAAAAAACACCAACACTTCTGTTGGTGTTTTTATTTGAAAAATAAACAAATTTAACTGCTATTTATTGCTTAAAGGATGACGCTTAAATAAAGTCCATACCGCAACAATGCCTATAGCGGATAGTAATGTGGTAATCCATACAATATTGCCCCAATCATGGGTATATGAGACCAACATACCGCTAAGTGGTGGCAAAATGAATTGCCCAAAGGCTGAGATTTGCAGTACTAAACCGACACTTGCAGCGATAGCATTTGGGTGAGGTGCATAATGTAAAGTAATTGCAAAAACGGTTGCAGGAATTAAGCCGCCAACAGCTGAAAAAATGATGACACTTAAATATTGCAGTGGAAAAGGCAAATACTGATTAAAAACAAACATCATAAAACACATCGCACACATCGTTAAAAAACCTGTGGTGATGAGTTTAGGTGCCGTAATACCATGGTGCAGTAACCAACCTGCAGCTAAAGTACCGAAAATATTCGCAATAGATACAATCGCAGTCAGTACGCCAGCGACTTGAAAATCTATTTTGCATTAAGGTAAATACTGGGCAGAAAGCCAATCACAGTCAGCCATTGACTGGTATATGCTGCAAAAATTAAAGCCAAACACACCACAGGTGCATGTGTGAGCGTCATTTTTAGCACACTGAAAAAAGATTGTACTGCTGTATTTGCATGATGATTTTGAGGAATATTCAATAAATATTGTACCACCACGGCAAAGCCTAAGCTGAGTACTCCCAAAGCGAACCAAATCTGTTGCCAAGAAAAATATTGTAATAAAATCGGAATACTGAGCATCGCAATGCCGACGCCTAAGCCCATATAAGAGCCCCAAATGCCCATTTTTAAGTTCATGGTGGTTGGGTCACAAATTCGCTTTAAAATGGCAGGTGCAGTTAGAGTAATCAAAAGAAATCCCATTCCCTCAAAAAAGCGCAAGAAAAATAGGCTAAATAACGAATCAATAAAAATTCCACCCATGCTGGCACAGCCTAAAATGACCAAACCTGCGATAAAGCATTTTTTAAGCCCAACTTTTTCACTAAAACTGCCAAGCAATAGAGCGAAGAGCATGCCCGCAGCTTGTACCAAAGACAATGCAAGACCTGCTTGGGCAAGACTTAAATCTAACTGCTTTTGTAAAATGGGAATAATAGGTGAGAGTTTACCGACATGAACCGCAGCCAAATAACCTGCTGCAATAATCCAAAGGTCATGTCGTGAAGTGTGTTGTGTCACGATGAATATTCTTCCATGAATAATTTTTAAACTAAATTTGAGTATAAGGAGAAAGTTTTAATATTTGTAGAAATAATATGAGAAATTTAAAGTAAAATTTTGCATATATAGAGAAAGATAGTAAGAAAGCATATGTGGCTACAGGAATGCTGCATTTAAAAATATAAATCGTACAAAAATCAGCATTTTCTGATAGATTAATAACAAAACTAGTTTAAACTTTCAAATCGGTAGAAAAAAACAATGAAGTGTCAGGTGAAAAAAAGTAAATAAACTTTTCCCTATCATTGTTTGTGATTACAATTGTCGGCTTAAAGACTCGTTAATTTTTATTTTTGGTATTGAAGAATTAGACTGTGACCAGACCTCAACAAAGTGCACCGAAACACGTCATGATGATGGCGGCAGGTACGGGTGGGCATGTATTTCCTGCATTGGCAGTCGCAAAAGAATTGCAACAGCAAGGCTGTCAAGTCTCTTGGTTAGCGACTCCAGCGGGTATGGAAAATCGTTTATTACAACAACATGATATTCCACTGTATCAAATTGATATTCAAGGTGTACGGGGCAATGGTGTTGTACGAAAATTGGTTGCACCTTTTAAAATATTAAAAGCAACTTTGAGTGCAATGCGCTATATGAAGCAACTGAAAGTTGATGCGGTTGCAGGCTTTGGTGGTTATGTCGCAGGGCCAGGTGGTTTAGCTGCACGTGTGTTGGGTATTCCTGTCATTATTCATGAGCAAAATGCGGTGGCGGGTTTTACCAATACACAACTTTCTCGTGTAGCGAAAAAAGTGTGTCAGGCATTTCCAAATACATTTCCTGCAAGTGATAAAATCGTGACAACAGGAAATCCTGTACGTGCAGAAATCACTGCGATTTACAATCCATCTTATCGCTATAAAGAACGTGAAAATTCAAATGAACCATTGCGCATTTTAATTGTTGGTGGTTCATTAGGGGCGCAAGCTTTGAATGAATGTGTACCACAAGCATTAAAACAGCTTAATGTTCCACTTAATGTGTTTCATCAGTGTGGGCAAAATAAGCAAGAGACAACGCAACAATTATATGCCGATGCTCCTGAGCATTTACAAGTCGAAGTTCAGCCTTTTATTGAGGATATGGCACTCGCTTATAGCAATGCTGATTTAATCATTTGTCGTGCAGGTGCGCTGACTGTGACTGAGGTAGCAACAGCTGGTGTGGCTGCGGTATTCGTCCCTTTACCAAGTGCAGTGGATGACCATCAAACTGCCAATGCTCGATTTTTGGAAAAAACAGGTGCTGCGAAAATTTGCCCACAAGCAAGCATGACACCTGATTCTTTAAAAGATTTACTCACGCCGTTGATGAACCGTCAGTTATTGATGGAAATGGCAGTGAAAGCTCGTCAACAAGCGCAACCAGATGCAACTCAACGTGTGGTTGGTTTAATTCAAGATTTGTAAGTTAGAGTTCATTATGTCACCAACAAGCCCTGCTGATAAAGCAAAAAACCTGATCAAAATTCCTGAAATGCGCCGTATTAAACATATCCACTTTGTGGGAATCGGTGGTGCAGGGATGTGCGGTATTGCAGAAGTGTTGAAAAACCAAGGCTATAAGGTCTCTGGTTCAGATATTAAAGCGTCTAAAACCACAGCACAGCTTGAAGAAAATGGGATTAAAGTCTATATCGGGCATGCCGCTGAAAATATTCAGGGTGCAAATGTGTTGGTGGTTTCAACAGCAATTGATCACGAAAATTTAGAGATTAAGGCTGCGATTGATACACGTATTCCTGTGGTACGCCGTGCAGAAATGCTGGGTGAGTTGATGCGTTATCGTCATGGGATCGCTGTGGCAGGAACACATGGTAAAACCACAACAACAAGTCTGGTGACGTGTATGTTGGCAGAAGAAAACATGGATCCAACCTATGTGATCGGTGGTTTGTTGAATCGTACGGGTGTCAATGCAGCACTTGGAGCAAGTCGTTATATCGTGGCAGAAGCCGATGAGTCTGATGCATCATTCTTACACTTAGAACCAATGGCTGCGATTGTGACCAATATTGATGCAGATCATATGGACACTTACGGAGGCAGCTTTGATGTATTGAAAGATACATTCATTAAATTCTTACAAAAAATGCCGTTCTATGGTTTGGCGGTGGTGTGTGGTGATGATGTTAATATTCGTGAGATCATGCCACGTATAGGTCGTCCCGTTTTAACCTATGGTTTTAATGAAGATAATGATATTCGTGCGGTTGATGTTGAACAAACAGGGATGCAGTCGCATTTTACTGTATTACGTAAAGACCGTGAGCCATTGCGTTTAACGATTAATTTACCAGGTTTACATAATATCTTAAATGCTTTGGCTGCGATTGGGGTTGCAACCGATGAAGGTGTTTCAGATGCTGCCATTGCACGTGCTTTAGAAAGCTTCAGTGGTGTAGGTCGCCGTTTCCAAGTTCAAGGTGAATATGCTTTGGGTGATGGCAATGTGAAATTGGTTGATGATTATGGTCACCATCCTAAAGAAGTAGAAGCTACGATTAAAGCTGCACGTGCGAGTCATCCTGATCGTCGTTTGGTGATGATGTTCCAGCCACATCGTTTTAGTCGAACTCGTGATTGTTTTGATGATTTTGTTGATGTGTTGTCACAAGTTGATCAACTATTACTTTTAGAAGTATATCCTGCGGGTGAAAAACCGATTGTGGGTGCGGATAGTCGCTCATTGGCACGTAGTATTCGTTTGCGTGGCGAGGTTGAGCCAATCTTGATTGACCCTGTAGAAGGTAATTTACAGAACGTCATACAAAAAGTGTTACAAGCGAATGACTTGTTATTAACACAAGGTGCGGGTAACGTGGGGGCAATTTCGGTAGAATTGGCTCAAAACCAACTGTATTTAAAATAATTTACATTTGGGTTTGATTGTGTGACATAAAAGCAGTGAAGCCCAGTAGGTTAATTTAACTTGACTAACTTATAAGTTTAAGGATTTAAACGTGTCAAATGCTTCTAAATTCGGCAAAGTAGCGGTGTTGCTTGGTGGTAAATCCGCTGAGCGTGAGGTGTCATTAGATAGTGGTAAAGCTGTATTAGAAGCATTATTACGTTCAGGGGTAAATGCTGAAAGCTTTGATCCGCAAGAACGTAGTGTGACGGAACTTGTAAATTATGATCGTGCATTTATTGTGTTGCATGGTCGTGGTGGTGAAGATGGTCAGATCCAAGGTGTTTTGGAATGGTTAAATATTCCATATACAGGGACTGGCGTACAAGGCTCTGCGATTGGCATGGATAAAGTCAAAACCAAGCAAATTTGGCAAGGTTCTGAGTTGCCAACAGCACCTTATCGCATCATTTCTAAAGATTCAGATTTGCAGGAAGTGATTGAGAGCTTAGGTCTACCACTCATTATCAAACCTGTACATGAAGGTTCAAGTGTGGGCATGAGCAAGGTTGAAAAAGCTGAAGATCTTGCCAAAGCGATTGATAAAGCCACAGTTCATGATGCTGTTGTCATGGCTGAAAAATGGATCACAGGTCGTGAATACACCATTGCTTTTTTAAATGGGCAGGCTTTACCAGTGATTCGTCTACAACCACCTGCGGATGTTGCTTTTTATGACTATGAAGCAAAATATAACCGTAATGATGTGGAATATGGTATTCCATGTGGTTTGAGTGAAGCAGAAGAAAAACAACTACAAGAATTATGTTTACGTGCTTTCCAAGCTGTAGGTGCAAGTGGTTGGGGGCGTATTGATGCCATGCTTGATGAACAGGGGAATTTCTGGTTACTAGAGGTGAATACTGTACCAGGCATGACCAGTCACTCATTAGTACCTAAAGCAGCACAAGCAGTGGGTTATGACTTTGATCAACTTTGTGTGGCGATTTTAGAACAAACTTTGGTCGATACACACTAATTTTATGGCTCAACTCCCTGCTTCAATGCGCCGTAAAAAGGCAGCAATTACATCCATACATGACAAGCCACCAACACGCAAAGAAAAGTTAATCAATGCGGGTGGGTGGGTATTGTTGTGTATTGCCTTTTTGGTTTTACTCGTTGGTTTATTTGGCTTGTATAAAGTGGTTACTGATGCCAAAGTTGCGACCTTGCAAGTGGTTGGGGTAGATTCACCTATAGAAAATCAAACTTTATCACAGCACTTAGCACCTGTGGTTAAGGATAATTATTTTACTTCTGATCTAGAACAAATTCGAGATCGAGCTTTAGAAGTATCATGGGTTGATCGTGTTGTGGTATCGCGAGCATGGCCGAATGGGATTCGCATTCGAGTAATGCCTCGTCATGCAATTGCACGTTGGGGAACGGGGCGATTACTGAGTGACGGTGGTAATGTTTATAGTGAAGCGCAAGTACGTGATCATCATAATTTGCCACTTTTGCATGGACCACTGAGCCAGTCTAAAGTCATGATGCGTCGATATAATGAGATTAATCAACTTTTTCACCCAGCTAATCTTCGATTAAAAGAGTTATATTTAACAGAAAGAATGACATGGTTTATGCAGTTTGATTCAGGTCTGCGTATTATCGTTGATCAAGATCAAACGATGAGTAAATTACAACGTTTAAGCCATTTAGCGCAAACTGATTTAAAACCAGTTTGGTCAAATATTTCTGCGATTGATTTGCGTTATCGAAATGGGCTTGCGATTCAGTGGAAAGATGCTAAAGTGCCAAAAATTATAAATGGTGGCTTTGTTGTAACCAATAATACGCCAAGCATTGCAGATGCAGTAGTAGTGCAGCCATAATAGATGGCTTTATAAGAGGCGATGAGCCGAAGACAAACAATGAAGATAATGGTAGTGAAGTGATGAGTGAAGCTGTTCCCTCAGTTGTTGCGATAGACATTGGGACACATAAAGTTTCAGTTCTAATTGGTAAAGTGCATGCCCCTGATAATATTCAGGTAATTGGTATGGCAAGTGCACGCAATAAAGGTATGAATAAAGGTAAAATTGTCAGCCTAGATAAAGTCACTAATGCCATAAAGCAAGCTGTGCAAGAAGCCGAAGACATGGCGGAATGTCGTGTGCATTCAGCATGGGTGTCTATTCCAAGTACAGAATTACAAAGCCATTATGCTGTGGGGCGTACCCCAATTGCCAATCCAGATCGAACCATTACGACATCTGAAGTTGTACGTGCATTGGATCTTGCAAAAGCCAGTCATTTGACAGCGGATCATTATTTAGCAACAGCTGTGCCTTTGGGTTTTGAATTAGATGACTCAACTGAGTGGGTGCAAAACCCAATTAATCTGACTGCACATAGTATGACAGCACATTACCAGTTGATGATGATGCCGATTGCCACCATGCAAAATTTAGATCGTGCAATGAAAGGTGCGAATATTTCTGTTGAGAAAATGGTGGTGTCATGTTTAGCCACAGCAGAAGGTAGTTTGCTAAAAGACGAAAAAGAATATGGCGTTTGTTTACTCGATATCGGTGCAGGAACCACCAATATCGCTGTATATATTGAAGGGCATTTGGTTCTTGCTCACACCATTCAACGTGGTGGTGAGAATGTAACAAGAGATATTGCAGCAGTATTACAAACCACTACAGAAGAAGCTGAGCGAATTAAGTTACTCTATGGTTGTGTGGATATTCACCAAGTTAAACCTGAACATATGATTCAGTTCGAAGCAATTGATGGTCCGCAAACCATTAGCCGTATTGAACTTGCTGAAATTATTATTGCACGCTATGAAGAGATTTTGGGTTTAGTTCGTGATGAATTAGAACAACGTGGTGCATTACAAAGTTTATATCATGGTGTGGTATTAACGGGGGATGTATGTCAAATCGAAGGTATGGTAACGTTAGCGCGTAGAATGTTGGGTGTTTCTGCTCATTTGGGTAACCCGACAGTGAATGTTTATGCCGATGATCAGCATTTATCTGCCTTGCGTCGTTCTATGTATGCGACTGCATCTGGTTTGTTGTTGTTTAGTCAAAGTGAAATGCAAGATGCTGTGGAAGAACCAGAAGTTAGTAGCCATCGTTCAATTTTGGAGCGTATAGCCAGTGGTTGGACTGCAATGAATAACAAATTGAAAGGTATTTTTTAGGTGTGGTTTTTTGGGAATATTGTTAAAAAGTTGTAAGCATGTCGTCCTGTACTTGACAATTTGAGCAATGAGAAGCATCCTAAAACAAATTTTATTATTGAAGATCAAGGCAGTATACGGGCTTAAGTGACTGCCATACATTAAGTAGGAAATCTAAAGGTCATGGCCTCATTTGAATTTTTAGAAGATGAACAAACCGATAGTAACGGTCAAGCCCGTTTTACTGTATTTGGTGTTGGTGGTGGTGGTGGTAATGCTGTACAGCACATGGTGCAGTCGGACATTAAAGGCGTAAAATTTGTTTGTGCAAATACTGATAAACAAGCTTTAGATCGCATGAATGCACCATTTAAAATCCAACTCGGTGAACAAAGTACCCGTGGTTTGGGTGCGGGTGCAAACCCAGACGTTGGTCAAATTGCTGCTGAAGAAAGTCGTGAATTGATCCGTCAACACCTTGAGGGTGCGGACATGGTATTCGTTACCGCAGGTATGGGTGGTGGTACAGGTACGGGTGCTGCACCAGTCGTTGCTGAAATTGCACAAGAAATGGGTATTTTGACTGTAGGTGTGGTGACGACACCATTTAACTTTGAAGGTCGCCGCCGTCAACGTTCAGCCGAAAAAGGGATTGAAGCTTTAGAGCAACATGTTGATTCTTTGATTATTATCCCAAACCAACGCTTACTCAGCGTATATGGTGACATCTCTATGCAAGATGCTTACCGTAAAGCGGATGATGTGTTGCTGAATGCGGTACGTAGTATTTTTGATTTGGTTGTTCGTCCAGGTCACATTAACCTTGACTTTGCTGATTTAAAAACAGCAATGAGTACTCGTGGTTATGCCATGATGGGTGAAGGTAAGAGCAGTGGTCCTGATCGTGCTGAAGAAGCTGCACGTTGGCGATTCGTAGTCCATTACTTGATAATGTAAATATTATGAATGCCAAAGGTGTTTTGATTAATATTACAGGTGGTGCAGATGTTACGCTTCGTGAAACTGAAATTATCACTGATGTTGTGAATCAAATCGTTGATTTGGATGAAGGTGAAGTATTCTTTGGTACAGTGTTCGATCCAGATGCACGTGATGAAATTCGTGTGACTGTAATTGCAACAGGTTTAACACGTAATGCTAATGAAGCAGAGGTTAAACGTCGTACACCTGTGAATGTTGCTGCAAATGTGCAGCAGTCGCACCAAAATGCCCCTGTAGATGAAGATGATATTCCAGCGATCAGCAAGCGTCAAAATAGTGATGCACCTGCTGCGAGCACAAGTGCATCACCACGTTCTACGCCGATGAGCATTCAAGATTATTTGAAGAACCAACAACGTAAATAATTGATTATTCAAATAAAGACTAATCATGATCGAAAAAGGCAGTAAGTTTCACTGCCTTTTTTGTTTTTTATCAATGGCTAAATGTGCTAACGTATAGCAGATTTAGGTTGAAGAACACAGAAGCATGTTGAAACAGCGTACCCTGAAACGTGTCGTGAAAGCGAGTGGCATCGGACTGCATAGTGGACAAAAAGTCATGATTAACTTTTTGCCACATGTGGCTGATGGGGGTATTGTATTTCGCCGTATTGACCTAAATCCGCCTGTAGAAATTCGTGCTGATGCAATGCTGGTGCAAGAAGCTTTTATGTGCTCAAATTTGGTCGAAAATGATGCCAAAATTGGCACGATTGAGCATGTCACTAGCGCAATTGCAGGTCTGGGTATAGATAACTTGATTGTTGAGGTTTCTGCATCAGAAATCCCAATTATGGATGGTAGTGCTGGACCATTTATCTATCTACTTATGCAAGGCGGTTTAGTTGAATTGGATGCGCCGAAAAAGTTTATTCGAATGCTTAAGCCTGTTTCAGCATTGATTGATGATAAAAAAGCGATATTTTCTCCATACGATGGGTTTAAGATTAATTTTGAAATTGATTTTGATCATCCTGCTTTCGCTAAAGAATATCAGTCTGCCACCATTGATTTTTCTACAGAAACTTTTGTCTATGAAGTGAGTGGTGCACGTACTTTTGGCTTTATGAAAGATTTGGATTATCTCAAGGCACACAATTTAGCACTTGGTGCAAGTTTGGACAATGCGGTAGGTTTGGATGATACGGGCGTAGTGAATGAAGAAGGATTACGCTTCGCTGATGAGTTTGTACGACATAAAATTTTAGATGCAGTGGGTGATTTATATTTACTTGGGCATCAAATTATTGCCAAGTTTGATGGCTATAAATCGGGACATGCACTCAATAATCAGCTTTTACGCAATGTTAAAAACGATCCAAGCAGCTATGAAATTGTAACATTTGATGACATGGCATCTTGTCCAATCCAATATGTACAAGTCTTATAAGTCCTTGCTTTTCGGTGGTAATGTTATAAAGTAACATTTTAAAATGTGACTTGGTTGGCTTTTTGTAAACTCAATATTCTATTTTTTATTTTATTGTTTACTTTTTATTGCTTGCCAAACGTAATAAAGCTTGGCTAAGCTTAGCATCGTTCACAAAGCTTGCAGCGTGTTGTAACATTTCCTGCGTTGCGGGTGTAAGTGTTTGAACAGGTTTATCAGAAATTATAGGTTCAACTTTTCTCACACGAAGGCGAATCTGGATTTTTTGTAAGTCTTTCAATTCTTCGAGTTGTGATAATTGAGAAATATATTGCTTTTGAAGATAACCGAGTTGACTAATCATGGCTTGATTTTCACCGGTAATCGTCAAAATGCCATATTGATAACAGACAACCTGCCATACTTCTGGCTGAGGTAATAAGGGTTGAATTAATTTAGTAAGTCTTTGCCATTCGGCAACTTGCTTTTTTAGAAACGATAAGTTTCCTGTTTTTACGTGTTGTCTTGTTTGATGAAAGAGATTTTTAGGTTCAGACATACATTATTCCTACATAGTTATGTCTTATCTTAAGCCCTCGTTTCAGTAGATATCAAGGACGAGATCACTCAAGGAACTTGACTAAGAACAGTTAAAAGAGGTTTTTATG
This sequence comes from Acinetobacter sp. CFCC 10889, assembly GCF_003268395.1. Lineage (GTDB taxonomy): Bacteria > Pseudomonadota > Gammaproteobacteria > Pseudomonadales > Moraxellaceae > Acinetobacter. Next base: position 35,741 of record NZ_LQXQ01000013.1, on the reverse strand, counting down.
CATTCGCGACGTATTTTATTGGCATTTTCTTTAGCAGCTTCTGCTGCATCGGTTGCATTCGCAGATTTAGTTCAATTAGATGCTTCTAATCCTTCTGCTCCAGATCGTTTAGAGCAGCTTTCTAAAACTTTATCTCAACCAACTACAGTGTCTCAAGGTTCTTATACACATCCTGATGATATGGATATTCCAGGTGGTGTAACATTCCAACCACATTTACGCACTCAAGATGAAAAGCCAATTGAATTGAATAATGCAACCATTGCTCAAAAATACGGTTCAGCAGCACTTTCTTCTACATATTCTACATCTACAGCTCCTCGCTACTCAGCGGGTTCTCAGTATTCATGGTTAGTGACACATCCACTGCCAGATTTGAAACGTGTGAGTTCAAATTATGGTGGTCGTACTATGGGTGGTCGTGCGGAAAACCATTCTGGTTTAGATATGTCTGCACCAAGTGGTACGCCAATTTATGCTACAGGTCCTGGCATTGTAACCAAGTCAGGTTGGGGTACAGGTTATGGTCAGTATGTTGAAATTAACCATGGTAATGGCTATATCACACGTTATGCACATGCATCACGTTTAATTGCTCGTGTCGGTGATCAAGTGAAAGCTGGTGAGCATATCGCTAATGTCGGTTGTACTGGTCGTTGTACTGGTCCACATTTGCATTATGAAGTAGTGAAAGATGGTCAACGTAAAAATCCATCTACTTATTTAGCAATGTTGCCATAATTTAAGTCAGATTTGATGTATACATATAGCTTGAGTTTGAAAGGGCATATCTCATTACCTCTTTCAAGAGATTATCATTAAATAAAATCTCAAGTGTATATAAAACGCCTTTATTGGCGGTTTTTTTGTTTCCTTGTGTAAGCTTTGGTCAATGAGTATTTAGTTACTAAATAATGCTACAGCTCTACATTCATCTGTAACGATAACTTAACACCCTTAAAACATGATACATATAAGATATAGAAAATTAGTCTAAGGAGTAGGTGAAACATGGCGTATTACGGTGATACTGACGCTCAAGAAACACAAGAATGGCAAGATGCCTTTGATTCTGTGTTACAACATATGGGCAGTGAACGTGCTGCTTTCTTGCTCGAAAAATTATACCAACAAGCAATTTCGAAGCATGTCCCTATTCAACGGCTAAATACTCCTTATTTAAATACCATTCCAGTTGCAGAATCGCCTGCAATGCCAGGTGATCCAGACATGGAACGCCGTATTCGTGCATTGATTCGTTGGAATGCATTGGCAATGGTACTTCGTGCCAATAAAACAGGTGATGACTTAGGTGGTCACTTGGCAAGTTTTGCATCATCTGCAACCTTATATGATGTCGGTTTTAACTATTTCTTCCGTGCCAATAGCGACAGCTTTGGTGGTGATATGATTTATTACCAAGGTCACTGTGCACCGGGGATTTATGCACGTTCTTACTTAGAAGGGCGTTTGACTGAAGATCAGTTGAATAATTTCCGCCGTGAAGTGGGTGGTCAAGGGCTTTCAAGCTATCCGCATCCGTATTTGATGCCTGATTATTGGCAGTTCCCAACCGTATCGATGGGCTTGGGTCCAATCATGTCGATTTACCAAGCACACATTCAAAAATATTTGATGAATCGTGGCCTGATCAAAGAAGAAGATCGTAAAGTTTGGGCATATCTCGGTGATGGTGAGATGGATGAGCCTGAAAGCTTGGGTGCAATCTCGCTTGCAGGTCGTGAAAAACTCGACAATCTGATTTGGGTGGTGAACTGTAACTTACAGCGTCTCGATGGTCCTGTGCGTGGTAATGGTAAAATTATCCAAGAACTTGAATCATTATTCCGTGGTGCAGGTTGGCGTGTAATTAAAGTGGTTTGGGGTCGTCATTGGGATCCTTTGCTTGATAAAGATGCTTCAGGTGCATTAAAAGCCCGTATGGAAGAAGCTTTGGATGGTGATTATCAGCGTTATCAAGTGAAAGGTGGTGGCTATACCCGTGAGCATTTCTTTGGTAAATATCCTGAAGCAGAAGAATTGGTTAAAGCACTGAGCGATGAAGATATTGAAAATCTAAATCGTGGTGGTCATGATCCATACAAAGTCTATGCAGCTTATGCAGCAGCGATGACCCGTAATGGTCAACCAACTGTAATTTTGGCGAAAACCGTCAAAGGTTATGGTTTGTCAGAAGAAATTGAAGCGGTGAATAAAACCCACCAAATCAAAAAAATGCATTTGGAATCGTTAAAATATTTCCGTAATCGTTTCAATCTTCCATTCAAAGATGAAGATCTTGAAGAATTACCATTCTATCGTCCGGGTGAAAATTCTCCTGAATTGAAATATATGAAAGCGCGTCGTGAAGCGTTGGGTGGTTATTTACCTGCACGTCGTAAAGAAAGCGAAGCATTGGCGATTCCTGATATTTCAGTATTTGATGGTGTATTGAAAGGCAGTGGTGGTAAAGAGCAATCAACGACCATGGTGATGGTGCGTTTGATCGCAGCATTATTGAAAGAAAAAGCGATTAAAGATCGTGTTGTGCCAATTGTCCCTGATGAAGCACGTACTTTCGGTTTGGAAGGTATGTTCCGTCAGTTGGGTATTTATGCGGCACATGGTCAGAATTATACGCCTGAAGACCAAGAACAGCTCATGAATTATCGTGAAGCCAAAGATGGTCATATGTTGCAAGAAGGGATCAATGAAGCAGGCGCAATGAGTGCTTGGTCTGCATTGGGCACAAGTTATTCAACCAATAATTTGCCAATGATTCCGATGTATATGTATTACTCAATGTTCGGTTTCCAACGTATTGGTGATATTGCATGGGCAGCGGGTGATTCTCAGGCGCAAGGCTTCTTGTTTGGTGCAACCGCAGGTCGTACCACATTGAACGGTGAAGGCTTACAGCATCAAGATGGTCATTCTCATGTTTTGGCGAATACCATTCCGAACTGTGTAGCGTATGATCCTTGTTTCGGTTATGAACTCGCTGTGATCATTCACGATGGTTTACAACGTATGTATGTGAATCAAGAGCGTGTGTTCTATTATTTAACATTGATGAATGAAAATTATGATCAGCCTGCATTGCCACAAGAAGCAGTGGAAGGCATCAAAAAAGGTCTGTATTTATTTGAGCAAGATGAAAAAGCCACTGTTCAATTGATCGGCTCAGGTGTGATCTTGCGTGAAGTGATTAAAGCTGCGCAAATCTTGAAAGATGAATATCAAATCCATGCCAATGTATGGAGTGCAACAAGCTTCAATGAATTGGCACGTGATGGTATGGCGGTTGAAGAATATAACCGTTTACATCCGCTTGAAGATGGTAAAGAGTCTTGGCTGTCGCAACAACTGCGTGGCACAGATGGGATCGTGGTTGCAGCAACAGATCATATCCGTGCTTACAGTGAACAGATCCGTGCTTACCTGCCTGACAGTCGTCCGTATGTGACTTTGGGTACAGATGGGTATGGTCGTTCAGATACTCGTGGTAATTTGCGTAGCTATTTCGGTGTAGATGCAGCACACATTGTTGTAGCAACATTGAAAAAATTGGCAGATGAAGGCGAAGTCGATGCACGTTTGGTGAAAGATGCAATTTCGACTTTTGAGCTTGATGTTGATCGTCCTGTGGCATGGTTGCCACAAGCACATCCATCAGTACAAGACGTTGCAGCCTATGCTGAACCAACTGAGGAGAATAAATAATGCAAATTAAAACTCCTGATATTGGTGTAGATAAAGCCACTGTCGCTGAAATTTTGGTGAAAGTGGGTGACACCATTGCAGTCGATGACAGCATTGTGTTGCTTGAGTCAGATAAAGCCTCTGTTGAAGTGCCAAGCACTTCGGCAGGCGTGGTGAAAAGCATCGCTGTGTCAGAAGGTGATGAAGTTGCAGAAGGTGCAGTACTGATTGAAGTTGAATCTGCGGAAGCGGAAACAACACAATCAACGCCTGTACCAACTGAAGAAACAACGAAAGCAGCACCTGCGAAAGCTGAGACAGTAACTGAACAACCAAAAGCTGAAACGACTTCTACAGCGACAACATCGCAAACTGTAGAAGTGAAAGTCCCTGATATTGGTGTGGAAAAAGCCCTTGTTGGTGAAATTCTTGTCAAAGCAGGCGATGAAATCGCAATTGATGACAGTATTGTGGTGGTTGAATCTGACAAAGCGACTGTGGAAGTTCCAAGTACAGTAGCAGGTACAGTAGAAAGCGTGATCGTGAAAGAAGGCGATAGCGTGAAAGAAGGTGTGGTTTTAATCACGGTGAAAACAACTTCTGTTCAAACCACAGCAGCTGTTGCTGAAACCAAACAAGCCCCTGTGACTTCTACACCTGCTGAAGCACCGAAAGCGGAAGCGAAGCCTGCACAATCAGGACCTGTAGACATTGCTGTACCTGATCTAGGTGTGGACAAAGCCTCTGTATCTGAAATTTTGGTCAGTGTCGGTGATCGTGTCGAAAAAGATCAAAGCCTTGTTGTAGTTGAATCTGATAAGGCTTCAGTTGAAGTGCCAAGTACAGTTTCAGGTACGATCAAAGCGATCCATGTCAGTGACAATCAAGAAGTGAAACAAGGCATGCCTTTGGTCACGATTGAAGGTGTTGCGGATGTACAGCCATCGGAAGTTGCTAAAGAACAAGCGGCTGCACCTAAAGCTGAGAGCAAAGCTGCACCGAAAGCTGAAAAAACAGTTGAAGCACAAGCACCTGTAGCGAATGGTTCGGATAAACTCAGCAAAGCGCAACAAGCTGAAAATGCCAAAGTCTATGCAGGTCCTGCGGTACGTAAACTTGCCCGTGAACTTGGTGTGCTTTTGGCACAAGTAGAGTCTTCAGGTCCGCATGATCGCGTGGTGAAAGAAGATGTTTTTGCTTATGTGAAGCAACGCTTAACCGCACCGCAACCTGTACAAACAGCAGCTGCACCAGTGGCTTCGGGCTTACCTACATTACCTGACTTCAGTGCATTTGGTGGTAGTGAAATTGCGCCAATGACACGCTTACAGCAAGTATCTGTACCGCAATTGTCATTGAATAATTTCATCCCACAAGTGACACAGTTTGATTTGGCAGACATTACCGAGCTTGAAGCTTGGCGTGGTGAACTCAAAGGTAAATTTAAACAAGATGGTATTAGCTTAACGATTCTTGCATTCATTGCCAAAGCAGTGGCTTTCCTGCTGAAAGAAGAGCCATATTTTGCAGGGCATTTGGCGGATGATCAAAAGTCAGTATTATTGCGTAATGAAATTCACATGGGTATTGCAGTAGCAACACCTGATGGTTTGACTGTACCTGTACTGCGCAATCCTGACCAAAAATCAATTAAGCAAATTGCGATTGAATTGGGTGAGCTGAGTAAAAAAGCCCGAGATAAGAAACTTTCTCCGAAAGACTTACAAGGTGCAAACTTTACCATTACAAGTTTAGGTTCAATTGGTGGGACAGCATTTACGCCTTTAGTGAATTGGCCACAAGTGGCGATTTTGGGTATTTCACCTGCAACGATGCAACCTGTATGGAATGGTGAGGGCTTTGATCCGAAGCTGATGTTACCATTGTCATTGTCATACGATCACCGTGTGATTAATGGTGCGGATGCAGCACGTTTTACCAATAAGCTGACCAAACTTTTGGCAGACATTCGAAATATTTTGCTTTAAGTTCAGATATTCAATCAACCTCGCTACGGCGGGGTTTTTTAATTTATAAGGCTTGAAATTTATAAGAAATCGCTCAGGTTTTTGCTTTTGTCATACAGTGTCAACGCTGAATCGGGATTGACATTCCAAATGGCAGGTAAGGCTTGATTTGGATATGCTTTTTGCCATTGTGTGGCTTTAATTTTTTCAAAATCTGAAAAACCTCGCAAAAACATCCGCCAAAAAGATTGATAATGTTCCATGGATGCAAGATTATTTTTTTCATAGCCATGACTTTGACCATGTTCAGCTTTAAAGTCAAAACCGATCAGCACAATGTTTTGCGGTTGAAATAGATGAGCGATACTCAATGCCTGTAAGCCACAATTATTGCCAAAAACATGCATTTTGGAGTTGAATAATTCATGATGATTATGATGTTGAATAAAGCCCATATGCGTCACAACATCTGGATAAGCTTTGGTATTACCTAAACCACAGCCTGTGATAAAGTCCCCCGTAAATTGGCTTTCCAATTGGGATTGATACTGTTCCCACCATGCGTAATCGCTGTGATGGGCGATTTTTGCGGATGGAATCAGGCTAAAAGCTTGGTTACAGCAGATGACAAAATGTTCAGTATGGTTCAGGACGGTCAAATCATGTTGGTTTAAGGAAGGCCCACCACCAACCACAAAAATGGTTTCTGGATGCAAATGGCTTTGAACATAGTCAGAAAAATGGGCAGTCATCATGATTAAGAATATTTCTTTAAGTTAAATTATCGGAAAACAGCTGTAAAATTTTTATAGACATTGTAAACTATAGGCACTTCATTGGGGAGTAGCCGCTATTCACGCATTATGACTGTGAATAGGTGATGGTCAACATAATTGTTCAACAGAACATGGTCATCATAGCAAAGAACCAATTATGCTGAATTGCAAATTTTCAGCATTCTTTTGTTGGCAAGACCTTTGATTTATTTCTCTGCATTTCATGTAGTGCGTTTGTGCTGTGTGATCTTTGGCTGGCGGGAGAGATAAGTCATCGGTAAATATTGCTGGCCAGAGAAATTGACATGTTACATGCCTTCCTTATCTCTTTAGTGGTTGTTGCTTTGTCTGAAATGGGCGATAAAACACAACTGCTTGCTTTGCTCCTTGCCGCAAAATTTCGTAAACCTGTTCCTATTCTTATCGCAATTTTTCTGGCGACAGTCGTCAATCATGGTGTTTCCGCTATATTGGGTCAATGGATCACTACCGTATTAAGCGAAACCGTTTTGCTGTGGATCGTATCACTCGGTTTTATTGCGATGGCGGGTTGGATGCTGATTCCTGATGAACTTGATGATGAATCTGAAAGTATCAACAAATGGCAAAAATATGGGGTCTTTGGTGCAACCTTTGTACTGTTTTTCCTCGCAGAAATTGGTGATAAAACCCAAATAGCCACAGTCGCTTTGGCTGCACGTTTTGATGATATTGGTTGGGTGACTTTGGGTACTACGCTTGGGATCATGTTGGTGAATGCACCCGCAGTATTTATTGGTAATAAATTGGCGGATAAACTGCCGATTTCATTGATTCATAAAATTGGTGCGCTGATTTTCCTTGTGATCGGTGTTACGGCATTGGTGCAGCATTATTTTTTTTAAAAGTACATTTTTAAATAACACTTGGCGGATGATCTGTGAAGTGTTATTTAATTAACATAAAAATAAAATATTCGACAACTTGCATTTGTTTTTAATTGTAATTTTTTCATAATACTTATAAATTATAAGGAATTTAAAATGCGCTTTCGTATTCTTTCATTAGGGTTTTCATCTATAAATGATTTGCATGACATGTCATATCATCAATGTCGGATTTTTTGTAGAAAAAGAAAGTGAAAGAAGAGAATTATATGAATAATTTCTAGAGGTTGGGGTATGGCTTTAGATCGCACCACATCGCAAGTACTGTTTGATAACGGTATACATAAATGTATTAGTTTTACGAGTTTGGTTAAAGGTGAGGGTGTACAAGCCAATCAGTTTTTAATTTTGGATAATGAAAGAGCTGCAGTATTAGATCCGGGTGGCGATTTGACTTATGTGCCCCTTACAATGGAACTAAATAAATATACTCGTCTGCAAAATCTTGATTATGTCATGGCATCACATCAAGATCCTGACATTATTACCTCTATGCCACGTTGGTTGGTCTATACAGATGCCAAAGTGGTTGCATCTAAACTTTGGGCGCGCTTTTTACCGCATTTAAACTCAGCTTTTATGAGTGATCGTATGAAAGGTGGTTGGCTTGAGCGTTTAATTGAATTACCTGACCAAGGTGGCTCTATTACGTTGGGGCAAAGTCAAATTGTTGTGATACCTGCACATTTTTTACATTCCGTAGGTAATTTCCAATTTTATGATCCGATTGCAAAAATTCTATTTTCAGGGGATATGGGGGCATCAATGGTCAAAGATGCATCTGTGCCTTTAGAAAATTTTGCAGCACATATCCCAACCATGAAAGGTTTTCATCAGCGTTATATGTGTTCAAACCGTATTATTCGTTTATGGGTTAAAATGGTGCGTCAAATGGACATTGAAATGATCGTACCGCAACATGGAACTCCTTTTGTGGGTAAAAAAATGATTAATGAGTTTTTGGATTGGATCGAAAACTTACAATGTGGTATCGATTTGATGGATGAAACAGTTTTTACTTGTCCGCAATATCCACAATAAATGAACAAAAAAAATTAAAAAAATATTGAGTTGAAGAAAAAATATTTTTAAGATTTGAGTTGCCAAAATCTTTTTTAAACCTCTTTCATTGCAGCAAGATGAAGGAGGTTTTTTTGACCACGAGAATTTTAAAAATATGTTGTCTCAAATCCCAGCACAGGATTCGTGCTTAAGCTGTGGGGCGTGTTGCGCCTTTTTTCGAGTGTCATTTTATTGGGCTGAAGGCGAAAGCATGCCTGAAGATGTGGTCGAACCATTGACTGCCGTGTACTCCTGTATGAAAGGCACCAATCAGAAAGACCCACGCTGTGTAATGTTGTCAGGTGAGATCGGGCAGCAGGTGAGTTGTACCATGTATGAACAGCGCAGCTCAAGTTGTAAGGAAGTCCAAGCGGGTGATGCACAGTGTAATAAGGCACGTGCTGCACATGGATTGATTCCATTGATTGAAATCGAGCCTGTATTGCCAAGTAATGATGATGGCTATGACCAAGTCTGTTAATCATGTTGGTCTTTATATTGGTTTAGCGGTGCTTGCACATTATGTGATTATTACGAGTGCCTTTAGTTTGATAAATACACATTGGTTACTCAGTGATACAGGAGTGGGAAGTGTCGAATGTTCGGATACTTCACCATTTGAACATGTACGCTTTGAAGATCGTGGAAAAACGTGGGATGTTCAACATCGCTTGATTGATTTAAAACTGACAATTTATGATCCAAAAACGCATGAAATGGCGTGTAGTTATGCGTCAAAATAGCTATTTAGCCAGTGAACTCAATCTATATAAATGAATAAGATTGAGCCTGAGGTTTAAAGTATCTTTATGCTTTTGATAAAAGTTGCGTCTTTTCTTGAGTGTGATCATTTATATGCCAAATAATCAAATAAATGGCAAAGATAATCGTGGGCAAAGCAACAATTGCAATACCACCCCATAAAGAATATTTCATGGGATAAAATGGTGATAAACCGATACACATTGCCGCAGTAAACATTGTTAATATTTTTCTACTGACCATTGTGTTTTTACACCATGCATTTGCCATAGGGATGATTAAAATCCAAGTTGCAAGACCGCAAAAATGAATAAAAATTTTGAATATAGATGCAATAGGGTAGCTGATGATTGGAATTCCCCCTTTTGATAAGAACATATCAGGTATAAATAACCCATAAGTTTCAAGCACCAAATAGAAACCATATAGACCCATTGCAGGAAGAGATAAGATGAGTATTAAAAGTGAAATGTTTTTGCGCATTTATATTTACCTTTTAGCGTCTTCATTATTTTGAATTTTTGCGCAGTATAGGAGTTAAAAATTTTTTTCACAATAGATGTTTTATTGTTCAGAATATGATGTGGTGATTAAATCAATGAAAATTATATCTTGTATCGTTTTAGGTCTTACTTTGATATTTCTAGTTTTAAAATGGTTTTCTATCTCAGCGCACTATATCTATTTCATACGTTGGCAAAAGGTGAATCAAATTCAGAATCATATAGATTGCCCTGAAACCTATATATTAACAAAAAAACAAAGTGGGTTAAGAAATCAGGATTGGTTTGTAAAATATCCTTATTTTTATTCATTTAAGATGCAATTAACAGTAAAGCCTCCAAAGCTAAATGAAATGTGTGTATATGAAAGTGCAGGGCAACTTTAAAAAAGACAATAAAAAATGAAATTTAAACTGAAATTTGTATATAATAGCTCACGGAAATTACCAGCGAGCCTGTTATGTTGACCATCGTTCAAGAAGCCCTAACCTTCGATGATGTCTTATTACTCCCTGCCTATTCAACAGTCCTTCCAAAAGATGTCTCCCTAAAGACACGCCTTACCCGCGGCATTCAACTGAATATTCCCCTTGTTTCAGCAGCAATGGATACTGTGACTGAGTCACGTATGGCGATTGCAATGGCGCAAAATGGCGGTATCGGTATTTTACATAAAAATATGGATATCGCAGCGCAAGCCGCTGAAGTACGCCGTGTGAAAAAATTTGAAGCAGGTATGGTGAAAGACCCAATCACTGTAACCCCAGAAACTACTGTACGTGAGTTGATTGCCATTACAGAAGCAAACAACATCAGTGGTGTGCCTGTAGTGAAAGATGGCAAAGTGGTTGGCATCGTGACAGGTCGTGATACTCGTTTCGAAACCAATCTTGAGCAACCTGTTAGCAATATCATGACAGGTCAAGATCGTCTTGTAACGGTTCGTGAAAATGAATCGAAAGAAAAAATCCAAGCATTATTACAACAACATCGCATTGAAAAAGTCATTGTGGTGGGTGAACATAATGAATTGAAAGGCTTAATTACGGTCACTGATTTCCGTAAAGCTGAACTTTATCCAAATAGCTGTAAAGATGACTTAGGTCGTCTGCGTGTTGGTGCTGCGGTGGGTACGGGTGTAGAAACGCCAAGCCGTGTTGAAGCATTGGTTGAAGCAGGTGTGGATGCGATTGTAGTCGATACAGCGCATGGTCACTCTGCGGGCGTGATCGAACGTGTACGTTGGGTGAAAGCAAATTATCCTCAAGTGCAAGTGATTGGTGGGAATATCGCAACAGGTGATGCTGCATTGGCATTATTGGATGCAGGTGCGGATGCAGTGAAAGTCGGGATTGGTCCTGGTTCAATCTGTACAACACGTATCGTTGCAGGTATTGGTATGCCACAAATCTCTGCGATTGACAGCGTTGCCAATGCATTGAAAGATCAAATTCCGTTGATTGCGGATGGTGGTATTCGTTTCTCAGGCGATATGGCGAAAGCGATTGGCGCAGGTGCAAGCACCATTATGGTGGGTTCACTGATGGCGGGTACTGAAGAAGCACCTGGCGAAGTTGAATTCTTCCAAGGTCGTTACTACAAAGCTTACCGTGGTATGGGTTCATTGGGTGCGATGGCGGGTGCAACAGGTTCTGCGGATCGTTATTTCCAAGACTCTAAAGCAGGTGCTGAGAAACTTGTTCCTGAAGGCATTGAAGGTCGTGTACCGTACAAAGGTCCTATGGGCAATATCGTACATCAAATGATGGGCGGTTTACGTTCATCTATGGGCTATACGGGTTCTTCTACGATCGAAGATCTTCGTCAAAATGCCAAATTTGTGAAAATTACCTCAGCAGGTATGTCTGAATCACACGTTCATGATGTCACGATTACTAAAGAAGCACCGAACTATCGTGTAGGCTAATATTACAAGCTTTTCACTTCATTTAGTATTTAGCTAAATGATCGAATGGCTTAGCCTTTTGTAGTGTTTTTATTGAAAAAAACCGTCATTTTATGACGGTTTTTTTATTTTGGTGTAAAGTAATGCGATTGAAAATCAACTGTTAAACAACACGATAAATAAGTGGGTAAAAAATGAGTTATTTTGGTACAGACGGGATTCGAGGAAAATTTGGTGAACTCCCGATTACCCCAGAATTTGCATTAAAATTAGGCTTTGCTGCAGGGAAAGTACTCAAGCAAATCAGTCCTAAAACCAAGCCGATTGTGGTTTTGGGTAAGGATACTCGTCTTTCAGGTTATATTTTGGAAGCTGCTTTACAGGCGGGCTTAAATGCCGCAGGTGTTTATGTGCATTTGCTTGGTCCATTGCCAACCCCTGCAATTGCACATTTGACCCGTGCTTTGCATGCTAACTTGGGTATTGTGATTTCAGCATCACATAATCCATATTTTGATAATGGCATTAAATTCTTCTCTGATGAAGGTAAAAAATTACCAGATGCGATTCAGGAAGCCATTAACAAAGAATTGGAAAAAGACATTATCATCGAAGATACCGCAAACTTGGGTAAAAGTGTCCGTGTCAAAGATGCCAATGGACGTTATATCGAATTTTGTAAATCGACATTCCCATACCATTTTAATCTACGCCATTTAAAAATTGTGGTGGACTGTGCCAATGGTGCAGCCTACAGCGTTGGTCCTGCGGTTTTTCGTGAATTGGGTGCCAAAGTCATAGCGCTGTATAACGAGCCTGATGGTTTAAATATCAATAAAGACTGTGGTTCAACCCATCCTGAAAATCTCCAAAAAGCAGTACTTCAACATCAAGCAGATTTAGGGATCGCTTTTGATGGTGATGCAGATCGTGTGGTCTTGGTTGATCGTCAGGGTAATTTGGTCGATGGTGATGCGATTTTATATATTCTTGCAACTCAAGCAGCGAATAAACCTGCGGGTATTGTGGGTACGGTGATGAGCAACATGGCTTTGGAACTTGCTTTGGAAAAAGCACAAGTGCCATTTGTACGTGCCAAAGTTGGTGATCGCTATGTATTACAAGGACTTGAAGATAATAATTGGGTTACAGGTGGCGAACCATCGGGTCATATTCTGACTTTGGATAAAAGTACCACAGGCGATGCCATTATTGCGGCATTGCAAGTATTGACCGTGATGGTTGAGCAAGATAAAGCACTTGATGAATTAACTGCTGATTTTAAACTTTTACCAAATGTATTGGTTAATGTGCGTTTGGAAGAAATGTACGATCCATTTGCAGTGCCTGCATTGGTTGCTGAGTTTGATAAAGTTGAAGCGCAATTGAAAGGTCGTGGTCGTATCTTGATTCGTAAATCAGGTACAGAGCCTGTGATCCGTGTTATGGTTGAAGGTGATAATCAACAAGAAGTGACTGATCTTGCAAATCATTTGGCAGATCAAGTCCGCCAAAATGCCAAGGCTTAAGACTCAAGGGGAATAAGGTACATGAGTGATGTCATTAAAGATCTAAGTGAGCTACGTCTGACTTATGAAAAAGGTGAACTACATGAAGATCAGGTGGAAGCCAATCCACATGAGCAGTTTCTAAATTGGTTCAATCTCGCTTTAACTGCAAAATTACATGAACCTTATGCCATGTCTTTGGCGACTGCGGATGGCAAAGGTCGTCCGCATGTACGTACTGTGCTACTGCGTGGAGCGACTGAAGCAGGCTATGATTTTTATACCAATTATGACAGTCAAAAAGGTTTGGACTTAGCTGCCAATCCTTATGCAGAAGTTTTATTTTATTGGGCTGAGTTGGAGCGTCAGGTGCGAATTGGCGGTTATGTCACGCAAATTTCACTTGAAGAATCGACCGATTATTACCATAAACGCCCACGTGACAGTCAAATTGCAGCGCATATCAGTACCCCACAAAGTGGCGTAATTGAAAGTCGTGAATTACTGCAACAGCGCTTTCAGGAATTGCATGATCGAGTTGCTGAAAAAGCTGAATTAGCGAAACCTGAATTTTGGGGTGGTTATCGTTTAGAACCGCAACATTATGAATTTTGGCAAGGTCGCCCAAATCGTTTACATGATCGTCTAAGCTATGAAAAAGTCGATGCAACTTGGCAGATTCAACGTTTAATGCCTTGAAAATAGAAGTAAGCATGCAAAATATTAAAATACAACAACGCCCATTACTGACACGCCCTGAACAATTTCAGGGCGTGCCTGCATTTATCGCTGAAATTTTAGCAAGACGTGGTGTACAGTCTAAGCAGGAACTCGATTTAAAACTTAAATATTTACTCGCACCGACGTTAAAAGGTTTACAAACAGCAATAGAACTTATTGATCAAACCATTGATCAAAATAAAAAAATTGTCATAGTCGGGGATTACGATGCCGATGGTGCGACGAGTACAGCTTTGATGATTTTAGCACTCACGGAAATGGGTGCAGATGTACATTATCTCGTGCCTGATCGTTTTAAATATGGTTATGGATTAACGCCTAAAATTGCAGATTTGGCTTTTGAAAGCTTTCAGCCTGATCTTTTGATTACTGTGGATAATGGTATTTCCAGCCATGCAGGTGTGGAACAGGCACAGCAACACGGTATGCAAGTGATTATTACAGATCACCATTTAACCACCAAAGCAACACCCAAAGCGGAAGCAGTGGTCAATCCAAATCAGTTGGGTTGTGATTTCCCAAGTAAGGCTTTGGCAGGGGTTGGGGTTGCTTTTTATTTACTTGCAAATTTAAGCAGTTATAGGGCTAAACAGGGTAAGTCGACTGCAAAAATGACACAGTATTTGGACTTGGTCGCATTGGGCACTTATGCTGATGTGGCAAGTTTGGACTATAACAACCGTATTTTGGTCGATGCAGGTTTAAAGCGTATTCAACAAAATCAATGTCGTGTGGGCATTAGTGCTTTACTCGATATCGCAGGGCGTGAGCCTACCGAATTAAAAGCTTCTGACTTGGGTTTTGTATTGGGTCCTCGGATCAATGCGGCAGGACGTATGGATACCATGGACATTGGCATTGAATGTCTGTTGGCAACCGATGCACAAAAAGCCTATGCTTTGGCACGCCAACTGAATGATTTAAATTTGGAACGCCGTCAGGTCGAATCACAAATGAAGCAAGAAGCCTTGCTTGAGATGGAAAAATTACATTTTGATCAGGACAATTTACCCGCAGCTTTGGTGATGTTTGATGAAGATTGGCATCAAGGGGTGATTGGGATTGTGGCAGGGCGTTTAAAAGAACAATTTCATCGACCAAGTATCGTTTTTGCTGCCGATAAAGATGGTATTCATATCAAAGGTTCAGCCCGTTCGATTGAAGGGGTGCATATCCGTGACAGCATTGAAAAAGTTGCAGAGCAATATCCGCATTTGGTCAGCTTTTTTGGTGGGCATGCGGCAGCGGCAGGTTTAACCATTCAAAAAGATAATTTTGAGGAATTTAAACAGGTTTTTACAGCATTAATTGCTGAATCAGACGATGAATTATTTCAAGCGACTTTATGGACAGATGGTGAGCTACCTTTGCATGAGATTCGATTGAGTACGGTCAATACGCTTGAACATTTGGGACCTTGGGGGCAAAAATTTCCTGCGCCTGTATTTGAAGGGCAGTTTCAGGTGTTGGAACATCGTTGGTTAAAAGAAGTGCACTTAAAACTTAAATTGTCATTGGGCAATGGACAATCTGTGGATGCGATTGCATTTAATGTTGCAGATCAGTTTGATTTTGATCCTGCGAAAAACCATGTGCATTTGGTCTATGAGTTGGATAAAAATCAGTTTAATGGCAATGTCAGTGTGCAATTGCGAATGTTGCATTTACAGCAATAAGATGTTTTACACTGTTTATTTTGCATGAAAAAAACCGCTCAAAGTTAAGCGGTTTTTATTTGATTCAGTTCGTTTAATCTTAGAAACGGTAGCCTGCACGTACACCATAAGTATTGTAGTCATCACCGAAACCGACACGACCTTCAACACTGACATTTTGATTTAAGAATTTCTTCGCAGAAATACCAAATTCATCACGCTCAGTTAAGTCATTGTTGTAGTAATCAGCACCAACACTTAAAGTTTTGTCTAAGTATAAGTCACCACGAACTTTATATTCGTCTAGGTCACCAAAAGCACCGTATGCTTCAAAGTTAGCATCATATTGACCCACTTTAGTCACATATTTTGCACGTACAGTTGGGTCTACGCCATCTTCACCATCTTTTTCATCGTAACCTGTTAAGCCCAATGCAAGTAATAAACCTGGTGCAGGTAAATAACCAACTTCAGCACCATATGTTGTTACTTTGCTGTCGATATGAGTATCGTCTACTTCAAGTTCGTCACGTCCGACTCGACCACTGACATAAAAGTCACTGCCAGGAACGAAGTATTCAACGCCTGCGCCATATTGTGAGTCTTTTACACCATCATTATCAGCATAGTTTACATGCGCTTTTACATTACTTGCACGGTCAAGGAAGGCAGCTTCATTGAGTGGTGCATCACGTGTTTGTACTGGGTTAAAGTAATAAGTTCCGTCTACACCGAATTGATGTGTTGCATCAAAATCATCCCAATCAGTATAAGTGTAAGAACCGCCTACTTCTGCTTGATAAGCATTTGCAGTGCCTGAAACTGCGATCGCTGAAAGTGCGATTGCTGAAGCGATTGCTAATTTTTTCATGGATTCTACTCCCCTCTGAAATTGTGATTTTCATCTGTGTTTTAAATCTTTTGTTACAACTCCAAGTCTAGGGAAAAATAAAATATCGTCAACAGCACAAGGTAATGAAACTGTAATGTTGGTAATTTTGTGTAAATTTTAATTTTTAAATAATTGATTTTTATTTATTTTTATTAATGTTTTGTTTTATTAAAACTGTGTAGGAAATGTGAGGAAGCTTAAATTGTGTTTAAAAAGCATCCAGAACTTATTGTAAGGTAGTGCATAAATATGGTCATTTTTTAAAGTATTTTGCAATTTAATTTACCGATTTGAAAAATGATGTCACTTAAAAAATGGGTAATATTTTGTAGATGGATGGCAGGATTAATTTGCCAAATAAAAGCATTTTTTCAAGTTGATACACTCTGTGTTAGAATGCGTCCGAATTAAAAAACAGCCAATGTGAGATTAAAACTCGTGGAAATCAATCCTTATCTATTACAGCTAAAAGACTTAAATGACCGTGGTCTAACACTACGGGGGTATCTTTGACTACGATCTGAAGAAAGAGCGTTTAGAAGAGGTTCTCCGCGAGTTAGAAGATCCTGCGATCTGGAATGATCAAAGCCGTGCACAAGCTATGGCAAAAGAAAAAGGCGAACTGGAAAACGTACTCAACGTTTTGGAAGGTTTAGCTACACAAATTGAAGATGCACAAGCACTTTTAGATTTAGCTGTCGAAGCAGATGATGAAAGTCTATTGGCAGATGTACAGGCTGAGTTAGATACAGCAGAAGCAGAATTGGCGAAGCTTGAATTCCGTCGTATGTTCAGCAACCCTATGGACCCGAACCCATGTTATGTGGAAATTCAAGCAGGTTCAGGTGGTACTGAAGCGCAGGACTGGGCGTCCATGTTATTGCGTATGTATATGCGCTGGATCGAACGTCATGGCTTTAAAGCTGAGTTGATGGAAGAATCTGACGGTGATGTTGCGGGGATTAAATCTGCAACCATCCGTGTTGAAGGTGAGTATGCATACGGTTGGTTACGTACCGAATCTGGTGTACACCGTTTAGTACGTAAGTCACCATTTGACTCAGGTAACCGTCGTCATACCTCTTTCTCAGCGGTGTTTGTATCACCTGAAGTCGATGATAATATTGAAATTGATATCAATCCTGCCGATGTCCGTACCGATACTTATCGTGCATCAGGTGCGGGTGGTCAGCACATTAACAAAACTGACTCTGCGGTACGTTTAACCCACGCGCCAACTGGTATCGTGGTGGCATGTCAGAACCAACGTTCACAACATGCGAACCGTGACCATGCTTGGAAACAGTTACGTGCAAAATTGTATGAACTGGAAATGAGTAAGCGTAACGAAGCAGCGCAAGCACTTGAAGATTCTAAGTCTGATATCGGTTGGGGTAGTCAAATTCGTTCATACGTTTTAGATGACTCACGGATTAAAGACTTGCGTACAGGTGTGGAAAATTCCAACACAGGTGCGGTGCTTGATGGTGATTTAGATAAATTTATTGAAGCGAGTTTAAAGCAAGGGCTTTAATTCAGCGCATTTTTCATCAAATTTTTCTATTTAAATTGTGATAAATAGCAAAGCTTTATCGGTATCTTTACAATATATCTAAAAAAATCGATATTAAAATCGAAAAAATACGATATATTATCTACAAAGATGCTGAATAGAGCTTTGTTCAAAATTGGATGTATCTGATACGGGTTGTGGCTATGGATATTGATTTAATTTCTAAAGCATTGGCAAATCCGACTCGACGCCAGATTCTGGAGTGGTTGAAAAATCCACAACAGTATCTGTGTGAAGAGCAGTGCGGTGGCTTTAGTCGTGGTATATGTGCAGGGAATATCGAAAAACTCGGTAATGTCTCTCAGTCTACGATGTCTAATCATTTGTCAGTTTTGCAACAGTCAGGATTAATTCAAGCAGAAAAGTATGGTCAATGGTCATACTTTTCACGTAATGAAGCTTTAATTCAGCAATATATTGAATATCTTAAAAACTCGCTTTAACTCCTGATTCAGGTGGAAAAGCGAGTGATGAGGCAAATATGGCTGAACTTTCTTCTCCTCTCGTCCTAGGCGATTTACATCTCAAAAATCGTGTCATCATGGCGCCACTCACACGCAGTCGTGCAACAGCGGATCGTGTTCCAACTGCAATGATGGCGGAATACTATGCGCAACGTGCCAGTGCAGGTTTAATCATTTCCGAAGCAACGGTGATTTCTGAAGAAGCCAATGGTTATTTAAATACCCCAGGGCTATTCACGGATGCACAAGTTGAAGGTTGGAAGGTTGTGACTCAAGCTGTGCATGACAAAGGTGGTTTAATCCTTGCGCAGTTATGGCATGTGGGTCGTGTTTCGCACCCTGATCTTCTCAATGGTGAAACGCCTGTATCTGCAAGTGCCGTACAACAAGCGGGTCAGGTGAGTTTATTGCGTCCAAAACGTGATTATGTTGTACCACGTCCTTTAGAAATTTCAGAAATCAAAACTATTGTTGAGCAATATAAACAGGCTGCAATCCGTGCCAAAGCTGCGGGTTTTGATGGCGTTGAACTTCATGCTGCCAATGGTTATCTGATCGACCAATTCTTACAAAGTTCAACCAATCAGCGTGAAGATGAGTACGGTGGTTCAGTTGAAAATCGTGTCCGATTATTACTGGAAGTGACGGATGTATTGATCGAGGTTTGGGGAGCAAGTCGTGTTGGTGTGCATCTTGCACCACGTGGCGATGAGCATGATATGGGGGATGCTGCTCCACGTGAAACCTTTGGTTATGCTCTTGAGCAGTTAGGAAAGCGTCAGATTGCGTTCTTCTTTACCCGTGAGTATCTGGCGGATGACAGTATCAGTGAAGAGATGAAACAGCGTTCAGGCGGTGTGCCTTATATTGCCAATATGAAGTTGAGCCGTGATGATGCAATCGACTTGCTTGCTTTAGGCAAAGCAGATGCAGTGTCTTTTGGTAAGGCTTATATTGCCAATCCTGATTTGTTTGAGCGTTTGGTTCAGGATGCACCTTTGAATGAACTAGTGTTTGAAAATATGATCGGTTCACAAACTGCGGAAGGGTATATTGATTATCCTTTTCTCAGTGTAGAGTCCGCTATTTAATCATGCCTTAATTCTTTAAGGCAGCACAATTTCAGATTGGAAGCTTTGAAAGGAGCTTCCATCATATAATTGCACTTGATTACGCCCAGATTGCTTGGCGTGATACAAAGCTTGGTCTGCATAATAAATAGCTTGATCTATGCTGAGTTCTGACGAGCTCACTCCTATACCAAAACTTGCTGTGATATGGATACACTGTCCATCTGTGAACTGCAAAGCTTGTGAAGCAATAATATTTCGACATTTCTCTGCAATTTCAAATGCTTGAGTGACCGTAATTTCAGGCAGTAGTAAAATAAATTCTTCGCCACCATAACGTGCCACAATATCGGTTTTTCGTACTGTTTTAGACAAAGTTTGCGCAATATGAACCAATGCGGTATCGCCCACATGATGACCATAGGTATCATTAATTGTTTTAAAATGATCTAAGTCTAATAAAATAATAATATAAGACTGTTCATTTTGTTGTAATGCTGTGACTTTCTCATTAAAAAAACGGCGATTATACAATTCAGTTAAAGGATCAATCTGACTAATTTTTTCAAATAATGATTCACGATAACGCCATTGCATTAATAATATTTCAAAAAATAATAATCCAATCAGCATCACGGGAATAATGAAATAAACCATACTATATACCCAGAAATAGTTATAATATGGAATACCATTCAGTAATTTTTGACTAAAAATAGGTGAATAAGGAATAGCGTCTTGAGTCGTTAAATAAATTAATGTTGAAAAAATGGAAGTGGACAAGACTAAGTTAAAATAAATAATTTTTTGATTAAATAAAACCAAACCAATACCTGTGACACAGACGCTGGTAAAGATTGTCGCTGGGCTGTAGATCCCAACCAAATAACCATCTAAGACTAAAATAAGAATGAAAATTGTAATCACAAAATAACTAAAAAAGTGATTAACCCATTCCTTTTTGCGATTATAAATACTTATACAAATTAAAATAATCAAAGATATAATTGATATGAAATTAATTAAAAGTTGATTTTTAAGTAAAGGAATATTCACCCACTGCAAAAGATCAGGTGTATAAAGAATATAGACTTTCCATATAATCCAAAGAAAGTGGATCATAATGGCAAGCGTTAATACCAAAATACATTTTTGGATATTTGTCCAATTCATAATGCTATTGGACTGGATATAGTTGAATATTTTTTTAGCTAAATCATTCATGTTAATTGTTTTTAGCCTACCAATAACAGATTTAAATATATTGATTTCCACTAGAGCGGGAGAGATTGTGAAGTATTAAATATATTTATAAATTTAAAAATAAATAACTCATTAAGTGAAATATGAGTATTTATGGTATATTGTTAAGATATAATTTACTATATCTGTATAAATAATAAATTATTGTACCAAAACTATTGCTCAATAATTATATTCACCGCCAAACTGAAAAATTACCTTGATTAGAATGTATACATGATTTTATTTGTTCGAACAAAAATATGATGTGGTCACTCTAATATATAGAATTATAAACCAAAATTATAATTTAAATGAGAAAAATAAGCATAAAACTTATGTTATTTATGTATATCGTCTAGGTTGTGAAAGATTTGATTTTTTACTCTAAATAGCCAGAAATACTGGCTATTTATGCTTTATGAAAGGTAACTTATGTTTGATCAAGTTTATGGGCAAAT
The DNA here is from genome assembly GCF_003268395.1 of Acinetobacter sp. CFCC 10889. GTDB lineage: Bacteria > Pseudomonadota > Gammaproteobacteria > Pseudomonadales > Moraxellaceae > Acinetobacter. The sequence continues at coordinate 14,531 of NZ_LQXQ01000013.1, read as the reverse complement.
TCAGCAATATCTGCGATGGCTTTTTTGGCTTCATCAAACCATGGGCTAAACATTTGGAAGTTGTGCCACATACCTGTATATAATTTATAAGTGACATCTACATGAGCTTTTTTCGCTTTTTTCTCAAAACGAATTGCATCATCCATTAAGATTTCTTTAGAGCCGACTTGTACTAATGTTGGCGGTAAACCTGCGAAATCGCCAAAAATAGGTGAAATTTCAGGAATGGATGCATCGACATCTTTAGGAACATAATAATTAATGCCTGCCTCAAGTGCTTCTACGGACAGTAAAGCATCATGTTTTTGATTAAAACGTAAAGATTCACTGGTTAAAGTTAAATCCAAAAATGGAGACAGTAAAATCAGACCACTAGGTACATGTTCAGGATCTTCTTTTTTTAATTTAAGCACTAAAGCCAATGCCAAATTTGCACCACAAGAATCACCTGAAATAATAATATCTTTAGGTTGCACACCTTGATCCATCAACATTTGGTAAATGTCATAAATTGCATCACTTGCTTCAGGGTAAGGATGCTCAGGTGCGAGAGGATAGTCTATATGCAACACTTGCATCTGTGTACGTACAGCTATTTCTGCTAAAAAAGCACGATGGGTTTTTAAAGAACCTACAAAAAATGCACCACCATGAATATGCAAAATCATTTGTGTTGATTTTTTCTGCGGTTTAATTTCTTCAGCGTGTATACCCGCAATGCGTAAAGCACGAAATTCAACCCCTTTAGGTTGAGGAAAAACACGTGTGAGTTGTTCCAGTGCGAAACGTAATGCAGTCGGGGGGAGATTTAAACGACTTGGCATTTTAAAACTGGTTTTTAAAACCGCTTCAGTGATGAATTGTTTCATTAAGGGGTTAATCTTCATGCTTTTTCCATTTTGTTTACTTTTACTATTTTTATTTGTTGAATAAACAACATTATTTACAAGGGTACACCAAATAGTCACATTGAAAAATTGCATATTTGTTGCAACTTTTGAATACTATCATATGTCAATCATGACTAGGGAAATCAAAAAAATGAAAAAAATTGCACTGATGATGGGGCTGCTTACTGCAACTGCTTTCGCCAACGCAGCAGATCCTCTTAATGGTACGGTATGGAAAACCATTGATGATGAAACTAAGCAAGCCAAAGCTGTAGTGAAATTTACAGAACAAAAGAATGGTACGCTTTCAGCAACGATTCAAAGTATTGTAACGCCGGGTGAAGAAAATTCTTGTACCAAGTGTGAAGGTAAATACCACAATAAATCGTTGAAAGGTGTCACGATTGTTTATGGTCTAAAAAATGTCAATGGTAAGTATGAAGGCGGTACGATTTTAGATCCAAAAAATGGTAAAACCTACAAACTGAAAGGTGAGTTAGCGGGTAATAAGCTGAACCTACGTGGCTATATGGGGGTTTCTGCGCTTGGTCGTAACCAAACTTGGATTCGTGCCAACTAATCTAGTATAAATGCATGATTAAAAAAGCTCGATGGGTTATATCGAGCTTTTTTATTTTTAATTTCAAATTTAACTTCAAAAATACAGCGAGAGATTTGATCAAATTATTTCAAATTTACTTCTGTATAGGGTATTTATTGAAGCGCTTTGATTTTTTCTTCATCAAAACCAACAATATATACACCATTGTTTTCAATCACAGGGCGTTTGATCATACTGGTATGTGTGGTTAGGGCTTGAATCAGATTGTCTTGGCTTGCTAAAGCATCTTGTTGTTCTTGTTCAGAAAGCTTTTTCCAAGTTGTCCCTTTTTTATTGAGTATAAGGTCTTGCCCCAATTGATCTAACCAAACTTTGACTGTTTCGGTATCAATGCCTTGTTTTTTATAGTCATGAAATTCATAAGGCAAAGCCAATTCATTGAGTAAATCAAAGGCTTTTTTCATTGAATTACAGTTTTTAATTCCATAAATTTTCAGCATAGTGTGTCTTCTATTTTAAATCATATAGGTGAATGACTTAAGCCTAGCAAAAAATATCGCAAAAAACATTATGGTATTGAACAGATAAAAATTACATCTTGAAAATGTGTATTGTCATCAAAATGAAAGATTGATTGTTTAAATTTATGAATATAGACATGAAGAAATATTACAAAGATCAACAACGAAATCACTTGAGAATAATAAATAGATCAGTTAAAAAAGAGAAAACCCGCATCTAATCATCCTGACTATGCGGGTCTCAGTACAACGTCCAATGTCACATCCTTTGAAAATATAAACTAAAGTGAATATTTTCTTTTCGTCCTACGGCGTCCTATCCCTTTGCTGTCATCCTGACAATGTCCCTGTGCCGTGAAACAATAATGCGCTTATTGTGGTGAATAAAGAATACGTTAACACGACAACTATTGTGCGATATTTACATATATTAAGTGAACATGTGTTCACTTAATATGTTGGCAACAGGTAACAGCATGTTAAACTTTGTAGTCGATAATCACGGGTGCATGATCACTAAACCATTGTTCTTTATAGACCCAAGCATTCACTGTACGGTCTTTCCAGTCAGGTGAGCAAGCTTGATAGTCGATGCGCCAGCCGACATTTTTAGCACGAGCTTGTCCTCGGTTTGACCACCATGAATATACTTCCGCTTCTTTACGGACTTCACGAAACGTATCAACATAGCCTAGATCATCATAAATGTGATCAAGCCATGCACGTTCATGGGGTAAACAGCCTGATGCTTTTTGATTGCCCGACCAGTTTTTAATATCAATGCGTTTATGCACGATATTGTAGTCACCACAAACAATGATAGATTTATTTTCATCACGCCATTGTTTTAAAATGGTTTTGTATTGATCCAAGAAATGATCTTTGCGAGCTTGTGCTTCATCACCCGAAGAGCCAGATGGTAAATATAAGGAGCAAATATGTGCTGTTTGACCTAAACCTAGATCAAATTCAGCGCTGATAAAGCGTCCTTGTGAGTCTGCCAATTCAAAACCCAAACCATCTTTCACGGATACAAAAGGCAGTCGACTATAAATGGCTGTCCCTGCATAGCCTGCTTTTTCGGCAGGAAATAGGTGTGTGTACCAACCTTCGGGTTTAAACTTATCTGTCCATTGTGCATGGGTAATACGGCTTTCTTGCATACAGATCACGTCTGCATCGGATTGTTCCATCCATTCAAGTAGACCTTTTGTGACAGAAGCTCGTAAACCATTTACGTTAATTGAGACAACTCTTAAAATTTTTTGATCACTTGGATAGCTACTCTTTGGTATCATGCGCAAGTCTTACCTCTATTACAGAATATTTGGAGCACCTCATGTCAACGCCAGCTCAGTTTAACCCGCAAGCTTTTATCGAACTCGCATTATCACGTGGTGTGCTTAAATTTGGTGAGTTTACTTTAAAATCAGGTCGTGTGAGCCCTTATTTTTTTAATGCAGGGTTACTCAACGATGGTGAAGCATTATCGCTACTTGCTCAAGGTTATGCAGATAAACTCACACAATGTAACAATGTTGAAGTGGTATTTGGTCCTGCATATAAAGGCATTCCCTTTGTAGCAGCAACAGCTGTGGCACTGTCACAAATTCATGGTGTAAGTGTTCCTTGGGGGTTTAACCGTAAAGAAGCCAAGGATCATGGTGAAGGTGGTGTATTGGTAGGTGCAGCCGTTGAAGGTAAAAAAGTATGGATTATTGATGATGTCATCACAGCAGGTACTGCGATTCGTGAAGTTGTCACCATTCTTAAAAATGCAGGTGCAACAATTGCAGGTGTTTTAGTTGCATTAGATCGTCAAGAAAAGGGGCAAGGTTCATTATCTGCGATTCAAGAAGTACAACAAGAGCTTGAAATTCCAGTACATGCATTAATCACCATGAAAGATTTGATGGATTATCTTGATGCCAAAGGCGAAAAAGAAGCTTTGGCAAAAATGGAAGCTTATCGTGTCAAATACGGGATTTAAAATTGTAAAGATAATGATTTAGACTAAGGAGCGTGAGCTCCTTATTTTTGTGCTGGATTTGCTTCAGGTGAATGGATAGATGCTTTTTTTAGTTTTAGTGGTGATCGTGGTTGTACTCGGTTTTTTTATGATCCAACAATTAGATGAACGGCGATGGCAGCGTTATCAGTTTGAAAGAGATATGTTTTTTCGTAATCATCCTTTATTGATACAAGACTTAGAAGACTTTCATTATGTGTTGAAATTAAGCCATGCAACCCAGCGTAAAATGATCACGGAACAGATGCTGAAAGTCTCGACTCAGCCCATTTATAAAAAAGTTCGTGTACAACGACTACCAGAAACTCGACAAGAAAAATATCACATTCAAGTTCTATTGAATGACATTAAAATCGCTGAATTAGAGCGTAATTATGCACAACAATTCGGAAAATGCTTAGTCAAAACTGATTTTGAAATTGGTCGTCCAATTGAGGTTTTAGCAGAAATTTTGGTATTACAAAAAAATAGCTGCGAACAGATCTGTCAAATGCGTTTGAGCCTACCGCAAGATCCAAATGAGATCGTTAATTTACTGGTTGCTGAACAAGTGACTTTAAGTTCGAAAGTACAAGCACCACAGACCAAATAAAGCCGAATTTAAGTTGCATGATGTGGCTTTGACGCTTAAAAAAATGAAAATAAAACACAATTTTACTATTGTCCTATCACTGATATTCAGCGTATTAATTGGGCTATAGGTCAAGGATTTGAAATTGACTACAATGCAATATAGCAAACATGAGCATAATAATTTTGTGGACAGGTAATTGAGGATAACAATATGACCAATACCAATTATACCGAGATTTCAAATTCAGACGATTGTGAAAAATATGTGAATAAATTTATTCAAGATTTTGAAATTCGTTCTGCTGAGATTGGCAAAGGCACTGTCATTAAACGCGCATTACCGAGTCGCCAGAAACGCATGATTGGTGCATGGTGCTTTTTGGATCATGCAGGTCCTGTCAGTTTTCCACAAGGTGATGGTTTGGATGTTGGACCGCATCCACATACAGGTTTGCAGACATTTACATGGATGATTGAAGGCACCATGATGCATACTGACAGCATAGGTTCAAAACAGCTGATTCGCCCGAAACAAGTGAATTTGATGACTGCGGGTTATGGGATTTCTCATACAGAAGTTGCACCTGACACTGAAACCAAAATGCATGCTGCACAGCTTTGGATCGCATTACCTGATGATAAACTTAATATGGCACCACAGTTTGATCATTATCCTGAGTTGCCTATAGTAACACGAGAGGGTGTTGAATTTACTGTGCTAGTTGGTGAATATCTAAATACGATTTCACCTGTCAAAGTACATAGTGAACTTTTGGGTGTAGATTTAACCGCTCAAGCATCAACTACAACACGTATTCCTTTAAATCCTCAGTTTGAATATGGCTTTTTAGCTTTAGAAGGAACTGCCATCATTAATGGTCATGAACTGACGGATGATAATATGGTGGTGTTAGAGCCGGGTTTAAGCGAAATAGAAATACAATTACATGCGGGTAGTCGTTTGTTATTACTAGGTGGTGAGCCATTTGAGTCACCGATTTTGTTGTGGTGGAATCTGGTTGGACGCACACAAGAGGAATTAAAAATTGCGCGTGAACAATGGATTAATCATGATACTCGTTTTGGTTCGATTCCTGATTATGAAGGTCCACGCTTAGAAGCACCTGCATTTCCAGATAAAATGCGCCCTTCAAAATAAGTTCTAATTTTCCAAATAAATTCAGCAGCACCATGATGCATGGCTGCTGAGTTTTAAAATCACATAGTATTAGAAATATTTTAAATGACTGAGGAGAATAATAATGGCAATAATCGCAAATGCAAAAGTACAAAGCTGTCCTGAAGCATGGTCGGGTCAAGTGACGAGTGGCAAGCATCAACTCATTACCGATAAACCTGAATCTTTTGGTGGGCGGGATCAAGGCTTAGCACCGTATGATTTTATTTGTTCAGGTCTGATTTCATGCACCATGATCACTTTGCGTATGTATGCACAGCATAAAGGAATTGATTTGGGTGAGTTTCGTGTTGAAGCGGATTTTAATGCCAATAAAGAAGGCAAAGAATGGATTGAGCGTCGTTTGTCTTTTGAACAAGAATTATCTGAGGAATTAAAGCAAAAGGTTTTGGATATTTGCCAAAAAACACCTGTGACCAAGACTTTATTGCGTAGTGTTGAGATTGAGACAACATTGCTTTAAAGCTTTTATTGAAAGAGATGTAAGTTTGCACAATTTTATATTTTTGCCGGGTGCTTCAGGCAGTACGGCATTTTGGCAGCCTGTGATGCAGGCTTTGCCAAGCCATTTACAGAAATCAGTTGTGGCTTATCCAAGTTTTGGTGGATATCCTGATCATGCAGAAGTACAAAGCTTTATAGACTTACAACATTATGTATTGCAAAAGATTCAGCAGCCTAGTGTGATTGTTGCCCAATCAATGGGTGGAATTTTTGCAGTACAAGCTGCTTTACAAAAGCCTGATTTAGTTCAAGCATTGGTTTTAGTCGCAACCTCGGGCGGTATTGATTTAAGTGCTTTTGCTGTGGCGGATTGGCGAGAGGACTATCAGTTAAACTTTGCTGTGCCTGATTGGTTTGTCACGCACCATTCTGATGTTAGTACGCAGCTTGAGCAAGTGCAATGTCCTGTGTTGTTGCTTTGGGGTGATGCTGATCCGATTAGTCCTGTGGCAGTGGGTGAGTATTTACAGCAGAAATTATCCAAGGCTGAGCTTGTTGTGATTCAATATGGGCAGCATGACTTGGCGAATGTCTATGCAGATCAGGTGTCGAAATTGATTTTAGATTTTTTGGCAAAGATACAATAAAAATGCCCAATATGAGATTGAGCATTTTGATTGGGCTAAATTCAGAAAATTAAGCTAAGCAATCTTGTTTCGAAACAAGGTCTGGGCAACCCAAAGGGTTAAGCGCACATTTTAAATCTTCGATTTGTTCTTGGCTAACATAGCCTTTTGATTTTAAATAGTCCGCAACACGGTCATCACGTAGGCTGAGGAACGCAGCATCATAAACTTCTAGATCTACAAATAGGGCAGCCGTTTCTAAGCTGTTAAAACGATCTAGGAAAATATCATCGCCATACATCAAAAATACATGATCATAGGCTGCATGCGTGTCAACATTTAGGCGTTGTGCCAACGTTGTTGGTGAGGTTTTGACAAATAACAAGTCAGAGAGTTCATCAAACTGGGTGAGATCCAGAATATTTTCCCCTGTTTTAACTTTGCCTAACCATGCCTTAAATACTAACACTGCACCACCACGTAACAGCATACTCCAGATTTGATGGCGAGTTTCATCATCTAAAGATTTACATTGATCTTTCAATTCTTGAATAAGTAATTCTTCTTGTTGTGCGATTTTGTCAAATAGACCTAAGCCTTGAGGCTGATAAGCAACAGGGGTAAACACATCAAATTTTAAATCTTCAAAGACTTTTAGTGCTAAGGGTACAGCAGCTTGATACAGCGCATTCAGTGCATGCAATTGTGCATCATCAAGTTTGCTATATGGAAATACTTCTGCCCAATTGATTTCAGGCAAGATGGCATTCACGCCGTATTGACGATGGAATTGTTGAGTTTGATGAATGTTATGTGAGGTCGTTTCTGAAAGGTTCATGGAAAGCTCCTATTTTTAAAATTTTGTGTTGCATTAGTCCAAATGCAAATTTATCTAAGCAATGTGTAGATTTTATGATTTATCTGATATGCAATATGAATAAGACTAAAGTCTAATGTTTGATTTTATTTGTTTTATATTTATTAAAATCAGTAATTTAAGTAATTGTAACCAAGTGTACAAGTGTATAGTAATAAATTTGATCGAATTTGCCATAGAAAACAGCATGTTGAATTTTTTGGTCAATAAATTTTGCTTAAATCAGCAGTTTTTTGATCACTTTTGCCTAATAGTTTCAAAATGCGGTCATTTTACTTAAAAAAAGCGCCTAAAAATTGTATTTTTAAGCGCTGTAAATGTATCAAAACATATTTTCAGACAGTTTAAAAAGCTTATTTCGAGATTTTTAAACCAGATAACCAAGAACGTAATGATGCAGGTTTCAGTGGTTTTTTCAGTAAGACAATATTCAAGTCCTTTAAGTGTTGTGGCAATTCAGGATCGGAATCGGCTGTAATTAATGCCACTGGGACATTTTCCTGACGATTTTCTATAATAAAATCTAGCCCAATTTTATGGTCATTTAAGTGCTGATCGACTAACCATACTTGGATGTTTTCCTGTTGAATAATGTCGAGTGCTTGCTCAGGCTCGGTCGCTTTAAACACTTGATAGCCCCATTTGGTCAGTAAAGTATTCATCCCTTCCAAAATGGTTTCATCATTATCTAAACATAAAATCTTATAGGCTTTGGTACGTAATGGAACAGCTTGTACAGGTGTTGCCACCACTTTTGGTGCATCCACGATGGGTACTTCGATCATGAAGCATGAGCCTTTACCTAATTCAGAATAAACATGCACAGGGTAGTCGAGTAAACTCGTCATACGTTGGACGATGGCTAAACCCAGCCCGAGACCTTGTTCACCCCAAGGCGAAGTGTGTCCACAACGTTCAAACTCTTGGAATAGTTTAATGCGTTGTTCTTCGGCAATACCTGGACCTGTATCCCAAACCCCGATACGAATATGTTTGGCATGTGGTGCAGAACGTAATACACCGACCACGACACGACCTTTGGCAGTATAACGTAGGGCATTACTAACAAAGTTTTGAATAATACGGCGAATCCATTGAGGATCTGTGTCGATCCAGAACTGTGCATCATGTACCACCAACTTGATTTTACGTTGTGCAGCGATGGATTTGAACTGAAGCTCTAAATCACTGAGTAAATCGTGCAGTGGATAAATTTGGCGTTTCGGCTGAATCGTACCCCCTTCTAAACGGGCAATGTCTAAAAGTGCAGATAACATACTTTCTGCACCATGTAAGGCACGATCAAGCTGTTGTAATGTCTTACGATCTTCATCAGTTTGTACACTTTGCTCAAGTGCAGTACTGAACAAACGTGCTGCATGCATGGGTTGTAATAGATCGTGGCTTGCCGCAGCAATAAAGCGGCTTTTTGACATATTGGCTTTGTCAGCTTGTTCACGTGCGAGTTGTTGTTCTGCTAAAGCATTTGCTAACTGTTGGGTACGGTCAGAGACACGGGCTTCGAGTACAGCTTCATTTTCACGGAATGCAGTAATATCAGCAAAAGTCGTAACGAAACCACCACCTTCAATTGGATTACCACGCATTTGGATGACACGACCATCTTTACGGATACGTTCAAACTCATGTGCACTACCCACTTTCATCCAGTGTATACGTTTACGAACATGTTCTTCGATAGAACCTGGACCACATTCACCACGTTCAGCATTGTAACGAATCAAATCTGCAATCGGGCAGCCGACATAAACTAAATCTTTGGGATAATCAAATAGTTTGAGATACTGATTATTCCACGCCACCAAGCACATGTTTTCATCGACTACACTGACACCTTGAGTCATGTGGTCGATCATGGTCATAATCAAATTTTGGTTAAAACGTTGCCATTGTGAGGCTTGGTCAAGAATATTTGCCACTTGCCCAAGTGCTAAGCCGTTATTCACCATTGCTGTGGTCAGTAGAGTACGAGCAGATGCAGCACCAATCGTGCCTGCTAGATATTGCTCAGTGAAGCGCCACCACATGCCATTGGCACTGCTATTTTCATTGAGCACGACATTATTCATGATGCAAAATTGACGAAAGGCTTGAATGGTTGGACCTTCGCCTGTGATGCGTTTAGCAAGAGCGATCAAGTCACCGACTTTTAAACGTGCTACATCATGATTTAAATAATTAATATCTGTTGAGGTGCTTTGTGCAGGCAAGGGCTTAGTTTCATAGTAGAAAAAACTTTCGGCTTGGATTTGCTCTGCCACAGATGGACGATAAATTCGGGAAATCCAAATATAGAGCATGATATTTAAACCCAATGCCCATGTCACACCATGGGTGAGTGGGGCAAAAGACTCGAAACCAAACAAAGCTTCAGGGCGTAACCATTGGATATTGAAAGGACCTGCCATTAAAAACTGGTGTGCAAATTGGCTATATTCGCTTGGTAAGCTGCGCAATACAGTGGGTAGCAGTAAAGTATAAGTCCATAAAATAAAACCAATCACTAAACCAGCATAAACACCTTGACGGCTACCACCACGCCAATACAATCCACCAATCAGTGCAGGTGAGAACTGAGCAACTGCACTAAATGCAAGCAGACCAAAAGTAGAAAGTTGGTCAATGTCATTAAAGAAATGGAAGAATAAGAAACCCAAGAACATCACTGCCAAAATACAAATACGGCGTGTAAATTTGAGAACTTGTGGTAAGCGTTTATCATGGCGTGACAAGATTTTTAAACGCCATAGTGCAGGCATGATTAAGTCATTACTAAGCATAATTGACAAGGCAACAGAGGAGACTAATAGCATACCTGTAGAGGCAGAAAAGCCACCTAAAAATGCTAGTAAAGTCAGCCAATCTTGTCCATAACTTAGAGGCAAAGACAGCACTGCAACATCAGGAATACTCAGATAAGCAGGTGCTGCATGCAGTGCCCAACTAGCAATTGGAATAATCGCAATAATGGTTAAAATTAAATAAGCCGCAAACCAACGTCGTGCACCACGAATATGCTTTTCATCACGTAATTCAACGACAGCAACATGGAACTGACGTGGTAAACAAATGATGGCTAAGGCTGCGAGTAAGGTTTGTACCCAAAAGGTTTCAGGCACACCAAATAGTTGTACTTCATGAAATGTTTTACTGACATCTTTGGAAATCTGTAATAAGTTGGCTGGGTTTTCAAAGATGAAAAAGAATGCAACACACAGTAGTGCAAAGAGTTTTACAAAAGATTCAAATGCCACAGCAAGCATCAAACCGCCATGCTGTTCTGTATTGGCAATTTGTCGTGTTCCAAACATCATCGCTAAAATAGCAAGTACAGCAGTCAAAGCTAAAACGCCATTGGTGGTGGTCGATACCACTTGGGTATTATGATCAAGCATCACCGACGCACTGAGTGCGATGGCACGTAACTGTAGGGCTAAATACGGAATAATGGCAATCACAGCAAGAATGGTCACGAGGGATGCCAATGTGCCACTTTTTCCATAACGTGCAGCGACAAAGTCAGCAATCGAAGAAATGGCATGATGCTGACGCACACGTCCTAAACGCCGCCAAATGTCATAACCAAGTCCGACAAAGAGTAATGGACCTAAATAGATGGGTAGGAAAATAATGCCTTCACGAACCGCTGCACCTGTCGCACCATAAAATGTCCAAGATGAGCAATACACCCCCAATGTTAGACTAAAGAGAAGCATGCGCCCTCGGGTGCTCAGTCGACTTGCATGTTTTTCACCAAAGAATGCACAAGCAAACAAAATGATGATGTAAAGGGCGAGAACCCCAATAATCAACCAACTATTCATAGCAGCTACAGTCCAAAAATCTCAGACTATGATAACGCATCCATGAACTGACACGTTCATTCTGTTCAAAATTTAAAGACCAAAGTCTAAGTTACGTAAGGCAACAACATTGTTAATTTTAGCTCATCAAAATAATGATTAAAAATTGCAACCAGTGGACTGGTCGCTAATCAAGGAGCAAGATTATGGATGAGAGACAGGTAGATGCGATTCTACAAAATCCAAAATTCAAAGAAATGGTCGCTAAAAAGAGAAATCTAAGCTGGACATTAACTGCAATTATGTTGTTTGTTTATGTTGGTTTTATGCTTTTAGTGGGCTATAACAAAGAATTTTTATTGACGAAAATATCAGAGGGTGGTGTAACCACTTGGGGTATTCCTCTCGGTTTAAGCATTATTGTTTTATCGTTCCTTCTGTGTGGTGTGTACTCGTACATTGCCAATAACTCGCTTGATCAATTGAATGAAGAAGCGATGCGTGAAGTAGAAGCAATTGCCCACGAAAAAGGACAACACTGATATGAAGAAATGGAATTCTTTTAAAGCGAAAGCTGCACTAGCATCAACGGCACTCCTATCTACACTTGCTCAAGCAGGTCCAGACTTAGGTGCAGCAGAACAACAAGCAACCAATTGGTCTGCGATTATCATGTTTGCGATTTTCGTTGGCTTTACCTTGCTCATTACGAAGTGGGCAGCAAAACAAACCACAAATACAGCAGATTTCTATACCGCTGGTGGTGGGATCTCAGGTTTCCAAAATGGTTTGGCGATTGCAGGTGACTATATGTCAGCAGCATCGTTCTTGGGTATTTCTGCGATGGTGTTTATGTCAGGCTTTGATGGCTTGTTATATTCACTTGGCTTCATGGTCGGTTGGCCGATCGTATTGTTCTTGGTGGCTGAACGTTTACGTAACTTAGGTAAGTTTAACTTATCTGATGTGGTGTCATTCCGTTTGGAAGAAAAGCCTGTACGTACATTGGCTGCGATTAGTTCTTTGGTGGTTGTTGCTTTCTATTTGATCGCTCAAATGGTTGGTGCAGGTCAGTTGATTAAACTGCTCTTTGGTTTGAACTATAACATTGCTGTTGTCATTGTTGGTCTATTAATGATGGCGTATGTAATGTTTGGTGGTATGTTGGCAACGACTTGGGTACAAATCATTAAAGCAGTGATGTTGCTTTCAGGCGCAACATTCATGGCATTTATGGTGATGAAAGAAGTTGGCTTCAGCTTCTCTGAAATGTTTACTCAATCTATCAATGTATTCTCTAAAGTACATGATGTAAGTTTTGAAAAAGCTTCTGAAATCATGGGTCCAGGTAGTCTTGCGAAGAATCCGCTCGATGCATTATCACTAGGTTTAGCGTTGATGTTCGGTACAGCAGGTTTACCACACATTTTAATGCGTTTCTTTACAGTTAAAGATGCAAAAGAAGCACGTAAATCAGTGGTTGTAGCAACAGGTTTCATTGGTTACTTCTATCTATTAACATTCATCATTGGTTTCGGTGCGATCCTTTTCGTATCAAACAACCCACAATTCCTTGATGTTGCAAAAATGGCGGTGACTGGCAAGTTAGAACTTGTTGGTGGTAACAATATGGCTGCGGTTCACTTGTCTGATGCAGTGGGCGGTGACTTGTTCATGGGCTTCATTTCAGCAGTCGCATTCGCAACAATTCTTGCAGTTGTTGCTGGTTTGACATTGTCTGGTGCATCTGCGATTTCTCATGACTTATATGCAAACGTATTGAAGAAAGGTCAAACAACACCTGAATCTGAACTTCGTATGTCTAAAATTGCAACTTTAGGTCTTGCGATCTTTGCGATGATCTTAGGTATTTTGTTTGAGAAACAAAACGTAGCATTCATGGTGGGTCTAGCATTCTCTGTGGCAGCATGTGCGAATTTCCCAGTACTTGTACTTTCAATGTTCTGGCGTGGTTTAACAACACGTGGTGCAGTGATCGGTGGCTTGGTGGGTCTAATTACAGCAGTGACTTTAATTATCTTATCTAAAGCAGTTTGGGTAGATACTTTTGGGATCTCTGAGACACCAGTGAATCCGTTCAATGGTCCTGCAATCTTTGCAATGCCACTCGCATTCATTTGCTGTTGGTTGTTCTCTGTAACAGATAATTCACCACGTGCACAAGCTGAACGTAAAGCATTTAATGCACAGTTTGTACGCTCACAAACAGGTATTGGTATCTCTGGTGCATCTGATCACTAAGTCCAAACTTGCATAAAAAAAGTCCCATCAGGGACTTTTTTTATGTTCGGTGGTGGATGAAAAATTAATTTCGCATATAGACTTCTCCATTTAAAACCACACGCCATTGCCCATCTTGCTGAAAAGGTGCTTTATTAATTTTAAATTGTTTGGATAAATCACCTTGTCCAATTTGAAAATACTGCGTATTAAACTCGGTTAAAGGTGCATTGATATTGGAAATGGTAGAGGACTTCATATCACTAGATGCATTTTTCCGTTCTGATTTGATATGTTCTGCGAACTTTACTTTGCCATCTTGAGCAATGTTTAATGTACTCGACTCATTTTTCCATTCGCCAATATAATCTTTGTTATTTTCTAAAAGTGGACTGTTTTTACTGCATGCTGTTAGCACAATACAGCTAGACAACATGACCCAATATATTGTTGTTTTCATCATCATGTCCTTGAGTGATTTTTTTCGCAAGTCACATTCTGTCACTAGAATGCATGCTTAGTATTCAATGAATAATTGTGAATGTATTGATGAGTTTTTAAAATTTTCTGTAAAATATAATGAATCAAATACGAAAATAACAATGATTAGGAATAAATATGCAAGCTTTGCTTCAATTCTGGAAAGGCTTCAAATTGTTGCCTTCAGCTTGGTTACTTTTGGTACAACTGAGTATTCTTATTTTATATGTTTTTGCCAGTAGTAGTCGTAGCTATCAAATTTTGGG
>NZ_LQXQ01000012.1 GCF_003268395.1 Acinetobacter sp. CFCC 10889 | reverse complement strand
CAGATTTTGCTGCATACACCAACTTAAATTTCTGGATTATAAGTTGGTGCGGAAGGGGGGACTTGAACCCCCACGCCCGAAAGCACTACCACCTCAAGGTAGCGTGTCTACCAATTCCACCACCACCGCAGCTGTGACGCATTCTAGTAGCTTGCGTCGCAAATTGAAAGGTTTAATTGCAAAATTTGTATTTATTTTGGTGCAGTTGGTGAAGTTTCACCCGTATTTGACGGTATAGTAGGTGCAGGTTGTGAAGTTGTTTGCACTGTTTTTAAGCCATAAGCATCTGAAGTCTGTTTTTTTGCAAATACAGCCAAACTAATACTGGTCACAAAAAATAGTGCTGTCAAAATCGCAGTTAAGCGTGTTAAAAAATTTCCTGATCCTGACGCACCAAATACTGTCGCTGCACCACCACCACCAAAAGAAGCACCTGCATCTGCACCCTTACCATGCTGCACAAGTATCAGTACGATCATTAATACAGCTAAAATCATATGCACTATAAGCACAAAATTATGCATGCCGAACTCCTATTCTTTTGATTTTGCGAAAGCTTGAGCAATTTGATAAAAAGACTCAGCATTCAAAGAGGCACCACCAACTAGCGCACCATTAATATCTGCACACGCAGCCAATTCAACAGCATTTTCAGCTTTTACGCTTCCGCCATATAGAATTGCAATATTTGCACCTAGCGGCGTAATCTGCAATAGACCTTCACGAATTTTAGCATGCATGGCTTGAGCATCTTCAGGAGAGGCTGTTTTACCTGTTCCAATTGCCCAAATTGGCTCATAAGCCACAATAATATTGTTCCATTGCTCAGCTTTTACAAGTGCTGCAATATCACAAATTTGTTGTAAAACAACTTGCTCAGCTTGACCTGCTTCACGCTGTGCTAAGCTTTCACCCACACAATAGATAATTTTCATATCTGCATTTAAAGCATTTTTAACTTTTTCTTGCACAATTTGAACATTATCACCAAAAATTTCACGACGCTCAGAATGCCCAATTAAAACAAACTCAATACCGCTGTCTTTTAATAATTCTGCACTCACCTCACCTGTATAAGCACCTGTACCCGCCATACGTGAAAGATCTTGCGCCACACTAATAATTTTATTCGGTGCATCTGCAAATTGTTGCTGAACGGAAAGTAACGCAATTGCAACTGGTGCAACCCCAATATGACATTGCTGTTCAGAAATAGCATCTTGCTGTAATTGTTGCTTTAAATCTTGGATGAGTTGCTGCGAATTCGCTTGCATTGGGTTCATTTTCCAATTGCCGACAACCCAAGGAATAATCGTCGAACTCGACATACACTTAACCCTATTATCGAAAAATGTGCATATTCTACACGTATTTTTAAGGATTTATGTTTTTTCTTTCGCTGCTTATTTTAAATTTTGCGAATCAATACGGTGTAATATCCCATTTTTTGTAACAAAACGACCAATGACCATAAAATAGCAGCTTTATTTGTATTTTAAAGTGAAAAAAAACGGTCTAGCGCTTTAGCTTCATAGAATCTTTGGTTAATATAAATATTATTCAAAATACTTTAGGTACAATTTCAATTCTTTAATCTGCAATTTTAATTTATGGGGATATATTAAGTTGTTTTGAATCGAAGTTGCTGTTCACAAATGTACATATCAACAAAAGACCCAATAGAAGAAGTCTCGGATATTCAACATTGTGATAAAATTCTTAAGTATTGAAATTATAAAATAAATTAAAGGTGTATTGGGGATGGTATCACAACAAGGCACTCCGAAATTTTCGGGGTTTATTCGCCGTTTAGTCGATGATGGTGTTATTTCTGCACAGCAAATGCAATCTGCGTTAGATAGTGCCAAAAAAAATAAGCTCAATATTGTAGCTTATCTTATTGAATATACGAACTTAAAACCCCTACTTCTCGCAGAAACCATTGCGCTTGAATTTGCAGAACCTTTATTTGACCTTGATAGCTTTGATCCTGATCAATTTCCAAAAGAACTGATTGAAAGTGGCTTATTACATAAACATGTAATGCTACCTTTGGTTCAACGTGGCAATATTTTATATATTGCTATCAGCGATCCAACCAATATCGAAGCCTTAGATGCTGCACGTTTCAATAGCCGTTTAAATATTGAAGTCGTCATCGTTGAACATAATAAACTGGTCAAATATTTAGAAAAATATTTTTCTGAAGAGTCTAGCTTTGATTTTGATGGTGAAGATATTGATGTTGATGTTATCCCAACAGATGATGCAAATCCAACAGCAGATGATCAAGATGATGGAAAATCTGAAGAAGAAGCGCCTATCGTAAAATATATCAATAAGCTACTTGTTGATGCGATTCGTATGGGAGCTTCTGATTTACATTTTGAGCCTTATGAAAAGTCATATCGTGTGCGTTATCGTGTCGATGGTGTTTTAAGAAGTATCACCAATCCCCCTTTACAACTTGCGACACGACTTGCCTCACGTTTAAAAGTTATGTCACAAATGGATATTTCTGAAAAACGTATTCCGCAAGATGGTCGTATCAAACTTAAGCTTTCTAAAACCAAAGCGATCGACTTTCGTGTTAACTCACTACCAACCTTATTTGGTGAAAAACTGGTACTGCGTATTCTAGATCCATCAAGCGCAATGCTTGGAATTGATGCTTTGGGTTATGAAGAAGATCAAAAAGCATTGTTTATGGAGGCATTAGACAAACCACAAGGTATGTTATTAATTACAGGTCCTACAGGTTCGGGTAAAACAGTATCGCTCTATACTGGTTTAAACATTTTAAATACCGAAAGTTCAAACATTTCCACAGCCGAAGACCCTGTAGAGATCAACCTTGAAGGGATTAATCAGGTTAACGTCAACCCGAAAGTAGGACTCACTTTCTCTGTTGCATTGAAATCATTTTTACGTCAAGATCCAGACATTATCATGGTCGGGGAGATTCGTGATCTTGAGACCGCCGAAATTGCGATTAAAGCAGCACAAACTGGTCACATGGTCATGTCTACATTGCATACAAACAGTGCGCCAGAAACATTGACTCGTTTAAGAAATATGGGCGTTCCCTCTTTTAATATTGCAACTTCTGTCAACCTAGTTATCGCACAACGTTTAGCACGTCGTTTATGTTCACATTGTAAAGCACCTGTAGAAATTCCTAAAAACAGTCTCTTAGAAATGGGCTTTACTGAGCAAGATTTAGCACATCCTGAATTTCAAATTTTTCAACCAGTTGGTTGTCCTGAATGTCGTGAAGGCTATAAGGGACGTGTTGGGGTATATGAGGTGATGAAGATAACACCTGAGATTTCAAAAATTATTATGGAAGATGGTAATGCACTTGAAATTGCAGAAGCGTCAGCCAAATTGGGGTTTAATAATTTGCGTCGCTCAGGGCTGATTAAAGTCATTAATGGCTTAACATCACTACAAGAAGTTAATCGCGTTACTAGCGAATAAACAGAATACTAAAAAGGAATACAACTATGGCAGTCAAAAAAGCGCAAATGATGCCGACATTCATTTATGACGGAGTTGATCGTAAAGGGATTAAAATTAAAGGGGAATTACCTGCTCGAAATATGGCTTTAGCAAAAGTCACTTTAAGAAAGCAGGGCATTAACATTAAAACCATTCGAGAAAAAAGAAAAAATATCCTCGAAGGCTTAACGAAAAAGAAAGTAGGCACTTTAGACATCACTATTTTCACTCGTCAGCTTGCTACCATGCTAAAAGCTGGTGTGCCATTAGTGCAAAGTTTTGACATTGTGGCGGAAGGCTTAGACAATCCAGCGATGCGTGAAGTCGTTCTAGGTATTAAAGGAGAAGTTGAAGGCGGCAATACCTTTGCTGGAGCGTTAAAAAAATATCCTCAACATTTTGATAACTTATTTTGTTCTCTCGTTGAATCAGGTGAGCAATCAGGTGCATTGGAAACTATGTTAGATCGTGTTGCGATCTATAAGGAAAAAAGTGAACTCCTGAAACAAAAAATTAAAAAAGCTATGAAATACCCTATTACAGTTCTTATTGTAGCGCTTATCGTAACCATTATTTTGATGGTTAAAGTAATTCCTGTATTCCAAGAACTTTTTTCATCTTTTGGTGCAGATCTCCCTGCTTTCACCAAAATGGTCGTGAATATGTCCGAATGGATGCAAAAATGGTGGTTCCTTTTGATTCTTGGCATCGGACTGACTATTACAGCTTTTTTGGAAACAAAAAAACGTAGTAAAAAATTTCGTGATTTTCTTGATAGAAGTGCACTAAAAGCACCTATCTTTGGTGACCTTGTTTATAAAGCTATTATTGCACGTTATAGCCGAACCCTTGCAACAACTTTTGCTGCAGGCGTTCCCTTGATTGATGCATTGGAATCAACAGCTGGTGCAACCAATAATGTTGTTTATGAAGAAGCTGTAATGAAAATCCGTGATGATGTTGCAACAGGCCAACAATTACAATTCGCTATGCGTGTCACCAATAAATTTCCCTCTATGGCAATTCAAATGGTCGCTATTGGTGAAGAGTCTGGTTCTTTAGATGCGATGCTTGATAAAGTTGCAACACATTTTGAAAATGAAGTCGATAATGCTATTGATGGCTTAACAACCATGATGGAGCCTTTAATCATGGCAGTACTAGGTGTACTTATTGGTGGTTTGGTTATTGCTATGTACCTTCCAATTTTCCAAATGGGCGCAGTAATTCAATGATAGATATTCTTAACTATTTTATTACTACACCTAGTGCTCTTTATTTTGTCGTTGGTGTACTGGGTTTATGTATTGGTAGTTTTTTAAATGTGGTAATTTATCGTACACCGAAAATGATGGAGCAAGAATGGCAACAAGAATGTCAACTCTTGCTACATCCCGAACAAGCGATTATTGATCACAGCAAATTTACTTTGAGCACGCCTGCTTCAACTTGCCCAAAATGTAAATCACCTATTCATTGGTATCAAAATATCCCTGTGATTAGCTGGGTAGCTTTACGTGCTAAGTGTGGCACTTGCCAAAATCCAATTAGTATCCGCTATCCATTCATTGAAGTATTAACCGCCTGTTGTTCGCTTTTGGTTGTTGCTGTCTATGGTCCAACGCTTGCAATGCTGTTTGGCCTAGTTCTAACATGGACATTGATTGCTCTCACTTTTATTGATTTTGATACACAACTGCTTCCTGACCGCTTCACTTTACCTTTGGCTGCACTCGGTTTAGGCATTAACAGTTTTGCAATTTATACCTCTGCCACTTCTGCAATCTGGGGCTATATTATTGGCTTTTTATGCTTATGGGTGGTCTATTATCTATTCAAATTGATCACAGGCAAAGAAGGCATGGGTTATGGTGATTTTAAATTACTTGCTGCCCTAGGTGCATGGATGGGACCTTTCATGTTACCGTTAATCGTACTACTTTCCTCTATGGTTGGTGCAATTATTGGGATCATTTTACTCAAAGTCCGTAAAGAAAATCAGCCTTTTGCTTTTGGTCCTTATATTGCCATCGCTGGTTGGATTGCATTTTTATGGGGTGAGAAAATCATGAAAGTCTATTTAGGACAATATTAATCAAGGCAATAAAAAGGTCAAAAAATGAAGTTTATCTTGGGTTTAACTGGTGGCATTGGAAGTGGTAAAACCGCAGCAACACAATGGTTTGAAACCCAAGGCATTCAAGTCATTGATGCAGATATTGTCGCACGTGAAATTGTCGCCAAAGGGCAACCTGCTTTAAAACAAATTCAAGACACTTTTGGAGACTGGGTTATCCTTGAAAATGGTGAACTTGATCGACGTGCATTACGTGAACATATTTTCCAAGATCCTACGGCTCGTCACACTTTGGAAGCGATTACCCACCCTGCAATTCGCTTGTCCATTATTCAACAGTTACAAGCGGCTAGCAGTCCCTATGTAATCTTAGTTTCACCTTTGTTGTTTGAAACCAATCAGCACCAACTCACGCAACACACCTTATTGATTGATGCTTCTGAAGACTTACAAATTTTCCGAGCATCACAGCGTGATGAGCAAAATATAGAACAGATTAAAAATATTATTGCAGCACAAATGCCAAGACTAGAGAAACAAAAACTTGCTAATGATATTGTGTTGAATGATGGGCAGCTAGATCATTTATATGATCATTTAAAACCTTTACATGAAAAATATCTTAAAATGGCTGAATAATTTTCGATTGGGTATGACTGAAAATTCATAAGTTTTTAATTTATGAATTTCCTAACAATCACTTATGATTTATTTTTCTGCTGATCCAATTGTGCTTGCAAACTATCTTTACGCCCAAGCCAACGCCACGGTTGTAACGCCCCTATTCCCATCCCAATCAAACCGCAAACAATTGCCAAACTGAGTGGCTCACCCAATAGCGGCACAGCAATAATTGCTGCAATAAAAGGCGCCAAAGTCACGATACTTCCCGTCTGAAAAGCACCCAATCGTTTAATTGCCTCAACATAGGCTAATGTCGCTATAATCACCACAAAAACACCATGGAAAATGGTTTGCATGACCAAATGAGGCAAGGTCGCTTGATCTAAATGTTTTGGTAAAAATAGTAAATAAATCGGCACATAAACCAATGCTGACCAAATCGCCACACCTGCCATACTATGCCATGCAGACAATTTCCAATTTTTTAACAGGACAGTAAAAATTCCCCACCAAACCGCACTGAGAAAAAATAAAGCATCGCCAAAACTAAATGCAACACCTGTTTCTTGGTACATCAAATAACTCATGCCAGCAATGGCACTCAGCATAATTGTGAGACTGATCCATGTATGCTGATCAAAAGGTTGTTTAAATAAAAAGTAAGCCGCAAGTGCTGTACACAGTGGAATACAACCATTTAAGAAAATTGCCGCATGTGCAGCAGGCACATAATGGAAAGCACTATAAGACGTGAGACAATACACCACACCGCCGATCATCGCCAAAATAAAAGGCTCTTTCTTCCATAAAAAAGCCGTATCTTTTTTATAAATCAAAATTGGCATCAAAATACAAAATGCTAAACTAAAACGTAATGCAGTAATATCCCAAGGGCTGATATGCCAAATTGCATTAAGCCTTGATGTAATCGTAAAACCGCCCCAAATACACATTGTAATCGCTACAAAAACATAGCCTTGCGTGCGGGAGGTCATCATGATCTTTCTCGAGTTTTAACAATGAATAAAAAACAGCTTAGTCAGCTTGACGTTGACGACATGCCTCATACAGCGCCATACCTGTCGCAACGCTGACATTTAAACTTTGTAAATTTCCTGACATTGGAATGTAAACCGTTTGATCACATTGAGACTGAGTAATTGGGCGTAAACCTGTATCTTCCGCACCCATCACCACACACACAGGCGTACCAGTAAAGTCAAACTTCTGTATTGGTAATGCTTTTTCATCCAGCATCGTGCCTACAACACGAACATTAAAATCTTGTTTAATTTGCCCCAAAGTACGCGCCAAATTGGTTACTTGAATGAATTTGACTTTTTCAGCACCACCTGCTGCGACTTTACGTGCTGTTGGTGTCAGACTTGCTGAACGATCACGTGGTACAATGACTGCTGAAACTCCCATCGCTGCTGCTGTACGAACACATGCGCCTAAATTATGTGGGTCAGTAATATGATCTAAAGCCAACAATAAAGGTTGATGTTCAGTATTCAGCAATTGATCCAAGTCTTTTTCATTCAACACGGGATGCGGACGTACCGCTGCCACCACGCCTTGATGAAAAGGTAGACCAGCTAATTTTTCCAAAGTATCTCGACTGGCTTGTTGGATACTGATACCAAACGGCTCTGCCATCTGCAAGATATGTTGCAAACGTTGGTCTTCACGCCCTTTTAAAGTAAAAAGTGTTAAAACACGTTCTGGTTCCAACTCCAATAATGACTCAACTGAATGCACGCCATAATAATATTCGGGCTTCGCCATGAACGACCTCTAATAACTAAAATCGGGGGAGAGAAAAGAAAAATCCTGCAAAGCCAACTTTACAGGATTTCATGATGTGCTTAGTTTAACCGATTTAAGCTCAAAATACCTTGCTTATCTTCGATTGAATCAACTTCGCTTAACCTTCTAAATGACAAACATAGTCAAGTACGTCATCTGTTTCAATTTTGAAACGGCTATTGCCAGGTACATAAAATGACTGTCCTGCACGGAACAATTCACTTTCTGTATTGTCTGCAATTTTTACACGACATTCACCAGAAATAATTTCCATACGTTCAGGTACATGTGTTTCGAAAGTCAGTGCTTCTTCGCTTGGTAAAATAACCCCTAGTGTTTTTTTAGTCCCGTCTTCAAACTGTACAGTGTGGCTAATGCATAGACCACCAAAATAAACGTTTGATTTTTTTATCACTGATACATGATCAAACTGAGTAGGCATGCGTATTCTCCAGATAATGCGCATTGATATTATGTTGTTCAGCTTAGTTTAATTGCACTCCTCAAACTAATCAATCTCTTGTTTCAGCAAAATAATTCAACTTAAAATCGGTATTTTACTAAATATAAAATTATCTCGGAGAATTGGTATTTTTTACTTTAATTTACGCTAAAATAGCGAAAATTCTTCACCATTAGAATCTATTCTGACTTGTGACTAAAACAAAACTTGACTATCTTAGAACTGAACTTTTCGCAGCTTGGATGCGTGTATGCTGACACATTTAAATCTACTTAATTTTGCTTTGGCAGATAACCTTGCGATTGATATTGAACAAGGTTTTAATGTTTTAACAGGTGAAACAGGTGCAGGAAAGTCCCTTCTTTTAGATGCATTATCCGCATGTTTAGGTGAACGTACAGATACCAATTATGTACGTTATGGTGCAGAAAAAGCCGATGTTACCGCTGTTTTTAGCTACCAAGAGCATAGCCCTGAAGATTTATGGTTAAAAACCCATGAGTTAGATGATGAATCTGGTGAAATTCATTTAAGACGAGTCATTTTTGCGACTGGTCGTAGCAAAGCATGGATCAATGGTCGCCCAAGTAGCTTATCTGAACTGAAAGAAATCGGGCGTTTATTGGTACAACTCTATAGTCAGCACAGTCAGCAGCAACTTTTAGAGCCACCTTATCCAAAACATTGGTTAGACCGTTACAGTGATTTTCATCGTCCTGCACAAGATGTTCGTGATGCTTATAGTGTGTGGCAAAAAAATATTAAACATCATCAAGCCGCTTTAGATGCTCAAGCCACACGTTTGCAACGCATTGAAACCTTAGAGCTACAGCTTGAAGAACTTGAAGATATCATTGCAACTGACTATAAAGAGATTGAACAAGAATTTGATCGCTTAAGCCATCATGAACACATCATGCAAGACTGTAGTTATAGTCTAAATACGCTTGATGAATCAGAACAAAATATTACCCAAGAATTGTCTTCAATTTTACGCCGTATCGAATCTCACTCAGGACGCAGCGAACAACTTTCAGAAATCTATAATTCACTGCTCAATGCACAAAGTGAATTAGAAGATGCAACATCAAACTTACGTCAATTTATTGACCGTCAAAGCTTTGACCCTGAACGAATGGAACAATTAAACACTCAATTAGAAATTTTTCATCGTTTGGCACGAAAATATCGCACTCAACCTGATGAATTAAAACAACAATATGAAGACTGGCAACAAGAATTACAACAACTTCATCAGCTTGAAGATCCAGAAACTTTGGCTGAACAAGTGGAGCTTTCACAACAAGAATTTTTAAATAAAGCCCAGCATTTAGATGCAATTCGCAGAGAAGCTGCAATTCCGCTTGCCAAGCAGCTCACCGAGCAAGTAAAACAACTGGCGCTGCCTGAAGCATATTTTGAGTTTCGATTTGATCCTTTGGAGCAAGTTTCAGGTGAAGGTCTCAGCTTTATTCAACTGCTGTTTACTGCCAATAAGGGCATCCCTGCACAGCCACTCGCACGAGTGGCATCTGGTGGTGAATTGTCACGTATTGCCTTGATTATGCAAGTGATGAATGCTGAAAAAACTGAATCCGAAGTTTTAGTATTTGATGAAATTGATGTTGGGATCAGTGGTGGTACAGCCGAAATTGTGGGACGTTTATTGGCAAGTTTGGGACAGCATGTACAAATTTTATGTATTACCCATCAAGCTCAAGTTGCAGCTCAATCTGACCAACACTTATTGGTGAAAAAATTACAGACTGATCCTGCGAGCAGCACCATCATTAAACTTGAAGAAGAGCAATTAATTTTGGAATTGGCTCGTATGACAGGCGGTGTAGAAATTAATGAAACTACTTTGCAGCATGCCAAACAATTACGCCAATTAAAATTTCAACACGCTTGATTTAAATGCCTCTCCCAAATAAAAAAACCAGTGAACGATTCACTGGCTTTTATTTTGGATAATCAAAAAATTACCACTTAATTGGCTGCTCACTTGAACCTGGTGTCATGTCATAGGTCGGAGTAAAATTCGAACCTTGTGAACCATAACTTGCACTTGGTTGTAATTTTAAACCCACTAAAATTTCTTGAC
This sequence comes from Acinetobacter sp. CFCC 10889, assembly GCF_003268395.1. Lineage (GTDB taxonomy): Bacteria > Pseudomonadota > Gammaproteobacteria > Pseudomonadales > Moraxellaceae > Acinetobacter. Next base: position 83,998 of record NZ_LQXQ01000012.1, on the reverse strand, counting down.
TTAAATTTTGCGCCAAAGTTTCTGCACTACTATTATCCAGATTATTATTTAACAGATTTTGTACCGAGTTTTTCGGTAAAGCACGGTTAAAAGTACCTGATGCGACCACTTTACTGGTATTGGCTTCAATCACACGCCATGTTAAACGTACTTGTTCTGAACCTTGATTTAAGCCATACATTTGTTGTGAACTTGCCGCTGACAAATCATTGATACGTCCAACCAGTAAATAATCCGCACCAACTTTTTGCCCAATACGTGCCATTTCATGTGGTGCACCATCCCATTGTAAAAATGCATTTTCATATTGCATTTCATCAATATAGTGGCGATCCAATAAACTTAGCTGACCTGACTGTGCTAAATGATTACCCAATGCATCAGCCAATTCCTCACTAAATTCACCTGCTGAATCAGACTGTGCTGAGCGATTATTTTTTTCATAGAACTGAAATGGCAACACTGCAATACGTCTTAAATGCTGATCCTTAACTGTTGATTCGTACTGTACAACATGTGCACGCACACGAGCACGATAGTTATTTTTTGAACCACTGACACTCAGCACTTGAAACTTCGTCACCGAACCAGAACCAACACTATCAACACTAAACACAGGAGAAACTTTACCTGAATAATTCCAATTGTTACCACTCATGGACATATTCACAGTTTCTTCAATATCTGCACGTGGTGAAATCGTTGCACCATTTACAGACTGCACAGCAACAAGTAATGCCTCAGAAATTGCCTGATGCTGTGTTGCACCGCTGCCCGATGCTTCTTTAACCACTTCTTTTAATGCAGCAAATGCCGATGAGCAAAGACCTGTTGCAAGTACTGCCGAAAGAATTATTTTTTTCATCATGATTGTGATCTCGTGCAACTGCTTGAAACAGCAGTTGCAACTTTATCAATTACAAACCAAAAGTAGAACGCTTAGATGACTTACGAATTTCTTTTTCGCTCGTCCATTCAACAATACCTGTTTGAATATTTTGCAATTTTAAAGTGAATTTATAATACACATCGCTCTTACCACCTGCATTTTTCACAATGCTTGATAAGTTACCGTTTAGCATATATTCAGCACCAATATGACCACCCGCTTTTACAGAAGTCGATTGATTGACCAAACCACTATTTTTTTGATAGTTCAATTGCTCAGCCATCGCATTTGCAGCGGTCATATCGACAAAACGGAATTTACCTGAGTTGATCAATTTATTTTGAATGGTGTCAGTAATAGATTCGGTATCAATATGTTCTTGCGTTTTGTTACGAATACGGTCAACAAACATCACTGGACGACGGTTTTGTGTCAATTGAACCACCACAGGGAAAGTCAACATGTCATCAACCATTTTGTCTGCGATCATTTGTAAATCAGTAGAACCAAAATCTTTGGTTAATGATTCAACTGCTTGTGCATCGCCATAACTCACATTAGTACTTGCACAACCTGTCAACACTGACGCAGCAAAAAGTGATGCAACAACAAATTTAATTTTCATGAATTTTACCCTAATTAATCATTCTTCAAATAAACAACAATATCGACAGCCGATGGATTTGGTGCAACAGATTGCACAGTTTTAACTTCACGACCTGTCAGTTGGATCGGTTTCCAACGTGAACCTTCTGGATTAATTTCCATACCTTGAGCATCTACCCATACGATTTTGTACTCAAAAGAACGGCTGACAAACCAACGATCTTTGATTGCCAATGACACTTTTTTCAAGTCACCAACATAAGTCATATTGATACGATCCACACCAACTTTGGTACTCAACACGGGGTTATTACTGATGGTTTTTACACTATATGTACCATCAGCCGCAGTTTGTGTAGACAATGAATTAGGTGCAGTACATGCAGCAAGACTAGCAGCAAGCACACCCGCAAAAATCAGTTTTGAAGCTATTTTCATAAATTTCTCAGTTTTTAAATTAATGATTTATCGCACTAACGCTGGTTGAAATTTTATTATTGACATCATTTACATACACAAAAACCGTTTGATTCGGATTTGCATCAACTTTGATCGTATCGCTCATTCCACCATTGCCTGAAATTTGTAAATTATGGCTACCTGGTTTGACTTCAAAACGTGCAATTTGTGTATTGCTTGGCAAGGTTGACCATGCTCTTAAGTCAGCACGTTCTGTGGCAATATTCATCAAGTTACCTGCAAGCTGCCCCAAAGCACCTAAATGCTGCCCTAACTGCTGCTGTGCCACAAACTTAGTCGTTGCCCGAACAATCTGACTTGATACAGTACCTGTCGTTCGCTCTTTTAACTCTTTAACAGCCAATGCACCAATATCATTTAGCACAAAACTTTGCTGCGTTTCACGATCACCCAAACGCACTCTTAAACTTTGTGGTACGGTATAAGTACTTGGTTCATACGTTGCAAAAGCAATATTAACAATACCGTCAGGCACAGGAATTGCCAGTTTATTTTCAATTTTTTTCGGAACAATGCCTTGCTCGATAAATACAACTACAGGTACAGTATCTTTGCTTTTTGCAGTCATACGATCCAAACGTTGCACATCTTTGGCGATATTACTGTCCGCTTGTAACTCATATGCTTTCTTATAATCAACCAAAGCGTCATTATATTCACCTAAAGCTTCCCACAAATTGGCTGCCATATAAAAAGCATAAGCATTTTGATAGGTATTTTTAATACGCCCTGCAATTGGATCCAAACCTGCAAATGCTTCGTCTAAATTATTGACCGCTTGTGCATTTTCTTGCTTGGCTTTTTCTTTTTCAGATTTTTTCTCTAATTCTTTTTCGTGATTAATTTCAATTTCACGCTGAATGCCTTGTGCAATACGCATTTCAACGGCTGCTGCTTCAGCATTTTTAAGATAAATATAATTCTTTGCTTGTGAAATATGCGCTAAAACCTGTTCATACGGAGGCACATCATACGGCACAATCGAATCATTACTCAGCATCGACAAAGCTTTAAAGCCCAAACGAGATGCACTCACTTTTGCTCGATTATTTTGTTTATCAAGTAATTCAAATGCTTTTTTATAGAGCTGACTACTTTCTTCGTATTGTTGATTGACCTGCAAAATACGTGCTTTTTCTAAGTGATACAAAATAGCATCCTTAGAATCCATTTTTTTATCAAGTGTTGCTGCAAATGCTGTTGGCATCGTTGCATTTAAACTACTTCTAAATGCTGCTCCCTCATCATCATAACTTCCGAAAACTCCAGCTTGAGAATTAAAGGAAACTGCCAATAAAATGAGTAATAATTTGTTATTTAAACGTTTCATAAGGTTGAAAATTAGAATTTTTAGTATATGAATCATACAAATTTATATGATTTTATTCAATAATTAAACATTTTTTAATCACATTCTTCATATTTCATCCATTAAAAACAACTAAATAATATTCTATATTTCTTCTAAATAGAGAGATTTATTGACTTTTTATGAAGAAAATATACATAGTGAAAGATTATTTCAAAGTTTTTTAAAAAGCGACTGTTTGATTAATTATCCATCAAAGCTTCATAATTTCAAATTAAGTCCTGTCCTTTTTTACATTATTCAGTATTTATTTTCCAATATCGTGCCACAATACAGCATAAATAAGTTATGGTATTTCAAAATGATTTCCATAATTTCATATAATTTTTTTAAAATAAGGAGCAGCCTTTCGGTGACTAAACAATATTTAAAACATCGTTGCCTGATTGCACCACCAGATTTGGCGGATGATTTTTTTTCACATACGGTGATTTATATTGCACGACATGATGATGATGGCGCTCAAGGGATCATTGTTAATCGTCCTACAGGCTTACAGATTAAAGAATTACTTACAGATTTAGAAATTGCAGCAGATCATGTGCATCCACATGAGGTTTTGCAAGGTGGTCCCCTACGCCCTGAAGCAGGTTTTGTTCTACATACAGGTCAACCGACATGGCATTCTTCGATTGCCGTGGGTGAAAATATTTGCATCACAACCAGTAAAGATATTTTAGATGCCATCGCACATAACGAAGGCGTTGGACGCTATCAGATCGCTCTAGGCTATGCCAGTTGGGAAAAGAATCAATTAGAAAATGAAATCGCTCGTGGCGACTGGTTGGTATGTGACTCCGATATGGATTTGATTTTTAATTTACCTTATGACGAGCGTTGGGATGCCGCATATCGTAAAATAGGTATTGATCGTACTTGGTTATCATCTGAGATTGGACATGCCTGATTTATCCCAACCACAACTTATTTTAGCTTTTGATTTTGGTACTCAAAAAATGGGGATGGCTGTTGGCTCATCACTGATTGAAAGTGCAACACCGCTCAGCTTATTTCCTATGAAAGATGGGATTCCACATTGGGAAGAACTGTTAAAAATTGTAAAACAACATCAGCCAAATTTATTTTTGGTAGGCTTACCTTTAAATATGGATGATTCTGAGTCTGAATTGTCCGCTCGTGCACGTAAATTTGCTCGCCGTTTACGTCATCAGACCAATATTGAAACCCTCATGGTTGATGAGCGCCTCACCACACGTGAAGCCAGAGACGAACTTGACCATTATCAAGCACAAGGTCGTGCTAAGAACTTAGCAGCAGATAGTGTTGCTGCGGCATTATTTATTGAAAGTTGGTATCGCAATCCTGAAGGTGTAAAACCTTAATTTATAAATCATTTATGTTTTATGTTTTATGTTTTATGTTTTATTATATTATCCATAAAAAATTGGGCGGTCACTTGACCCCCCAATTGCTTTGAATTTTAAATCAATTCAAATTATTTTTTAGCTGCTTCGATTGATTTCAATACTTCAGCTTTCGCCACTTCAGAACCTTCCCAACCAGTCAATTTAACCCATTTACCAGGCTCTAAATCTTTGTAATGTTGAAAGAAATGTTCGATTTGGTTGATCAACAATGGTGGAAGATCTGTATATTCTTGAACATCTTTATAAAGTGGTGTTAATTTTTCATGTGGTACTGCAACCAATTTCGCATCAATTCCACCATCATCTTCCATGTTCAACTTACCTACAGGGCGGCAACGAATCACAGAACCGTGAACTAGAGGATGCGGTGTAACAACCAATACATCTAATGGGTCACCATCTTCAGACAATGTATTTGGTACATAGCCATAGTTTGCAGGATAGAACATTGCTGTACCCATGAAACGGTCTACAAATAATGCATCAGAATCTTTATCTACTTCATATTTGATTGGAGATGCATTTGCAGGAATTTCAATAATTACATAGATGTCATTTGGTGCATCTTTACCCGCAGGGATATTGCTATAGCTCATAAGATACTCTTTTTCAGTGAAAGCCAATTTAAAATCGTGCTGATTATAACGCTAATTTAGCGAATTGGTGCGATTATACAATTTGCATGGTGTAATTAAATATGCCCGTGTTTGCAAATTTTGTTTTAAATCATTCTAATAATTGTAATCAATAAAAATATCGGACATGCCATCGACATAAACCAAATAATCGAACGCAATGTTGATAAGTTTAATAAATAGCAAATACCATAAATAACACGCAAAACGAGATAAGCAATCCCCATCATCATGGTAAAACTTTGTGGCACAACCATATATTCTGCCATCAAAATAGCAGCAATGAATAAAGGCAAGCTTTCAAAGCTATTTTGCTGTACAGCATTGGCACGTGCTGATAATCCTGTTGTTTTTGCTAAAAATTCACGTGGATTTTGATTATCACTACCTTTAAAACCACCTGTCACTTTGGCTAGAATGGTAAAAACATAAGGCAATAAACAGGCGATTAAAATTAGATATATGATGCCATTTATCCCAGACATGAATTTATTCTCATGAAATTTGCAAGTTGAATATCATAACACGTCAATGTTGTTATAATTTTCTCTTCATGCCGAGTTTTGCAAATATTGTGTAATGGAGAAATTATGCCACCTTCTGATCAACAGGATCTGTTGAATGTTTTAGAACAGCAACGTCAACAACTACAACAAGTCGATCGTGTGTTAAAAACTGTATTACCAATCGCTGCTTTTTTGCTCTGTGTGATTTGTGCTAATTTTAATTGGCAATCTACTTTAGGCACATTCATTATGCTAGTCGTGGCTTTTTATGCAGTGGGCATCAAAAAGATGAATCTTTATCTTTGGTTTGCCATCATCACGGTATATTGCTTGGTGGATATTTATTTGAGTTATTCAGGCTTTCCATCTTCAGCTATTGGTCGCCAACTTGGAACAATACTCACCTTTACAGCTATTCTAGGTTATGGTCGCCCCTACATTGACCAATGGTATTTAAAAAGTCAGGGACAAAATAAACTTTGACCAATAATATATCAAGAAAAAAAGCGCCATCAGAATGGCGCTTTTTTGTTTTAAATTGATTATTTACGAAGATCTTTACGCAAAATCTTACCCACATTAGATTTTGGTAATTCGTCCATAAATTCAACATAACGTGGGCGTTTATAGCCAGTTAAGTTCTCTTTTGCGTATGCTAAAACTTCTTCTGTCGTCAAAGATGGATCTTTTTTCACAACGAATAATTTCGGCACTTCGCCAGACTTTTCATCCGCAACACCGATCGCTGCAACTTCAAGCACTTTAGGATGTTTTGCAATGACTTCTTCAATTTCAGATGGATAAACGTTAAATCCTGACACCAAAATCATGTCTTTTTTACGGTCTACAATCTTGAAGTAACCACGCTCATTCATGATGCCGATATCACCTGTACGGAAATAACCATCAGCAGTCATCACTTTAGCCGTTTCATCAGGACGGTTCCAATAGCCTTTCATCACTTGTGGACCACGAATCGATATTTCACCTTGCTCACCTTGAGCCAAGTGATTACCTTCATCATCCAAAATTGCCACATCAGTCAGTGGTAATGGAACACCAATCGTGCCACTAAACTCCGTAGTTGCAGGTGGATTTGCTGTTGCAACAGGTGAAGTCTCAGAAAGACCATAGCCTTCAATGATGATCGTACCTGTAACTTTTTTCCATTCAGCAGCAGTCGATGGCAACACAGCCATACCACCACCCATCGCCATTTTAAGCTTGCTGTGGTCTAATTGTCTGAATTCTTCATTATGCACTAAAGCATTAAATAAAGTATTTACTGCTGGGAAAAAGGTTGGTTGGTATTTTCGTAACTCTTTCATTACAGCAGGAAGATCACGAGGGTTTGGAATCAAGATATTGGCTTGACCTTTATACATCCCATAAAGTGCACATACCATGAATGCAAAGATATGATATAACGGCAAAGCACAGAAAATACGGTCGTCTTTTGCGCCATCGCCTTTACCAAATTTACTTTGGAAGATCCCATCACACTGCAATAAGTTTGACACTAAATTGCGATGTGTAAGTTCAGCACCTTTTGAAACACCTGTTGTACCGCCTGTATATTGCAATACCGCCGTATCACTTAAAGTCATACTTGGACGTTTGTAGTTGTTGGCACTCACCTTTGACATTGCAGCATTAAATTTCACATGTCCTGGAATATTCCAAGCAGGGATTTGTTTACGTACTGAACGTAATACAAAATTCACCAATGTGCCTTTTAATGTACCTAACATGTCACCGACCGAAGCAACGATGACATGTTTAACTGGCGTTTTACCAATAATCGTTTGATATACTGAAGCAAAGTTTTCAATGATCACAAGCGCTTCTGTGCCTGAGTCATTCAACTGATGTTCAAGCTCACGTGCAGTATAAAGTGGATTGACATTGACCAAAACCAACCCTGCTCTAAACACACCCAAAGCAACGACAGGATATTGCAATACGTTTGGCATCATCACTGCAACACGACTGCCTTTTGCTAAGCCTAAACTTTGAAGATATGTGGCAAATTTGCGGCTAGCAAGCTCTAATTCACTAAAAGATAGAGCTTTATCCATAAAGATAAAGGCATCTCGTGAACCAAATTTTTGGAAATTACGCTCAAAAATATCAATAAGCGATGTATTTTCCTGTGGCAATTCTACAGTCTCAGGAATGCCCGTTTTTTGATATTCTGCGTACCAAATCTTTTCCATAATGCCATATTCTCCAATCAGTAATCCTTAGTTTTCAACTGTTTTTCTCAACATTAAGCATAGTTGTTTGGCTTGTTGTGCTTAATATTGCATCCATTTTCACGAATACAATCATATATAACGTATTTTGATCGATGGATGCTAGTTTTATCTATGAATTAACAGTTTATTTGCTTTTTGATAGCCGCGTGGTAGCAGTTGCCCCTTCGACGCTCGCTTGCCAATATACTTGTTTAAATCATCACCTTTGAGCTTTAATTGTTGTTGCCCTGCAAGCAATTGAATCGTCTCATTTAAATCAAAAGTTGTCATGGATAATATTTGTTCTTTGGCTTCAAGTTGTATCAATTTATTACCTTTACCTTTATTTAAAGTTGGTAATTCTGACAAATCAAGCACTAACAAACGCCCCGCACTACTTAAAATCGCTAAATGTGTATGTGCTTGAACCACTTGCACATTCAATGCTCTAGCATCATCAGCTACTGTAAGGAATGCCTTACCTGCTTTGGCATTCGTATCGAGTTGCTTGGCTTGAGATTTAAAGCCATAACCTGCACTGCTTGCCACGACGATTTCCGTTTCATCTTCCTCAACCAAGACTTGGATAAAACCAACACCATTGGCAGGAGAAAGCTTGGAACTTAAAGGCTCACCTAAACCACGTGCAGACGGTAAACTATTAATCGCTAAGGCATAACTGCGTCCTGTTTCATCCAAAATGTAAACTTTTTGATTGGACTTACCTTGTGCTGAACTGAGATATTGATCACCTGCACGGAAATTCAAATTCTCAGCATCAACATCATGTCCTTTGGCTGCACGAATCCAACCTGCTTCTGATAACACCACTGTCACAGGATCAGCAGGCATCAAATCTTGTTCTTTTATCGCATGCGCTTCAGCACGTTGTACGATAGGTGAACGGCGATCATCACCAAACTTCTTCGCATCTTCTTTCAGTTCAGAAATGATCAAACTTTTCAATGATTCAGGATTTTCCAGTTGTTCACGAATCACCGCAGCACGTGCCTCAAGCTCATCTTGCTCACGGCGCATTTCCATTTCTTCAAGTTTTGCCAAATGTCGTAACTTGAGTTCTAAAATGGCTTCGGCTTGAGTTTCATCAATATTAAAACGTAGCATTAATACAGGTTTAGGCTGATCTTCTTCACGAATAATCTTGATCACTTCATCAATATTTAAAAATGCGATGATCAAACCTTGTAAAATATGCAAACGCTTTTCAATTTTATTTAAATGATATTGCAGACGGCGTGTGACAGTATTCTTACGAATCTCAATCCATTCTAATAAAATTTTACGAATGGATTTGACTTGCGGACGACCGTCAGCACCGATCATGTTCATATTGACACGATAGCTTGACTCCAAATCAGTAGTCGCAAATAAATGACTCATCACGGCTTCAGCATCAATACGATTTGAACGTAAAATAATGACGATTCGTGTCGGATTTTGATGATCCGATTCATCACGAAGATCACTGACCAGTGGCAATTTTTTCGCTTGCATCTGATCGGCAATCTGCGTAATGACCTTAGAACCTGACACCTGATACGGCAGTTCAGTGATCACGATTTCATTTTTTTCAATCGTATAAATCGCACGAGTACGATAACTGCCACGACCTGTAATTTGTAATTTTAACAATTCTTCAGGTGGGGTAATAATTTCCGCTTTGGTTGGTAAGTCAGGCGCAGGAATATATTCTGCAACCTTTTCATCCGTAAGGTTTGGGTTACGAATCAGTGCAATCGTACCTTTAACCACTTCACGTAGGTTATGTGGTGGAATATCAGTTGCCATCCCGACAGCGATACCCGTTGTACCATTAAGCAAAATATTCGGGACTCGTGCAGGTAAATGCACAGGTTCTTTCATCGAACCATCAAAGTTATCTTGCCAATCGCAAGTTCCCTGCCCCAACTCAGACAAAAGCACTTCACTGTACTGCGACAGTTTCGCTTCGGTATAACGCATGGCTGCAAAGGATTTCGGATCATCAGGTGAACCCCAGTTGCCTTGCCCCTCAATAAATGGGTAACGATAACTAAACGGTTGCGCCATCAGCACCATCGCTTCATAACAAGCTAAATCACCATGTGGATGGTATTTACCCAATACATCACCGACGGTACGTGCAGACTTTTTCGGCTTGCCACTGTTTTTTAAGCCTAACTCGCTCATCGCATAGACAATACGGCGCTGTACGGGTTTTAAACCATCACTGATATGTGGCAATGCGCGATCCATAATCACGTACATGGCATAGTTGAGGTAAGCTTGTTCGGTAAATTCTGCTACGGAACGGTTTTCTGTCGCATGATGCGCAAGGCTTGTCATAACAACCTTTAATCCTAAATAAATGCGTTCTAAAAATTTATATCTCTATATGTTCTTATGCTAAGTCGCATGCCCATATGACACAAGAGGCTGTCTGGTAACTCTGCGACAATTTACGTCTTTCAGTAAATTTAGCGGTGTAAAATTATCCATTTTTAAGCAAATGAGCAACTGGTTATTTTAAAGAAGCACTCATCAACAATGGAACTTGTCGATAATTAGCACTTGAATCAACTTCTAAATATTTTGTACTAAAAGTCACACAGATATTTTGCCCTTTATTGAATGTTTGTATGGCATCAAATCTGCTTTCCGATTTAAACTTATAAAATAGTGAATCAGACTTAAAACGGCTTGCGAGAAAATCATAGTTTTTACCACCTACACCAACCGTAAAATAGTGGCGATCTCCTCGTAATGCCTTTTCATATTTTGAATATCCCCCTAAATAAACACCACATATTTGGCGATATTGTTTATCGTGAAGTGAAGAATCTATCTTCTCCATGACCTCACGATCTGACTTTTGTGGAGAAAAATATACGCTGTAAAGTCCTACCAATAATATGATTAAAATTATCATTACATTCTTTATAACATTCATCTTATTACCTTATGTTTTAATATTAAAAATTATTTAATTATATCAATGACTTACTTTTTTAAAATTTCGAGCAATTATATCATTTAAATATAGAGAGGAAACACTTTCCCTCTCCAATGATTAAATATTTTGATCTACAACCCCATCTCTTCCAAAGTCTTCCCTTTGGTTTCTTCACCCAAGACCAAGATCACGGCTGCAACGCCCAAAAGCACAGCCGTAAACATCATAAAGACAGCACTAAAGCCATTTGTAGCGACCATCATATGGGTCACAACCAATGGTGCGACAATGCCACCCATACGCCCAATTGCAGATGCCCAACCCGAACCAAAGGCACGGATATTGGTTGGGTATTGCTCAGGTGTATAAGTATATAACACCCCCCAAGCCCCCAAATTAAAGAACGACATCAAACAGCCCCACAGCATGATCATACTGACCGAAGTCGCTTGCCCAAAGAAATAAGCTGATACCGCACACATGCCGATAAAGCCTGCCAATGTTGCTTTACGTCCTAATTTTTCCACCAACCAAGCAGCCACCACATAGCCCGGAAGTTGTGCCAAGATCATTCCTAAAACATATTCAAATGACTGCACGATGCTATAGCCTTGTTTGACCAATAAGCTTGGTAGCCATGTAAAAATACCGTAATAGGAAAATACGATTCCGAACCAAATCAGCCACAGCATCAAAGTACGTTTGGCAAAAGGATTTGACCACAGTTGTGAAAATGAAATGTTTTGTTTTTCCGCCACAGGTTTGACTTCAATGGTTTCAATCACTTCCACGCCACATTGACGTTCAAGCTTTTGTACCAATGCATGTGCTTCTTCGATACGTCCACGATTAATCAAATACGGTACAGATTCAGGTACTTTTTTCAAAATCATAAACACATAAATCGCAGGCAAGCCCCCGATCAAAAAGGCAATATGCCAACCATAATCAGGAATTACAAAATAGGAAATTAACGCAGCAACAAGCCAACCTAAGCCCCAAAAGCTTTCAAGCAATACAATAAAAACGCCCACGTACATGAGCAGGGATATATTCACTGACCAAAGTCACAGCAACAGGCAACTGACCGCCTAAACCCAGCCCGACAATAAAACGAAACACCAATAGCCATGTTAAGTTTGGAGCAAAGGCACATAAAGCCGTCGCAATACTATAAGTGACTAAAGTAATCGCAAAGACAGTTCGACGACCAATTTTATCCGCTAGACCACCTGAAAATACCGCCCCGATTGCCATACCGACAAAGCCGATCGATACTACCCAGCCTTTTTCAGATGGCGTCATTTGCCATTCTTCTGCCATTTTGGTCAGGATAAAGGAAATGAGTCCGGTATCCATGGCATCGAACATCCAACCAAGTCCGATCACCCATAGTAAGGTATAGTGAAATTTTCCAATCGGTAGGCGTTGTACGCGTGAAACTAAATCCATAATCGTGCTCTATGAATATGCTGTATCAGGTGAAAGGGAGATGCTGCCTTCACAACAGGATTTATAATTAGAACTCTTGCGTAAGTCAGAAATGTTTGAATTTTAGACTTAGAACATATTCAAAAGCATATCGGAGCTCCTTCTCTTGCGCCATATATGGCTCAGGGATGAGGAGGTAACTCCGCAAGAGGATGAGGGGGCTTTTAAATAATAAACCTCTCCCTTGCGCAGTAATACTGCTCATCTCCTGAAAGGAGAGGGAACATTCAATATTGATTCAAATCTCGCCGAAAATAACTTTCGCAAGAAGTCTATTGTATTTATTATAAAGGTTCTGACTTTGATCTAAATCAGAACCCGATATCTATCATTTTAAAGCTAAACTTTTTATTCGGCTAAATCAAGTTTCATCTTTGGAAGATGCAGATTGTTCATCATCATCTTTATAGATAAATTTCGGCATTTCCAAACCAAAATAAATCGCAATACAACGTAAAGAAAAGCCAAAAATTAAGGTCGAAATCACCGTCACTTCTAAAGACAATCCGACATCCATGCAGAACCAATAGAAGATCACCGCAACAAATGAAATTGAAGCATAGAGTTCACGGCGGAACACCAAAGGCACATCATTACACAGAATATCACGCAGAATACCGCCTGAAACCCCTGTCAATACACCTGCAACCGCTGAAACAACAAAGCCATGTCCCATATCTAATGCGATCTGACAACCAATGATAGTAAAGCCAATCAAGCCCAAAGCATCAAGCAACAGAAAGATGGAATGTAAATGCTTCATCCATTTAGCAATCAGAATGGTGACAAATGCAGCTGCACAGGTGAGTACCAAATATTCAGGATGCTTGACCCAAGTCAGTGGATAATGTCCAAGCAATACATCCCGCACTGAACCACCGCCAAGTGCTGTCACACAGGCAATCAAAACCACGCCAAACCAGTCCATACTACGCCGACCTGCTGACAAAGCTCCTGTCATGGCTTCAGCCGTAATTGCAATAATATAGATGACTAATAACAACATTGCCCTTCTTCCGCTGAGGGTTATCGATGCGCGTATTCTAAGTCAAATTAGATGAAAAGTTACAGATATTGTGCGCAACATTGCTTAAATTTTTTAGCTGAACCACAAATACACGGTTGTTTCATGGTGATCTGTTGATCTGTGGTCGGATCAAGGAAATACCAAGTTCCATCATGCTTTACAAAATGCGAAACTTCATGGTGAATTTGTTCTAGTTGTGCATTGTCTTTTGCATCTGAATAGTGCGCTTTAAATTCAACTTGGGCATGGTTTTTATCGAGTTTTTCTTGGGCTTGTACGACTTCAAGCTTTAACCATTGATTGGCTTTACTCCAATCTGCAATGGCTTTGACATCCAAAGCGTGTTGCTGTCCAAGCGCTGTCGTTTTGACGATATAATCAATCTCATGCTTGGCAAATGCGCTATAGCGTGAACGCATCAATTGTGCTGCTGTTTCAGCTTTTTTCTGACCTAAATGTAGCGGTTGGCAACATTCACGATAAAGTTCAGACCCACATGGGCAGGAGAGATTGGACATGAAGTTTCTCAAAATTTAAATAGGTTCTAACAAATCAATTTTTCTGAAATAAATACACCTGAAAACTCGCAGTCAAACTGATATTTTCAAGTTGCTCAAGGGCTTGGCGTTTTTCAGGTTTGGCTTTGTATGCATAAGGCGTCATGGCAATTAAATTTTTTAATTGTGCTTGCTCCAACTCAAAAGTAGATTCCACAATCGGTTGCTCAATCAATGTGAAATGCGTTTGCAGCTGCTCCACAAACTTATGTGGATCATGGGCATTGACCTCATCAAACAAAGCTTCACGCATTGCATAGAGATGATTTGGTGCAGGAGTCACCACCATCAAATAAGCTTCAGGTTTAAGCACCCGTAAAATTTCCTCTTGCGGAATCGGACTAAAGAGACTGGTACATAAGTCAATGGAATGATCCATTACAGGTAAGGTCGCTCCTGTACCTACCACCCAATCAACATCTTTATTGAGTTTGGCTGCAACTTGCACCGCATTTTTGGCAATATCCACCCCCACACATTGCATGACTTCTTGCTGCATGGCATCCGTGTAATAACCTTCTCCACAACCAATATCGAGTAGATTCTCAATGCGTAAATCACGAATTTTCTGTACCACAGCTTGCTGTAAGGATGCATAAAAACCGCCACTCAGGAAAGCTCGACGGGCTTGAACAGACTCAGGGGTATCACCCGGATTCTTACTGTGTTTATGCTGAACCACATGCAAATTGACATAACCTTGCTTCGCCACATCATAGCTATGATTGTTGATACAGTGCCATGTACGTTCAGTCAAGCTGAGTGCTTCACGGCACACGGGGCACATCAACACATTCCTGATTTGTTTCAAAACCTTCTCCAAACTCATTTTAAAGCCATAAAAAAAAAGCCGGCTGATGCCGACTCTCTTCAACAACTTTGTATTAACGCAATTTTAAAGTCATTAGACCCAAAACTACCAGCATAATTGTGATAATCCAGAAACGAATCACCACTTGAGTTTCACGCCAGCCTTTTTTCTCGTAATGATGATGCAAAGGTGCCATGAGGAACACACGTTTGTTACGCATACGCAAAGAACCAATTTGTAAGAATACCGAAATCGCTTCCACCACGAATACCCCACCCATAATCGCAAAGACGATTTCTTGACGTACCATCACTGCGATTGTACCGAGCATTGCACCTAAAGATAATGCACCCACATCACCCATGAACACTTGCGCAGGATGTGCGTTATACCAAAGGAATGCCAAGCCTGCACCAATCATTGCGGCACAGATAATTACCAACTCAGAGGTATATTTCACATAAGGAATATGCAGATAAGTGGCAAAGCGAATATCACCCGCCAAGTAAGCAAATACACCTAAACCTGCTGCAACCAGTACGATTGGCATGATCGCCAAACCATCCAAACCATCCGTCAAGTTCACTGCATTCGAGCCACCATTAATCACCAGATAAGTGAAAATAATGAAGCCAATACCGAGTGGAATGGCGGACAATGGAATGGTTAAATTTTTAAAGAAAGGAATCAACAAATCCAGCATATTGGCAGTATGTACAGGATTTTCTTGTTGTGTTGCGATGATATACAAGGCAATACCTGCACCGAGTGAACCTACAGACGTCCAAAAGAATTTCTTCTTAGCAGGCAGACCCGCATTGTCTTTATAACGAACTTTAATCCAGTCATCTGCCCAACCGACAGCGCCGAAGATGACCATCACACCGAGTACGATCCACACATAAGGATTGGATAAATCTGCCCAAAGTAAGGTACTAATTCCAATGGATAATAGAATTAAAATCCCCCCCATGGTCGGTGTACCCATTTTCTTGGCATGGTTTTCTGGCGCAAATGAACTGACTGCTTGACCATATTTTAAAGCTTGTAGTTTACGGATCATCACTGGACCTAAAGCCCAACCGATTGCCAATGCTGTTAATACACTCAGCAAGGCACGTAATGACAGATACCGAACCACTTGAAAGGCATTTTCATAGCCTGCCAAATGTTGAAACAACCAATACAGCATTAAATTTTCTCCATCAAGTCAGTCATCAACGTTTCCATATGGGTAAAGCGAGAACCTTTAAAGAGGAAACTCATGGACTGCGGTTGATGTGTCTCAATTAAACTCATTAAAAGTGGTAAAGCTTGTGCTTGCGTTAAAAACGCCTGCATTTTTTTACCATATTGTGTGCTACGTGCACCCTCTTGTGCCGCAGGTGCAAACTCACCCACTGCCACCACAAAGTTAATTCCTTTAACCGAAACAAGGTCACGACCGAGCATATAATGTTGCTGTGCAGCCGTAGCGCCTAATTCGCCAATATCCCCTATCACCATCACTTTGATGCCATCTTGTTGCGCCAGAACTTCTGCCGCAGCACGCATCGAGGTTGGGTTGGCATTATAAGTATCATCAATAAATAAATGATTGGCTTTTTGGATAAAGTTTAAACGACCTTTAGCACCTTGTGCAGATTCTAGACCAATCACAATATCATCTAAAGCAATACCAATTGCTAAAGCAAAAGCAGTTGCCGCTTCGGCATTATGAACATTGTGTTCACCTGCAAAAGGTAGATTTACAGTACGAATGCCTTGAGGAGTATTGAGGGTAAATGTTGCAGATTGCGCCTGAAGCTGGATATCTGTTGCAAAAACATCACCGCCTTCACCAAAACTCAAACTTTTTTCAGTTTGCACAGCTTGGCGAATCGTATCAGTAAAATCATCCTGTGCAGGAACAATCGAGGTGCCTTGCGCATCAATATGTGCATAAATCTCAGACTTGGCACGGCAAATACCATCACGCCCACCAAATTCACCCAAATGCGCTGTGCCGATATTGAGAATCCCAGCGACATGCGGTTGCACTAAGTTTGAGGTGTAATCAATTTCACCTTGATGACTTGCGCCCAACTCCATCACCGCATACTCATGCTCTAAACGAAGCTCCAATAACATCATTGGCACACCGAGATCATTATTCAAATTACCACGGGTGATCAAGGTTGGTGCTAAACGTGACAGAATACTGCCCAGCATTTCTTTGGTGGTGGTCTTACCACTGCTACCTGTCAATGCAATGACTTTGAGTTGAGTATTTTGCGCACGACGATAAGCACCTAAATGACCGAGTGCTAAACGAGTATCTGCAACAACAAGTTGGCAAATGTCTGCTTCAACAGGATGACTGACGATGGCAATCTGGCAACCATTTTCAGCAACCTGTGCAATAAAATCATGGGCATCAAAACGCTCACCTTTCAATGCTAAAAATGCATCACCTGCTTCCGCATGGCGTGAATCCGTTAAAATACGTTTAATCTCACCTTGCGGCGCTTTGTCTAAATACCAAGAACCTTGAGTCGCTTCAGCAAGCTCAGCTGCTGACCATGGCTGCAAAAGCACAGTACTGGTGGTAGATGTGTGCATCTATTCTTCCTACTGAGCTGGATAAGCTGAATTTGGTTTATGCTGTTGTGCATCAATGGCTGATTGCACTTCAACGACGTCATCAAACCAATGGCGCACACCATCGATTTCTTGATAATTTTCATGCCCTTTGCCTGCAATCACCACAATATCACCCGATTGTGCATGTTTGACGGCATATTTAATCGCTTCACGACGATCATGAATTTCTTTGACATGATGCTCTTCAAAATTCACATCACGTTTCATATCCGCAAAAATCTGTGCGGGATCTTCAGTCCGTGGATTATCCGAAGTAATCACCACAGGATCAGCTTGCTCAAGCGCAGCTTTGGTCATCAATGGACGTTTGCCACGATCACGATCACCACCACAACCGAAAACTGCCCATAACTGATTTTCAACATGGCGTTTCAAGGTTTTAAGTACTTGTGTGAGTGCATCGGGTGTATGTGCATAATCCACCACAAACAGACGATCCGCATCACGAATTACTTGCATACGTCCTGGCGCACCTTTTAATTTCGGCACATCTGCGATCAATTGTTTTAAATCAAAGCCTGCTTGCTCAGCAACAATCAAACTTGCCACAAGGTTTTCAATATTAAAATGTCCAAGCAACGGGCTTTGAACTGTAAATTCACCTTGTTCCGTTTTTAAATGGAATGTCGCACCATCCAAGCTATACTGAATACCAAAGACTTGATAATCCGCAGCTTTAGACGTGGAATAGGTCAATACTTTAGGATGGGATTGATTACTGCTCGCAGCATCCATCATCACGTCTGCATGTGCATCATCGACATTGATAATTGCCACTTTCAAAGACGCAAATTTGAATAAACGTGATTTGGCTTCTGCATAAGCCTCAAGCGTACCGTGATAATCCAAATGATCACGACTTAAATTACTATAAGCTGCAATTTCAATATCAGCACCATTCAAACGCCCCTGCTCCAAACCATGTGAGCTGGCTTCCAGTGATACAAATTCAGCACCTTGTTTGGCAAAATCATGCAATAAATTTTGTAAATGCAAAGCATCCAATGTGGTATGCGATGAGGCTTCAAGGTTGGGTAAAATTCCATTCCCTGTTGTGCCCATCACTGCACACTTTTTGCCTTGTAACATCACCAACTCAGCCACCAAACGAGAAATCGTGGTTTTCCCATTGGTACCTGTCACAGCCAAGACACGTGCAGCTTGAGCAGTGTCTGTCGCTTGCAAATACAATTTTTGCCATTGTCCCATTAACTGACGTACATCAGGGCACAGCCAACTATTTTCCAATGCCAGATCAGTTTCGCTGATTACAGCCAATGCCCCGTTTGCAAGTGCAGATTGAGCAAATTGCAAGGTTTTTTCAGGTTGTGAAAAACTATTCAGGGCAATAAAAATTTGCCCTGCGCTCACAGCTCGACTATCTAAACAAAAGCCTTGAAATGGCATTGCCATCCAAGTTTGGGGATTGTCGACGGGATAAATGTCTTGAAAATGAATCGTCATCATTCACCTATTTGGATGGATTGATAGAATCGAGAGGTTTATCAAGTGGTACGTTCATTAAACGTAAAGATTCTTGCATAATTTTTGCAAATACAGGTGCAGCAACTAAACCACCATAATATTGTCCACGTGGATTTTCCACCACAACAATAATCGCCAAACGTGGATCACTGATCGGAGCCACCCCTGCAAACAACGCACGATATTCAGTATTTGAGTAGCCTTTATGGTCAGGGCGCAATTTATGTGCTGTTCCTGTTTTACCACCCACACGATAACCTGGAATATTGGCTTGTTTGGCAGTACCACCTGGCATAGTCACTTGCTCAAGCATGAGCAATACATCATCGGCAATTTTAGGCTCTAAAACCTGTTTACCTTTGGGCTGATCTTCAAGTTTATACAGGCTCAGTGGATATTCCACGCCATGATTTGCCAACATGGCATAACCTTGTGCCAACTGTAAAATCGTGGCATTTAAACCATAACCATATGCCATTGTCCCGATTTGCGAAGAATTCAGTTTATTGGGTGGCAGTACCAAACCACCACTTTCACCTGGGAATTTCACCGCAGAACGCTCACCAAAACCAACTTTTCGGAAGAAACTTGGCAACGCTTCTTTTGGTAAAGACAAAGCAATTTTAGCTGAACCCACATTAGAGGATTTAATAATCACCCCTGTCACAGTCAGTGATCCATAGTTATGTGTATCACGAATAGTATGTGAACCTAAACGCATGGTGCCAGGACTGGTATTGATGACTGAATTTGGTGTGTATTTACCACTTTCTAAACCTGCAGCAACCGTAAATGGCTTCATGGTTGAACCTGGTTCAAACATATCAATCGCACCACGGTTACGCATGGCATCTTTGTTTTTTAAGCCATTTTTATCATTTGGATTATACGATGGCCAACTGCCCATCGCTAAAATTTCGCCTGTTTTTACATCGACTGCAATCGCAGATGCAGAACGTGCATTATTCGCAACACCAACTGCAGTCAATTCACGATACATGATGTATTGCAAACGTGAATCAATACTCAGCGTGATATTTTCTCCTGGTGTGACTTCTTTCACTACTTCAGGAATCGTGATTCGGTTACCATGTTTGTCACGAGAAATTTTCTGCTCACCATCTTCACCTGCCAAGCGGGTATTGAGCTGCATTTCCAAGCCCTCAATCCCTGTGCCTTCACTATTGGTCAAACCAATAATCTGCGCATTGGGCTGTGGTTGCGGATAATAACGCTTATAGGTTTTTTCTGAATATACCCCTGCAAATTTACGTTGCGTAATCAAATCAGCTTGTGGTGGTGGCACTTCTTTTTTCAGTACCAAATAGCGTGAACGTGGGCGCTCTGCTAGTTTTTTCTTTAGATCAGCACGATCGATGCCAACCGCATCTGCCAACTCATCTAAATTTAAATTTTCATCAGGTAATTGACGTTTTAATTTACGACTTTCAGGTGTTTTTTTCAGTTCCTCTGTGACTTTTTCAAACTGTGCTTTGGTTTCAAAATATTCACGAGGATCAATCACGACTTTCATGATTGGGGTACTGATCGCTAAAGGTACACCATGGCGATCACTGATCACACCACGCATGGCTTTGAGCTTTTCTGTTCTTAAAATATTGGCATTGGCTTTATTTTGCAAAAAGTCTTTATTAATCACTTGCACATAAAAAGCACGTCCAACCAACATGATAAAACACAGCAGTACCACGCCCCACATCAAATAATAACGCCACATATCCACAGCGACAGAAGACTTAGCGGAAATAGGCTGCTGTTTTTTTCGCGGTTGACGAGGTACTTTGTTTTGCTTATCTACCATACAACATGCCTATTTCTTTTGCTCAGGTTCAGACGGTAATGAAATCACAACGGTTTGCGCTGCGGGTGGAGAATACATACGAAGTTGTGTCACAGCACGTGTACCAATTTGCGCAGTTGCACCGAAAGTTTGTTGTTCGATCAACAAACGCCCCCACTCTGCATTAATGGTTTCTCTTTCACGCATATAGCTATTTAATTCACGGAAATCGTGTCGATAAGAAAAAACTTGTAGCACCACCATAAAAGCACTACCTAAAACCAATACTAACAAAAAGGCGTAATACACCACTTTTTGTATGGCTTGTCGATTTGTCCGTTCTTCTATAATTTCTTCTTTCATTCTGCGCCTTTAAGTTCTAAGCGTTCTGCGACACGCAGCCAAGCACTACGTGAACGTGGATTTTCTTTCACTTCCGCTTCACTTGCACGTACACGATCAATTTTTTTCAAACGGCGTGTATCATTCACTTTTTGTGGTAAGCCCCAACCATTATCCTCAGCTAAGGTCGATTCTTTTTGTATGAATTGTTTAATAATTCGATCTTCTAAAGAATGAAAACTAATCACTGCCAAACGTCCTTGTGCTTTTAACACATCTACCGCCTGTGGCAAGAAAGTATGTACATCATCTAACTCTTTATTGATTTCAATACGAATCGCCTGAAACGTACGCGTTGCAGCATGTTTATTTTTTTCCCATTTCGGATGAGCAACTTTAACAATTTCAGCCAATTGTGCAGTCGTTTCAATATAGCCAGCCTGTTTAATCGCTTTAGCAATACGGCGACTATAACGCTCTTCTCCATACTGAAAAATGACATTGGCTAAATGTTCTTCATCCACATCAACCAACCATTCAGCCGCAGTTTGACCTTGCGAATTGTCCATTCGCATATCCAAAGGTCCATCTTTCATAAAGCTAAAACCACGTTCTGCCTGATCCAACTGTGGTGAAGACACACCTAAATCTGCCATAACCCCATCGACTTGATAAATACCACGTTGATTGAGTTCTTGTTGTAAATCTGCAAAGCTGGCATGAATGATTTTAAAACGTGGATCTTCCTGTTCCAACTGATACGCTACTTCCAAAGCTTGTGGGTCTTTATCAAAAGCAAAAACTTGTGAATTTTCATCTAATTTAGACAGTAATAATCGGGTATGACCACCACGTCCAAAAGTCCCATCAATATAAATTCCTGTATCTCGGTCAGCAAGGAGCGCATCAACAGTTTCATGTAGCAATACAGAAATATGGGACATAAGTTTAGATTCAATTCAGTCAGAAAATGTAACTGCACATTATTACCTTGTTTTTGTAAAGCTCCAAACGTCTTTTTGTAGGAAAATATTACTTTCTATGGGGAAAACCGTTTTAAAAGAAAATACATGCTTATTTTTTGAAAAATAAAGCACTTTCAATACAATTCAACAGACTATTCTCTTGCTCTTCTTTTCACCATTTTTACATCATTCTGTACTAAATCTGCTTGCATATGCCAACCTTGATGTACGTAAAAACTGAAAGCACGACTATGACGATCTGTTTCAAGCCAAATTTCTGAAAAATCTTCAAATAAAATATGTTCAACTTTCTCCAGTAATGCTTTTCCAACTCCATTTCCTTCAACCTCTGGATAAACAAACATTGCAAACACACTACCTTCCTCTTGATCCGCAATTGCAAATCCACAACACTGCTGTTCAAATTCTGCCATCCATACAGAGGAAGTATTTTCAATGAGCGCTAAAATAGCTTCATGCGTAATTCCCAGCTCAGTTAATTCTTGTTTTGATAAATGATTTTCTTTTACAGAAGTACGAATATCAAAAATCAAATCAACATCATCAACAGTTGCAGCCCTTATTTTCACGCTCATTACTTCTCCCAATGTACTATTTTTAAATAAATCCAATCTACATAAAAAACCTCCTAGACATAGGAGGTTTCCATTTAGATCAATACTGTTTAACGCTTATCGTTATAAATCTGATCAAATACACCACCATTTACAAAGTGGGTTTGTTGCGCCTTAGACCAACCACCAAACACTTCATCAATGGTAAACGTTTTTAAAGCTGGGAACTGTTTTGCATATTTCGCTAAAATTTTCTCATTACGTGGACGATAAAAATGACGTGCTGCCATATCTTGTCCTAATGGCGAATATAAATAGTTAATATAGCCAGTCGCTAACCATTTATTACCATTCTTGTTCACCGTTTTATCTACGATTGCAACCGATGGCTCAGTCAAAATTGACATCGATGGATAGACAATATCAAACTTATTACCCAAAGTTTTTTTACTGATCATGGCTTCATTTTCCCATGTCAGTAATACATCACCAATGCCACGCTCAGCAAAAGTTGTCATTGAAGCACGTGCCGCAGGATCCATCACTTTGACATTGTGATACATTTTCGACACAAAATCACGTGCCTTAGCATCATTACCACCCGGTTGTTTTAGTGCATAACCCCACGCAGATAAATAGATCCAACGTGGTAAACCACCTGTTTTTGGATTTGGGGTAATGATTTGTACGCCCGGTTTGGTCAAGTCTGTCCAATCTTTAATTTGTTTTGGATTACCTTTACGCACCATAAATACGATGGTTGAGGTATAAGGTGCAGAGTTATGCGGAAATTCTTTCTGCCAACCTTTATCAATCTGACCAGATTTTACGATTTCTTCAATGTCATTTGCCAAAGCCAATGTCACCACATCACCTTTTAAACCATCAACAACAGAACGTGCTTGTTTGCCCGAACCACCATGTGACTGTTTAAAGTTTACTGTATGACCTGTACGACTTTTCCAATACGTGCCAAATGATTGATTAAACTCATCATAAAACTCACGTGTTGCATCATAAGATACATTTAAAAATTGACGATCAGCGGCTTGCACTGTATTTGAAGTGACTGCCACACCTGCTGCAAGCAATGCAACGTGTAGCCATGTTTTAAATTGAGCTTTCATGACATTTCAGCACTAAAATCTTGAATTGTGCTAAATATATGAAATAAGTTGATAAACCGCAATTTAATAATTTTTCATGTGATTTCAGTTTCTTAAAATAAATGTATGTTAATTGATTGTTTCTATTTACAAAAAAATAAAAACAATTTACTTATTTATATTTTATAGATTTTTCAGCATTACTTATACAAAAAAGAGAATATAAAATTCTCTTTTTTATTGATCACCTGTAAATTACGATTTTTTATTTTTCCGAAGAAATTTGATCATAAATTGCACCATTTACAAAATGAGTTTGCTGTGCTTTTGCCCAACCACCAAAAACATCATTAATGGTAAATAATTTAATTTTTGGAAATTTAGCACCATATTTTGCAGCGGCTTTAGCATCACGAGGACGGAAATGATATTTGGCTGCTAATTCCTGCCCTTGCGGAGAATACAAATAATTTAAATAACCTTTGGCTAAATTACGATTACCATCTTTATCAACATTCTTATCTACGATTGCCACTGATGGCTCAGCCAAAATTGAAATAGACGGATAAACAATTTGATATTTGTCTTTATCTGGACCTGATGTTGCCAAAATCGCCTCATTTTCCCAAGATAACAGCACATCTCCAATACCACGCTCAGCAAATGTTGTCAGTGAACCACGTGCCCCCGAATCCAATACTTTCACATTCTTATACAACTTTTTCACTAACTCACGTGCTTTGGTATCATTGCCACCTGGTTGTTTTAGTGCATAGCCCCATGCAGACAAATAAATCCAACGTGGTGCACCGCCTGTTTTTGGATTTGGTGTCACAATTTCAACACCAGGTTTGATTAAATCATTCCAATCTTTAATATTCTTAGGATTGCCTTTACGCACCAAAAACACCACTGTCGAGGTATAAGGTGCAGAGTTATTTGGAAACTCTTTTTGCCAATCTTTTTCAATCAGACCCGCTTTGACGATTTCATCAATATCATTTGCCAATGCCAATGTCACCACATCCGCTTGCAAACCATCAATCACTGAACGTGCTTGCTTACCTGACCCACCATGAGACTGTTTAAAATCAATATCTTGCCCTGTTTTAGACTTCCAATACTGCCCAAAGCTTTTATTGTATTCTTGATAAAACTCACGTGTAGGATCATAGGAAACATTTAAAAACTCTTTTGCTGCATACGCTACACTATTCAATCCCACTAAACCCAAAAGGCTTGCCAATATAATTTTTTTCATTGCGATTCACATTTAAAATTTTGTATTTAAAATACCTTATTGACTATTTTTTAATTTTACAATCAATCAGTTATATTGTTTATTCCATTTTATATCTTGTTTTTAGATATCACTTTAATGCACATATTTATCGCAAAATACACATTTCCACAAATGAGTAAAAAATGTATACTTCTTCACAATAAATACACATTTCTTTGCTAATAATACGTTGCTCTTACAATTGGACTGTAATTATTGGCATAGACTGTCAAAAAAAGTCGTTTTTGTAAAAATATGTGACCATTTTGTACATATTGTGACTATTTATGGTTAAAATGCAGTCATAAGACATGTTTCTTAGACTAAAAAGAATATCCTTGTGGGGGGAATTACAATGAAATCACGTACTATTAAATTATTCATCGTCAGTATGACACTTGGTCTTGGCATGCAAGTGACGCAAGCAGCAGCTATTCCTAAAAATCAAAGTGCAGCTACGCCATCTCAAGTGATTACCGACAAGCAATCTCCAATTGAAAAAGCATTAAGCCAACAAAAACGAGATAGAAAATTACTTTCAAATCAAGACGATATTAAAGTCCTTACCTCTTTAAAAACACCAGCTGCACAAAATTTTTTAGCAGAACAACACCAACGTTTTTCTCGTTTTGTCCAAGCCATTTTCCAACCACATAGTTCTTAATTTTAAAGCATTTATACGGTGCTACATTCTAATCCCCTCTTAGAATGCACATGCCCCATCCTTTATTGGTGAATTAACCCTTAAGCGATGGGGCTTTTTCGTTATAATGGTTCCAATTTACATTCTGAATAATAGTTGATTATGACCATTCGTACTCGTATTGCCCCATCTCCAACTGGCTTTCCTCATGTAGGCACAGCTTATATTGCATTATTTAACCTGTGTTTTGCCAAGCAAAACGGTGGTGAATTCATTCTGCGTATTGAAGATACTGACCAATTGCGTTCCACTCCTGAATCTGAACAAATGATTTTAGATTCATTACGTTGGTTAGGCTTAAATTGGTCGGAAGGCCCAGATATTGGTGGTCCACATGCACCTTATCGCCAATCTGAACGTATGGGCATTTATAAACAATATGCGCTTGATTTAGTTGAAAAGGGTCATGCGTTCTATTGTTTTGCGAGCGCTGAAGAATTAGATCAAATGCGTGCAGAGCAACAAGCACGTGGTGAAACACCAAAATACGATGGTCGTGGTTTATTGCTTTCAGAAGAAGAAGTACAGCGCCGTTTAGCAGCAGGCGAAGCCCATGTGATCCGTATGAAAGTACCAACCGAAGGTATCTGTAAATTTAATGATATGTTACGTGGTGAAGTTGAAATTCCATGGGCACAAGTTGACATGCAAATTTTGCTAAAAACAGATGGCTTGCCAACATACCACCTCGCCAATGTCGTTGATGACCACTTGATGGAAATCACCCATGTCATTCGTGGTGAAGAATGGATTCCATCTGCACCAAAACATCAGCTGTTGTATCAATATTTTGGTTGGGACATGCCGACCCTGTGCCACATGCCATTGTTGCGCAATCCAGATAAATCAAAATTATCAAAACGTAAAAACCCAACATCGATCAACTACTACAAAAATATCGGTGTGTTGCCTGAAGCCCTACTCAACTATTTAGGTCGTATGGGTTGGTCAATGCCTGATGAACGTGAAAAATTCACACTTGCAGAAATGATTGAAAATTTTGACATCAAACGTGTATCACTAGGTGGTCCTATCTTTGATGTAGAAAAGCTTAACTGGTTAAATGGTCAATGGATCAAAGGTTTAAGCCCAGCAGAACTGCTTGATACATTATTGGCTTGGAAGTCTGACCGTCAAACTTTAGAAGATATTGCGGCGGCGATCCAACCTCGTATTAATCTACTTTCTGAAGCAGTGAATTGGGCAGGTTTCTATTTCAACCAATTCCCAAGCATCAGCAAAGAACAATTTGAAAGCAAAAAATTGACTGAAGAACAAGTGCGTCAAAGCTTGCAATTTGCGATTTGGCGTTTAGAAAGCATGTTTACATGGAACAATGACACTGTGAGTCAGACTTTAATGGATTTGGCAAATCAAATGGAAATCAAACTCCGTGATTTTATGCCAACATTCTTTATTGCAATCGCAGGTTCAACCTCTTCAACCCCTGTAATGCAATCCATGGTCACCATTGGTCCTGATTTAACCTTTGCTCGTTTACGTCATGCCCTTGAAATTGTTGGTGGTCCGAGCAAAAAAGAAGCAAAAGCATGGGAAAAACTCAATGAAAGCTTAAAATTGCCGAAAAATGATGCAGTTGATGAAGCTTAATGAATTTTTTAGTTGACGCAAGGACGTTATATCCCTAATATAGCGCCCATACAGCGAGATGGTTGAAAAACTTAATCCTGTTGCCTCACAAGTTCCTATCGTCTAGAGGCCTAGGACATCGCCCTTTCACGGCGGTAACCGGGGTTCGAATCCCCGTAGGAACGCCAAATTCAAGAAAGCCACTGACACATTCAGTGCTTTTTTATTGCCAAAAATTTTTTATTTTACTCACAATCCGCTAAAATCAAATCAGAAAACACCATGTGGAGTCGTAATGCAATACCGTTGCCCAAAATGCCAAAGCTCTAAAATTCTTCCTGTTGCCAATGGGAATACCGCAGCTGTTCGTCCTGTAATTCCAAAAAGCTTGGCTATTCTCATTCCTGCTATCTTTGTTTTATTACTTTTAGTCATTATCAGTGTGGCGATGTGGATTTTTGGTGATGGTGCAGGACAAACTTTGCAGATTGCAACTGTTGTTGTTTTCCTTATCTGTGCAGTAGCAGGTGTACTATTTTGGCGTGATCTTCCTGATTTTAAAATTTCAATGCAATCCTTTATGAATGCCAATAAAAGCTGGAAATGCCGTGAGTGCAACCATGAGTGGCATATTCAATAATTGTTAAAAGCAACAAATAAATCAACACTCATATTCATCTAATGCGAATGTGAGTGTGTATCCTGTTCTGGATGTATATGGTTATGTGCCATACATTCATCATCTTCGATTTGTAATGTCATTTCAGTAATACCATATTCATGACTTAACATTTCTAAAGCGTGTTGATACAAAACATTACGATCAACTGTTGGCGCAAATAAATGTACTGTTAAATGTACATTTTTAGAGGTGATTGCCCACACTTTAAGTTGATGAATACTCTCAACACCATCAAGAGATCGTAAGTCTTGACGTAATTTTTCAATATCAATTTCTTCAGGCACACCTTCTAATAAAATATTGATACTTTGCTTCAACAAAGTCCAAGCACGTGGCAATACCCAAAATCCAATCAATACTGCAATGATCGTATCAACCCAAACCCAACCTGTAAAATAGATGAGAGCCGCACCAATAATCACCCCGACTGAACCCAGTGCATCACTCAACACCTCAAGATAAGCGCCTTTAACATTGAGACTATCTTTAGCACTCGACATCAAAATTTTCATTGAAATAAGGTTAATGACTAAGCCAATCACAGCAACAATCAACATTCCCAAACTTTGAATTTCAGGTGGTTGGCTAAAACGTTGAAATGCCTCATAGAGAATGTAAACTGCCACCATAAACAACATAGAAGCATTAAATAACGCTGCTAAAATTTCAAAACGCTGATAACCAAAAGTGCGCTTATTATCAGCAGGTAATTTCCCTACTCGAATCGCAACCAAAGCAATAGCGAGCGCAGCAGCATCTGTAAACATGTGTGCTGCATCGGATAACAACGCCAAACTTTGCGTCATAAAACCAGCTATTACTTCAATCACTAAAAATGTGGTTGTTAAAATGAGCGCAAATGTGAGTTTTTTCGCATTTTTCTCTGTCACAACCGCATGACTATGATCATGCCCATGATGCTCACTCATATTGATTTCTCATTTCAAAGCTTTTTTTGATTGTAATCTGTCAGTTTTAAAAATGCAGTAATTTAATCGTTTAAAATTTAAACGCTTTAATTCATGTTTTTATTCACATTTTTTATAATACAATCTCTAAGTACATAACTATTGATTTTCCCAAATTTTACTATATGATAAATTTAAGATATAAATAAATGTAAAACAAAGAGATATATAAACCAAAAGGATTTTCTGTATAAAAAGCTCAGTAAGCGCTTTTATATTTATTCAATATCGAAACCTTTATTTCAACATACCCTTACAAAATAATTTACTTTTCAACTAATTTACAGAGTATTTGTTCTTTTATATACAAACTCATACATTTGTATATTGACAAATTACAATTTATTATTTGAAAAACCTTAAAAAACGCTACATTATTAATATCTACTTAAAGCTATAAAGTAGTCACAACAAAACTTTGTTAATGGATTAGCAAGGAGGTTTATATGTTAGTACATATTTTAAAACGCTTTTTAGGAAGCAATCCATCTTATTCAGTTGCTAAACCCAACATGAATGATGAAGTTTTATTCAACGATCTATCATCATCTTTCTGTTCAATAGAAAGTCATGATACTCGTAACATCATGTGGGGTTATCTGCGTGCTGCTTTGCGTGGTGATCAAGAAGCACAGTACCAAATGGGCTTAAATTATCTGAATGGGCAACTAGGTTTAGACCGTAGTTATATTCATGCGGAAAAATGGCTAGAACAAGCAGCTCATCAAGGACATCCCTTTGCAAAGGAAGAACTGAAAAAAGCATATAATCAATTGGCATTTTCATAACCAAAGACATCTAAAACAAATTTTTCTCATTTTAGTCAATATACAAGAAAAGTTTAAGTTTAGATTTCTAGAATAGATAAATATCTCTTTTAATAAGTTTTTATAAATTTATTAAAAATTTCAGGAAAAGTAAAAATGGTGGGTTTTTACTTTTCTTATTTAATAACTTATTGTCTTGCGAGCACAATAAAATGGATTTTAATCAATTTCATCATCATATAAAAAAATCTATTATCTCTTATTTCTCAACACGTCTTGTGCTGCATCGTTATCTTTTTTCCGAAGCCCTGCTGAGCTATCAGCGTGCTCAACATTTTGAACATTTATCCTTAAAGAGCTTTTCATCACTGCCTTATCGAGAAACACTAGAAATAGAAGACAGCCATCAACGCAATGCTATTTGGTATTTTCTAAATGCCGCATTACAAGGCTATAGCACTGCCCAGTTCAAACTAGGCATGTTATATCTTAATGGTCAATTGGGCTTAGATCCCAGTATTGCAAAAGCAGAAATGTGGCTTAATTTAGCTGCAAACCAAGGACATAGCGAAGCTCAAATTGTTTTATCTAAGATGCATATGCCTTCTTGATAAAATCATATTTTGAATTAATCTATTTTAATAATTGTTCAAACATCTAAAAATGATCACACATAATCAATCACAGGCACTTTTATTTTAACTTGTGCAATGAGTCGCTCACCATGTTTGAATATAAAAATCTAATTCGTCAAAAATTTCTTTATTACAAGCCATAAAAAACCAGCTCGAAAGCTGTTTTTTTAGATTCAGAATGGGGAATTAGCCACCAATTTTGCGGTATTTTTGACGCTTCGCAACCAAGTCATCACCATCACGTTTTTGACGGTATGCTTCAAATTCAGCATAGTTCCCCGTGAAGAATTCAGGTGTTTCACCTTCAAATGACAAGATGTGCGTTGCAATACGGTCGAGGAACCAACGGTCATGCGAGATCACCATCACAGTACCCGGGAATACAAGAATTGCATCCTCAAGCGCACGTAAAGTTTCGATATCCAAATCGTTCGATGGCTCATCGAGTAAGATTACGTTCGCGCCCATTTGCAGGATTTTCGCAAGTTGTAAACGGTTACGCTCACCCCCTGACAATTGACCTACACGCTTTTGCTGATCTTGACCTTTAAAGTTAAAGCGACCGATATAGGCACGTGATGCAATTTCGTATTCGCCAATCTTTAAGATATCCAAACCGCCAGAAACTTCTTCCCAAACCGTTTTATTGTTATCTAAAGTGTCACGAATCTGACCGACATAAGCCACTTTAACCGACTCACCAAGCACTACAGTACCTGTATCAGGTTGTTGTTCGCCCGTCATCATACGGAATAGTGTCGTTTTACCTGCACCGTTCTCACCGACAATACCGACAATCGCAGCAGGTGGTACAACAAACGATAAATCTTTATAAAGCGTACGATCACCAAACGATTTACTGATGCCTTCCACTTCTACAACCTTGTTCCCTAGACGTGGGCCAGGTGGAATGTAGATTTCAGATGTTTCGTTACGCTGTTGGAATTCACGCGAGTTAAGCTCTTCAAAACGTTCCATACGCGCTTTGTTTTTCTTTTGCTGACCTTTGGCATTTGAACGAACCCATTCAAGTTCTTTTTTCAATGCTTTGGCAAAAGATTCTTCTTGCTTGTTCTCTTGTTCTAAGCGGGCATTTTTCTGCTCTAACCAAGAAGAATAGTTGCCTTGGTATGGGATACCCATGCCACGGTCAAGCTCAAGAATCCACTCTGCCACGTTATCTAAGAAATAACGGTCATGCGTAATCGCAACGATAGTACCAGGGAAGTCTTTCAAGAAGCGCTCTAACCAAGATACAGATGATGCATCCAAATGGTTCGTTGGTTCGTCAAGAAGCAACATGTCAGGCTTAGAAAGCAATAAACGGCACAATGCGACACGACGACGCTCACCACCAGATAGCTTAGATACATCTGCATCCCAAGCAGGTAAGTTCAATGCCGCAGCCGCTTGATCCATTTGGTTTGCAATATTGTGTGCATCCCATGCATGGATAATCGCTTCCAACTTCTCTTGTTCTTTTGCAAGTGCATCAAAGTCAGCATCTTCTGCTGCATATTCTGCAAATACTTCGTCAAGACGTGCCAAAGCATCAAGTGGTTCACGTAAACCATCTTCAACGTTACCACGAACGTCTTTTGTTTCATCTAATGGTGGTTCTTGTTCTAAATAACCGATTTTAATACCCGGTTGTGCACGTGCTTCACCTGAGAAATCTTTATCTACGCCCGCCATAATACGAAGCAAGGTGGATTTACCTGCACCGTTTAAACCAAGCACACCAATTTTTGCGCCCGGAAAGAATGATAAAGAGATGTCTTTTAAGATTTCGCGTTTCGGCGGAACCATTTTTGACACACGGTTCATCGTGTAAATGTATTGGGCCACGTAGGACTCCTCAATAGAAAACCAAATGGTGGAGTTCGCATTTCACCTGAAAAATCAGTGCCATTGCCAACTCCCTGCTCAATGAGCAAAAAAATAATCGCTGTATTATACGATGAAAGTCCCGAAAACATAAGGCATGTCATTCATCTTGCATAGAATGTTACAACAATTTTACTGTTTAATTTTAAATCAATGCACAGCAGCACGAATGCTTTGCAATCTTTACCGAAAGAGAATCATCTATATGAAATTTTCAGATAAATATTAATCATTTTTGCGCTTTATTTCATATTCATAAATGCTAAACTGATTTTATATTTAACTCACGAAGATGACGTAACTATGACGTATAAGGATGAAACGCTCGCCATTCATGCAGGTTATTCGCCTGAAGCCACCACCAAAGCTGTGGCTGTGCCAATTTACCAAACCACTTCTTATGCTTTTGATGATACCCAACACGGTGCAGACCTGTTTGACCTCAAAGTTCAGGGCAATATCTATACCCGTATCATGAACCCAACGACTGCTGTATTAGAACAACGTTTAGCAGCGCTTGAGGGTGGCATTGGTGCATTGGCTTTGGCATCAGGCATGTCAGCAATCACCTATTCGATTCAGACCATTGCTGAAGCGGGTGACAATATCGTTTCTGTTTCTACACTGTATGGCGGTACTTACAACTTATTTGCCCATACTTTACCGAAACAAGGTATTGAAGTGCGTTTCTTCGATTATCAGCAACCTGAAAGCTTACGTGATCTGATTGATGATAAAACCAAATTAGTCTTTGTTGAATCAATCGGCAATCCACTTGGCAACATCATTGATCTTGAAGAGATTTCAAAAATTGCTCACGAATATGGCGTACCTGTAATCGTAGACAATACTGTTGCAACCCCTGCTCTGCTTAAACCTTTCGAGCATGGTGCAGACATCGTGGTGCACTCATTGACCAAATATATTGGTGGTCATGGTAATTCAATCGGCGGTGCGATTGTCGATAGCGGTAAATTCCCTTGGGGTAAATATCCTGAACGTTTCAAAGTCTTAAATACACCTGATCCGAGCTATCACGGTGTGAATTATGTAGAAGCTTTGGGTGAAGCTGCGTACATCGCACGTGCACGTGTTGTGCCTTTGCGGAATACAGGTGCTGCAATCAGTCCACTCAGCGTGTTCTTAATCTTACAAGGTTTAGAAACCTTGAATTTGCGTATGGAGCGTCATACTGAAAATGCGCAAAAAGTCGCTGAATATTTAAAAGCCCATCCAAAAGTAAAATGGGTGAATTACGCAGGCTTAAAAGATCATCCACAACATGCTTTGGCACAAAAATATGTCAAAGGCAAACCATCAGGAATCTTATCTTTTGGTGTGCAAGATGGTCGTGAAGGCGGTACACGCTTTATTGATGCCTTACAACTTTTCACACGTTTGGTGAATATTGGTGATGCAAAAAGTCTCGCTTGCCACCCTGCAACCACGACCCATCGTCAGCTCAATGAAGATGAGTTAAAGGCAGCAGGTGTGAGTATTGATATGGTGCGTTTATCTGTTGGTATCGAACATATTGATGATTTACTTGCAGATTTGGAACAAGCACTCGCAAAAGTTTAATATTTAAACAGACAAAAGACCTTTTCGGAGGTCTTTTTTGCTTTTTAGCACCAATCCATGTATGTTGATCATTCCATTACAAAAAATACAAAAATAGAGTATTTACTCTAAAAATTACTTTATATTCATATATTTATTTATAGTGTTTTTCATATTTTAGGTTAAACTTCCCGCATGTAGATGCTCATTTCCATAATGATTCATCCCTTATATCTCATGGCATATTTTATTTACAGGGAAAATAAATATGAACAAAAAACTAGAACAACTTTTCCAACAAAAAGTACAGGATAAAGTCGTTTTAATCACAGGCGCATCGAGTGGTATTGGCTTAACCGTTGCACATCGACTTGCCGATGCAGGCGCACATGTTTTATTGGTTTCACGTACCGAAGAAACCTTAAAAGAAGTGCAAGCTGAAATTCAAGCCAAAGGCGGAAAAGCAGATATTTTCCCATGTGACTTGAATGATATGGAAGCCATTGATGCCGCATCCAAACAGATCATTGCTTCAGTCGATCACATTGATATTTTGATCAATAATGCAGGGCGTTCAATCCGCCGTGCGGTACATGAATCCGTGGATCGTTTCCATGACTTTGAACGTACCATGCAATTAAATTACTTCGGTGCGGTACGTTTGGTGTTAAATATTTTACCGCAAATGATGCATCGTAAAGATGGGCAAATCATTAACATCAGTTCGATTGGTGTATTGGCAAATGCAACCCGCTTTTCTGCTTATGTTGCCTCTAAAGCTGCATTGGATGCGTTTAGCCGTTGTTTGTCTGCGGAAGTACATTCCCACAAGATTGCGATTACTTCGGTCTATATGCCACTTGTTCGTACGCCAATGATTGCACCAACCAAAATTTATAAATATGTACCCACCCTTTCACCTGAGCAAGCAGCAGATTTGGTTGCTTATGCGATTGTAAAACGTCCGAAAAAAGTAGCAACCAATCTTGGTCGTTTAGCCTCAATTACATATTCGATTGCACCTGATATTAATAATAAATTGATGTCGATTGGCTTTAATTTATTCCCAAGTTCAAGTGCTTCAGTGGGCAAGCAGGAAAAATTAAATCTCGTGCAAAAAGCGTATGCACGCTTGTTCCCGGGTGAGCATTGGTAAGATCAATTATCGGGCTATAAAAAAACGCCTCTCGGCGGTTTTTTTATTTACAAGATCAAAGATTATTTTGAACCTTTAATCCCAGCTTGTAATAACAGTGCACCTAAACCACCGATTTTATTCTCTTGTGGTTTTGCTGCTTGTGGTTTCTTGTCTTGACGTGGTTTATCTTTATGATCATGACGTGCATGATTTGGACGATCACCTTGAGGTCGTTTAGCATGCGGTTTACGCTCACCACGTTGTTCGCCATTGGCATTGTTAAACTCACGCTTTTGACGAGGTGCTTTTGCAGGTGCTTCAGAACCTTCAGGACGCATAGACAAATTCACACGATTACGTTCAGCATCCACAGTCAATACACGAACTTGTACGATTTGACCTGGGCGTACCACTTTATGCGGATCAGACACAAATTCATTTGCCAATTCAGAGATATGCACTAAACCATCTTGGTGTACACCAACATCCACGAATGCACCAAAGTTGGTGACATTGGTAATCACACCTTCAAGTTGCATACCTTCTGCAAGCTGACCGACCTCTGTAATGTCATCACGGAATTTTGCAGTACGGAACTCAGGACGTGGATCACGACCCGGTTTTTCAAGTTCACTCAAAACATCTTGAATGGTTGGTAAACCAAATTTTTCATCAGCAAAATCTTCAGCTTTCACTTGGCGAATAATTTCAGTATTACCAATAATGTCTTTTACTGTAGTCGCTTTCGCTTCCACAATTTTATTCACTAAACCATACGATTCAGGATGTACCGCTGAAGCATCAAGTGGTTCAGAACCTTCTTGAATGCGTAAGAAACCTGCCGCTTGTTCAAATGTACGTTCACCTAAACGCGGCACATTTTTCAATGCTTGACGGTTGTCAAAACGACCATGTTCTTTACGGAAGTCAACAATTTGCTGTGCAATTGATTTATTTAAACCTGCGATATAACCCAAAATCGCAGCAGATGCAGTATTTACATCCACACCCACTGAGTTCACACAGTCTTCAACGACTGCTTCAAGGGTTTTTGCCAAACCTGTTTGATTCACATCATGTTGATACTGACCCACACCAATTGATTTTGGATCAATTTTCACAAGTTCCGCCAATGGGTCTTGTAAACGGCGAGCAATTGAAACAGCGCCACGAATTGACACATCTAATTCAGGCAATTCATTTGATGCCAATTCAGATGCTGAATACACCGATGCGCCTGCTTCAGACACAGTCACACGGGTCAATTTCAAGTCAGGATTTGCAGTCATCATGTCTGCAATCACCGCTTCTGTTTCACGGCTTGCAGTGCCATTACCAATCGCAATTAAGTCGACATTAAATTCACGGCAAAGACGTGCAAGTTCAGTGATTGAACCTTCTTTATCTTCTTTTGGTGCAAATGGGTAAATCACGCTATGTGCAAGTACATCACCCGATGCATTCACCACAGCCAACTTCACGCCAGTACGAATACCAGGGTCTACGCCCAATGTGCAACGTGCGCCCGCAGGTGCTGAAAGCAATAAATGACGTAGGTTTTCAGCAAATACGTTCATTGCTTCTGATTCAGCAGCAAGGCGTTTTTCTGTTAATAATGAATGTTCAATACTTGGACGAACTTTACCAAGCCAGAATAATTTTGCAGTTTGCTTTAAGAAATCTTGGCGTGACTGAGGTTGTACCGTTTCAAGATTGTATTCAGTTTCAATCCGTGCCAATGGTGCATCATCTTGCCCATCCACTTTTAAACCGAGTACATTTTCTTGACGACCACGTAACATCGCCAATAAACGATGTGATGGGACTTTATTTAAATTTTCAGAGAAATCGAAGTAATCACGGAATTTTTTACCCACTTCTTTTTTCTCATCACTTGCCACTAAACTTTTTAATGTTGCAGTTTTGGCAAATGTCGATTTCAATTCAGTGGTCAGAGCAATGTTTTGCGCCCAATCATCAATGATGATGTGCTGAATGGCATCAAGTTGGCTTTCAACATCCGCATAGTCTTCATGGCTAAAGCCTGCTAATGCTTCTGTAGGATCAACATTTTCACTCAGAATCTTTTCAGCGATTGGCGCTAAGCCCGCTTCTTTCGCTTTAAACGACTTGCTGGTACGTTTTGGGCGATATGGTGCATAAATTTCTTCTAATGCATTTTTTGTTTCCGCAGCGTTCACACGTGCAAGTAAGTCATCAGAAAGTTTGTCTTGTTCTTTGAGTGATTCGAGTACTTTTTCACGGCGTTCGTATAAGTCACGTAAATACGTTAAGCGTGTGTCGAGCTGGCGTAACTGCGTGTCGTCTAAGCCTTGCGTCACTTCTTTACGGTAACGTGCGATAAATGGAACACTGGCACCTTCATCAATCAGTTGAATGGCAGCTTCTACTTGGTTTGGACGTACGGCAAGCTCACTTGCCAACTGCTGAACTACGTCAGTCATCGTATTTAATTCCACAAGGATAAGGACTAAAAGTTAGTGATTATAAAGACCAAGACCATAAAATCCACAACTGTTTTGCAATTTTCCAATGAAAAAAATGATAAAAGTACAAATTTAGCGGGTTTTCACTCACAGTATGAGGAAATCCATGCTTGAAAAAATAAGATTTCGCCCCCATATATCACTGAAGTCTAGTAAAGTTCTTCATCATGTAAAAGCCTTGTATTACAAGCCTCTGTCTATCTAGCCGATGTGTTTTTTATTTTAGAAATCGTGAATTAAGTCAATAGGGTTACAACGTATTTTTTGGAAAAAGTATTTTTTTGATCATTGTTAAAAAATGTTCAAGCAAATGTAAAAATCCAACTTTTACTGCTGTTTTGTAGACATTTTATAAAATTTAGCCAAATCACTCAAATTCATGAAAGTTTCATTTGCATATCAAGCACTTTTTTACGTATAAACGAATGAAGCTCATAATGATTGATAGATGTTGTTATTTGGTTTCAAATCGGGCTTAAAATTGTAATTTTGAGCAAATTGATACATAGTCTTAACAAGAACTTAGGCATTATACTGAGATATACCAATATTTATAATTTACAACATTAAGGGAGTGCATCATGAGTTTGGTTGTACCTGCTGAAAATACTGATGTCGTACAAAACGAAACTGACCGTGTCGAACGCATTTTAGTTGTCGATGATGATGTGCGTTTACGTACCCTTTTGCAGCGTTTTTTGGAAGATAAAGGCTTTGTGGTCAAAACAGCCCACGATGCCACTCAAATGGATCGTTTATTACAACGTGAACTGTTTTCACTGATTGTTTTAGATTTTATGCTTCCTGTAGAAGACGGTTTAAGCATTTGTCGTCGTTTACGTCAATCTAATATTGATACCCCAATTATCATGCTCACAGCACGTGGCAGCGATTCTGACCGTATTGCGGGCTTAGAAGCGGGTGCGGATGACTATTTACCAAAACCATTTAATCCAAATGAACTATTGGCACGTATCCGTGCAGTACTGCGCCGTCAAGTACGTGAAGTACCAGGTGCACCAAGCCAAAATGTCGAAGTCGTATCTTTTGGTCCTTGGTCGCTTGATTTGTCTACCCGTACATTAACCCGTGAAGGTCAAGTTGTTACATTAACTACAGGTGAG
Organism: Acinetobacter sp. CFCC 10889; assembly: GCF_003268395.1. Taxonomy (GTDB): domain Bacteria; phylum Pseudomonadota; class Gammaproteobacteria; order Pseudomonadales; family Moraxellaceae; genus Acinetobacter. Next base: position 45,289 of record NZ_LQXQ01000012.1, on the reverse strand, counting down.
TTTGCCGTACTTAAAGCTTTGGTACAGCATCCACGTGAACCATTGACGCGTGACAAGCTAATGAATCTTGCCCGTGGTCGTGAATGGGGTGCAATGGAGCGTTCAATTGATGTACAAGTCTCTCGTTTACGCCGTTTGATTGAAGAAAACCCTGCCCGTGCCCGCTACATCCAAACTGTTTGGGGCGTAGGTTATGTGTTTGTTCCAGATGGCGCTGAATAAGCTCAAGTTTGATTCTATAAAATGAATCTATTGCAAAAAATACTGGCAATATTCTCTCGCTTGAATATCGTCAGTATTTTTTTGCTCATGCTTTTTTCAATTCTAAAAAATAATAATCATTATGGCATCGCATTTGACCACGTCTTCCTTGTCAGTTCCTTAGTTCTACTTTGCCTGAGTACTTTGATTTTATTTAAAAAGTTAATTCTTACCAATGGTATTGCAGTCGTATTGAGTTTGACTTTAAATCATTTCAATATCGCCATTCATTATCATCAATGGCTTGAACGAGAACAGCCGAACATATTTGCTGTTGATATAAATACCACTTGCATTAAACTGAAATCATTCAAAATATTGCACAGCATGGGAATGCCTCTGTGAAATTAGACCCAATCGACCCACAAGCTTTTTCTGAATTTTCTGCCTATCAAGAAAAGAAACGTACCCCTTGGGAACGCTTCCTCGACAAAATAAAACCTCGTTCCGCAGCCATGCGTACCACGATACTGGTTTTATTTGTGGTGTTCTTTAGCTTGTTTATGTCGTTTTGGTTTTTTTGGCGAACCTTATATTTACCTGAAATTCAGCAACATGCTCGTTTCTTAGCCGTTGAATTGGAAATGGTCAATAATCCACGCTTACAGATCTATCATGATGAAGTTCAACTCGATATTGATGAATGGCTGAAACAACGGGTCGGTGTTGAATACGTCACAGACCCCAAAGAATATCCCAATGTCAAAGACAAGATCATTGCAGACTTCTTTACCAATCAGATCGAACATCAATTGGCACAAGAATTGGATATGAAAGATGTAACAGTTTATTTCCAATTTAAGCCAAGCCCACGCATTTGGGTACAAACCCCTGAAATGAATGGTAACTGGGTACGTGAACCACTCAAAACCTATGCCAATTATAGCCTTGAACTAATTTTGGGTTGGTTTTTAGGCGTACCGTTGATTGCGGCTGCAATTATTCTAACTTTGGTGCGCCAACTGAATCGACCTTTACGTCGTTTGCAAAATGCTGCCAATCATTATAGTAAAACAGGCAAAGCACCTTATCTTGAAACCAATCATGGACCGCAAGAAATTCGTGAGGTAAACCAAGCATTTAACCACATGGTCTATACACTTGAGCAAACTGAACGTGACCGTCAAATCATGCTTGCAGGGATTTCTCATGACTTGCGTACACCACTAACACGTATTCGTTTAAGTGCAGAAATGATGCCTGATGATGACTTTCTCAAAGAAGGTCTGATTTATGATGTTGAAGATATGGATGCGATTTTAAATCAGTTTATTTCTTATATGCGAGATGGCTCAGATGAAGAACTTCAAAATACTGATATTAATAGTTTATTGTTAGAATTAGTGATCCAATTTAAACCTCTCGACATTCGTTTTACCCCACATGAAATTCCGATCATTTCTGCCCGCTCTTTATCATTAAAACGTCTGATTGGTAATTTAATCAATAACTCAAAACGTTATGGTGCAGAACCCATCGAACTCGCTGCCTATGTAGAAGATGAACATATTAAAATCAGTGTTGCTGATCATGGTGAAGGTATTCCTGAAGATCAAATTGATGATTTAATGCAACCTTTTGTACGTGGTAATGCTGCACGAACCGTACAAGGCAGCGGTTTAGGATTGGCAATTGTGAAACGTATTGTCGATATTCATCAAGGTGAATTACAGATTCACAATCGTTCTGAAGGTGGTTTACAAGCCATTATTTCACTGCCAATTTCTTTGCCAGAGCCTGAAGAAAATATCGCAAATAATCCAATTCAGAAAATTAAACAAACTTTGAGTGATCATTTTTAACTATTGCTGAATAAATAAACACTTAGCTTTGTTTATTTTCCAAACAGCGACTATTATTTCTTTGTGAAATAACAACTTAAATCCCATCACTAAATTTTATACCCACATTTAGTGAAAAAATTAGACCTTAGCATTAGAGGCATGCACAATTTGGTTTGAGGGCGGTACAATCCGTCTAGTTTTGAACAAGAATTGAGCGTAAACCATGTCTTTAGATCGTATTCGTTTAGCATCACTCCACAACAAAGTGATGAGCGCAGAACAAGCTGCTACCTTTATCCAAGATGGCATGACTGTTGGGATGAGTGGTTTTACTCGTGCAGGTGAAGCGAAAGCTGTACCTTTAGCACTTGTAGCACAAGCGGAAAAAAATCCGTTAAAAATCACATTAATCACAGGCGCAAGTCTGGGTAACGATCTTGATAAGAAATTGACTGAAGCAGGTGTACTTGCTCGTCGCCTACCTTTCCAAGTGGACAACACATTACGTAAAGCCATCAACAAAGGCGAAGTAATGTTCATCGATCAGCATTTGTCTGAAACTGTTGAACAAATGCGTAATCTTCAATTGAAAAAGCCTGATGTTGCTGTGATTGAAGCGGTTGCGATCACTGAAGATGGTGGCATCATTCCAACAACTTCAGTCGGTAACTCTGCAAGCTTTGCAATTTTCGCAGAAAAAGTGATTGTAGAAATCAACACTAACTTAAGCCCTGCTTTCGAAGGCTTACACGATATTTATATCCCTACTTATCGTCCAACACGTCAACCTATTCCATTGACTAAAGTGGATGAGCGTATTGGTACAGCTGCGATCAATATCGATCCATCTAAAATTGTTGGTATCGTATTTAACAGCGAATTGCATGATTCTCCATCTACTGTGACTGCACCAGATGATGAAACTCAAGGCATTGCAAACCACTTAATCGCTTTCTTTGAAAAAGAAGTTGCAGAAGGTCGTTTACCAAAAGACTTAGGTCCTTTACAAGCAGGTATTGGTTCGATTGCAAATGCAGTACTCACAGGTCTTAAAGAATCTAACTTTGAAGACTTAGTCATGTATTCAGAAGTACTTCAAGACTGTACATTTGAATTGATCGATGCAGGTAAAATGAAGTTTGCTTCAGGTTCTTCAATTACACTTTCTGCTAAATATGGCGAAAAAGTATTTAACAACCTTGAACAATACAAAGATAAACTTGTATTACGCCCACAAGAAATTTCAAACCACCCAGAATTGGTTCGTCGTTTAGGCATCATCGGCATCAACACTGCACTTGAGTTTGATATTTACGGCAACGTAAACTCTACTCACGTATGTGGTACAAAAATGATGAATGGTATCGGTGGTTCAGGTGACTTCGCACGTAATGCGCACCTTGCAATCTTCGTAACTAAATCAATCGCAAAAGGTGGGGACATTTCGTCTGTTGTACCATTTGCTTCTCACATCGACCATGCTGAACACGATGTTGACATCCTTGTAACTGAACAAGGTCTTGCTGACTTACGTGGTCTTGCACCACGTGAACGTGCTCGTGCGGTCATCGACAACTGTGCACACCCAATGTACCGTGATGCATTGAACGATTACTTTGATCGTGCATGTGAGAAAGGCGGTCAAACACCTCATATTCTTCGTGAAGCGCTTTCTTGGCACTCTAACTTTGAAGAAACGGGTCATATGTTGACTGCACAAGCTCAAGAGAAGAAATCTGCATAAGATTTTAAATCTGTTGTAGAAATAAGAAACGCCCGCACGGGCGTTTTTTTTGTGTAAAGTGACTTCCTTGTACAACCCAGACACAAGTCGCTATAAATACGATCACAATCGACCTCAACATCATCTCCATTAAATATATAGATACAAATCTATCAATCTCACGCCCGCCCTAAAAATCAACTATTAAATGCTATTTGATTGATTAAACTAAATATTTAGCATCAAAAAGAATACTCATACAACCAAGTATAAATATAGAAATAGAATTAAATATCATGAAGATGCAATGATTCAGACGTACCATCAAAGCTGCGGTATCAACAATCGAAAAAAGCAGACGGAACACATAGATTCTGGTATTCGGGAGTTCGAATGAATAACAGCACTAACCTTGCCAAACAAATCAAAAATGCGAAACGTGGAGGGTATACCCCAACCCTTGCAAAGGATATTAATAAACATAAAGTACAAAAAGCTATTCGCTTAATTGAACAATGGAGAAAGCTTGCAAATGAGCTTAAGCCACAAATGCAAATCGACATGGCACTCACCTTGGAAGAATGTGCTCAAGACCTAGATCAAGTATTAAGGAGTAAATAAATGCTTATTTTTATTTTGATATAACCATTCAAAAGCTTTAAACCCTCTTTCATTTCCAGCATTATTTAAGTAGTTAAAATACCAACATAACCCGCAAATAAATGCGGGTTATTTATTTAAATAAACTAAATTCAAAATTTAAAATTATTTTAAATAATAATTAATTTATTTTTTCTAATTAATTAAATAGTAATTATTAATATAATCTTACCAATACATTAAAAATAAAATCATTTAAAAACAATAGATTAAATAATAATCAAAAAATATTTATATATTTTCAAATTTTAATGTTTACAAAATCAGTCGACTTTGATAAAAATAATGCCAACACTATCACACAAAGAAGAAAAAATATGAAAAAGTCTCTAACGGTTTTATGTGCAGCACTTTTTATACAAACTGTTGCATTTGCAGATTCAACACCTTCAAATATATTGAATACAACTGCCACAGCAAAAGAAATATCATATGATTGCCAATCTTTAGCATGGAACTTAGCAGCAGCAAACAAAGGTGATGTTGAAGCACAATATCAAGTCGGCATGAAATATTTTAATGGTGAAGAAGTTCAAGCTGACCAAAAGCTAGCACAACAATGGTTAAAAATAGCGGCTGAACATAATCACGCTCAAGCACAATATCGCTTAGCAACCATTGCAGAACTAGGTTTGATGGGTGCAAAAAATGAAACTGAAGCTTTCCAATGGTATTTAAAAGCTGCTAATCAAGGTGATGCTAAAGCGCAGTTTAAAGTAGCTCAAGCATACCAATCAGGCACAGGCATCGCACAAGATCAGTTGCAAGCACAGCAATGGTTACAAAAAGCAGCGCAAGCTAAGCATCCTTTGGCACAAGCAACCTTAGCAAAATTATAAGAGGTATATTAATTGATACATTTAATGTGATGAGAACAAATAAATTGTATAAATTCTCATCACCATAAAAATAATTTAAATTTTCGATTCAATTGTTTATTTTTTGGCTTGTAATCTCGTGATTTTTCTGTAAAATTCACGTCACGTTGCCGGCATAGCTCAGTTGGTAGAGCAACTGACTTGTAATCAGTAGGTCCACAGTTCGAATCCGTGTGCCGGCACCATTATTAAACCTCATAAGTCTTAGATTTATGGGGTTTTTTATTATCTATAGTTTTCCAATACATTCTTTTCTTGGTTCATCTTGTGGTCCATCCACTCAATAGTCTTGTGGTCTAAAATCAAAAATAAGTACCTATAATCCAAACTATTTTCCTCCCTATAACCATTTTCAAGCACTCCACTTCTCCAATCGGGCTACGTTAGAGATGAAGCATCTAAGTATCCCATCGAGACGTATGGCGAGTGGAAAATGGAACGCTTGGGGAATTTTTGATATTTCTTGGATTCACTGTTTAGTACAGGACTTCTAGGCTCAGTCCTTGTATGTCGTGGGGTATTCTGCTAGAAAATGAATGGTCTAAGGCATAAGCTCAGTACATTGGATTTCTTGCACCATGACTCAGCTTTTCCTCAGCGTGACCACTCTTTATTAGCTTATAAACCAGAGTAGAATTTCTCGATGAAACCACGAGTCTTGAGAACCAGTGTATTCATGAGGGTTTTGCGTTCTGAAATCTTAGGGCGTGTGATTGGAAGGTCCTTGACATCTTCACGACTTGGTAAACGTTTCGTGTATTCGTACTGACCTAGAACCGCCTTGAACGCTTCGGGCTTGATGGCTTCTTGCTGACAAAGCGCATCCAATGCCTTTTCTTTTTCTATATCCCAAAATGCTGCAAAAGCATCTTGTACACTTTGCCCATTCGCCATACGTGGGATATTTTCATCAAGAAACTTTTGGATCAATTCTTGTTTGTCATACAAGTGGTGATTGGTTGAGATGATGTCTTGAACCTGTGAGCGATATTGCTGTTTCTTCTCAGCATCCTTGTGGTTGACTACTGCTTGCAGCAGATTCAGGATATAGCCCACATTCACAGTATCTCTATGAATCAGTTCCAATTGGAAATTGACATCATTCAGTACTGATACTTTGTCTTTTGGTTGCACAATACGCACATTGTTATAAAGATACTTATATTGTGATGTATATTTTTGGAATTCTGCCTTGTTGAGCGAAGTATCGTCTTGGTCATACTCTACAAAGTTTTCCAATTGTGCATTAATACGCATGACTTCACGGAAAGCCTTCACATATTCCAACTGTTGTTCTTCGGTGTGTAACGTATTCGGCACTTGGTCAGGGTCAGGTGCAATACTGAGTAAGTCTGCGACAGCAGCATTATACTTTGCTTTGATACTCTCGAAACTAGGAATAAGTACGATCTTTTCTGCTTCTGCACGATTGGAAAATAGCGTGAGGGCTTGATCTGTGGCTTGTTTAAGATTGCGGAAACAGACAATATTCCCAAACGGCTTATCTGCATTTAAGATACGGTTGGTACGTGAAAAGGCTTGAATCAGACCATGATATTTGAGATTTTTATCCACATATAAGGTGTTGAGTGGCTTCGAGTCAAAGCCTGTCAAGAACATATTCACCACAAGCAAGATGTCGATTTCTTTTTTTCGTACCCGAGTCGCAATATCACGGTAGTAGGGATAGAACTCTTCACCTGAGTTAAAGTTCTGCCCAAACGTGGCATTGTACTCTGCGATGTATTGGTCTAGTTTATCTCGATTGGACTGATTGATCTTTGTGGGAATGTCGGCAGATTCTTCTTCGATCAAGCCTGTTTGATCTTCAACTTGTAGCGCTTCATTGGCAGCAAAGGAGAAAATCGTGGCAATGGTTAGCGGATTATAAATTTGACCATTTTCCTCTGCCTGTTGTTGTTTCTCGTGTTGTACTTTTTTGAATAAATCATAGTACTGTGTCAGTACTTCTACTGAGCTAACACAGAACATTGCGGTAAACGTTCTATTTTTTGTCTTGATGTGGTGGTTATCGACAATATAGCGAGTGATCATCTCCAAGCGAGCAGGATTGTCAAATAACTCTTTGGTGTCTATACCCTCAACATCTTCTTCGTAGTTGTCACTCTGTTCAATGCCATTCTTGGTATATTTACCTAAATAGGCAATTTGGAATGGCAAGACATTGCCATCACGAATAGCATCGGTAATGACATATTTATGCAAGCATTCATCAAATAAAGCATTGGTCGTCACTGCTGCTTTGTCGATTTTGACTTGGCTATTAGTCTCGAAAACAGGTGTTCCAGTAAAGCCAAACATCTGTGCCTGATTGAAGAATCGTTTGATATTTCGATGCGTATCACCAAACTGACTACGATGACATTCATCAAAAATGATGACAACTTTTTTGTCTTTGAGGTAGCCAATTTGCTCGGCATAACGGTCAGAACTAATGGCAATATTAAGTTTTTGCAGGGTGGTCACAATGAGCTTGTCATGTGTTTGCCCCAACTGAGCCACCAATGTCCCTGTATTCTTCGTGGTATCTACACTATTTTCTTTGAATGCATTGAACTCACGTACAGTTTGCGTGTCGAGGTCGCTACGATCCACCACAAACAGTACTTTTTCGACTTCGGGCAGACGCATAATGAGCTGACTTGCTTTGAAGGATGTCAGGGTTTTTCCTGAACCTGTCGTGTGCCAAATGTAGCCGTTTTGCTGTGAATTTTGTACACGTTGGATGATTTGCTGTACCGCATAGATTTGATATGGGCGTAGCACCATCAGACGCTTATCCACCTCTAAGACCACTATGTACTCGGTGAGCATTTTGGTGATATGCGTAAGATTGAGAAACTCTTCAGCAAAAGCATCTATCTTGTGGATGTGCTGATTGTCGAAGTCTGCCCAAGGAAAAGTAAACTCGAAATTGCTCGTACCTGTGGCGTAGTAGTGTGTATGGTCACGATTACTAATCACAAAAAGCTGAATATAGTTGAACAGTCCACTACCACTACTATAGGCATCTTTGGCGTAGCGTTGTGTTTGGTTGAAGGCTTCAGGGAGTTCTACACCTGCTCGTTTTAGCTCAATTTGCACCAAAGGCAGACCATTGATGAGTAAGGTCACATCAAAGCGACTGGTACGTCCATTCGTGGCTTTATGATCAATCGTGATCTGGTTGGTGACTTGGTAAATGTTTTTGCTTGGGTCAGCAAACAGGAAATCGATATGTTGTGTTGAACCATCATCAAAGGTCACAGGAAAGCGATTACGCAATACCTTGGCACAGTTGAAGCTATTGCCTGCTTTGAGATGGTTCAGGACTTGTGCCCATTCATTTTGTGAGAAAGTAGCGAGTCCGTTGGCACGTTCTACTTGAGTTTTGAGGTTACTCAGTAGTTGAGCTTCATCTGTCACTGCAACTTGCTGATAACCCAATTGTTGCAATTGTTGTATGAGTTCATGTTCAAGTTGAGCTTCGCTTTGTACAGACATCTCTTTCTCTGACTTTATTTTTTGGATGATAAGGGCTTAAGAAAACCCATCTTATTGAAGTTATAGCATAATTTTATGCATTAGCCGAAAATACTTCAATGAGATGGATCATTTTGTATGGTCTTAGACAAACATCTGCTGTAACAAGCCTTTTTTCCACTGTTTGGTTTGTTCAATTTGCTGTGCCACCACTTCAATTTTTTGGTCTATGGCAGATAAGAAATTAGCAATTTTGGTTTGTTCTTCTAGGCAAGGTAAAAGTAGTTTCATTGGCTGAATTTTACTTTTACTAATTTCCAAGAAAGTTGAACCACTTGCCCGCTCAATAAATTTTTTCTTATTTTGAATAATCCAATAATATAAAAACTCATTAAATGTATTTGAATTAGTAAGGAAAGATTGAAAACCTTGGTTTGTTGTTACTTCTTGCATGGCAATTGAAACTTCCCCAATAGTTGCCCTAGAAGTAAATAAGATTGTACCTATTGGTAGTTTTTTAGCTGATGACTTCTGAACACCTAATTCAGAAATTGTTCTCTTACTTTCGGAAATAAACTTTTTATTAATCTCTGAAGGAGTCAACCAAACAATATTCCCATTCCAATAATCCTCATTATCTGTTGATGGTGTTCCACCTCCAATAATTTCAGCAACTTTTCCCAAAGTCGTTTCCTCCCACTCCCCAAACTCACTCCCATCATCGGCTTTAAAAAGAATCTGCTGACTAAACAGCTTTTGCATCATACCTTGTTTATATTGATTCAAAAGCTCGTGTTTTTGATTGAGTTGCTGGATTTTTTCATCCACTTGCGAAAGGAAGGAGGCGATTTTGGTTTGTTCTTCTAGCGAGGTAAATGAAATAGGTAATAATGAATATTCTTCTGCATTAATGCCAGGTTGTCCCGAACGCATAGAGTTAGTAATCACCCAATTTTGAAATTTTTTAGACAAAGTTTGGCTAAATACAAAATATGGATTCACATCTTTTTGAAGTGAAAACTTAATTAAGAATCCTGCAAAATAAACCTTCCCATCTTTTGAGTTATATAAATAACTTTTTCCAACACTAGCCCCTGTTCGAGCAAATAGTAAGTCACCCTTTTTTAATAAATATTTATCATCTAAATCATCATCGGGAGATGTTAATTTTGAAAAATTAAAAGAATGGTCATCCTCATTGATGTCTGTAATTCTTAAATATTTATTTTCTCCATCAAACTCCGTCGCTGAAGAATTCATTCCATATTGTGGTTTAAATGAAAGATCACCTAGCTTTTTTAGAGACCAATCCCCATCAAACTCTTTAAACCTTAGCTTTGGCGCAGACATTATTTAGCTCCTGTAAAAGGGCTATCAATACCTAACGCTTTACAGAAGTCAGCAATCACTTGATCCGTCTTTTGGCTGTCTACCTCTAGGGCTTGCAGTTGCTTAGCAATATCATCTAAGTCTATCTCTGCCTCAGCCTCAAAGGTATCCACATAACGAGGAATATTCAGGTTGTAATCATTCGCCTTAACCTCAGCTAAGCTTGCTACTTTGGCGTATTTATCGATATCCTGACGCTTTGTATATGCAGCAATAATCGTGTCTAAATGCTCAGGTAAAAGCTTGTTTTGGTTCTTTTGCTTCTCGAAGTCGTTACTTGCATCAATAAACAAAATATCGCCTGTATGCTGACGATTTTTCTTGAGGACTAAAATACAAGTTGGAATAGACGTACCGTAGAAAATATTGGCAGGTAGACCGATAATCGTATCGATCACGTTCATTTTTTCAATGAGCTGCTGACGAATCACACCTTCACTCGAACCACGGAATAACACGCCGTGCGGTAAAACCACCGCCATCGTGCCGTGATCATCCAACTGATGCAGCATGTGCTGAACAAATGCCATATCCGCTTTAGAACTCGGTGCAAGTTTACCAAAACGACTAAAACGCTCATCTTGTAAAAAGCTTGGATCGGCTGACCACTTTGCAGAGAATGGAGGGTTGGCAACCACGGCATCGAAACGCTGTTCGAGATGCTGAGGGCGTGTCAGCGTATCTTCTTGCTTTATATCAAACTTGGCAAAATGTACATCATGCAAGATCATGTTCATACGTGCTAAGTTGTAGGTGGTACGGTTCATCTCTTGACCGTAGATCATGTCAACATCTTGTACTTCACGCTTCACACGAAGCAATAACGAACCTGAACCACAAGTCGGGTCATAGACTGAACGTAAACGTTCTTTGCCTTGCGTCACAATCTTAGCAAGTAGGCTAGAGACCGTTTGAGGCGTATAAAACTCACCTGCTTTCTTGCCTGCACCTGATGCAAACTCACCAATCAGATATTCATACGCATCACCCAAAACGTCCGACTCTGAGTTACTGAGGTCAAAATCGATGTTATCCAAGTGTGTGAGTACTTTGCTGACCAACTCATTACGATCATTGGCATTATTGCCTAACTTGGTGGAGTTCAAGTCTAGGTCTTCAAATAGGTTGGCAAAGTCATCTTCTGATTCTGCACCTAAAGTGCTGCGCTCAATTTCTCGTAAGGTCTCGGAAAGTTCATCAAGTATAAATGTACCTTGGCGACCACGTTCAGCAATGGTGTGAAATAACTGTTTAGGTGCTAAGGCATAGCCCACTTCTTCTACTGAGTTTTCTTTGATCCCTTCGATCAGTTCAGCATGATCAGCATTGCTTTCATCGAGTTGAGCATATTGTTCTGTCCGACCTTCATCTTGCAGTAATTCATTGGCAAAACGAATCGCTTTTTCGGATAGGTATTTGTAGAAAATAAAACCCAGAATGTAGTCACGGAATTCATCTGCACCCATTTTACCACGTAGATCGTTTGCGATATTCCAAAGGTGTTTTTGTAGTTGTTGAAGTTGTACTTGGGTCATGTAGATACGAACCTAAAAAAGCATAAAATTTGTCGTAGTTTACCGTGAAATGGCTGATTTGAAATATCTTTCTTAGACCTAGCGACAAGACAGGTCGTAGTAAATAGTAATAACTATACGAATATCGATTGATCTACTACTACGCTACACTTGAAAGATATAAGAAAGACCTCACCTGACTTATTTAAATCAAGAGAGGCTTATCATGACAATATATAGAGTATTACATACCCAATTACCCGAAGAGAAAGAGTTAAATATTTGGCATGATTGCAATAAAGTAAATGAGAAGTCAGGTCGACTCAAATTTTTTATTGACGATAATTATGACTTGGAATTTGAAAATGTAGAGGCAACTCAGCGTAAGCCTTCTACACAAAATGTACCAGGCTCAGTACCTAAAAATCTCAATTTACGAACTACTCTAGAAAATCTGTGTCCTAAACAAGAAGCAACAAGTACAGCCAGTTTATTAAAAAATTTAGGGGATAAAAATAAATCTGGATTTTTATGTGCAGTATTAATCAAATTAGGAAATGTTGAGAAGCAATAACTGCATAACGTAATAATCTGAAATTCATACATATATTATTTTCATGGTCTTTAACCAATAAAGGAGTGACCATGAAAAAATATTACCCAGAACTTGATACTTTCTCTGATGTAATTGAGCGAATTCCTCATCCTCAGTGCAAACCTATTGCTCATGCGATTCGTGTGTGCAATGACCAAGATACGCCTGTTGTCGCTAAGCTGCATGCTATTACCTTAGCTTTACTCTAGGAGGTAGACATGGATGTACTACAGCAATGGCTGATTTCAAAACGCCAAGAATATGGGTTATCTCAGCAAGAACTGGCACTATGTTTAGGTAAGCCTGTCGAATATGTCAAACGAATTGAGGAAGGCGTGTATGTCCTAGAGTTGATCGAATATCTACAGTATTGCCAAGCTTTGCAGATTAATCCAAATGAAGGAATTCAAATCATTGATTTAGCTTTCATCAAAGAGTGATGCTTATTCTTTTCCTATAAGTACTTGCTGAATGAGGTCTAACCCAATTTGAGGTTCGATCTTCAAACTACGACAGTACCAAACATATTCCACAACATCTAAACGACGCTCACCTTGTTCTACTTTTTGGATATACGAGTGAGGTTTGTCCATGCGTTCAGCCAATGCACGCATAGAGAGTTGTTGGGATTCCCTTTCTTGTTTCAACCATTGCGTCAAAACTTGCATTTCTTGGGTATTGATACTTGCTGTCATGTACCTATTATCGATACAATGCAAAATGTACCCAAAAAAGGTACATCACACATAATAGATTGATTACTTGCAAAAAAAATGACGATGTCTATATAGGATATTTCATGGGTTTTTCTAATTTACTCAGCTCTGCACTCACCGCAGTAGCAACTTTGTCGGGAAATCCCGATGTACAACAAGCTGCCCATTCCGCCAATGAGTTAGTCGTGTCTTACCAGACACAGCAACAACAGAACATGGCGAATCGTATCTTGAATTCACCTGATGGTATCGCACCATTTACAGAAAAGGGGCAAACCGTATGGCGAGCATTACAATACAACGCAAATGGAGAAATTATTGGTTTTGCTGATTTTGCCACAAAGGAAGAATATCTGATCTTGAAGCAACAGCAAGTGCTTGCTGAACAACAAAGACAGCAGGAACTTCAGGCGCAAAAAGCTGAAGCTGAACGTCGTTATGCCCTTGAACAAGCCTCTAAGCCTAAGCCCAAACAACAAGGTGATGTCTCTATTGCAGATATAGATGCTTATGGCGGTATGGTCAGTTCGATTGAACAGGCTGCATGGAAGTGTACTAAGTTTCAGGATGACACCCCACCGTGGCATCAATGTATGCAATATCACATGAATAAAGCTCGATAAACCATAATATCCAAAGATGAATATATAAAAGATCTTTAGATTATTCTCCACAGGCATATTAAATAGTATTTGAATTCAAGTTGTATTTATGTAAAATATTATATTAAAACAATGATTTACTTTAACTAAAATCATTATTTAATTTAATTAGACATTCATGAGTTTTATTCATCAACTCGGAGTTCTATAAGGACTCCAATCCAGACTAAAACTTGATTGTATATTGCATTATCAAACTTAAAATTCATAACATAAGAGATAAACATATGAAAATCTTACCCCTTCTTGCCTCTAGCTTATTGGGTCTACTCATCAGTACAAGCGCCATTGCAAAGACTGAGAAAGTCACCTTGAAAAGCAAAGTTGACTTTGGTGGTGAAGCTATTATTTTTCAGACAACCAAAGGTGAAGTCATCCTGAATATGTATGCACTCCCAGAGAAAGTACTCAAGCAAATGCAACCTTTCAAGAAAGGTCAATGCCTAGAGATTCAGTCTAAACATGGCTTCTTTAATGATACTGGCGATGGTGCTTATGTGCAAAGTATCCGTCCTTGCCCTAGAAAATAAATGAATTTGAGTGAGATAAATTTGATGAAGAAGTTTTTATGTATTCCATTACTTGTAATGAGTGGTTTTGCTCATGCAGCTCCCAATGTTTGGGTATCTGGCTGGGGACAAGGTTTCGCAGAATATTCTATTCGTGATACCAAAGGCAATACATTGTGGGTAACCTGTAATGTAGGGGCTGGGGATGACTATGATCATTCTGCACGGTTAGAAACCCCAAAAAGTAGTTATCAGAATACCAACTCTAAATATCCACTGACGTTTGTTCTGGATGGCAAGAAAAATGTTGCTGCTCCTGAAACTACAAAATGGCGTAATGGTGCAAATGCGTGGTATGAGTTCTCACAAGGGGTTGCCAAAGCGAAGAAAATCGATGTGTTCCTGAATAATAAGAAGGTCACCACTTTTACCCCAACACCGCAAAGTATTCGAGCAGTAGCGAAAGAAATTTCTACCTGTGAATCTATGTTCTAAATCCATATTATCCACATTTAAGTCCCGATGCGCTCCTAGAGTTCATCGGGATTTTTTATATCTCAAGGAAATTCTTATGCAACCTCGTATTTATGACAAAGTCGGTCATACACTGATTCACACCTTTACTTGCAATAAGTTGTCTGTTCGTGCCCAAGGGCAACTTCAGTATCAACTTTGGCAGCACAATGATTATCACACCTTTAGCTTAGCGTTGAGTGCCAATGAGTCTTCAGGTGGCTTCAGTGCTGAGTTGATTGCCGTTGAGCAAATCTTAGCGACATTAACCCAACTTCATCAGGATGCTAAGCCGTTTCATGCTGTTGCACTGAAGGGCTTATTCATGGGCAAATCTGTCAACAATGCTAGTTTTTTAGGGGCGGTTCTGGTGGATCAGCAAGTCATTCAGCCTCATCCTCAAACAGTACGTTTACTTGAGGTCAAAGCGGATTATCAACATTGGGCAACGCAGTTGTCTCAGTACATCAAGAAGGGAAAGGCTGAGTTAGCTGAAGGAGAAAGTACAAATAGTCAGAAACCTTTGAGTAAGAAAACTGCAAAAAGTAAGGGCAATGTAGACATGGAGGATGATCATGCAGACCATCAAGAGTAAAGCTGAATTAGCCCAAGTGGTGAATAACACGATAAGAGCGAGTATTGCTCTGCACATGCAAACCTTATCACAACAGTATGCTGAACCTTATCAAGCCACCCAACATGGGTGGTTTATTGTTTGTGAGGATGAATGTGATGTACTAATGCCTTTTCTAGGGCTGAGTTTTAGCCTTGCTGAAAAACTGCAATCGGGTGAAGTTGAATTTGTTGATAAAAAGCAAGACTGGTACGAGGTCTATATTTTGTTGAACGATAATGAAGGCATCTTGATCTATGTTCCGACTTCGCTGCTCACACAACATCACTCCCTCAGAATCTAGAGCGCCTGACACAGCTCTGTCCTGTGGTTTTTCTTTCCTTTTTATGTGAGCTATTTTGATGACAAAGCATTTCTTATTCGCTTTGGGGCAAGTCATGTCTACACCCCATGCTTTAGCCTTAGCAGCAAAAAGGCAAATTGATCTCTGGGTCTTATTACATCGTCATCAAACAGGTGACTGGGGAGACCTTTGTGAGGAAGATCGGGTATCCAATGAAGAAGCACTGGTGACGGATGCTCGTATCCTATCGAGCTATCAGATCGGACAAGACAAAATCTGGATCATCACTGAAGCTGATCGCAGCTTCACGACCATCTTATTACCTGATGATTACTAGCAAGACCCTAGAATAGACCTCAAAGCTCAATCAGCTTTGAGGTTGTTTTTTATTGATCGAGGAAACTTAAGCACTAATGCTCTTTGGTGATGTTCTGACGAAGATTCTAGTAGTCAGTCGGTCCAATTTGATCGTAAAAACAGCTATTTTTTACAAATTAACACAAAGTATTTTGCAATTTGAAGGGCATTTCAAGCCTGAACATCCAGCCTCAAATCTGAGGCGACCGAAATCCCTTGGATATCCAGTCTCAAAGCCATCTATATATTTATTTTTTAAACGTTTATTTTTCATACCGAACGGAAATATGTATCGACTTTAGGTACGTGTAATGCCATGAGTCTGAGTTTTTCTGTCTCTTTTTTTCTTCACTTTTATCAGGAGCAACCATGAATACCATAAAAGTAGAATGTTCCATCCACGCTTTTCCACAAGGAAAAGAAATTGATCTACAAAAAATTTCCCCTCAGATCAAGGTCACTGGTGGGCGGTTTTTCGTTACCTCATATACAGTACGTACCTTATGTAGGTTCACTTTTCAGGGCAAGAAAATCTCACAAAGCTTAGGGACTTATCCTCATGCGGAATTTGAGCAGAACTTACCCCTAATCGTTGAGAAAATACATGTCTTTCATACTCGTATGGCACAAGGATTACATCCATTTGAGGAAGTAAAAAACCCCAAAGACATTACCTTTGCTGAGTTTGCTTTATCTGTCTATATGCCGAATGCACGAAGCCGTAAAAAATCATGGAAAGATGATGAAACTCGTTTACACCTTCATATCATTCCAATACTCGGTCACTTGAAGTTAGAAGATATTAATGTAGGGATCATTCGTAAGGTACTAGATGAGTTGAACCAAAAGCATCTCAGTCCTGCTTCTGTAAACCGTATCAGAGCAATGCTTTCTTCTCTGTTTAACCTTGCGATTGATCATGAGTTAGTTGAGGTTAACCCAGTCACTCGGGTTAAAAAATTCCGAGAAAACAATCAAAAAGAACGCTATTTAAATGCAAATGAAACACAGCGTTTAGTGGCAATTCTTGATCAGCCACAGGACTACGGTATCCATAATGCCATTATCGTGGCAATTGTCCGTTTTCTCTTACTCACTGGTGTTCGTAAACGTGAAGCAATGGACCTGAAGTGGTCTGATGTTGATCTGAGTACGGGCGTTTGGTTACTTGGCGAAAACAAATCTGGTAAAGCTCGTCGCATCAACCTAAATCAGGCTGCTTTAGATATTCTTCAGCAATTACCAAAATCATCTCAATTTGTTTTTGCAAATCCTGAAAACAATAGACCCTATAACGACATTCGCAAGACCTTTGACAAGATCATGCATGCAGCAGGTGTCTATAACATGCGTATTCATGACTTACGTCATAACTTCGCTAGTCTCGCTGTGAACAGTGGACAAAGTCTTTATGTTGTCCAACACTTACTCGGTCATGCCTCACCTCAAACTACTCAACGCTATGCACATCTTCAAGCAGAAACCTTGAAGCAAGCATCTGAAGATATTGCAGCTGCCATTCGTAGTCAAAGCCAACAAGTAGCCTAAACCTTTTCCCTCATACATATGTTGGGTGTATTCAGTACACCCAAGGAGCTTACTTATGTCTAAAATTCATCAAATTGATCTACAAGCAGATCAATTTATTTCTGATATTGCATTTCCTCAAACTCAAGGCAAACGTATTTTATTGCAAGCAGGTACAGGGGTTGGAAAAACGACTTTTATTATGGATGGAGGGATAAAAGAGTATCTTTTTATTATTCAAATTATTCCTTCTGTACTCAAGGTCAGAGAATTAGAACAACAGTATTCAAAGCAAGCCAATGATATTGGCTATTTATTTTATTATGACAAAAAAACGCCCAATGAATCTGATTTGCAGAATAAAGCCCGCCATATCATTGTATGTACATTTGATAAACTTGAAGCAGTCATTGGCATCCTCAACAAAAAGCAATTGAACTCAACATTATTGGTTGTTGATGAATGTCATAAATTGTACTCCGCTGGATCATATCGTGACGAAGCAATTAATTCTATTCTGATGAATATTCAACATGGTACGTTTAAATCTGTATTGGCACTTACAGCTACATTTACTCAATCTTGCTGGGGGACACTCAACCTACCTTTCGATGCCATCTACCAATTCAAAAAACATAACGCTTCTATCAAACGCTCTATTGAAATGATTTTACTTGAACAAGGAGACCAATATAGTTTTATCTCACTCGTGGCAAAACGCATTAAAACAATGCAAAAAAATGGGCAACGTAAAAAAATTATTATTCGTCTAAATCATCGAGAAAAATGTGAGCTTCTCGCTGCTGCCTTGGAAAAATATCATGGTGTAAAAGCACTAGCTATTCATAGTAAAAGTAAGAGTAATCTCGAAGTTAAAGCGCTTTTTACACAACAAAGTATTCCAGCAGATATTGATGTCATCTTTTGTACTTCAATTATGGATGAAGCTGTCAATATCAATAATCTTAAAGATGAAATTGACTCTGTTTTTGTGATTGGTAAAGATGCTCACCCTGAAGAATTAGTCCAATTTTTAGGGCGACTCAGAAAAACGAGTGTGCCCTGCTTTATCATACTTCATACAGATATTGGTCAAAACCACCAAATCAACATTGCTACGTTAAAAAAGTTATATGAAGCAAAAAATCTAGAGTTCATCCAAAAATTAAACCAACTCTCTACATTACTGTCAGAAATTGTTGAAGATTTTAGTCTAGATATATACAACGAAGATCAACCCATTACCAGCCGCTATAAAAAGATGACTTTATTGAACGAAACATTCAATGAGCTTGCTGGAGCAAAATTATTCGCTTTATTCAAGGGGGAAATTTGTCGTAATTCTGCCAGTATTTCAGCAAACTACTATAGAAAAGACAAAGCCAATTGCTATGAAAACTTTTATTACTTCCGTGATCGAATTAATGAGCTTTTACCTGATTGCACCGTAAAATATAGACTTGATTACGATACTAAAACACCGAGCTATATTAAAGAGTTTTTAGATGAGGAGAAGCACAATAACGAGCAAGCTTATCATGAGAGTATAGATACAGCATTTGAAATTATTCTATCTAATCCTCCAACGGACGAATCTTTTACTGAAAATGAAGTTGATGATGTAGATCAAGAAGTTGAGACCATCCCCAAAAAAGCAAAGTTTATTAAATGTTCTGCAACTGATTCTTCTCTTGAAGACATGGCTGATCATGAATTGGATCAATCTGATTCCAATGTGAATACCAACCTTCGATATTTCGGCTCATCCATTATGCAATATCAAGAAGTGGATGACTCTTACATAGACCAGCTTGTTGCTCAATATGAGGTTAAACATCATGCTGTCACTGTAGAAATAGTTTATCAAATTGCAGTGTTGATGACATTAATTGGCAATCTTCCTGATATTTATAAGATCATTAAGAATAAACAATTTACTCATGTGGTGACTGTTGCTAAGGGTTATTCATCTAATATTGTGGTGAAATATCTGACTAAACGCTTCTATCGTTATCATCCTGAGAAATATTTTCATGATAAGTTTAAATTAACGCCTAATGATGCTAGTACTTTACTTTATGATGCCTTTGAAAGTATTAGTAAAAATAGCTCTGTGCCTATGCTCAGTATTGTTAAGCGCAAACTCATTTCTGGTCTTAAAATAAACTACAAAACGAAAGAGGTCGAAATCGACCCAAGTAAGGCAGCCAACTTTATTGCCAAATATTTTGCAGTTAAAGACCGTAATGCAAAAAACCTGAGAAGCGCTTCTTGGAGTTTACAGGTATTGTTTACGGCGATTATCAATACATATCTATTGCATCCTTCCAAAAGCAATTTCGAGATATACCGAATGTATTGGTATTAGGGAATCGTACTTTTGATGCAACCACAGGCGAGTTGATTTCTGGATCAGCATCTCCACTGGCAAAAGCTCAATCTATCTTGAGCGAAGATATCTTTGATGATGAGGAATAGTACATCATCAAAACTGCCTAGAAATTCTGGGTAGTTTCTCTTTGTATATAGCCAGCATAAAATACAGAGCAGCATTATTTTCACCTCACCGAAGCCCTTGCTCGACAGGCATGTTGCGGACTCGCAATGTGCTTTGGCGAAGTAAAAAACCGAGGTGTGTGCTATAGGGGGAAATTTTGATATTAAGATAATTTTGGATTTGGTATTAGCTTTTCTTACGCATTTGATATCTATGAGGGGGAGTTTTTCTTTTTTTTCCTCCACTGAGCTACTGGCATGACTGTTACCATAGATATCCGCATGAATCTAGGCGATTCTTTCTCTTATGCCACATTATGCTTTGTCGCTTTTTTCTGCCAATCTCACCTCATATCTAGTCCGCTCCACCTATCATGATTTGCATGTAAAAAAGCTACTTTGGTACCTTCTTTACATACCTCAGGTACTGATCATAGATATTTTTGGGAGTTCTATTGGACTTAGGTTCGTCATGGTCCTACAAGAAAACTCTTAGTTTTCTTCCATTTAGTTTTGTGGTCCATCAAAACATCATCAACAAAACAGGGTCCAAAACGTGGTTCATCTGCCAAATTGACTCCTTATCTTTCTTATGTTTAGTCATTCAGTAAAATATTAAAGTGAGCAGACAAAAACATGTTTTTCATATAAAAACAAAGAGTTGAACAAAAATGCACGGTATCATTGATTTTATTAGGTTCCCACATCCCAAAATAATACAAGTAATTGATTTTATTATTAATTTTATAATAATTTATCTTTTCTTGTAATCAGTAGGTCCACAGTTCGAATCCGTGTGCCGGCACCATTTTATACTTAGCCTCGCTTTTTAGTGAGGCTTTGTTGTTTTTGAATAATCCTTTTATTTTTTCTTTTCTGCAGCATACTCAAAGTGCTGAAGATTTTGATTTAAAATATCCCATTGATTTGCATGACGGGTAAAAATTTCAAACTTAGGGTGAAACATTTCAGGGTTATCTAAAGTCCCTGCACGAATCGAAATCATTCCTGCTGCAAGCTCAGGTAAAGCAAATAAATTTGAACCACAATTGGCACAAAACCCCCGTTGTATATTTTTCCCTGAAGCCCCCAAAGATTGGTAATATTTTACATCACCCTGAATGCTCAGCTGTGATTGCGGGAAAAATGCAATTGGCGCATAAGCACCACCACTGGATTTTTGACAATCCCGACAATGACAATTAAAACTAAATTTGGGTTCAACTTCAGTGTGATAACGGATTGCCCCACACAAACAGCCCCCTGAATATTTGACTGACATTATTTACATCCTTGTTGTTTTCATTGCATGTTTTGCGCTGTAATTTGAATATAACGCACTAAACCATCCCGATACAGCTTATTACAAAGCTTAGCGGTCATTTTTATTTTAAAAACATCCAGAAAATGATCATATTTTCTAGATTTTTTTTGCTGTGCAATATAGCGAGCAAAACCTAAAAAAACAGGTTCAGACAAATCATCGATTTGTATATGGTCAAACTGATGTTGTTGCATCATTTGTTGAAGGTCAGCTTGCGAATGTAAATTTTCGATTTGAATATCTACAGTTTTTAATAATAGGCGATATTTTTCTTGTTCAAATTTAGACAAATTTTGCCATTTTTCAGACCACATTAAATAATGAAAACCAACCCGCCCTTTTGAATTTAAAACACCATGAATCGAATCTAAAAATGAATTCAAAGGACTATGGTATGCCGCATCAATACACAGCACCACATCAAAACCCTGTTCAGGTAAAATATTTTTTAAATTTAAAAATGAACCACAATATAACTGAATATTTGATTTTAAATGATTTTGTAGATATTCAATACATGGTGCTTGCACATCTATAGCACTGAGCCTTTGAATTTTATAATGATTTTGCCAATGCAATACACTCGCACCTCGCCCACAACCTAAATCCAAAAGTTGATCATTTGAATTTAAAGCCACAGCAGCAGCCAATTGATCAGCCAATTGGCGACAGGCTTGTGGATAAGACTGCGTAGTCGCAGTCCAGTATCCTAAATTCGTCCAAGCATACGCTGCATCATCACCTAAAATTTTGGCATTGATGGCATATTTATGTTGTGAAAATTGTTGCTGTATGGCTTGAATCCATTGCATAGCACATCAGTAGCCGAGTTGGGGAGCAACCTCAACTTTAGGTTTTAAACCTACAAATGGCAATGGTGCACCGAAAATTTCTGCGATATGCATAGCAGATGTCACTGCTGATTCTAAAATTGGTAAACCATCACATGACCAAGAACCACAATAGAAGACTTTACGATTTTCTTGGCGATGACGTTGTTGTAACTCTTTATTTAATGCCACCGTTTCAGAGTTCACTACAGCACGAGTTAAAGTTGCAGTTGAAATGACTTTTTTCGGATCAATTGGTGTCACTGGTCGCCATGTTTGGAACACAGGTGATTTACCCACTAAACTTGGCTCAACTGAATTTAACCACACTGTAAATTGTTGCTTGGTAAATTTACGATCCATCATATAACTGAGTACACACCAGTCTTTACGGTTTGGTGGCATAACGCTTGTATCGGTATGCATCACCAATTCACCTTGTTCAAACTTAAACTGTTTTAACAATGCCATATCTTCAGCAAACTGCTCAGGATTTAGAAATTCATCCAATTTATTGGTCGGTGTTGCTACGATGACACGATCAAAAAACAACTGTTCACCTTGTGCATTTTCCACCAAAACTTGATCGCCCTGTTCTTCAACTTTAGACACAGCCGAACCACTATGAATATCAATTCCTTCAACCAACTTATCCACCAAAGCTGGTGTACCACCATGCAAACGCAATAATGCATCACCATCTGTCAACTGACGTAAAAATACCAACAAAGGTTTGGCAGGCCATTCACCAATAGTTTTCGGATCACAAGTACAAATGGTATACAACACAGGCATCACTGCACCATGCCAGAATACTTCTTCAATGTCATTGTGATTAATAAATTCAGCCAGTGTAATATCTTGATTTTTAGATTTAAAAAATTGGTGAATGGCAGTTTTGAGTTGCAACATCCCCTTCACTAAACGCCAACCATATTGCTTAATGCCTTTACGGTTATTGATGATTGGAAAATTACCAATGCGGGAACGGGTTGTGGTAAGCCATGTTTCTGTTTTATCTTCAAACAACCAACTGCATGCCATAAATGTACGCACAGGAAAGGTTTTAATGCCCAAATGGGTTGCAAGGCTGAGGGTATTTTGCCATAAATGTGGATTCATAACACGTAATGGCGCATCAATCAAACCACCTTCAAACTCAAGACTATGGCTGTCCATTCCACGACCTGCCAAAGCTTCAAAAATCGTAATATTATGTCCTGCATCTTTCAGAATTCTTGCGGTAGCAGACCAGCCATGCCACTACCAATCACTGCAATATTCAAAGTTATTATCCAAGCGTTAACTATTTTTTTTATTATGAATGAAGCACCTTAAAAATAGGCTATTAAAAAGTTCCAGTTTTTGTGGTTTTTCATTGCCCAAAAAAAAATATTATTCAACTGATAAAAATTTTCAAGTACAAAAAATAAACAATGTAAATATAACTTATTTTTTTATAACAATATTTTAAAATTAAAAATAAAATTCATTTAAAAATATAAAGATAATTTAAATATTTTACCATTCGTTGTATTTACAAATGAAGTAAGATTGATTATTATGAGCGGCATAAATGATAACTACTTCACATATTATAACATTAAATATGTGAAAAGTATAAAGAAAACTTACAGCGTAAAAGGGCTTCTATAGTGTGGGATAGAAGCCCTTTTTTTTATCTAAATGGCTTTAGCCATCAATATAAATATCTAGATACATAAAAAGCGGATTCTAAAATCCGCTTTTACCTTAACTTTGGATGGCAATCTCACCAAATTTACCACTGTTAAAATCATTAAAAGCTTGAATGATTTCATCTTTGCTATTCATCACAAAAGGACCATAGCCTTGAATCGGTTCATTCAACGGTTTACCTGTCAATACTAAGAATTTAGCATCCTGCAATGCTTCAATTTGAATATGTGCTTCAGCATCTTTGGCAAACATCACAATCGAATGGTCTTGCACATGTTGTGTTGTATTGAGCATTAATTCACCCTCAAGTACCACAAGCAATGTATTGTGATCAACAGGTACAAAAATATTTTGTACATGCCCTGCTCTTAAAGTCGCATCCCACACATTCACAGGACTAAAGGTCAAGGCTGCACCTTGTTGTTCTGCATATTGTCCTGCGATAACACGCAGTTGACCTGCATTATTTTCAAATTTGACCACAGGAATATCTTTTGCTTCAATCGCTTGATATTTCGGTGCTGTCATTTTATCTGCCGCAGGTAAATTCACCCAAAGTTGCACCATTTCAAACATGCCACCTTTTTCAGCAAAATCATGTGAATGAAATTCCTCATGTACTAACCCCGCACCTGCTGTCATCCATTGCACATCACCAGTTTTAATGGTGCCACCACCACCTGCCGAATCTTTATGACTAACTTCACCTTGATAGGCGATCGTGACCGTTTCAAAACCACGATGCGGATGTGAACCTACACCATGTTGTGCTGTAGTTGCAGCAAAATGGTATGGTGCAGCATAGTCCAACAGTAAAAATGGACTGATTGCCTGACCTAGACGATCATAAGAGAATAGGTTTTTGACAGGAAAACCATCGCCCACCCAGTGCATATTTTTATTGCGATAAACGCCAACAACTTTTTTCATTTCTATCTCCCAGTTGGGACTGAATATGAATGCTATTTTAATGATTCTAAATCCGTGATTATAGCAATTTGATAGCAATCTCTATCCCAAAAACAGGACAATAAAATAAAATGATACAATTTCAGAACAGATTCAAAAATTTAATCGACTATCTTATAGATAAGACAATTTGTCTTAAAAATGCGTCTTTTTCTTTCAACATTTTAACCCTAGTATAAAACCGTACCCTGCTGGCTACTGATCATATTTCATCTCAGTATCTGCATCATTTTAAATAATAGTCACCTTACACAGGAATAATTCAAATGGGAAAACCATACGTTCGTTTAGACAAAGACAATGCCGCAGTACTTCTTGTTGACCATCAAACGGGGCTCTTGTCCTTGGTTCGTGATATCGATCCAGACAAATTTAAAACCAATGTCCTTGCAGTTGCAGCAGCCGCAAAATACTTTAATTTACCAACGATTTTAACCACAAGTTTTGAAAATGGTCCAAATGGTCCGCTTGTACCTGAACTAAAAGAAATGTTTCCAGACGCACCATTTATCGCACGTCCTGGTCAAATTAATGCATGGGATAATGAAGATTTTGTTAAAGCAGTCAAAGCGACTGGTAAGAAACAATTGATTATCGCAGGTGTTGTAACAGAAGTCTGCGTTGCTTTCCCTGCACTGTCGGCACTTGAAGAAGATTTTGAAGTTTTTGTGGTGACAGATGCATCGGGGACCTTTAATCCGCTTACTCGTGATGCAGCATGGGATCGTATGTCGAGTGCAGGCGCACAGTTGATGACCTGGTTTGGTATGGCGTGTGAATTACACCGTGATTGGCGTAATGATGTAGAGGGCTTGGGCGCATTATTCTCAAATCATATTCCTGATTATCGCAACCTGATGAACAGCTATAGCTTCTTCAATTCAGAAGAAAAATAAGTATGACAATATCGGTTTTAAAAGCGATCTTCTGATCGCTTTTTCTTATTTATAGGATAAAAAAGATTATTGTGCATTATGATATGGTGCATAAAAAGCTTTATTCAGGACAATTCATGCATTCTTTTGATGATTATTACTACTTCTATCTGGTGGTCAAGTATGGTGGATTTAGTGCTGCCAGTGAAGCAACGGACATTACCAAATCCAAACTCAGTCGGCGCATTTTAGACTTAGAAGCCAAATTTAATGTCACCCTGATTCAACGCTCAACTCGTCATTTTAAAGTGACTGCTTTGGGGCAGGAGTTTTTTGAAGAATGCAAAAAAAATCATCGAACATGCCGATCATATTGAAAATATTTTATTGAAACAAAGCAGTATAGAACCGCAAGGTTTAATCAAATTCAGTTGCCCGCCCATGATGATGCAACATCAAATTCAGCCACTTTTAACACAATTTTTAAAAACCTACCCCAAAGTTAATATTGAAATGGAACTCAGCAGTCGCAGGGTGGATGTGTTGAATGATGATATTGATTTGGCGATTCGAACCAATTTTTCAGCCAATGAAGACTCGAGTATTATCGTGCGTGATGTGATTAAAACCACACATTGTCTGGTGGCAAGCCCTGCACTTTTACAAGGTCGACAACTAACGCATATTACTGAATTGTATGATTTTCCAAGTATTGCTTTAGGCAGTCAAAAACAGGCTTCCCATTGGCATTTGCATAATATTTCACATGCGGAACAGATTGAGATCCATCTGCAACCACGAGTGAAAAGCAATGATCTTTCAGGTGTTTATCATGCCGTTTTAGACGGTTTAGGCATTGCTGATCTGCCCTATTTAACGGTGGAAAAAGATATTCAATCAGGTCGTTTAATCCATATATTACCTGAATGGTGTTCTAATATTGGTACAGTGCAATTGGTCTATGCATCACGAAAAGGACAAGCAATGATCATGGATAAATTCATTGAACATCTTATTCAAGGTATGCGAAATTATGCAGATCAGCATCAAGGTTATTTGACTTAAATACAAAAAATCCAAAGCCGAAACTTTGATTTTTATAGTCAATCTATTGAAATATTTAAATACTTAGATTTTGCCAATCAGATCAATCGAAGGTGCAAGTGTTGCATCACCTTCTTTCCATTTTGCAGGGCAAACTTCACCAGGATGTGCATGAACATATTGTGCAGCTTTGACTTTACGAAGAAGTTCTTGTGCATCACGACCAATACCACCCGCATTGATTTCAACAATTTGGATCTTCCCTTCAGGGTCGATCACAAATGTTCCACGATCTGCCAAACCTTCCGCTTCGATCAGCACTTCAAAGTTTTTCGCCAAAGTCCATGTTGGATCACCCACCATAGTATATTGGATTTTTTTGATTTCGTCAGATGCATCATGCCAAGCTTTGTGGGTGAAATGTGTATCTGTAGATACTGAATAAATCTCTACACCCATTTTTTGGAATTCTGCATAGTTATCTGCAAGATCGCCCAATTCAGTTGGACAAACAAATGTAAAATCAGCAGGATAGAAAAATACAACTGACCATTTACCGATCATATCCTGTTCTGAAACTTCAACAAATTCACCATTTTTATATGCTGTTGCATGAAATGGTTTAACGTGGGTATTGATTAAGCTCATTGGGTATTCCTTCAATTCGTTGCAGGGATTGCTTGTCTGTGAAGCTAGAATACGCAAAAACGCTAAATCGGTAAAACAGAAGTTTTTTATAATTATAATCTATTTTTTAGATTAAAAATACAGGACATGATCGGCACTTTAGATTACTCTGAAAAGTACGCAATATTGTTCCACGCTGTCTTTGCCAAAACATTTTGATAATCTTGTGGTGAAGTTTTCACTTTATGCGACAACCACGCCCGACAATAACTTTCCGTTGCCCCGATGACCAAAGATAATAGTAATTCTTGTGGAATATTGTTAATTTTATCAGCATCTTCAAAGCCTTGTATGCATTTCATTAAATCTTGATTACGTTGCTGATTGACGTGTTTTAATTCCAAATCTTGATCAACACGATTCACCAATGCCCCTGACATATATAAAAAACGTGCAAAATCAGCATAATCCATCACCCAATCAATATAACTCCTCACAATGGCTTTAATCGCTTCTTCTAAAGAGCGGACTTGCGATAAAGCGTGTTCACGGCGCTGCGCCTGATCTTGCAAAGCACTCAAATATAAAGCCCGAACAATGCCTTCTTTATTTTTAAAATGATGATAAATCGCCCCAACACTGGTTTCAGCACGTTCACGGATCATCTCAATATTGGTGGTTTCAATCCCATGATTTAAAAAGCAAAATAAGGCTTCATGTAAAATCGTGCGTTTTAATTCTGCCCGTTTTCCAACATAAATCCGTTGTAATAATTCGATATTTTCCATCAATTTTAAATTCCACAACCTTGCTTTGACCGACTTGGCAGCAGAATGTGTCTGCCGAGCCAATAACAGAATATTATTCTGTATTAGAATTATATTCTGTTTTACTTCTTTTGGAAATAACAATGAGCCAAGCATTAAAATTATGGAATCGCTTTAAAAACAAACCCGCAGGGAAATGGACATTTTCAAAATTGATTTGCCTGAAAGCACCGTATTTCGGCAGTATTTCCCCTGTTTTTGAACAACTTGCACCGAATTATTGTGAAATTAAAATCAAGAAGCAGCGTTCTGTGCTGAACCATATCGGAACGGTTCATGCGATTGCAATGTGTAATATGGCTGAACTTGCAGGCGGAACCATGACGGATGCGACTGTACCTTCTTCGCATCGCTGGATTCCCAAAGGTATGACGGTGGAATATTTAAAGAAAGCAGAAACAGATTTGACTGCGATTGCTACACCTGTTGAGGCAGATTTTCAGTGGAATCAAGGCAGTGATTATTTGGTGAATGTTGAAGTGAAAGATATTCATCAAAATACTGTGTTTAAAGCCGTGATTACCATGTGGGTATCGGCGAAGAAGTAATAATCTAAATCTCCTTTGAAAATAAAGGAGATTTATTTAGTTTTATGATTATAAATCAGCATTTCCCCTTTTGGAAATGCACCTTTCCACCCTGTAGGAAAACCACCTTGTTCCAAGATCAACAGAATTTCCTGCCAAAATGGAGGAATTTCATCAAAGAAAATTTTATAATTAAAAATAACAAATAAATAACTATGCAGATGTCCTTGCAACTCATTTGGAAATCCTTTCAAATCTGCACTTTCAAATAATTTTCGAGAGAATTCATCTTCTAAATAGTGCTTCAATAAAACATTATATTCTTCTTGAACACTGTGCTCCAACTCTGATTCCAACGCCCAAATCGAACACATATCCCCTCGATCTTCAATAAAATCGATCCAATATGTATATTCTTCACCATAATTCAAATCAATATCTTGATCAGTTGAAAATTCAATCGCATCTTTTTCATTTTCAATGATGATATTTTTATGATCATGATAGTTTCCTGCTAAAAATTCAGGAGAATGAATCAGTACTATCAACTGCTGAAATACATCTTCTACTCTTTTTAAAATTGGATGTGCTGACATTTTTTATTTTCTCATTTCTCTATTTTTCAATAAAAAACCCTCTGTTTGCACAAAGGGTTTGGATGACGATTTACCGTTTTAAGTGTTAATCAGAACGGAAGATCATCATCTAAATCTGCTGGTGCTTGTGCAGGTGTCGCAGGCGCTGCTGCTGGCTTAGGCGATTGGAAACCTTGGTTTACATTGTTGCCCGCATTGCCATAGTTACCTTGGTTGCTATTGCCTTGGTTACCATAGCCGCCTTGATTGCCCTGATTACCATAGCCGCCTTGGTTGTTATTAAAACCACCTTGCTGATTATTATTGTTATTAAAACGAGGTTGGCTATAACCGCCATTATCACCACCAAAGCCTTGACCCTGTTCACCTTGCTGACGGTTTGAATCAAGCATTTGCATTTGTTCACCACGGATTTCTGTGGTGTAACGCTCTTGACCATTTTGATCTGTCCATTGACGAGTACGCAATGAACCTTCGATATAAACTTTTGAGCCTTTACGTAAATATTGCTGTGCAATTTCACCTAAACGGTTGTGCAATACGATACGGTGCCATTCTGTTTGTTCTTTTCGTTCGCCTGTATTCTTATCTGTCCAAGATTCACTGGTTGCAATTGAAAACTGAGTGAGAGAACCACCATTTGGGAAAGTTTTCGTTTCTGGATCACGACCCAAAGTACCCACTAAAATGACTTTATTTACACCACGCATCAGAGATTATCTTCCTATTCGATTCTATGTTTTACTTTATAAGAGTTATGTTTAAATGGCTACCTCTTTGCCAAACAAGTGCGTTAAATGTTGTCGCCCAGCATCATCTATTTGCTGTTTATCAACCTTTATATATGCCACTTGCTGTTCTGACATCACCACAACTTCTTCAATACCACGAATTGCCAATAACTGAGAAGTCCAATTATCGGTTTGTTGATTTTCAGGCAAACGTAAGACGATGGATGTTAAGTAACGAGGTTGCGCCAAACCAAAACTGATCAGCAACCAAATTATAGCAATAGCTGTTAGCACACTCCAACCCATTGTAGTGTTATTTAACAACAATAATTGCCCCCCCAATGTTCCACCAAAAAATGCACCTAAGAACTGTCCACTGGCATTGACACCCATCGCAGTTGCTTTGGATTGGATGGGTGCAGCTTTCGATAACCACGAGGGTAATAATGCTTCCATCACATTAAAAGCAATAAAAAATAAACCCAAGCCGAGTAAGAGAATATATTTAGACTCATAACCAAAAATTAAAATCGCTAATCCTGCAATAATCCCTGCAATTGCAGTCAGGAAAATCCCCCGCATTTTGCGATATTTTTCCGCCAAAATAATACTTGGAAATGCAAAGAACAGGCTGATCACTAATAAGGGCAAATACACAATGCCATGTTTTGATAGTGGAATACCTGCAAAATTAATCAATTGTGATGGGACATAGACAAACATCGCAGTCAGCAATAAATGTAGTGAAAATACCGACACATGCAGACGATTGAGATCCCCCATTTTCAACACTTGCTTGAGCTGGTTGAGATAACCTTGTTTAAAATTCTTATGGTGACGTGTGGTTTTCGGCACGAGGAATAAGCTTACAATCGCTAATAAGCCCATGATGGTCGTTACCCAGAACAAACCTGAAATTCCCACCAAAGTCGTGAGCCAAGGTCCTAAGCTAAAAGCCACAGTAAAAGATAAACCGATGCTCATCCCCATGACTGCCATGGCTTTGGTTCGGTTTTCTTCACGTGTGACATCTGCAAGTAGCGCCATCACCACTGCAGAAACAGCCCCTGCTCCTGCAATTGCTCGCCCGATGATCACCCCATAAATGGTTTCCGACATAGCAGCAACTGCACCGCCTAAAGCAAATAACAACAAGCCAAAAATAATCAGCGGTTTACGACTAAAACGGTCTGCCCAAAGGCTAAAAGGAATTTGCAAAAGTGCCTGACTCAAGCCATAAACACCCACTGCTAAACCAAGCAATGCAGGCGTAGCATATTGATATGACTGCCCTGCAACAGCAAAGACAGGAATGATCATGAACAACCCCAACATGCGTAAGGCAAAAATACTACTTAATGCAAAGGTGGAACGGCGCTCTATGGAATTCATCATATCAATAAACTTTTCAAAACTTTTTTCACTTTATTCCCACGCTATCATCGCATATTGCCACGAGTTTGTGGGAGATCTAGGTACAAAAAAGGACGTATAAATACGTCCTCATTATGAATATTTTTCTTAAAAAAGCATTAATGCTGTGCAATCCGTTTGTTGTATTGAATAGATGCAAGCACTGCCCAAACAATAAATGCCACACCGATTAAACCTGTGACCACTTCAGGTACATGCAGACCTGTTCCACTCGCAATCATAATAAATGCCAACGCACCAATCGCATAATGTGCGCCATGTTCAAGGTAGATATATGCATCCAAAGTACCTTTTTCAACAAGATAAATGGTCATCGAACGCACAAACATCGCACCAATTGCAAGACCTAGCATGATAATGACAACATCAGAGGTAATCGCAAATGCACCTATCACGCCATCAAAACTGAATGATGCATCCAATACTTCTAGGTAGATAAAACCACCAATACCCGCTTTAATTGCACCCGTTGGCGCACCAGAAGCATCATGACCAATCGCATTACCATTTTCATCGACTTCAGGTTCACCCCCAAGTAAATGACTGAGTACTTGTACCCCGATATAAATCACGATACCCCAAATCCCCGCCATTGTTACCACAAGACGTTTTGCTTCTTCGACATTGGCAGCCATAATCAATAAAGCAATCAATGCTAAAAATACTGACATTGCAGGAACATTGGCTAAATGGGCTAAACGTGCTTCAAGCCATTTAAACCAATGCGTATCTTTACCTTCATCCAAGAAAAAGTTTAAAAATACCAAAAGTAAGAATGAACCACCAAATGCCGCAATTTCAGCATGATGGGCAATCAAACGTGCTGAATAATTCTTTGGATCATTCAATGCCATATTCACCACTTCCATCATGCCCATGTCAGCTGTTGCTGCCACAATCACAATCGGAAAGATCAAACGCATACCAAAAACTGCGATAAGAATACCAACTGTTAAAAAGATCATTTTCCAAAAATGATCCCAGCCTCGTAAAACTGAAGCATTGACCACAGCATTATCAAAAGAAAGTGAAACCTCCATCACTGCTAAAATCGCAGTAATAGTCAATGCCGTGAACATGGTCTTTAAGCCAGCTTCTGGACCGTGGTGAAACCCCCAGTAGGCAGAAATCGCAAGACACACGACCGTAAAAATGATTGAGAAA
Organism: Acinetobacter sp. CFCC 10889; assembly: GCF_003268395.1. Lineage (GTDB taxonomy): Bacteria > Pseudomonadota > Gammaproteobacteria > Pseudomonadales > Moraxellaceae > Acinetobacter. The sequence goes on along the minus strand of NZ_LQXQ01000012.1, from coordinate 12,659 downwards.
CCAAAATGTTTCCACATGATAGACGACCTATGAATATTTTTATCTAAGGATAAATGAAGAGTGCTTAAAGCAAGGTTTAAGCCAGATATGCTAATTATGACAACTTTTACTGATTTTACTTAAACTCTTCGTATGATTTTTTTGAACATGTGACATGATTTAAACGGTTTTTCAGGTCGTAAATTTTTTAATTGTTGTTATAGTTAAGCCATTATTTATAAACTGTTTGGAATAACTTTATGTCATTTTCTCAAGACGTTTGGCAACGTAATCTAGCACTTTATCAAAAAACCTTAGCACTTCCTTTTAACCAAGAACTGGCTGCTGGTACTTTAGATCAAGCCGCTTTTTGCCACTATGTCATTCAAGATGCTCACTATTTAGTGGCGTATGGTCGTGCTTTAGCAGTCTGTGGTGCGAAAGCCTTTGATGCCGATGACATTATCCAGTTTACTCAAGGTGCAAAAGAAGCGATTGTCGTTGAACGTAGTTTGCATGATGGTTTTATGCAAGATTTTGGTATCAGCAAAGATGATTTTGAAAATACGCCTTTAACTTTAGCTTGCCACCATTACACATCATTTTTAACAGCAACGGCTTGGTCAGAAAGTTATCCTGTGGTTTTGGCATCACTTTTACCATGCTTTTGGATTTATGCTGAAGTGGGTAAGGACATTGTCAGTGCTTCTGTACCCAATAACCCGTATCAAGCATGGGTAGATACCTATTCAGGTGAAGAATTTACTCAAGCAGTAAAAAATGTTTTAGCGACCATTGATCGTATTGCAGAACGTTGTGATGCTGACACCATTGAGAAAATGCACAAGGCGTATACCAAAGGTGCTGAACTTGAATATTTATTTTGGGATGGTGCTTATCATCAAAGACAATGGCTTAGTTTAGATGAGCAATAAGCTTTAAAAATTACGGTGTTTCACTTTTCTCTTGCGCTCAATATAACGCAAGAGAAATGGTCATTTATACACATTCAAAAAATTTAAATTCCTTTTAAATTTTCAAAATCCACATGAGTCAAACCGACATCTAACTTGGTAATTTCATATTGAGCAACCGCCTGAAAAGGATCTGATTTTAAAATATCTTCAAGTTCAGCAAGTGGCATATTTTTCGTAAACAATACCCCTCCTGTCACAGGATCTTTGCGCCCAGCAGCAATGAAATGACCGAGTTCAAATTGTTGTTTAAGCCATTTCACATGATCTCGCAAATAGGCATCAACTTCTTCTAAGCTTTTTTGATACTGCAATTGAATGATATACATTGTTATTTTCCTGTTTAATACATTACTTTTACACTTTCCACAGCTTCAAGCATACACCATTCAAACAAAATAATACTGTGCATAAATTGATGCAAGATTTATGAAAAATAACTATTCCAACCAAAAATCAACACCACTGCTGCGATGATCCAACATGCTGTAGCAACCCCCAAGCACGACCAAATCGGCATTTTCGTTGCCAACATATATACTGCCAAAAGATAGACAAAATAAGGAATTAAAGACCACATGCCAAACAAAGCAGTTTGCCTTAATGCTTCTGCACCTTTATCTTGTGCCACGATCACATGGGCGATTAACGCAAAAGTAGGAAATAGTGGAACTAAACCTGCAATATAAAACACCTTGCTTTTAGACAGTAAAGCGATCAATAACACCACTGCTGCCCCCATGACACATTTCAAAAATAAAGACAGCATGTGGATTCAATCCAAAAAATAAAATGATTCAAGTAAAAATTTTAACGCATTCTTTTTCGTAAATGGAAATATGACTGCATGTAAAGCAACATCAAATAAACATTGAGACTAGACAATTTATTTCAATTCAAACATAATTAATGATAATAATTATCATTATCAATATTTATCACTTTGATCAATTGTGAGGTTTCTATGCAAAATCCGACTTTAGCGACAGAGGCGATTCGTACATTTTTCACTTTGCAATGCTGTTGGCTCAACAGTGAGGAAATTTATCTGGAAAAAGGATGCACACACTGCGGCGCTGCTGCCACTTATTTAATTTATTATACCAATTCACACATTCAAAAAATGATGCTGGAATTTATTGAAAAGTATAACTGTCATCTGTCCAGAGGTTGGGATTTATTGGATTTGCATGACTTTGAAGAACAATACAATGATTTCTTACAATTGCTTGAAAAAGAAGTCAATTTCTATGCCAGACAACATCATGATATTGCACGTCCATTTGCATTTGAAGCATTGGATTCTATTTTTGAACGACCTTTTGCGCTGGCGTGTTAGGACTACAATTTCTATAACCTACAATGCCAAGAGGAGCTATATCTCCTCTTGTGAGAGTGTGGGCGACCAAACTTAATAAAGCAATTAAGCAACAAAATTGACCACCAACAATGCAATCAAAGCGGGCAATGCCTGAATATATAAGATCTTTTTACTTGCAGTCATTGCACCATAAAGTCCTGCAACCAATACACAGCCGAGGAAAAAATTGGCAAGTTGCAGAGCAAATGGTGCAGCCGCACATACGGACCAAATCAAACCTGCGGCTAAAAAGCCATTATATAAACCTTGATTCTGCGCCAACACTTTGGTCAGTTTCGCCTTCTCCAAGTTATTGCCAAAGGCTTTCATTCCCATTGGCTTGTCCCACAAAAACATTTCCAAGATCAGAAAATAAATGTGCAGCAAGGCAATGACAGCAATTAAAATTTTACCAATAATCATACTCAGTCCTTTGTTTTTATCCTGCTGAATCCGCAAAAAAGTATACTTTGAATGCTTTATTTTAATGGCAAAAATGTGAAAAATATCGATATTCTATCAAAAATGATTGACTTGTGAAGTCAGACAAAGTCCTTTACCTTGATCTATTGAAAAGTATCACTCTACTGACATAAATTGACGCTAGAAAATGATTTAATACAGCTTGAACAAAATTAAATCGTTATCATATATACCCTTCCATTTGCACAATTTCGAGATATTTTATGAGCCAAAGTCATATCCGTATTCGAGGCGCACGTACCCATAATTTGAAAAATGTGTCTCTCGATATTCCACGCGACAAGTTTGTGGTGATCACGGGACTTTCAGGCTCTGGAAAGTCATCTCTGGCATTTGACACTTTATATGCCGAAGGTCAGCGTCGTTATGTCGAATCGCTTTCCGCTTATGCACGTCAATTCCTTTCACAAATGGAAAAACCTGAAGTCGATTCAATAGAAGGTTTAAGCCCTGCGATTGCGATTGAGCAAAAATCAACAAGTCATAACCCACGTTCAACGGTGGGAACCATTACTGAAATTTATGATTATTTACGTCTGCTCTATGCACGTGTTGGAACACCGTACTGTCCTGAACATGATTTACCGATGGTCGCACAAACGGTTTCGGAAATGGTCGATGCAGTCAAAGGTCTGGAAGAAGGCACAGCCCTGATGTTACTTGCGCCTGTTGTGCGTGAGCGTAAAGGTGAATACAGCAATTTATTTGACCAATTACAGAGTCAAGGTTTCGTTCGTGCCCGTGTCGATGGTGAAGTGATTGATATTGATACACCGCCTGAGTTGGATAAAAAGAAAAAACACACCATCGAAGTGGTGGTGGATCGTTTTAAAGTCCGTGATGATCTTGGTAACCGTATTGCGGAAAGTTTTGAAACAGCATTACGTTTAGGTGGTGATATTGCGATTTTATCGTGGATGAATGGCGAACAGCCTGAGCGTGTCTTTTCAGCAAAACATTCCTGCCCTGAGTGTGACCGTGCCGTTGCTGAACTCGAACCCCGCCTATTCTCATTCAACAATCCATTCGGTGCATGTCCAACCTGTGATGGTTTAGGAACACGTAGCCATTTCAGTGCTGAAAAACTCATTCCAAGTCCTGATGTTTCGATTAGCCAAGGGGCAATTCGTGGTTGGGATCGTCAACGTCCATATTATTATTCAATGATTCAGAAAGTTGCTGACCATTTCGGTTTTTCTTTGGATACACCGTGGAATGAACTGGATGCCGACACCAAAAAGAAATTTCTATACGGTACAGGCAAAGAAAAAGTCGACTTAAGCTACATTGATGAACGTGGTCGTAAACACAGTCGTGTACAGCCTTTTGAAGGAATTTTGCCACATCTGGAACGTCGCTATCGTGAAACAGAAAGCAACTATGTTCGTGATGATTTGGCGCAGTATTTATCCAATGCTGCCTGCGATGCCTGCGGTGGTTCACGTCTAAATGAAATTTCACGTCATGTTCGTGTCAAAGACAAAACCATTGCCCAAATCACCAAAATGTCGATTGGCGATGCAGAACATTATTATCAGGATTTAAATCTTGAGGGTGCCAAAGGCGAAATTGCCGATAAGATTTTTAAAGAAATCCGTGAGCGTCTGCACTTCCTTGTGTCTGTCGGTCTGAACTATTTAAGTCTGTCGCGTTCTGCGGAAACCCTTTCAGGCGGTGAAGCACAGCGTATTCGTTTAGCATCACAGATCGGTGCGGGTTTAATGGGCGTGATGTACGTCCTTGATGAACCATCCATTGGTCTGCATCAGCGTGATAATGATCGTCTGTTAGAAACTTTGGTTCGTTTACGTGACCTCGGCAATACGGTTTTAGTCGTTGAGCATGATGAAGATGCGATTCGTGCTGCTGACCATATTATTGATATTGGTCCTGGTGCAGGCGTACATGGCGGTCATGTGATTGCCGAAGGGACTTATGATGAAATTCTGGCAAATAAAGAGTCTTTAACAGGTCAATATTTATCAGGCAAATTGAAAATCGAAGTACCAAAACAGCGCACGCAACCGCCTAAGCCTGATGAAAAAATCAAGCTCATGGGTGCATGTGGTCATAACCTGCAAAATGTCGATTTAACCATTCCACTTGGCATTATGACCTGTGTGACGGGTGTTTCAGGTTCAGGTAAATCCACTTTGATTAACCGTACTTTGTTGCCGCTTGCCGCAACGCAGTTGAATGGTGCAACCACTCTAACCGCTGAAAAGTTTGATTCGATTGATGGCTTGCAATTCCTCGATAAAGTTGTGGATATTGACCAAAGCCCGATTGGTCGTACCCCACGTTCTAACCCTGCTACGTATACTGGTTTATTTACACCAATTCGTGAGTTATTTGCACAGACGCCTGAAGCCAAAGCACGTGGTTATGCTGCAGGTCGTTTCTCGTTTAACGTGAAAGGTGGTCGCTGTGAAGCCTGTGAGGGTGACGGCATGATCAAAGTGGCAATGCATTTCTTACCTGATATGTATGTGCCGTGCGATGCTTGTCACGGTGATCGTTATAACCGTGAAACTTTGGAAGTCGGTTATAAAGGTAAAAATATTTCAGATGTTTTAGGCATGACCGTTGAAGATGCGATGCATTTCTTTGATGCGATTCCTGTGATTCACCGTCGTCTGGAAACGTTAAATCAGGTCGGTTTGGGTTATATCCGTTTGGGTCAGTCTGCAACCACGCTTTCGGGTGGTGAAGCGCAACGTGTGAAATTGGCTCGTGAACTGGCAAAGCGTGATACAGGCAAGACTTTGTATGTGCTTGATGAACCAACCACAGGTCTGCATTTTCATGATATTGCGAAACTTTTGGATATTCTTCATGAGCTGCGCAATAAGGGTAATACCATTGTGGTGATTGAGCATAATCTGGATGTGATTAAAACTGCTGACTGGGTGATTGATCTGGGTCCTGAAGGTGGCGCAGGTGGTGGTCAGATTATTGCTGAGGGTACACCTGAACAAGTGGCAAAATCTAAAGTTTCACATACAGCGAAGTTTTTAAAGCCGATGTTGAAATAAGAATTATCTCCCTCTTATGAAGCTCAGCTCCTCATCTTTACAAAAGATGAAGAGATTCCCTCTCCTTTTAGGAGAGGGTTAGGGTGAGGTTATAGAAAAAGTGAAAATAAGTTAATTGAGGAAAATAATGCGCTTTTCAGAAAGATATGGGTATAAGCAGCCTTTACAATTAAAAAATGAAAAAGATATTAGTGCATCTTATAGGAATGAACTATGGAGCACACTCTATGGTCTGATTTTCTCTTTATATCGACAGTTTCCACTTTCAGAGGTTTCAACAACCGATACAGCACTCAAAGACTTTTTTATTGATACCTATACAAATTTGATTCATAAACCAATTGATAAAATACCTGAAAACATAAACTTAGCTATCAAAAAAATTAAAAAATATTTTATGTCATGTAAATGGTATGAAGTTTATGAAATGATAGAAATATTAGTAAAAAACTTCCCCAACATTCGAACAACTAAGAATCTGTTTACATTCAGCATTAATGATATTTTTGAAAAAAACTCTGCAAAATTCAGACTCATAAATAATCAAATTATACGAATCACCTCAGAACAAGAAATCCAATCTATTGAAGAAGCTTTAGCCAATACAAATCCTTATTCAGGTGTTCAACAACATCTCAACCAAGCTTTAAAATTGATGTCAGATCGTCAAAATCCTGACTATCGAAACTCAATTAAAGAAGCAATCAGTGCAGTTGAATCTATTTGTAAAATTGTGACCAATGATGAAAAAGCGACTTTAGGAAAAGCATTAAAAATCGTTGAGGATAAATTCGGTTTACATCCCGCATTGAAAGGAAGTTTAAGCCAACTTTATGGTTACACTTCTGATGGAGATGGAATTCGCCATGCAATGCTTGAAGAATCCAATCTAAGTTATATCGACGCTAAATTCATGCTCGTCGCATGTACTAACTTCATCAATTATTTAATTGAAAAAACGAAATAGTGATATCTCAAAAATAATCAAGACCTCTTACGAGATCTTAAATTTCTCAATGGTTCACCACTACTTTACTAATAACTTTTCTAATTAAAATCAAACATATCAATATGATGACGAGCGGAATTACCAAAGCATAAAAATAGCCACTATAATGAAATCACCTAGCTTCAGATTATAAACCCATACTAAACAATGATCGCTTTTATTAATTTATTTTATCCAAATAAACTATTTTACAGATGCACATAAATTTAATATATTAATCAACACAAGATAGATGAACATATTTTCAAATATCGCTGTAAATTTCTTGTAATACCTTTTTCTGCCCAGTCACCTCTATATCGACTGGGCTTTTTTTGCCTTTATCTCAGAAAACTATAAATATTTAACTTATCCAAAACATCTAAAGTCAATTGCTTACGTTCAGTAGCATCATCACCTTTTTCCATCTGCATATTTAAAGAAAATGCCGTAATTTTGCCATGACCATTGTCCACCCAACCTGTATACCATCCCACTTGGGGTTCTACATCCATGCCCCAACCGCTTTTTGCATACAGTTTTAAATCTCCTCGTTGCTCAATTAACAGCATTTCTTTCACTTGTTGCTGAACTTTTGCATCAAAAGGTAATTGCTCAGTTGCTAAACGATATATAAATTCAGCTTCTTGTTGCGGTGTGATCTCTAATGGACCTTGCAGCCAAAATTGATCAACTTGTGTACCGATCTCAGCATTACCAAATGCAACTCGTTTAATTTCACTTTGCATCAGCTCTAACCCAATCCGTCTCGCCAATTCCTGATAAACAGGTACAGCCGATGCTTGCATCGCTTCAGCCAAAGTCATGTCTTTTTGCCAACTTGCAAAGGCACGTGGTTGACCATCCCATTTAAAAATTTCAGTATTTGTGACTTTTTGATGCTGTAAGCCAATCAAAGCATTCAATATTTTAAAGGTTGACGCAGGAATAAATGCTGTATTGCCACGACTTAAATCATTACCAACCTGTTGAAACACTTTTCCATCGTAAAGCACCATCACTGCTTTGGTCTGTGCTTCATTAAATAAATGCGGAATATCTTGAGCTCTTGTATTGATGTCATATGGTTGAGCAACTGAGATGGGTTGTGGTTGTTTCATCATCTGCATTTCACAACCAAGACCTAAACTCGCCACACTGGTCAATATAACCCACTTGAAATACGTCATGATTTTTCCCTGAAATTAAGTCAGGAATGCATAATAAAGGATGTATTTTCTTTCAATATAAGTTTTTTTCTCAAGGATGTAAGAAAATATTTACAAGTGCAACAATTAAGTGCATAATGCACCTCATTAGGGCGATTTAGGAATATTCCTCAGCAGAATTTCTAGATTTTCCGAAGATTTTGGCGAAAAACCCCAGTTTCGATAAGAAATTGGGGTTTTTTTGGCAAAAATCATGCCAACATCATAATACATAGCACCAATATAGTGCATATCTAGATTAAAACAAGGCTCTCGTATATGCGATTTAAATCACAGTGTACTTTTAGCCAATCACATCATGAAAAATTCGGAATCATTCATATTTTTTAAATATTAATATTATTAAATTTTAAGCAAAAAAAACCCAATCTTGGGGAAAATTGGGCATTAAAAAATAAAACTATGGAGAAAGTAATCAAATCTATCATATAAATTTGATATAATAATTATGTAAAAAATAGTCAATAAAGTAAAGCCGATGAGTTTAGTATGATTTTAATCAAATCACACTATAAAAACAAAATGTAAACTAAGTCACATAAATATTTTTGTTTGATTTATTTTTAATCAGATATGTCATTTTTATGTCAATTATCATCATTCAATTCAACCATAAATGTATTCATCCTCATATTAAGAATCAACTGAAATAAAACTTAATAATCATTTTTTACAATTAATTAATAAAAATTCATCCACAAAACCAATTAAATTATTTTCTATTTTTCTCATTTTTTCGTGATTTTTCACGATTTATTTCATTGTTCTGATTGATGTTTTTTTAAGGTTGACTTCACACAGATCATCTGTCTATTTTTCACCCACTACCACATTTAGAGTATTAACTCAAAATATAATGTCTTTATACATCATTGACTTAATATATTGTTACAATACAATGCAGGTTGTTTAACCCATTTCAAAAGACTGGAAATGATTATGAAAAAACTCGGTTTAGCCACTGCTTTATTATTAGCCATGACCGGTGCTCAAGCGTATCAATTTGAAGTTCAAGGTCAATCTGAATACATCGACACAACTGTAAATGACAAAGATTTTACAGGTGGTATTCAAGGTACGTATTACCTGAAAGATGTTGATGCTTCTAAAGGTCCTTTGGCTGAAGCTGCATTTTTAAACCAAGCTTCTAACGTTTCGCTTGCATATAACTATGGCGAAGTTGGTTCAAATGGTGTTGACATCATCGCTCATAACTTTGGTGCTAAAGCTGAAGCTTATGTTCCAACTAAATTCGTTCCTGCTTATGCAAGTGCATCTTATAGCCATACGATTCTTGACAGTAAAAACCAAAATCGTAAAGACAATAATGGCGATCGTTATGCATTAGAAGTGGGTGCTCTTCCAACTCAAAACTTCTTAGTTGCTGTAGGTTATACAAGTGTTGCTGACCAAGCTGCATTTGATGCTTTCAATGTGATGGGCACAGGTATTGCGAAAGCATCTGCTGAAGCTAAAACAATTGGTAATGACCAAGATGCGATCACTGCACGTACTAAATATGTAGGTAACATTGATGGTACAAACATGGCTGTTGGTTTTGAAACAGGCATCATTTATGGTGATGACACTGCTTACCAATTGAAAACTGATTTGTATTTAAATCCTAAATTAAGCGTAGGCGTGTCTTATGCTGAATCAAGCTACGAAGGTACACCTGACTCAGCTGTAGGTGCAAATGTAAATTACTTCATCACTCCTGCTATTGCAGTGGGCGCAAGCTATGTAAATGCAAACTATGAAGCTGTAAAAGGTCAAGCAGTTGCATATGTTGGCGACACTCAAACTGTTGGCGTAAATGCTAAATTCCGTTTCTAAGATCTAATCTTTAGAAATTGAATCAAAAAAAGGACTCTAATTTAGAGTCCTTTTTTGTATAAGGAATTAGATTTAATTACGAATCACATTTAAAAAATGTAAATGACGTTCATATTGATCAATGATGTCTTGTAATAGATCTTCTTGCGTCCAATCCATTACATCATAGCCCTGCCCGCCTTCACGTAAAAACACTTCAGCCTGATAAAACTCATCAATTTCATCATGTTGTTCATCTAACATAAAACTTGCTGCTTCAGTTTGATGAGTTTGTACTTTATAGACAAAGTTGAGTTCACTTTGGTGATCGACACTCAAAGCTAAACCATCATCGACCTCACGGATATTCACCTCTAAATGACGGCGCTTAAATTCACGTTGAATACTTTCAAAAGCCTGTCGTACTTGATGTTGAATATAGTCATCCACTTCATCGCGTGTATGCGGATAGTGCATGATCAAACCTAAACGTTGTTGCCAACTGCGAGGATTTTGTACTGCACGTGGGGTAATTCGAGCAACTTGCAAAGCATTCATTTTCGTGACATCTAAACGCAATGCTTTGAGTAATCCCCAACACAGAAGCAACATAATAAATGTAAAAGGTAAAGCACTCATCATGGTTGCCGATTGTAGTGCGCCCAATCCACCAACAAGCAAAAGAATGATCGACAAAACTGCCATTAATGCCGTCCAAAAGAGGCGCTGCCAAATTGGCGAGTTTTCTGATTTCGCTGTGAGATAATCCGTCACTAACGCACCGGAGTCAGCAGAAGTCACAAAGAATAGCACCACCAAAATCGTTGCAATAAAGCTTGAAATACCAGCAAAAGGTAAATGACTTAAAAACTCAAACAGCGCCACTGATGAATCATTTTGAACTGCGGTGATTAAACTAGTGTGTCCTTGTTCTAAAATGCTGAACAGTGCGGCATTGCCCATGAAACCCATCCAAATCAGGGTAAAGCCTGTTGGAATTAGCAATACACCCACAATGAACTCACGAATAGTCCGTCCTCGTGATACCCGCGCAATAAACATTCCTACAAATGGTGACCAAGAAATCCACCATGCCCAATACATAATCGTCCAACCACCAATCCAACCATTCGGTTGATACGCATAGAGATTAAAGGTCATGGAGAATAAATTGGACATATACTGTCCAGCATTTTGAATGGTGGTTTGTAAAATATAAATACTTGAACTGGCTAAAAATACAAAGACCAATAAAGACAATGCAAGCACTAAATTCAGTTCAGATAAGCGTTTAATTCCTTTATCTAAGCCCAAACCCACAGATAAAGATGCCAAAGCACTGACAAAAATAATCAGCATGATTTGCGTGCTGATCTGGTTTTCCCAACCAAATAAATAACTCAAACCTGAGTTAATCTGTGTGACGCCAAAACCCAATGTCGTTGCAACACCAAAAACCGTTCCAAGTGTTGCAAAGGTATCGACCGCATCACCCATTGGTCCATAGATTTTTTTACCAATAATCGGATATAAACCTGAACGAACTTTTAAAGGCAAATTATAGCGGAATGCAAAATAAGCCAATGTTAAACCAACTAAGGCATAGATTGCCCAAGCATGTAATCCCCAATGGAAAAAGGTGATTCGCATCGCTTGCTGTGCGGCTTGTACCGTTTGTGCATCACCTGTAGGTGGACTGACATAATGCATGACGGGTTCAGCCACACCAAAAAACATCAATCCAATCCCCATCCCTGCGGTAAATAGCATGGCGAACCAAGAGCCACTGCTATATTCGGGTTGGCTATGATCAGGGCCAAGTTTTATTTTCCCCATGTCTGATAATGCAATAAACACAAGAACCAAAAGAAAAATTGCAACCGCAAGTACATAGAACCAACTAAATGAATCGGTAATCCACTGATTCATTTGTTTGGTCATGAGATCAAAAGCATTCGGTGTCAAAATCACGAATGCTAAAAAAATAACGATAATTCCAACCGTACTGAAAAACACATTTGGATTGACATTATCAAACCAAGATGACTTTTTGGAAGGCATATCTTCCTCACATTTTTTTAATTAATGGGCAGACCCTATGGGTCAAGAAAGGCATTCACAAGAAGTGAAAAAGAGCAGACTCAGCTTAAGAAAAGTCCAAATTTGATTATAATTCAGGCAAAAAATCGATACAGTTTACTTACTGTAAAAAATATTCAATTGAAATTATTCATTTTTATGTGCGATGTAATGTAAAGCAATCAAACGCGAAACAATCAATGCTAAGTACATCACGCCACCAAACATTTGTAACATTGCCACTATTCGTGCAGCAGGTGCGAGTGGAATTACATCAGACAGTCCTGTAGCAGACTGCAAACTAAAACTTAAGAAGAGTAAATCCAACCATGTTTGGTACTCTCCTACATGATTTGGATTTTGAAAACTATTGGGCACGAGTAACTGACAAATACTATATAAAAACGCAAAGCCCCATGCGATCAAGGTAAAAACAGCCCCTGCTGCAAACAGTTCATCTTTGGTGAGATAGCGGTCTTCAAACATATAACGCACTAAACCATAAGCAGCGCAGAAATAAGCCATGGCTTCAAAGAAATGCGCTGTGATTTGCATCGGAATGGAACGTTGCCCAATGAGCATCAAAATCGAAAATATAAATGCACCACCAACAAAAAATAGTCCAATCACACTATAAACAGGCGTTTGCCGAATCACTTTAGCAATCATTAATAAAGCCAAAACGCCTAAAGCCCACATCAAAATTTGGTGGTGTAT